>JALNZT010000019.1 GCA_023229135.1 Bacteroidales bacterium
CGTTATGCGTGCAAATATATAACATAACGATGATAACCCCAAATAAAATCTGAATTATTTTGCAAATTATCAGGAATTTACATGATTTTTAGGATCTACAACTTGTTAGGTGTTTCGGGAATGCAGGATAAAGAGGGGGGAGTGCCTAAAGCTGGAAGTGAGCTAAAGTTTAAAGTATGTTGAATAGTTCAAGAGCTAATGAGGTTATGAATTTCAAAAGATTCAATTCCAAAGCTTTACGTCTGTTTATCTTCTCAATAAATATCTTAGAAGTAGTACATGCCGCATCTCATGTTGTGCCAAAAATTATAATACGCTCAAAATGAGGCTATTAACCTTGTGTTTTCTCCATTTTCAACGATAACTTCTTGTGTTCAAAGCGAACAGTTTTGTTCGGGGGTGTACAGTATGTCCGTAAAATGGCAGTGTGGTTTGCTTTTGATTGTTGAAATGCTTCAAGTTCACTCATTAATTTCAATCATAACATTAATACAGCGCATTGATATTGATACCAAATAAAAATTCTGCTACCCATTCGTTCTTATCAAAAGCCCTGCTGATCCTGCCACCAAGGATGACCGGCGCGGGAAGGTTGAAGAAATACCAGTCGGAATAGAGCTCTGCACCGGCACTGCTTAGGTTGGCAGAGTACCGGGTGCTTTCGCCCATAAAATAATCGGCAAAGAAGCCTCCCCGCAACCGTTGCAGATAAAAAAAGCTGGGTAAATTAATATCAGGATATACAATGGGGAAAACATAATCCAATTTAAAGGAGCTTTTTTGGTCAAAAAACAAATTGTTGTAGCCGCGAGCCACTGAAACCAAATTTCCAAAATTGTAAAACCCACTGTTTTCCTGTTGATAGGCAGCATACAGCTTGATGCCATGGTGTTTGAATAAGCCCGGAAAATAAATATTTGCAGCGGCAAAAAACTGTTCGGAAGGCTCATTCGCCAGTGGGCTATGCCGAAAAACAAGCTGTAAATTTTGTCCGAAGCGTGGATAAATATCCCGCTTGGAAAGCCGCAATTGTTGATAAGCAAATACATCATAAGAAAAAGCTGTTGCGCTACTTTCTTTGAAATTAACACCAATATCAGGATCCATTGTACGCTTTAAATAGCGCACAGAAACTCCGGGCTGTAATCCTCTTAACCATTTGTCGCGCGTAAAATTAAGCGGCAGTTGTGCGCCAAAGTTCCAGTCTGTTTCTTGCCATTTCAGCTTGTATAAAGTGGTGTCGATCACGGTTTCATCGCGGCGCAGGCCAGTGCTAAAACCTGCATTTAGGATTGGATAAAAACCTCTGTATTGTATATTCACACTTGTTTTTCCAACTTGCTCATTCATGTCGTAAGCATAGCCAAGCTCCGTAACCATTGTGCTCAGGCTATTTTGCGAAAACAAACTTACACCCGGTTTCAGGCTGATATTATCGACATCCACAAAGGCTGGCGACCAACTGTGAAAATTAAACAGATGAGCCAGTTTGCTGTATTTTTTTTCGGGATAAAGGCTGTCGCTGGTCTGTAGCGTGTCTATCACCAGGCTTCCTATTTGTGCAAGTTGGTCTGCCAGTGGGAAATTCGTGGGCAATTCTGCTGGGATAATTTCATTCAGAAAATTTTGCGCATCGGCAGCTACCAAACGAAAACCATCGGCGGTATAATCAGCGAAAACAAGCCGTTGCCGCTGTGCGTCAAAAACCCCATCGGTAGCTCCAAAAGGAACTAAAACCAACTTTATTGTTGTCCTGTTTTCCAGATTTAAGGCGTAAATCTGACTGACTTCATCTTGCGAAACGCTAAAAATCACTTGATTGGCAGTAACATCCGATAGCTGAATGTCTGTGAAGCTAAAAGGGCTAAGCTGCTCCCAACTATTTGATCGGGTGTCGAAAAGAAACAAAGCTTTGCCTTCGTTCCCGGTCATTACGACCACAATTTGTTGGTTGTCAGGATGCCATTTTGGAGTAGCCGGGAAATAGTCTTCAAGCACTGACTCCAATAGAATATCGCCGTTTTCGGCATCTAAAACTACAACGAAATGCTTGCCTTCTACCGTGCTGTTTACGCAGGCGATTTTTTTATTGTTTGCACTAATATCTGGTGCAAAATAACGGCTTTTGAAACTTATCTGCCGGATAGCTTTATTGCCAATACCAGCCACTTTTATCACCGCGTAGTCTCGGTTTGACCAACGTAAATCAGGTTGCAACTCGTTCCAAACCAATAGGCTGTCTGTTGCTGAAAGTGAATAAGGAAACACAGCTCCCGGCTTGTATAGTACTTTTTCATTGCCCTTATCTATCAGTACAAACTCGCTCACTTCATTGATGGCAGTTCGCAGGGCGATAATAGTTCCGTCAGAAATTTGCTGTGGGAAACGGTAGCTGGTATAAGCTTTTTTGGTCGGGCTAAGTTGTTCAACCGGAATGTAATAGCTGGTGTCGTATGTGGTTTTCCAGTTTTCATACAGATCGTACATCGTTTCTTTATACAGCGTGTTTTTCCCGCTTCCGGTAATTTGTTTTATGCCGAGGCTAAATGGCACAAAAGTGTAGGGTTTTCGGGCTGTTTGACGGAGTGCATTTTCCCAGAGCAGCGGCCCGTATTTTACTTTGTTGTGCGCTACCAGATAATAACCCAGCTCGTATATGTTTGGTGTATAATCTTTATAGGAGCCAAAATAGGCTTTGTCATAAACGTAATAACCTTTTTGCAACAGCTGCGCCCGCAGTTTTGAAAGAAAAATCCCATCACGTCCACGGCCTGAATAGCTTAGCATGGTTTCGTTGGTCACGGCATCGCCTTCCATAAACCACATCGGAATGAAAGCACCCAGCAATCCTGCCGAAGCCTGTTGGCCTAAAATAATATTCAGTGCGTGACCAAAACCTTGGTTTAGCTTGCTGATTTGTGCCACATGTCGTAGTTCATGCACTGCCAGTTGCTTAAACCAATCCTGCGCATAGCCATCCTGAGCGGGCATGGTGTAAAAATCTAAACGCCGCGGCGCCCAGGCCACAGAGGCATTGGAAATCACGGACTGGTTGTGTAAAATCAAATCGGATTTCACAGCCGGACTGGCAATATCCAATCGGCTGGCCTGGTAGGTTTGATCGAGTAAGCGGGCTAATTTTTGCGCTTGCAGAGCTGATTCTTGTGGGTAAATTATTCGGAAATAGTTTGTGTTAATTTGTTTCCAGCGCAGTCTGGCAGGGTCTTCTCCGCTCAGGTAATATTGCGCTGAAAGCCAAAAGGGGAGCAAGAAAAGTAAAAATAGGAGTTGGTGTTTACGGCTCATAAAAGGCGTGTATCGGTTAGTTTATGCTTTTGCGTGGACTTTGAAAGACTTTTCTCTCAACATACAGCGATTTATATTTGAAGCTAAAGTTTTCATTTTCATAAGCCTATAAACCATAAAGCATTTATAGTGTTGACAAAAGTACATATTATCTTGTCAACTGATAATCAGCAATTAAAAGTCCGGGTGAGAGGTTCAATCTTACTGTCAATTTGCGAATCATATCAACAGTCAGCTTTCGTTTTCGGTTCAGGATTTCCGAGACCCTGCTTTTCCCACCAATTTCATGAATTAAATCAATCTGTTTCAGTTGCATTTCTTCCATTCTTATTTTGATGGCTTCGATTGGATCAGGTGCTTCAATTGGAAAATGTTTCTTTTCGTAGTCGTCAATTATTAATCCAAGAACATCAGCCTCATCACTTTCTGGAGTTCCAATTGCAGCATCAAAAATCACCTCAAGTCTTTTTAATGCTTGCTGATAATCAATAGCTGTCTTTATAAGTTTAATGTTCATGTCTTTATATTTAGATTGTGTCGGCATTGATTTTATCATATTCAGAATGCGTTCCAAGAAAGCGAATAAAAATCCATTGTTTTTCGAAATTGAATTTCGCTACTAGTCGATATGCATTGCCTTTAATATTAAAAACTATTCTGCTATCCTTTAGGATACTGGCATTTGTATAAGTTTGCTTAACATCATTTGGTGTTTTCCAATTAGAATTCATTGTCGTGTCGAACCATGTTTTTAAATATTGTTCTGAATCAGGATGCGCTAACCAGAAATCTCTCAATGTGCTCTTAGCAAATATTCTCTCCATTGTACACTATTCTATTGCAAAGATAAAACAAATTCGCAAATTGGGAACTTTATTCTTTTGGTTTATTTATTTGATGAGGTTTGGTAACCGTTATGTAAAGCAAGAAAAATAATAATATTTTTGTTCATTGCTGTCCAGTCTAATGATGCGGTTAATTTTTAATTGCTTGGATATTGCGTCCCTAAGGGACTTAGCAAAATTTTGGGGTTCTTATTTTTTTTACCAACATTTAGCCCCTAGCGGGGCTGTCCCGCTAGGGACAAAATATTGGTAGATAAGATGTTAATAGGAGAATAAAAGTCCCTTAGGGACGACATAAATATTAATCTAACAACAATGATTATTTTTGATACGAAAGCCTCTGCGCAATAAAAGATAACGTTAACCCATTACAGCGTGTTAAAAAACTGCCAGGGTTGACCGGCTGGCGGCGGCGCTGTAACCGTAATTTCTTCCTTGCTAACCGGATGCGTAAAAGTGACTTTCCAGGCATGTAAGCTTATTGATCCATCGGGATTTGAGCGCTTGAAACCGTATTTAAGATCTCCTTTTATGGGGCATCCGATAGCCGCCAGTTGGGCTCTAATTTGGTGATGACGCCCGGTGTATAAAATCACTTCTAAGAGAAAATACTGATCTGATTTTTCGCGTAATTTATAACTCAGACGGGCTTCTTTGGCGTTTTTTGTGTCGGCTTTTACCACATAAGATTTATTCTGTTTCTCGTTTTTTGCCAAAAAATGTGTCAGGCTGTCAGCTGTTTTGGGTGGTGCATTTTTTACGGCAGCGAGATACACTTTTTGCCAATCGTGATTTTTGAGCTGGATGGTAAGACGGCTCAGCGCTTTGCTGGTTTTGGCCAGCAACAAAACGCCGCTCACTGGCCTGTCGATACGATGGACAAGCCCCACGAAAGCTTCGCCGGGCTTGTTGTATTTCCATTTCAGGTAGGCGCGTGCCTGATCCAGCAGGCATTCATCACCGGTTTTGTCGCCTTGCACCAGCTCAGAAGCTAATTTGTTGACCAGCAACAAATGGTTGTCTTCAAACAAAATACGTTCGCTAAAGGATAACGACATAATTTGGGACGCTAACGACTTTTATTGCTGTTAATATTGTTCTTTTTCGCTCGGGAAGCTGGCCGATTTCACATCGCCGATATAGTTGTAAACCGAGTTAATAATTTCGTCGTGCAGGTTATTGTAGCGGCGCAAAAAACGTGGCGAAAATTTCGTGTTGATGCCCAACATGTCGTGCAGCACAAGCACCTGGCCGTCCACCTTGCTGCCCGCGCCAATGCCAATAGTCGGAATGCTTATCGATTGAGTAACTTCAGCAGCCAGCTCGGCGGGAATTTTTTCCAAAACAATACCAAAACAACCGGCCTGTTCCAGGATTTTTGCATCGCGGCGCAGCTTTTCAGCTTCCTTTTCTTCGGTAGCGCGTACAACGTAAGTGCCGAATTTATTGATGCTTTGAGGGGTAAGTCCCAAATGGCCCAGGATTGGAATTCCAGCACTTAAAATGCGGTTAACAGATTCCACAATCTCTTCGCCGCCTTCAAGTTTCACGGCATTAACGCCTGCTTCTTTCATAATACGGATGGCCGAGTTGAGTGCTTCTTTGGAGTTGCCCTGGTAGGTGCCAAAAGGCATATCAACAACGACCAGCGATCGTTTTACTGCACGCATCACTGAGCTACCGTGGTAAATCATTTCGTTGAGCGTGATAGGCAAGGTGGTTTTGTGACCCGCCATCACGTTGGAGGCGCTGTCGCCAACCAAAATCACATCAATGCCGGCCTCATCAAGAATCTGTGCCATCGAATAGTCATAAGCAGTGAGCATGGCAATTTTTTCACCTTTAAGTTTCATTTCCTGCAGCACGTGCGTGGTGATTTTCGGAATATCTTGAGATAGATACATAACCTTAATTTAGGAATTAGAAACAGCAAAAGTAAACGATTTTTTGTCATTAATCATTTTAAAGAAAACTAAGACAGCACGTGAAAAAGTGCTTAATGGAGTGCGATCGTTTAAGTTAAACCCTGTTTTATCTAAAAACTAAAGAAACGCTTACACTTAACATAGCGAACTGGTTGACTTAAACCGGTTTCTTACAAATTATTGTCAGCATTAAAATATATAGTAAATTTGGCCGTTTCCAGTTCTTAAACAAGGCCGAAGTAGTACAAAAAATTTAAAATACTGCTTTTCAGGCACATCACATAAAATTTACTATGAGGTTGAAAAATATTTTTGTTGGATTTTTTGCAGGCTTATTACTTTTTGTAGCACTTTCTTCCTGCAGCACCGATGTAGAATTGTATGCAGACTATAAAGAAATGATGGTTGTATACGGTCTGTTGGATTCCGATCAGGACACCACTTTTATCAAAATCACGAAAGCTTTCACAGGACCCGGCAATGCATTAGTGATGGCAACAAATCCTGATTCGAGCAACTATGCCGGTAAACTGGATGTGCAACTCAAAGGCCGTAAGAATAATAATGACTTGCCCGCTATAATGCTCGATACCATAACATTACGCAATAAATTAGCCGGCGATTCTATATTTTACTTCCCCAATCAGTTGCTTTATTATACCACAGCTCCGCTGGATGCTGCTGCCAGCTATGAGCTTGTCATTAACCGGGGCGACAAGCAAATCAGCGCACAAAGTGATATTGTAAAATCGTTTGGCGTGGTTAAACCGGGTGGCTTTGTGTTCAACTTTACGGCAACCGTTCCCAGCCAGGTCGAATGGCGGTCAGCAGTGGATGGCAAACGCTACGAAGTAAACCTCACTTTTTATTATAAAGAGTTAAGGCCGGGTAATCCCGATACGCTTTATAAATCAATGGATTGGTATCTTGGGACACGTATTTCTACTGGTCTTAAGGGTGGTGAAAACATGAGCGTGAGTTATTTGGGTGAAAATTTCTACAACTTATTAGGCCAACAAATTGATGATGCACTCAACGTAAAACGTTGGGCAGGGGATGTGGTAGTCACCATTTCTGCCGGAGGTTACGAACTGAATACATTTATTGATGTTAATGCGCCCAGCAGCAGTATCATTCAGGAAATTCCTCAATATACTAACATTGATGGCGGGACAGGAATTTTTTCATCACGCCGCACCGTTTCGCGCAGTTATAAATTACTTAGTACCAGCGAGGACAAACTCATTAACGACTACAACTGGGGTTTCATGAGAGTTCTTTAATTTGCTGGGAATCTAATAGCTGACAGGGTTTTTAAGAAAACTGTCGTTTTGTCACTCTCCTTGTTTCTTCTCCTACAAAAACAGTAACTATCTGCTAAAGAACATGCTGCGCTCTGTTGTCATGTATCTTAACTGCTGTAAATGCCTTTAGTCAGCTGACTATAATGGTTTAATCCCGCTTTGGCATAATCATTGAAACCTCATGCCTGCTAACATTTGAATAACAGACCTAATAATAAAAGGAGGAAAACTAAATGGGAAAAATAATAGGAATTGACCTTGGAACTACCAACTCATGCGTTTCCGTAATGGAAGGTAATGAGCCGGTTGTAATTCCGAACAGCGAGGGTCGCAGAACAACGCCTTCGATTGTTGCATTTACAGAGAATGGAGAACGCAAAGTGGGCGATCCGGCTAAACGCCAGGCCATTACGAACCCCACCAAAACGGTTTCTTCAATCAAACGCTTTATGGGTGAAACTTTTGACCGTGTAGCCAAAGAAGTTGGTCGCGTACCTTATAAAGTAGTTAAAGGTCAGAACAATACACCTCGCGTGCAAATAGACGACCGCATGTACACACCACAGGAAATTTCGGCTATGGTGTTACAGAAAATGAAAAAAACTGCCGAAGACTATCTCGGACAATCCGTAACAGAAGCTGTAATTACAGTTCCTGCGTACTTTAGCGATTCGCAGCGTCAGGCTACCAAAGAAGCCGGTGAAATTGCAGGACTTGTTGTAAAACGTATTATCAACGAGCCTACTGCAGCAGCACTAACTTATGGCTTGGATAAAAAGAAAAACGATATTAAAGTAGCCGTTTTCGACTTAGGTGGAGGTACTTTTGATATCTCAATCCTTGAGCTTGGAGATGGTGTATTTGAAGTGAAATCGACCAACGGTGATACACACCTCGGTGGAGACGACTATGATCACAAAGTAATTGATTGGCTTGCTGAAGAGTTTAAGAAGGATGAAGGATTAGACCTGACCAAAGATCCAATGGCTTTGCAACGCTTGAAAGAAGCTGCAGAAAAAGCCAAGATCGAGCTGTCGAGTTCTACAGAAACGGAAATCAACCTGCCCTACATTATGCCGGTTGATGGTGTGCCAAAGCACCTTGTTCGCAAACTTACCCGTTCAAAATTCGAGCAACTAACCGATTCGCTGACACGTGCTACTATTGAGCCTTGCCGCAAGGCACTTAAAGATGCAGGCTTGTCGGCCAGTGATGTTGACGAAATAATTTTGGTTGGAGGCTCAACACGTATTCCAGCTATTCAAAATATCGTGAAAGAGTTTTTTGGCAAAGAACCCTCAAAAGGTGTAAACCCTGATGAAGTGGTAGCTATTGGTGCTGCTATCCAGGGTGGTGTGCTTACGGGAGAAGTAAAAGACGTACTGCTGCTGGATGTTACGCCACTTTCTCTCGGCATCGAAACACTTGGTGGGGTGATGACAAAGCTGATCGAGTCGAATACCACTATTCCGACAAAAAAATCGGAAACCTTCTCAACGGCTTCTGACAATCAGCCCAGCGTTGAAATTCATATCCTGCAGGGCGAGCGCCCGATGGCCAATCAAAATAAGAGTATCGGTCGATTCCATCTTGATGGCATTCCACCGGCACCGCGTGGCACGCCACAGGTAGAAGTTACTTTCGACATCGACTCAAACGGAATCCTGCATGTTTCGGCTAAGGACAAAGCTACCGGAAAATCGCAGAGTATCCGCATCGAGGCTTCTTCGGGACTTACCGACAGCGAAATCCAGAAGATGAAGGATGAAGCTACTGCCAATGCAGAATCAGATAAAAAAGAACGCGAAAAAATAGATAAGCTGAATGCTGCTGATGCTTTGGTTTTCCAAACCGAAAAGCAACTCAAAGAGTATGGCGATAAAGTTCCTGCTGATAAGAAAACAGAAATCGAAACTGCACTCGAAGAGTTGAAAACAGCGCACAAGAGCCAGGAAATTTCAGCGATTGACGCTGCTATGGAAAAACTCAACGGCATTTGGCAGTCCGCCAGCGAAGAGATGTACAAAAACACACAAGCGCAAGACGGTGCTCCACAAGATGCAGGCCAGCCCGGTGGCGAAAGTCAGCAAGGCGGCAACGACGACGAAGTAACCGACGTGGACTTCGAAGAGGTTGACGATAAAAAATAATGCGTAAAGCCTATCAAATATACAAAGGGTTGGTTCAGAAAGAGCCAGCCCTTTTTTCATGATTACAAATGGCTCACTTCCTGAATTAATATTAACTTTGCACATTCATTAAAAGCATATTTTAAACAAAAATCAGTATTATGAAAAAAATTATCTTTACCCTTTTAACCATGAGCTTAGTGGCCTTTTTTACAGTTGCACAAGCACAGAACCTGGTCGTAAACGGCGACCTTGAAACTTGGTCGTCCGATACCTCGCCCACCGGTTGGACAAAAGCCGAAAGCATTAGCAAAGAAAGTACCACAATTCATGGTGGAAGCTTTGCTGCCAAGCATACCTCCGGCGAATCTACCTTAAAGTTTTCGCAAGATGTTACTGGAATTGAAGCCGGAACAACTTACACCATCTCTTATTATTATTATGACAATAGCGACATGGCCCGCACCCGTATCTGGGCTTACTGGATGGATGCAGCGAATACTTATATAAATGATAATGAGGATGTTTTGCGTCCAACAACCTATAGTCAGGACCAGGATGCATGGATTCACTACTCACAAGTGTTGACAGCACCGGCAGGAGCTGCGAAATTTCGTTTTGAAGTACGTGTGTACAAACAAGATGGTACTTTTGGAGGTGCCGTTTATTATGACGATTTCTCCATCAGTGGCGACCTGATTATTAAGCCTGAGCCTACAAATTACCCAACTGCTTTTACCGCAGAAGCTGAAGATGTTGGTGTGCGCCTAAACTGGACAGACGCTACCGGTGCGCAGCTTCCTGATGCTTACCTGATCATTGGTGAAACAGGTGCTACTAAAGAGGTAAACTTTGACTTACCTGTTGATGGCACACCGGTTGCTAACAATACGGATATGTCGCTGGGCTATATCGCTTGGAACGTTCCTTTTGGGCAATCCACGCATTTATTCTCCAACCTCGAAGCTGGTACAACTTACCATTTCGCGATTTTCCCTTATACTAATTTGGGTGAAAATATTGACTACAAAAATAGCGCCGGCTACCCCGAAGCTACTGCTGAAACCTCCAATGTTGTTGTATTGCTTAACGAGCCTTTTGATAGCAGCCTCGGCGTGATGTCAGCTTACAATGTTTTAGGTGATCAGGTTTGGTCACACAGCACATTTGGTGATGATCAGTTTGCCAAAATGTCGGGTTTTGCCGGCGGTGCTCAAGATAATGAAGACTGGCTGATTAGCCCTGTCTTAGATTTTACTAACCTTGAAAAGGTAAACCTGAGTTTCAGAGCTGCATACAGCTACGACGGTAACCCACTGCAATTGATGGTTTCAAGCGACTATGACGGAACAGGCAATCCAAATGATTTCACTTGGACAGACCTCACCAATCAATTCGACTGGTCATCAGGCGGTTTTGAGTGGGTCGAATCAGGTGCTTTTGATATCCTGTCTTATGCCTCACCAAAACTTTATGTAGCCTTTAAATATACTTCAACTACCAGTGCAGCATCCACCTGGGAAGTTGATTATGTACGCGTTATCGGTGAAGGTTCAGTTGGTGTGAGCGAAAACAAAATGCTTGATATTCAGGTATATCCAAACCCTGCAGTTGATCAGCTTAATTTCACCTTGGCCGAACAAGCCGATGTGCAAGTGATTGATTTGAGTGGAAAAATCGTTATGCAACAAAAAGCCGTAGCCGGAAATAGCAGGCTTAACGTTGCCGATCTTACCCAGGGAATGTATATCGTATATTTCAATTTTGCTAATGGAACGCAGGCAGTAAGCCGCTTTGCAAAGCAATAATTAGTCCTGATAAATTTATTAATGCTGCATCTGGCGCAAACCGGGTGCAGCATTTTTTTTGGTTCCGCGAAGCATCTGCTTCGTGGAATTATCTTGCAGTCTCGTCCCGAAAACGAGACTGCTTACGCGATCGTCAATCAAAACCACCGTTAATCAAAGCTCTTAGCTTCATGCTCTTTCCCGATTCCCAATTCACCCGGCAAGCTCAGCGGTGTTCAATGGGTTTCTTAGCCATAAAGCCCTTGCTTTTAAGGGCTTCCTCGGAAGGGCAATCCATTTTGGAAATGCGATACGAACTTTTTAACATGGTATTAGTTTTTGTATGCCAACAACCTCAATGCGTTAAACACCACGACAAGGGTAGAGCCTTCGTGGATGACTACGGCAACGCCAATGCTGGCCAGGCTAAGGATAGTTAAAGGAATAAGTATTGCTACCACACCGAGACTAATCCAAACATTCTGTTTTATTATTGACTTTGCCCTTCTGCTCAGGCCGATAGCAAATGGAAGAGTTTCCAGTTTATCGCCCATTAAGGCAATATCAGCGGTTTCGAGTGCCACATCCGAGCCGGCTGCGCCCATGGCAATGCCGACCGTGCTGTGGGCCATGGCGGGAGCATCATTCACCCCGTCACCTACCATTGCCACCCTCGCTTCTTTTGCTTTCAATTGCTTTATTGAATCTACTTTTTCCTCCGGCAACAGGCTGCCCCAGGCTTCTGTTATTCCTATTTTTTTGGCCACCGCATTGGCTACGTTTTGGTTGTCGCCCGTGAGCATAATCATCCGACTGATTCCGAGTTTCTTTAATTGCATCAGGGTGTCTTTTGCTTCTGCCCTTGGCGTGTCCATCAAGGCGATGATGCCTACGTAATCACCGTTGCGGCGGACAAGCATGGTGGTATTCCCTTCATTTTCAAGACTTTTTATTTTTTCAACAATTTCGTCCGAAGGCTTTTTATCATCTAAGGCTGCGTATAATTCCAGGTTGCCAATGTGAATTTTATCGTTCCCCAGCCTTGCCTTAATGCCTTTTCCTAAAACGGCTTCCAGTTCATTCGCCTCGGGAATTTGATTATCTCCCAAACGCTTTTTGCCATACTTAACCACCGCCTTCGCAAGCGGGTGGTCGCTCAGGGTTTCTACGGCAACAGCCATTTTCAGCAATTCATTCTCGCTGGTGTTGTTGAGTGTAATAAGCTCAGTAAGTTTGGGTTTGCCTTCGGTAAGGGTTCCTGTTTTATCGAAAGCGATGGCGGTTAAAACGCCCAGGTCTTCAAGCGGTCGTCCTCCTTTAATAAGCACACCGCTTTTCGCAGCCCTGGCAATCCCGCTCAGCACCGCGCTGGGTGTTGAAATAGCCAGCGCACAAGGGCTGGAAGCTACCAGAACGGCCATTGCCCTGTAGAAGCTGGCGCTAAAATTTTCGTCAATCACCAAAAAAGCCCCGAGCAATAGGACCACCAATACCAAAACAGCGGGCACAAAGTATTTCTCGAACTTATCGGTAAACCGCTGTGTGGGCGATTTCTGAGTTTGGGCTTCATGCACGAGTTTTACTAATCGGGAGAGGGTCGAATCTTTGGCTTCCTTGATGACTTTAACATCTAAAGTGTTGTTACCATTTATTGTACCCGAATAAACCCTGTTTTGGTCACTGATGTTTTTTTCGTTGGTATAATCTTTTTCGGGGTCTTCCACCGGGATTTTATCCACGGGAATACTTTCGCCCGTGATGGGAGCCTGATTCACGCTGCCTTCGCCGCTAACCACAACGCCGTCAGACGGGATTTTGCTATGGGGCTTCACCACGATGATATCGCCTATACGCAGTTTTTCAACACCCACTTCTTCAATCTCCCCGTTCTTCTTTAGAAAGGCGGTTTTGGGAGCGAGCTTAGACAAAGCAGCAATAGATTTGCGGGCTTTGTTCATGGCATAATGTTCGAGTGCATGGCCCATGCTGAAAAGAAACAGCAGCAAAGCGCCTTCGGTCCATTTGCCCAAAGCGGCCGCACCAATAGCGGCAACCAGCATCAAAAAGTCAATTTCAAAGCCGCCTTTAAGTAAGGCTTCAACCGCTTCCTTTGCGGTGTAGTAGCCGCCAAATAGATAAGCGCCGATGTAGAGCGCCAGACTCACGCCGGAGGGGATGGCCTCAACGAAAGAGAGACCGAAACCAATAGCCAGTAATGTTCCCGAAATAATAGAGAAAATCAAGTCCGTATTATGGCCAAAAATGCCACCATGGGCATGTTCGTGTTCTGCGCTAACATCTTCAGCCCCACACTTCTTTTCGGGTTTTTGGCCTTTCTTCGGTTTCTCTGTTTCTTTGATGCGGCGTAGATATCTTTCGGCGTTTACGGCGGTATCCGCAATGCCGAGACCTTCTTTCTGTAAAGCTTTAATTATTGTTGCTTCATCAAGCTGACTTATGTCGAATTCGCCCCTTATCATTCCCGAGGCAGAAACTGATACTTCAAGCATACCGTTTAGGTCGCGAAGGTTGCGCTCGATATTGCGCGCACTGCGTGTATGGCGGATGCCTTCTACTTCGATGAGCTTGTGCGCGATTTTCTCGGTTATGGACGCGCCAGTTTGCCGGGCTATCGAACGTATTTTTTCAATGGAAATTAAATCCGGATTATAATGAAAACAAAGCTGAGGTACGCCATTCTCGGTAACTTCTGAAACATGTACTTTTTCCAGGCCTTCTTGCTGCTCAAGCAATGAAATAAGCTTCTGTACGCATTGGTCTTTTTCGTCTGGCACACCAGGTAAAATGAGATGTATTTCAAGCTTTAGTTTTTTCATATTCTTTGAATAGTTAATTACAATCCGTTTTCAAGCCCGGTTTTTACCCGGAAAATCTTTTCGACATCGGAAGTATTAAATAACCCGTCTCATGGGCTTAATGTTCATGTTTCTTCCTTATTCATATCGGCCAATACATAGTGAGCCGCATTCATTACTGACTGAATTTTTATTGGTAATAGTTTAATGATTTGATATTCAGCATGCCTGTCGTCTTTGAGGTCTTGTTTAAATGGCTCAAAGTGTTGTTCTGACAGAGCTAAAGTAAAAAAAAGACCCGTCATAAATTAACAGACCTTATTTGAAAAAATGGCTTAATGCTGATGGTCATCGTTTTCTGCACCGTCTTTCGTTATGGCCTTACGCTCATACTGGCAGCAGGCCGGCAGTTGTTCGTAAACCTGGTTTTCGGCTTCCATTTTCTCGGTATCGTGTCCAACTTTTGCGATGGCTTTATGCACCTCCATTAGTTCCACTTCATCGGGATTGTATTTTACTTCAATCATTTTGGTTTTCTTGTCCCATTCGGCCGATTCAATGCCATCTATTGATTTCACGGCTTTTTCGATACGTGCTTCGCACATGCCGCAGTTGCCGTAAACTTTATATGTTTCTATTTTTGAAGGCTTATTTTGTGCCTGAATATTTCCAAAGCCTGCCAGCACAATCGCAAGGATTAGGGATAATTTTATTAGATTTTTCATATTGATAAATATTTAAAGGGTTTAAAATTATTGATTTTTAGGTGCAATCCGAATAGACGATTTTACTCCAATGTTTCCCGCGTTTCACCACACTTCAACATCGCATCGCCGAAATAAGGATTCCGAATCTCTTTTATGTCGCTCAACCAGTAAGCACCTTTATCGCCAAAGGCCATGGGGCAGTATTGGTAATAGGCTGTTTGTCCATCCAGTCCAAAGCTTTTCAGGCTTTTGTAGAAAACCTGGTTGAAGCGGTAGAAAGCCTCGCGCTGTTCTTCAATGTCTTTCAGGCTGATGATGGAGGCTATCGCCCTGTTTAAAGTTTCCAGTTGTTCCATCCAGATGATATGCGCATCGCCTTTGAGCAAGGACATATCAACTGATTTTAAGGCTGCGCTCACTGCTTTTGCTTCACCGACTGCTTTTCCCGGATTGGTTTCAACAAAAGCGTCTTTCATTGGCAAGTATGCTTTAAAAACTTTTGTAAGTTGTGCCGTAAAGGCAGGGTCGATTCCGGTTTGAACATGGATTTCGCTTTGGGAAGAGCCTTCGGCTGATTCGGACATGTCCATTCCGGTGTGGTTGTGTCCGCTCATGGCAGGGCCGCCATCGGGACTCATCATGCTGGGTCTGCCGGCAAGTTGTGCGGCCGCATCAATGCTGAATGTGCCGTGAACCGCTATTTCTTCGCCGGTTTGCAGGCCGTCGTTTATCACGTAGCTTTCGCCCAGTGCAGGACCGAGTGTTATTTCTCGCATTTTAAAGTTAACGCCCTGGTCAGTAGTGGATTTCACGTAAACTACTGAGCGTTTTCCCGTCCACATCACGGCAGTTTTTGGCACAACGATTGCCTCAGCCTTTTTGGGCAGCTGCGCCTGAACTGTTCCGGAGACGAACATTTCGGGCTTCAGCTTCAAACCCGGATTAGCGATGGTCACTCGTGCTTTGGCTACCCTTGTTTTCGGGTTAATTACCGGGTCGAGGAACGAAATCGTACCTGAAAACGATTCTCCCGGAAGGGAAGCAATGGTAAATTCAACTTTGTCGCCTTTTTTTATCCAGCCCATATCCGATTCATATACATCAAAAAGTATCCACACTTTTGAAAGGTCAGCAATTTCATAAATTGCTTGCCCTCTGGAGATATAATCTCCGGGATTCACCATTTTTCGGGTAACATAACCCGATACATCAGCTTTCACCTCAAAACTTTCGGTGGGTGAATCCGATTTTAACATGCTTTCAATTTGACCGTCCGTCAACTTCCAGTTCTTCAATTTTTCTTTAGCAGAATTGAAAAGCTGAGGCTGACTTTCTTTGAATTTTTGGGCTTCGAACAATTCGTTCTGAGCGGTCACCAATTCGGGCGAGTAAATGGAAGCAATTACTTGTCCCTTAGTTATATATTCACCGGTAAAATTAACCATTAGTGACTCAATTCGTCCAGGGATATGCGACGACTGAGAAAAAACCAAACGCTCATCTGATTGCACTTTGCCGTTTAAGCGTATTGATTTCACCGGATTCATCGTGCCCACAACAGCCGTTTGAATACTTGCCAATTGCATAGCCGTTGGCGACATGCTGATGGCCAGTGGATCGATGTCATCGTCGTGGTCAGCTTCTAACGGAATAAGATCCATGCCGCAAATTGGGCAGGCGCCTGGTTCGTTTTGTCGGATTTGCGGGTGCATGGAGCAAGTCCAGGTTTGCTGATTGTCTGATTTGCTGATTTGTTGATTTGCTGATTTGCTGATTTGTTGATTTGATGGATAATGGTTTCCCACTAAATAGCCAATCAAACCTCCGACGAGTAAAACGGCAATCAGGATTGCTATGGTTTTTTTTATAGATTTCATTTTATTATTTATTAGATTTTGTAGAAGATTCCCGAAAGCTTTCGGGATTACTGAGTAACTTTTGAATGGATAGCAGCATGCTTTTCGTCCCGATAGGAGGGGGTGGATAATTTTTTGCTCTTTCGCATAATAGAAGCCAGTAGTCGGTTTCTATTGCTTCTTTATGGGCTATTTTAAGTTTATGAATAAAATCAGCCCGGCTTTCACTGCTTTGTGCCTCCCGGATATTCGCTCCAATACTCGTTCCCGATTTTAAAAGCTGGCGTGCAATCACATATTTCCGATTGCTTTCCAATAATTCTGAATATTCAATAATCTCCAAAGCAAATTCAAAGCTTAAATCCAAAATCTCGTTTTTACGTTCCATTATGTTTAATTTTTCCCGTGTTTATATTATTATTTTCTAATCCTCACACCTGCCTTCCTGCGGTCAGCAGGCAGGTCCTCAAATCCTCAAATCCTCAAATTCTCAAATCCTCACATCAGCACATCCTCACATCAATACTCATCAGCAGTTAAATACTTCAACTTAGCCAGCTCAATCTGGTATTGCACTTCTGCCGTGACCTTCATTTTTTCATATTTCAGCAGTTGTTGTTGCATGCGCAAAACTTCCTCAAATTGCTCTCCCGAATTGCTGTAAGCGCTAAACAAAAGGTTCAGTGCCTGCTCAGATACTTGTGTTTGCCGGTCGTACAGCGCAATCAATTGTTGCTGACTCTGAAGTTCGAACCAGGTGCTTTCGTAATTTGAAATAAGCATGTTCGTGCTTTCTTGTTTTTGCAGTGAGTAGCTTTCCTGCATCAGTTGGGCTTCTTTTTCGGCAGCTTTGTATTTCTTCCTGAAAATGGGGATACTCACCGAAACCATTGGCATCAGCACATCTTTTCCGTTGTCGGTCATGCCTCCGCTGGCGTTTTTGTCCATAAACATATATTCCAGGCCAACACCCAATTTCGGGTAGCCTTGTTTTTGCGCTACTATTTCGCTCGCCATACTGGCCTTCACTTTCAAATCTAATGCCTCCAAAAGCGGATTTTCTGCCAGCAGGGAATCCTTTTGGGTTTTGTTGAGCACGAATTCAATTTCCAGGGAATCAGTAATTTCAACTTCCGCGTTTTCGTTTCTGTTGAGCAGTTTGTTGAAAGTTGTAAGCAGGGGTTTTTCTTTCTGGTTCAGGATTTCGAGATTGGTAGTTGCGTCTTTTAGCATGATATCCACGCGCAAAACATCGACCATGGGAGTCATCCCGTTTTTGAATTTTATGTTGGCAATAGATTTGTAAGCCTCCAAAATTTCGATATTTTTTTGCTCAATCTGTTTCCAACGGTTCAACTCGAACAAAGGATAATACGCCGCCGAGACCTGAAAATACAATTGGTTTCGGGCATCTAAAAACGTTTGGTATTTGGCTTCTGCCGTCAGGCTTGCCGCATCGGACTGTGCGCCCAGCATACCAAACCAGGGGAACATCTGGTTGATAGACAGCTCTGCCCGTTGCGCGCCCATTTTAGGAATAAAATAACCGAATGATAAAACGGGGTCAGGAAGGGAACTCACTTGCGGCACTTTTTGCAAGGCTGCTTCAAACTCCTTGTATTTGGCTTGCAGGCCCGGATTGTTTTCGGCTGCTATTTGAAAGTGATCATTGAGATTTTGAGCAGTGACAGCTGTTGTTGGTATAACTAAAGCTAATAACGAGATGATAGAAGTTAGAAGAAAGAATTTAGAAGTTAGAAGATAGAATTTAGAGGTTAGAGGTTGGAGATTATTATTCTTTTTATCTAACCTCAGGTTTTCAGGTTCTAACTTCTGATAACTAATTTCTAAGCTTTTGTCTTTTATATATGATTTATTTCTCATGATTTTTCCAATTTTTATGTAGCGCATACAGCATTTTTCCAATTTGATCCAATTCGTTGTTGATGCGATTATAAACGGACTGATCCAGGTATTTGCATTCCAGTGCCAATGCATGCCAATTTTCTGTTTCAGAGCACGATCCTAAAGCATGAATTAAATGTTGTTTAAAAACCGGTTCATAGATCCTTTTTGCCCATCCCTCGGCTATGTTGGCACTTATTGAGCGTGATGATCTGTTAATTTGAGAAGTTAACGAGTAAACCTCTTCTTTAGGGAAGTTTCTTGTTAACCAAAAAATGTCCATTGCCAGCCTGAATGAGCGTTTGTAAACCTCAAGATCCTTATATGATTTTATCATGTCTAAAATATTTAATGATGTTTAAAAATAACTCTCACCACTCACAACTCACAACTCACAACTCACCACTCACCTCTCACCACTCACCTCTCACCTCTCACCTCTCCCAACTCACTTCTCACAACTCACCACTCACCTCTCACCACTCACCTCTCACCTCTCACCTCTCCCAACTCACCTCTCACAACTCACCACTCACCACTCACCACTCACCACTCACCTCTCACCACTCACCTCTCACCTCTCACCTCTCACAACTCACCTCTCACAACTCACCTCCTTTACCAATCTTCCTCTCCTCCCTCATACTATAAAGCACCGGCACGATAAAATAGGTAACAGCTGCAAAAATCATCCCTCCAAAAGCCGGAATGGCCATCGGAATCATAATATCAGCACCACGTCCTGTTGAGGTAAGAATGGGTAGCAGCGCGATGATAGTTGTTGCCGAGGTCATTACAGCAGGTTTAATTCTTCGGTAGCCCGCCTCTACAACAGCCACCCGTATTCCTTTCAGGTTATCGGTTTTGTTTCGGGCGAAGCTTTGATCTAAGTAGGTAGCCATTAAAACGCCATCATCGGTAGCAATGCCAAAAAGCGCGATAAAGCCGACCCAAACGGCTACGCTCAGGTTGATGGTGTGCATTTGGAACAGCTCGCGCATATTGGTGCCGAAGAGGGAGAAATCCACAAACCAGCCTTGCCCGTATAGCCATATCATGATAAAGCCTCCGCTAAATGCCATGGCAATGCCTGTGAAAACCATCAGCGAAGTGGATACCGACTTAAACTGGAAGTAGAGAATCAGGAACACGATAACTAAAACCAGCGGTACAATCAAAGAGAGGCGTTTTTCGGCCCGCAGTTGATTTTCGTAATTGCCAGAGAATTTATAACTGATTCCGGCCGGTACGTTTAAATCACCGGAATCAATGCGGGCTTGTATCGTGTTTTGGGCATCATTGACCACGGTTACTTCTGAAAAACCTTCCCCTTTGTCGAACAAAACATAACCCACCAAAAATGTTTCCTCACTTTTAATGGCTTGCGGCCCTCTTACGTACTCAAAATCGACAATTTGTGAGATAGGAATTTGAGCACCGGTTGGCGTAGCTATCAAAATCTTGGCCAGTGCTTCGGGATCGTCACGCAGTTCGCGGGGGTAGCGCACCCGAACCGGAAAACGTTCGCGGCCTTCCACCGTTGAGGTGATTTTCATGCCGCCAATAGCTGTTTCTATAGTTTGCTGTACATCTTCTATATTTAGCCCATAACGGGAAATTTCGTCTCGATCAATATTCAGGTGCAGATAGGGTTTTCCCACAATCCTTTCGGCAAAAACCGCCTCGGTTTTTACCGAAGGCACTTCTTTTAGTATTTCTTCTAATTGCAGCCCAAATGCTTCAATGCTTGGCAAGTCTGGCCCATAAACTTTTATCCCCATCGGCGCACGCATACCGGTTTGCAACATCACCAAGCGGGTTTCAATGGGTTGCAGTTTCGGGGCAGAGGTAACGCCCGGTATTTTGGCTACTTTCACGATTTCATCCCAAATATCATCGGGCGATTTGATTTCGGGCCGCCAATTGCGGAAATAGTTCCCTTTGCTGTCCGGTATCAGTTCCTGACGATTTATCCCGCTGTGTAGCACGTCTGTGTTGGAAAGCGTATCGCCGGTACTCAGTATAAATCGGTTGTCTTCATCTACTTTAAATCTTGTGCGGTGCCCTTTTTCGTTGAGCATATATTCAGGCCGGTAATTAATCACGTTTTCGTACATCGAGATAGGAGCGGGGTCGAGTGCCGATTCTACCCTTCCCAGCTTTCCTACTGTAAGTTCAACTTCCGGGATATTGGTCAACAACATATCCAATTGCCCCAGAACTTCGCGGTTGTATTCAAAACCTGAATGTGGCATGGAGGTAGGCATCAGCAGGAAGCTTCCTTCGTTGAGCGAAGGCATAAATTCTTTCCCGATGGCGGGAAAAGTATGGGTCAATCCCGACCATACTTTGGTGGTACGCACATTCCATCCAACTGTATCGAAGCCTTTGGCCACGAAACCAAAAACAGTGTTGAATCCCATCCAGGTAATGGCCCCGAAAAGAATTAAAAAAGTAGGAATCAGCAGGAAGCTGACTTTATGGTTTAAACACCAGCGGAGTATCGGCTTGTAAAAATACTCAAGGATGATGAAAAATCCCAGGATAATTATAACCAGCAAAGCGACAAATAACACGTTCATCACCAGGCTCTTGGCGGGCCCAAGCGGAAGCCAGTATTTGGCCAGCAGCCAGATTACACCAACAACAACAATGATGATTTCGGCATGCGCGAGCACCCAGGAGGTAAAAGACCTTGTTCTCTGTTGTATCGCTGAACCGCTCGTGGCTGCTTCTGGTTTTTCTTTATCAATAGCAAAGCGTTTTCCGCTGAATGCTTTCACTATCCCTACAAGGCCGAAAGCCAGCAAAATCAATCCTCCCCAGGTCTGTCCGGCAAAAAGAGCGGCAATCCCGATAGGAATCAACATGATATTCAGCCACTTTCTGATTTTCTCACTTTTAATTTTCGCGCCAAAGAACCAATGCGCCAGCGTGGGCAAAATAAATAATGAAACGATAAGCGCGGCAATCAGCGCGAAGGTTTTGGTAAACGCCAACGGGCCGAAAAGCTTGCCTTCGGCGGCCTGCATGGTAAACACGGGGATGAAACTGACGATAGTTGTAGAAACAGCGGTAAGTATTGCCGAACTAACTTCGGCAGCTCCATTATATATGGTACTTATGAGTTTATGGCCCGGCGGTGCTTCGTCAATATGTTTGATGATATTCTCGGACAGGATTACCCCCAAATCGACCATCGTACCAATAGCAATGGCAATCCCCGACAAAGCCACGATGTTGGCATCCACATGAAAATAGCGCATGGCAATGAAAACCATCAGCACGGCGATGGGAAGCAAACTGGAGATTAAAAAAGAAGCCCTGAGGTTGAACACCATGACGATGACCACCAGGATAACAATCAGAATTTGAAGCGAAATGGCTTCTTCCAGTGTTCCCAGGGTTTCGTAAATAAGGCCGGAGCGGTCGTAAAACGGCACTATGGTTAACTGACTTTCTATGCCGTTAGCCAAAACCTTTTTAGGCAGTCCGGGCGAAATTTCTTTGATTTTATCTTTTACGTTGTTTATGACCTGCAAGGGGTTTGCTCCGTAACGGGCAACCACCACGCCTCCAACCACTTCGGCACCGTCTTTGTCCAATGCACCTCGCCGGCTGGCAGGGCCCAACGAAACCACGCCAATATCCTGAATGCGGACAGGAACGTTCTCCTGCACGGCAACGACGGCTTTTTCAATATCTTCCACCTTTTTGACATAACCCAAGCCACGCACTAAATATTCGGCCTGGTTAATTTCGATAGTTTTGGCACCCACATCACGGTTGGATTTTTGCGCCGCCTGCATTACTTTGTGCAATGGAATATTGTATGCTTTCAGCGCATCAGGATTTACATCAATCTGGTATTCCTGCACAAAGCCGCTAATGGAAGCCACTTCCGAAACCCCTTCGGTAGCGTTCAGCCCATATTTTACGTAAAAATCCTGAACGGTACGAATTTCATGTAAATCCCAGCCACCGGTGGGATTACCGTTTTTGTCGCGCCCTTCGATGGTGTACCAGTAAACCTGTCCCAAAGCAGTGGCATCAGGGCCAAGCGCAGGTTGTACTCCTTCGGGTAATAAGCCGACAGGCAACGAACTCAGTTTTTCCAGTATGCGCGAACGCGACCAGTAAAATTCAATATCTTCAGAAAAGATGATGAAAATGCTGGAAAAACCAAATATAGATGAGCTGCGGACAGATTTCACGCCCGGGATTCCTAATAAATAAGTAGTAAGCGGATAAGAAACCTGGTCTTCAATGTCTTGTGGCGAGCGACCAGCCCATTCGGTAAACACGATTTGTTGGTTCTCGCCAATATCGGGGATGGCATCAACAGGAACTGGGTCTTTTGGTAAAATTCCCGTGTCCCAGCCAAAAGGCGAGGTTACGATTCCCCAACTCACGAAACCCAAAAGCATGAGAACTGTAACTAACTTATTGTTTAAGAAGTATTTAATAATTTTATTGAGCATAATACAATTGAATTTTATGAAACAGAACAACCTTGTTCAATGGCAGAAAATACCATTAAGCCCCTCATGCACACAGCACAGGAGCGTCGGATCGCAGTAAGATGCTAAATTATAAAGGTCTGGAAAAGGACTTGGATGTCCTCGTTGGGCAGGGGAACTCGATAATTGTTGCTTTGCGTAAAAGTTTGGTCAGCAATAATTACAGGCTCAACAAAAACAGCAATAAATGCAGCGAGAAAAGCGAAGTTCGTGAAAACGGTGACGGGCTGAATAGTTGCGTTTTCATCCAGTTGCATAAGCTGATGCTGATTTTCGCAGCAGGGCTGAGGTATCAATTGTTCTTCGGTAGGAGTGGTGGTTTCGCAGGCCTCATCCATATTATCCATGCCACAATCGGGATTGTGAAGCCCTATTGAAAAAGATGTTTCAACCGCTTCACCACCGCAAAAATGGGTGTTCATCGAGAAGCCAATATTGGCAAACAAGATGGTCAAAGCAAGTGAAACGGATAATATCTTTTTCATACCCAACAAAAGTACACTAATAATTTAAGCTTGATTTACAGGATTTTGATTTTGTTTTACAAGATTTTGTTTTTGATAAAACTGTTGCCGGCCTTATAATTCATCCAGAAATTTTCGATTAGGCTTTTGTTGTGCTTTAAATTGAGTCGGGGTTAATCCTGTTTCTTTTTTAAATTGGTTGGAAAGATAAGCAACACTGCTATAATTCATTTTATCAGCTATTTCGGACAAAGACAGTTGATCATAAACCAAAAACTCTTTTACTTTTTCAATTTTTTGATTGGCGATGAATTTTTCTATGGTGATGCCTTCGATAGAAGAGAATAGACGGCTCATATAGGAATAATCATGCGGAAGTTTATCCGTGATGAGGGTAGAAAAATTAACAGACATAGGCGCTGTCTGGTAATGAATCTGCTCAATAATAATGGTTTTTATCTTCGAAATGAGCAATGATTTTCCCGGTTCGAGCAATTCGAAACCAACGGCTTTGATGCTATTTTCAAAGCTTTGAAGTTGTTCTTTGTCGATGCTTTTGGTTAGTATAACTTGCCCTAAATCAATACGTTGATAGCTTATATCGAGCTTTTCCAAAATTTCTTTCACCGCCATGATGCAACGCGGGCAAACCATGTTTTTGATGTGTAAGGTGTTTTCGATCATATTGAATTGGGTAAATTGTGGGTGTTGCGCATCGAAAGAACTATTTATGAACGCAAAGAAAGGGGATTTAGTTTTGTTGAATGGCATGTTTAATAAATAATTTTCCCAACCGCAGCTTTTACCGATTGCGCAGCAACATGCACTGAAACCCAATCTTCGCTGTCAGTTTAAACGCTACCGGTACTCATTTGTAAAATAGTTTAATATACTACCGTAACCAGATACCTTTCATGCCTATAAATACTGAATGGTGCAGTTGGAAATATATATTTTATTACATTTGATGAATAAAATAGACAACTTATCCGTGAAAACAACCATACCCTTGATGATCGTGTGTTCTTTCATACTGCTTTTTGGAAAAGAAGTGATGGCGCAGCAAACAAAGCGGATGAATGATTCCATTTTTGAGCAAAAAGGCAAAAAAATTGCCTTGGCTATGAATGCCAACCCGGCAGCTGTTATCGACGAGGCCATTGCTTTTGTTGTTTTTGCGGATACCAATGAGTTTGAATACCGAAGCAATGCCGCTTTTCAAGCACGGCAGATTTTGGCTGCTTTGTATGGAAGAACCGGGCAATTTGAAAAGGCAGTACAATTGCACAAAGAATGCCTTTCGATTGTAATAAATCAAAAAAACGATCCCTATATTGCAGTTACCTATTACAATCTTGCCGTTGCAAATTACCGCCATGGCTACCAGTTTATTGGTCAGCAATACCTCGACAGCGCGATGGTGTATTACCAAAAAGCTACAAATATCAACGGCTTGTTAAAAAGCTATTCCTTGTATATGGCTGTTTTCTCCGACAAGGAAGCGTATGATCAAGTGCTTGCGTATTCCGATGTTGCGTTGAAAATAATTGATACCATTAGCCCTATGCATCAAATGCACCAAAATTATCTTAATGAATTGAAAGCGGGTTTTTACATTTCAAGAGGTAAGGCATTTATGAGTTTTGATGACATTAAAGAGGCTATCATTAATTTCAATCTGGCGTTGAGATATGCCGAAGAAAGCGAGCTTTCGCAAATGACTTTATCGGCTTCCATTAATATGGCAAGAATATATATCAAACAAAAGAAATGGAAGAATTTTGATGTTTTAGTACGCAAAAACATACAGCTGGCCAAAGAAATAGCGGATGATTTAAGTTTATTTGAACTTCTAACTTTGCAAGCAGAAAAAGAATCGAAACAAGGCAATCACGATCTTGCACTTCAACTTCTGGAATCAATTGAACAGGAGGCAAATGCGCAGTCTGATCTTGATTTTGAAATCAATTTCAACCAAACCAAGGCCGAAATTTTGAAAAAGAAGGAAGACTTCAAAGCTGCCCTGAGCTATGAAGGTCTGGTTGATTCACTGATGGAGCTGAAAACATCAAAGAAAAATAGCTTGTTAGCCGAAGAGCTGAGTCAAAAATTTAAGCTTTCAGAAAAAGAATTGACAATCAATATCCTGAATAAGAATCAAGCCCTGCAAAAGCAGCTTTTAAGTGAAAAGGAAAAAAGCCGAAAACTGTATCAGGGATTAAGTGTGCTTTTAGCACTTATCATTCTCATTATCATATTTTTACTTCAAAGAAATCACCAAAAGAATAAAAAGCTAAAATTGCTAAACAACTTTCAAAAAAGGGTATTTGCCGTTTTGTCGCACGACATCAGAAATTATAGTAGCACCATACAAATAAGTCCGGAATTGACGCTGCAATTGCTCAAAAAAAATGAGCTTGATAAGGCTAAAAATATACTGCACGATATGCAGGAAAAGCTCCAAATGCTTCATCAAAGCCTGAGTAATATTTTATTTTGGGCAGCACCTCAGATAAAAGAGGACAAGATGATAGCCATGTCGGAAATAAATATAGCCAAAGAAATAACACAACACACTTCATTATATCAAAATATATCTCAAAACTACGGTATTGAAATTTTGATCCCTGATAAAGACAATGATATCGTATTAATACACCGGGCTGCCTTTGAGGTGATTATAAGAAATTTGATTTCAAACGCGCTGAAACATAGCAAAGCCTCCTACCTTAGTTTTGAATATGAAATTGTTGGAAATAGGCTATTGCTAAAACTAAAAGACAATGGCATTGGCCTGCAGCAAGAGCAGATCGATCGTTTGACAGCTGCAAACACAAAAGATGCACTAAATAATAAACGTGGTTTTGGTTTATGGCTGATTAATTATTATTGTGGCATTGCCGGAGTAGCTATTAGCTATGAAAAAACAGAACAATTTAATATTTTTGTTTTCACTTTTCCAATACAACACCGCTGACAATGCCCCTTAAAGTAATTATTATCGAAGATGATTTAACCCACAGGCTCAATGCCGAAATGCTTTGTCGACAATTGGGGCATGATATAAAAGGCTGTTTCAATAATAGTTACGATGCCTTAGCTCAAATTTTAAGGCATAAGCCGGATCTCCTTTTAGTGGATATCGAACTTGATGAAAACACCAACGGCCTCATCCTTATCGAAGAAGTTTTGCAACATTATTCACCGCTGATTCTGGTAACTACTTCCTTCACTGAAAATGATTATGTTAAGCAAGCCTTGAAACTCGGTATCAGCCAGTATCTTGTGAAGCCATTAGATATCAATAATTTAAGTGTAAATATTCAAATGGCACTTTTGAAACACAGCCAACAGACAAAGGTGAAAGATGCTTTATTGCTGAAAACCGCTAGGGGTTCGGATAGGGTGTTGTTTGAAGAAATTGATTGCCTTGAAACCGATGGTAACAGGTATTGCTTGATTCATGCCAAAAACAAAACCTATCGCGAACGGACAACCTTGACTGCACTCTTGCAGAAATTGCCCTGCAATGAATTTATTCGTATTCACAAGTCGTTTGCGTTCAGGTTTGGCGCGCTAAAAAGCTTGCACAACGACCAACAATCCATCACTTTACTCAATGGGAAAGTGCTTCCTTTAGGAAAAAAGTACAAGCCACTGCTGATGGAAAAGCTCAAATAGAAAGTGACAAAAAACTGGCTTTCAGTGACAAATTCAACTTTTTCGCGCCTAAAATTAGGGGCTCAACAAATTTTTAAGGTTTTCTCATGGTATTTTTGGTTAGAGATTTAGCAAAAACTAACCGCCTTCAACTGTTTAGATTCTGATTATACGATTGGATTAAAATCCGGAAAGACTGAGAAAAGCGTTTACATCAAAAGGGAAGCTATTCAAAAGAAAAGAGGTTTTTTTTCGCGAGATCACGAATAACCAATTTGTGAACCATGAACCTAAAAATTATCTTTCTTTTCATTTGCAGTTTTTTAATGGCAGTCATCCTTGTTGTTGGGCAAGACGTTGAGGCCATCAACAAGAAAAACCTCTTTCAAATCAATGGATCGCTGAATCTTGGCTATTGGGTTTACAACGCCAGCGGTATCGAAGATCGGCAAAACCCCGTGGGATGGTACATTGCGGGCGCACCAAACATTACTGTTGCCGGAATTAACATGCCATTCACTGCAATCATCAGTGATCAGGAGCGAAGCTTTAGCCAACCCTTTAACCAAATGGGCATCAGTCCGTATTACAAATGGGTCAAGCTACATGTCGGTTACCGAAATATGTCATTTTCGGAATTTACCTTAGGCGGAGCCACCTTTTTGGGTGCAGGTATTGAGCTCACCCCCGGGAAGTTTCGGTTTGCTGCTTTTTATGGTAGGTTTCGCCGTCGGATTGAAAATGATACTACCGTTCCTTATCCCGTGTTGCCAAGTTATGAGCGCTGGGGCTATGGCGCAAAGCTGGGTTTGGGTGGAAAAAAAGGCTTTTTCGATCTCATTTATATGCATTCCAGCGATAGACCCAAGTCCGACGACCTTGAGCTACAAACCTTGAAACCAGAAGACAACATAGCGCTCGGGATGAATATGGAACGTTTGGTCTTTAAAAAACTGAATTTCGGCCTTAACCTGGCGGCAAGCGTTTTTACCAGCAATACGTTTTCAAAGGAAATGCGTATTGACAGCATCAAAGGATTTGAAAAATATGGTTTTCTCAATAATATGATGGCTATAAACTTCACCACCACCATCAAATTTGCAGGGAGTGCCTTTTTGCAGCTGAAGCTCAAAAATATGAGTCTGAAGTTTTCCTATAGGCATGTAGAGCCCGGATACTTTTCGCATGGCGCCTATTTTCTGCAAGATGATTTGCAACAATACCTCACCTCAGCCAACTTTTCATTATTTAAACAAAAGGTGATAATTGGTGCCAGTGGCGGCTTGCAATTCAACAACCTCGACAAGACCAAAGCAGCCACATCAAAACGAACTATTGCCTCGCTCAACCTGATGTTTCTTCCGGGTGCAGGAATATCCATTGGGCTTACTTACGCCAATTTCGGAACCACCATGCTGAGCAGTGCTTTGCAGATGAACGACTCCATTTATATGAGTATCGTCAATCAAAACATTGGATTGAACACGTCTTACAGCTGGTCAAAGACCAATTTTGTC
The DNA here is from genome assembly GCA_023229135.1 of Bacteroidales bacterium. Lineage (GTDB taxonomy): Bacteria > Bacteroidota > Bacteroidia > Bacteroidales > F082 > UBA5536. The sequence continues at coordinate 28,742 of JALNZT010000019.1, forward strand.
CATCAGCTTGGACTCAACAGCATGTTCACCAAGGTGGACGACCGCAACGAGTTTACCCGCGCCTTTACACGTAATGATATTCTATTCAACTCGGTGTCCTACAATCTCGGGATAAACAAAATTCAACTCAACGCTGGTGTAGGTCTATCCTACACTATATTAAACAGTTACAATAGCGAAGTTACTGTTCCCGGTCTTCAGGCCAATGTTCGCAAAATGTTTTTTAAGAAAACTATGAGCCTTTCATTGACTTATAATATCCAGAAAAGAACGGTGAACCAAGCTGATGATGGCGATATCCAAACCATCACCACCGACCTCAAATACACCTTAAAAAAGAAAAATACTTTCAGTATTGGCTTCACGCAAACACTGAATAATTCCTCAGCAATAACCTCCAGGACTTTTAACGAAAACAGAATAAGACTGCAATATGGCTACATTTTCTAAACTCAGTATTGGTGTGTGCCTCATTTTATTGACGGCCATTACCACTTTCGCTCAATCCATCAAAATCATTGTGAATGTTATACCTCCTATCAGCAATGATTTAAGCTCTTTCGTTGATAATCCGAATAAAATTCTTATCCAGGTTATCAACGGCTCAGCTGAGATGCAAAGTCTAAAGTTTCATGCTAAGATGACCGGAGATAATGGCGTATATGTCAACACCAAGGAGAACTACGTACCAAATCAGCCGTTTAAGCTGCAAGCCTTTGAAACGCGCATGGTTAACATTTCTGAGCTGGTAGATTATGGCAATAGTTCAGATTTTGATTATGGTGGCATTGATGTCAACCAACTTATCCGTACCAGAAAACTGCCGGAGGGAAACTATACATTTTGCCTTGAAGCATACAATTACAATAGTCCCGGTTTCACGATGCCACTTTCAGACGGCTATCCAGCTGGCTGCGCCTACAATTTACAATTGGTTACCCTGGATCCACCCCAAATTATTTCGGTAGGGATGGGAGAATGCGGTGATGTGCTGGCTCCGGCTACGCCACAATTGGTAAACATCATGTGGTTTCCGCCCGCCGGTCTTTATAAAATGATAAAATACAATATACAGATGGTGGAAGTGATTCCCTCTAACAGGGAAATAAATGATGCTATTTTTACCAATTCCGGCCCTTTGTTCTTGGATGAATGGGTTCAATCTACTGTTTTCACGATTAACAGCACCCATCAACAGCTCAACCTGGGAGCGAAATACGCTTTTAGGGTGCAGGCAGTTGACCCCGAGGAGCTTATCACTTTCAGAAACGATGGTTACAGTCAGGTGTGCTCGTTTTCGTGGGGCATTGAAGAGAGTTTTTCTAACAGCAATTTTTCTCAAAACATTATTTTTCCGCAAAGTGTTGATACATTGCCATTTATCAATATTCCAATAGCTGCTCCCTGGGCGCCGTTCGACAACTATTTGAGCCAATTATCCACGCAAGTTTCCTTGTCAAACAATGCTGTTACAGTTGGAAACAGGATGAACAACTTCAATTTTAGTCCAAACCTTGTTGCTTATGCCTCAGGTAAATGTGGTGGAGCCACGGTGCCTGTTGATGAGATTCAAATGTATGTGAGTCCATCGGCTCCTTCCTATTTCACGGGTGCTAACCTCACCAAAGGCACCAACTACGACATTGAATTGATCAGTAATTTTCAAATCAAAAACGACCCATCGGAACAAATTTTAGTTAGCACAGGTTCCTATCATTATGGAATGCCCACTCCAAAATCTGTTTCGCCTGAAAATGACGCGGTTTCCGAGCCTGGAAGTCAGGTGTTTAGTGTACGTACCGGCCAAGTTGTCAATCCTTTTTTAAATGGACAGCTCTCAAGGTTGGGAAATGCTACAGAGATTTACGACTACCTCACCTCCATTAAAGTGGATGAAACCCTTGTTTTTGAACTTTCGGAAGATGCTGATTTTGCTGTTTTAGCTAATCGCCAAACCCGACGAATGGAATATGAACGAAGCTTAAACGAGATTTCTTTGCTTTACGATTCAGTATTCAAAGTAGTTCATTTTGAGGTTCCTGAGCTCACTGATGGTGTTTATTATTGGCGGGTGAAGTACCTGAAACAAGCCGCGAACACTAACGAAAATGCCGCATCGTACCGAACAGGCGAAACCCGGAAAATTACCATAGGTGGTTCGTCAGGCACAGCCGGAGAGCCTTGTTTGGCGAGCGATTGCAGTTCAGCGCCTGTGCCGCAGGACAGAAGGGTGGCTGTTGCAAGCCTCAATATTGGAAGTTGGTTAAAGATGGGTGAATTTGATCTTTTGGTCAGCAGTGTCACCCAATCTCAGAACAGCACCTTCAGCGGTGAAGGTGTTGTACTCATCAATCCCTTTCCAACCGGAAATAGTGTGGCAGGCTTTTACCCTGTGAAAGTTGCCTTTGAAAACCTGCGTTTCAACAGTTCAAAACAGGTTTTTGAGGGCTCAGCAAGAACGGTATCGCTGGCACAAAACCCCTGGAATCAAGTTTCAGGAACCGCCTTGCCGCAAGGAAATGACATCGGAATTCTTAAAAATCTCTGCGAAGGTGCGCCAACAGCAATTGCTGCGCCTACCTCAGCCGAAGCTTCCTATTACCTTCAAAACGCGTCAAACACGCCTTTTGCTTTACATGTGATAAAAACCGGATTGGTCAGCTATGACTTTTCTATCCTTGGAGTTCAATTCACCCCTGTTAATGCTAATATCAATTGCGCCATCACCACCACGGCATTGGAAGAAAACCAATCATACACCTTCATGGCTGCCAATTTATGCTTGAAACCGGCAGGATGGGCCTCGGAAGTGATTGAAATGAACTTGCTTGGCGATGTGAACTTCAACTTTTTAGGTTCTGATATCAAGATTGAAGGTTTTAAAAATAACCAGGCTTATTCCAAAGCTGTTTGGGATTGTAGCGGTTTCAGGCATTTGAAGCTCGTTGGCAATGTGCAGTTTTCGCGCGAAATGCTTCGACCTGTAAACGGCAACTACAACAGCCCCGACAACCGTTTGACCGGATTTTTTGATACCGAAGTCGTTTCCCTTGAAGATGTGATATACAGCGTTAGCATTCAAGAACCCTATCATTTTGCCCTAGCCGGAAAGTCGTTAAAGGTGGAATCGCCCATTGTTTTTATTGATAGAAGTGAAAGTCAAAACCCTACCGGCCTTGCTGCACCTGTAGGCTACACAGGTGTGATTGATAATACGTGGAATGGCATCTTTTTTCCCACCTTAGAGATAGAAATAGATCTTTTTGAAAACCAGGTTCTTCAGGCCAACAATTTCTTTTTTGATGGGATGATGACCGGAAGGATTTTAGGGACTAATATCTTCGATATCAATCAACAAACGGTCGGGAATATGAATATTTCCCTTGATACCGTGGATATAAACCTGGTGCAAAATAACTTTCGGAAATATCACTTTGCAGGTAAAATCAATCCACGGCTTAACGAAACCTTCACCCTTAACTATCTAATGGATTATGATTTGCCGGATGTCAATGGCCAATCGAACATACACGGCCGCGTGCTGATGGATGAAAACCTGAACTTGCCACTAGATTTTATTTATAGCACTTTTGTAGTTTCTGATAACAGCACCCTCATCTTCGACAAGATTGGTAATGACCCATTTCGTCCAGTGCTTACCCTCAACGGTAATCTGAGCCTTCAAGGAGATTTTGATAATATCGGTGAGGTGAACCTTCCACAGATGGAGGTAAGCGAGATGAAGCTGCGTACCAATCCTGGTGCCGGCGAGAAATATTTTGACCTGGGAACCTTCTCCTTCAGTAGTCCACAAAAAAATGTTGGTGGTTTTAACATCACTATCACCGATGTGGAGAATATCTACAACAGCAATTTCCCCCGCGAATTTGGAATGAATTTCATCTATCGTTTAAACTTGGGCGCAACAGCCGAAACCTTTAGTGTAGTAGGAAACTTTGGCATAAAAGCCAAAGCCGAAATCATTGATCGTAAACTCGATTATTCCTTTAAAGGGGTGTCTTTCGATTCCTTGTCGATAAATGGAAACCTAAGCGTGGCCGACTTCGAAGGCAAATTGTACTTCTTTAAAAACCATGCTACTTATGGCAACGGCCTGCAAGGTAGGGTAAGTGCTAATTTTGAACCTGGCGTATCACTTTTGGCCAAAGCCTATTTTGGCAAAGTAAAAGTGGGACAAAGTACTCACCAATACTGGGGTGTTTTTGGCGGAGTTCGTTTTGATAATCCTGTGCCGGTTATGGGAGTGATTGATTGCAGCGGATTTGCAGGAGGAATATATTACAACATGAAAAATCCGCAAAGCGGCAATCCAAATCCACGTAGGGTGCAGGAACCCAATGCGTCGAATATTGCGGTAACCCTTGTTCCAGAGGTGAATAGCACCGGCTTTGCAGCCAAAGTTTGGCTCGAAAGTGCAGCAGGAGGCGATGCCTTCAAATCAATGTCAACCATTGGTGCTGAATTTAATAGCAACTCATGGAGCCTCAATAGGTTGTTTTTAGAAGGCAATTTGTGGATCATGCCCGAAAACAATACAGATGTTCCGGTTTGGGCCGATTTGAATGTCAATTTAGATACCAGAGCAAGAAGCTTGAGTGGAACTTTTGACGGCTATATTAAACATTGGAGCCTCGAAGGAACACAAAGCAACTACAAGGCCGGCAGTATTAATATGTTTATTTCAGCCAACAGATGGTGGGTATATGTTGGCACGCCTGGAAATAGAATTGGTGTATCAGTTCCTGCAATTGGTGCAGACTTAAATGGCTACCTCTGCATAGGAAATCCTGTACCCGATATCCCGGCTTTGCCACAGGCTATCAGAGATGTTTTAACCGGTACTACTATCGGGAATTTCAGAGACAGTAATGTGCAGCAAGGAAAAGGTTTTGTTTTTGGCGCAAGCTTTGATTTGGATCCTCCTGCAAAAACCGTTTTAGGAATAAGGGGTGATATCCGCCTTTTGTTAGGTTTCGATCTTTCACTGATCAAATATACCGACGAGGTTTCATGCGATGGCGTTAATCCCGTTACGAATCTGGGAATCAATAACTGGTACGCTCAGGGACAAATCTATGCCTACGTTTATGCAAGTTTGGGCATTCATGTTGATGTGTGGTTTGCCGAAGGAACATTTAATATTTTTAGAGGAGAAGCCGGTGCTGCCTTAGCATCTGGTTTGCCAAACCCAACTTGGGCTACCGGTGCCATTGGTGGACGATACAGGATTTTGGGCGGTGCCATCAAAGGAAGCTTTAGCTATGAGTTTACGGTCGGTGAAGTTTGCAGGCCAACTCAAATAGTTGATAATCCGGTTGCTGACCTCAAAATTATTGAAAGCATCAACTTGAATAATAATGCACGCGATGTTTCTCCTTTTGTCAGCATTACAACTGCACTCAATTTTAAACCTGATCAAATATTTAGTATTGAATTGGTTACAGATGAGGATGAAACCTATACGCGTACTTTCAGGGCAAGACTTAGTCCGCAAATTAAAAGAGGAAGCACTAACATTTCCGTTCGCAACAATGTTTTGGAAGAAGGCACAGGCGACGATCTGTATTATAGTTTGGAAACTACACCCACAGCAGTTTTGGTAGGAAACACCCGCTATCAGTTGCAGTTGAATGCCTTTTTTGAAGAACGTAAAAACGCGCAATGGGCTGTAGCAAAATCGAATAGCGGCCAGGAAGTTAGGCAAAATATGCTTGTTAATTTCACCACAGGAGCACTACCCGATAGGATTCCTGCCTCAGTAGTGAAAAGTTCAGTACCTGTTGAGTTTGACAATTATTTCAAAGTTCTGGGAAAATTCAGCAGCACAGGCACGGTCATCAACAAACGTTTTGAAATGATATTTACCCAAAACGTAAAAGACAGCTATTTTTATGATTCTGCCAGCCAGGTTTTGCCTGATCCGTTGCGTGGAGGCACTTACATTGGAAAAGTTCCGGTGAAGTATATGCTGCGCGTCATCAATCTGAATACCAACAGTAAGCAGGATTATGATTTAAGGATTTACCAAAATGCGATAAAGTATAATCAACAGATTTTGCAGCAAATCTTGTTGCCAAATACCAAATACAAGCTTGAAGTGATTCGCAAAAAAGAGCTGCCGCTCGACTTCATCAACGATCAGCTCAATTTTGGCCAGCAAGTAAGCGTGAACTATCAAAATGTAGGCAACAACGCTAATTTATCCATCGAAAAGCGCAAGTTAACCTTACAAAGCAATGGTGCTAATTTCATTGATCATATTGATGATGTTGAATTCCGATTGTTCGAGATTTATGTTAAAACAAGTAAATTCAACTCCATCTACGATAAGGTGCAACAACTACAATTGGTTTCTAATCAGCGTGATGCCTCTTACCGTGTGCTTACTTTCAAGTTTAACACACAGGAACGATTTAGTGCTATGGAAATGGAAAACGAGGTGAAACTACTTGATATGTACGCAGCTCATAAGCAGTATTTTGCTGGCTCCGACAGGCAATATGATATTTACAGCACTTTAAAACAAAAAGCTGTAGGAACGCCATTTGCACCTTGGTTAGGAAGCCCCGAACCCTTTATAATTAATACCTCACCAACACGTGTGGAAAATGCTAAACACCACTACATTAACCCAACTTCAACAGTAAATTATACCACGAGGCAGCGTTTTTTGGGGCAGCCCAATGAACCTGCCAATAGCGAAGTGCAATTTGTGGCTAATTATGAGCAATTGGTGAGTATTGACAGGCCCGGTATTCAAAATTACTGTACCAATTACCTAACATTGCTCAATAATATTTCTCCCGATATATACTACTACAACCAGGTGCGCCTTAGTGGAACTGAAAGATTGGCGGTGCAGAACATCATCATGACTTCATGGACGAAACGTATGGGAATTTATTTCGAAAACAGCTATGTGCCTGATCCTTCGCAGTACAACCTGCTTTTCAGAATGCTTGAACCCGATGGGTCAACAGGAGGATCTAGAAATATCACTTACCACTTAAACTAATTTTAAAATGAAAAAACTAATCATCGTATTGCTTTTCATCACTTTAGCACAAGGATTGAATGCGCAAGACAACAGCCGTTGCATCAATATTGAATTCCAATATAGGGCTGAAGGTGTAAAAATAAGGTGGGTTTACAACGACTATATCAGTTGGAAAACTGCCGTAAAAAATGGTGTTTCTATTCAAAGGGCTGAATTTGATGAAAATCTCAGACTCATCAATAATACAACACTATTTGACACCCTCAAACCTGAGAGCCTTGACGAAATGAAAGCTAAATTTGGCAAGGACAATATGCATGCCGCTGTAGCAGCTCAAATGCTTTATGGGAAGTCGAGAGTGACTGAAACAGAGAATTTTGGACAATTTATAAAGCAGAAAAAGAACGAGCAGGAGATGATGCACAGCACAGCTATGTTTGTTTCGGCACTCAATTTTGAGGTAGCTAAATCCATTGCCTTGGGCTTGGAGCAGCAGCTGGAGCCTGACAAAAACTATGTGTATAAAATGTTTGTCAGAAATACGCTTTGTGATACCGTGTATCTTTCGGTAAGCACACACGAATACACCGAACCGACTATCGTTTCCAACGCCTTGCAAGCCACACCCGGCGAAAAGAAAGTTATCCTAAGCTGGGATGGCATGCAAAGCGATTTGATCGGATATTTTATTGAAAAAAGCCCAATGAATGCCAATGATTTCGTGCGTTTAAATGAAGAACCAATGGTGATGATAGAAAATGAATTTAATAAAGAAGACCTGATTTACATCGACTCACTCGAACGCAATTATGTGCCTTACGAATACCGTTTAGTAGGCCTCAATGCCTTTGGCGATGAAACCCAACCATCAGAAGCTATCATTGCTATGGGCCGCGATGTAACACCGCCACCTGCACCCGTCATCAGCAAAATTATTGCTGAACCCAACGCGTTTTTAAGTATTATTTGGGCGCAAATGCCTGAAGTGAGCGACCTTAAAGCTTTCAATGTTTTGCGCGCAGCAATTATAGAAGGGCCTTACGAGCAAATCAATGATTCGCCCTTGTCAAAAGAAAATACTTCTTTCAACGATTTGCATCCGCATGCTTTACTCCCAAATTTTTATGTGGTTGAAGTCGTTGACACTGCTGGAAATAGTGCGCGATCCCTTCCTGTTCAGGGAGTTATCATTGATACCATCGCGCCAGGCTGTCCCAATGCCTGGCTAACCGATTCGGTGACCAATGGCAGCTACACCCTCGTTTGGAATAAGTCTGTTGAGCCGGATGTTATGGGCTATCGTGTTTATTCGGCCAATGCCAAAGATCACGTGTTCACTTTGGTTTCCGATGTTGTTTCTGACACTTCTTTTCAGGGCAAAACCACGCTAAAAACACTAACTGAAAAGATCTTTTTCAAAGTGAGTGCGGTAGATGTACATTACAATGAATCCCGTGATTGCGGTATCGTTGAGCTTTTGCGTAAAGATACCATCAGGCCTTCAAACGCCGTTTTTAAAGAAGTTGTAACTCAGTCAAGCGCTGTGCTTTTAAGCTGGATTCCCTCAAGTAGCTCGGATGCAGATTCGATTTTTGTGGTTCGAAAAGAAGCAATGGATTCGACCTGGACAAAGGTTTTTGAAGGAAGCAATCATTCCGATACGCTTTTTAGTGATGTTGCAATAGCTAAAAACACCCTTTACGAATATGCCCTTTTTGTTACTGATAAAAGCAAAAACCAAAGCCCGTTTTCACTCCCTTACCGCATTGCCATTGCCGAACAGCTGGCGTTGGAAGCGGCTTCACAACTGCAAATTACTTCTGGCGAAACCGGGAAACAATTGAATTGGGAGGGTTCATTGGCTGACAAGCAGTCGTTTATTGTTTATGCAAGTGCAGATGAGGGGCAAACGATGACGATTATTGGCCGGACAAATAACAATAACCTGCCACTGGATGAGAGATTTTCAAAGGAAAAATACAGCTTCGCGGTTTGTCTTATTGACGAGCAAGGAAAACGGAGTCAATTGACGAACTGGGTGAAATAATCGATCTTAAGTCAGGCTGCGACTAATCCGGCGACGATAAAAATGTCGCGCCCTGACTTTCCAAACCTATTTAAAGTTTTTCATTCTTCATTTTAACGTTTTTATGTCCTCCTGCTTCAGACGATGAAAAGTTAAAGATCACGTAAATACAGACTTTTGAACGTCCGATAGGACATTAAAACGTCGGAATGGAAGACGAGAATGATATTGTTAAAATTCTAAACCCCAAAGGTTTTGGAAAACTTTTTGGGTTTTTTAGAACGAAAGAAAGAAGACTTGTGCTGACGATTTCGTATGTAGCGGATGCTACTGGATAATTCCACGAAGTAAATACTTCACGGAACGGGAGGAAAATAAATAAATAAAAATTTGGATTACAACATAGAAGAAAATTAAAAGCAGCCCACTCAGGGTGCGACTAATCCGGCGACGATAAAAAAGTTGCATTCTGACTTTCCAAACCTATTTAAAGTTTTTCATTCTTCATTTTAACGTTTCCATGTCCTCCTGCCTCGGACGATGAAAAGTTAAAGATTACGTAAACACAGACTTTTGAACGTCCCTCAGGACTTCAAAACGTCGGAAAAGAAAACAAGAATAAAGTTGTTATTAACTCAAACAGAAAATTAGAAGCAGAACACTCAGGCTGCAATTAATCCAGCGACAATAAAAAAGTTGCATCCTGACTTCACGGGTTGACGAGTTTTAAACCCGTAAACTGTTACTCTCGGTTTACTTCGGCCAGCTCAGTAACCAACACTCGATCACCTTGTTCTTCGATAAATATACCGTAAATCCATCAACAAATCACCACACCTGCCTGCTGCCTGCCTCTGGCCGTCAGACAGCACCGCAGGAAGGCAAATCATCAAATCATCAAATCATCAAATCCTCAAATCATCAAATTATCAAATCACTACATCAGCACATCATCAAATCACCAAATCAGCACATCAGCACATCATCAAATCATCAAATCAGAAAATCATCAAATCACCACAATACGCTGGAGTAATTCAACTAGGATATCCGTTCCTTCTTCGTCAGAACCATAAGGCAAGGCACTTTCAATTCCTTCTGTGATATTTCGATTTTCCAAAAGGCTCTGGCATTCAGCCGATAAATACGCTTTGACACTTGGAGTAGATTCGCTAACACTTTTCAAAATATCAGGACAATTATTTAAAATATAAATAACATCCTCAAAATCATGGCTTTGGCGCAAATCATCTCCACCTCGTCCTTTATGCGCCTCAAATTTTGCGGCTAAATAAAATGCTGGTGGAAACACAAATATTTCAGTTCCATCGGGAAGCGTTTTTGATATTTTAATTTCAATTCCTTCCTCGTACCAACGATTACTGAATCCCAGAACGCTTGAATCTGTTGGCATAACATCGACTTTAATGCCCTCATAAATCCACCGGCAGATAGGAGCTCCTTTGGAAGTGTCATTTTTAAATCCTTTTGTCCTTAGTTTTTCCTCCATTCGTACAAATTGGGGTCGCGAACTAATCTCAATTACACAATCTACATCAATAGTTGGCCTGATTTCTGAAGCCGTTGGATTATCGGCATAAAGTTCAGCAACCGCTCCACCTACGAAGACCATTTCATCTTTCAGTTCTCCCAAACCCTTAGCCACTGTTTGCAGCATCAAAATATTTGTGCTAGGCATCTTTAAATCGTTTGTTTAATTCTTCGATGGCGATTTTTATTTCTCTAACCCGACCTACTCGAATAGTATCTACAATGGTTAAAAGCTCATAGAACAACTTATCTTCCTGAACCAGTTGAGGTAGCGTTTTATATAATGGTTCGATGGCCTGACCTCTGTGAGTGCCTTTGGCATTAGGCCAAACATAAATGTCAGCATCAGCTGAAATATGTTCTTTTATTGGTGAGGCAGAGTGAGCAGTCGGAGTTCCTTTTACGATAGCTCCGGGTTCAGTAGGGAAAACATATTTTAATCCGTAAACCAAAAACTCGGTGAAAGAATTGATGTTTACGCTTCTTTTTTTGCTGTCAATAAGTTTCGCAATCTTACATCTATGTAATGCTTCAGAAACCTCAGAAGGGCTTATTCCAGTAGTATTTGCAATATCAATGTTTCGCCACTTATCATCTCCTTTTGAAATAATCTTCAATAAAACTACAATATCTTGCGGACGCATTCCATTATGTTTCTTCATAGCAATTATTATTAATTCGCGATTCGCGAATTGCAAATATATCTAAAATTCTAATTCAAGCAAAAAGTATTCTTTCATTATAACAGTCGTATCCGGTAAGTCTTCCAAAACCTTCTTTATCGCTATATACACAGCCGGTATCAATATTTATCACATCAAATTTAGAAAGAACGCTATTTTCACATTTAGAAACACTTATGGGATTATGACCATGAATAATAGTCTTATGGGCTAATAAAGGATTTGTGTATGACTCTTTGCAATTCCATAGCATTGAATAGAAATCTGTAAAAGGATTAAGTACATTATCATTAAAACCGGCATGCACAAAAAGGTACGCTTCAAATGCGTAATAATATCTCATGTCTTTAAAGAACTTAATGTATTTTGAATCAATATCTTTCGGAGAACTAATTCCAAAACTTTTCAATGTTTCATCTCCACCATTTTGAATCCATTTTGAAACAGTCTTTTCATTTCCGTTAGCATCAAGGAGCATAGCTTCATGATTTCCGATTAGAGGAATAATATCATACCCATTTTCCAGCAATTCAAGTATAAAATCAATAACCTCCTTGCTTTTATCACCCCTGTCAATATAATCACCAAGCAAAATAAGTTTATCACTTTTTTGTAGCTGAATTTTCTTTTCTACCAATTCTCTAAATGAATCGAAACATCCGTGAATATCTCCGATTGCAAAAAGTCTTTTCTTCATAACTCAACTGTGTGCGGTATGTGTGTACAAAACTATTCGTATATCAGGTGTTTTTCAGGGAATAAAGATAGAGATATATTTCAGCTGGAGCTTTTTGAACACTCCCCCGTGAACCCATCAACAAATCACCACACCTGTCTGCTGCCTGCCTCTGGCCGTCAGACAGCACCGCAGGAAGGCAAATCCTCAAATCCTCAAATCACCACATCAGCACATCAGCACATCATCAAATCATCAAATCAACCATTTCCCCCCCAGTCCACCACTCAAAACAGAATTTTCCACCCCACCTAAAAAAAAACCTTTAATTTCGTAGGTGCTGAATTAAATGTAAAGCATGAAGCTAATTAAATTTTTAGGTTTTGTTTTAGGTTTTATTGTTTGTGTCTCAACGCTATCCGCACAGGAAATAGAACCTATCCGGCTCGAGTTGCCGGTGCAGCTCGAAAGTAGCAGCTACCGCTATGAGCTGCTGGGCGAACAGGGTTTGCTGTTGTTTTACGAGAGCAACGAACTGGATTCTATCGGCAAACGAAAATGGTATTTTAGCCTTATCGACACCAACCTCACCGAGAAATGGATCCGTTTTTTGCTTCTCGAAGACGGCATGAAGGTTCAAAAAGTAGCTTCTACAAATGAACGTGTCGCTATAATTTTGACGAATAGCATTAGTAAAAAACAAGATGCAATCTCTTATGAAATAGTTAGTTACAATATAACTAACTCAAAGTTTGGTCTATTGGGCGGCACTTTCCCGGCGCAGGCCGAAATAGCTGACGCTGAATTGGCAGGCGACAAACTCATGATAGGCCTTAACCTCAAAGACTATCTGGCTGATTTTCTGCTGTTCGACCTAAAAACCGGCGCTTTAACTACCCTCGATGCTTCACTTGATGGCCAACTGCTCATACGCGAAATTGGTGCATCGGAAGCACAAGGAGTTTTTGTGGCTGCCGTCAAACAGTTTGAAAATAAACGTTACAAAGCTGATGTGTTTTTAGCTTTTGATAGCCGGGGTAATTTGCGCCGGCAATATAAACCCGACGGTGATCAAAGTCACTTTCTTGCAGCTATCGGCTTTGCTTTCGTAGATAACGATATCATCGCTTTAGGTTCTTTTGAACGTGAAAGCAAGCGTGCTGCAACACTAAAAGATGTTGACGGCAATCCTGAACGCGAAGCTATTGGCGTGTTTTATTTGCGCCTAAAAGCAGATGGTGTTATGCAATCACAGTTTTATCGTTTCAATCAGATCCCGAATATCGATAAGATTTTGGCACGTGAAGATTTGCTCAGGCTCAGACAGTTGCAGTCGCGCGGAAAAATCACCGAACAAACAGAGATTTCTTTTCAATTTTTTAAGCCGGAAATTTTAAATCTCACCGACCAGCTGGTATTTGCTGCTGAAGCTTTTCAGCCGCAATACCGCATTGAATCCAGGATTGATTATGATTTCTATGGCCGACCAATTCCATATACTTATACCATTTTCGAGGGCTACAACTTTTTCAATACCCTGATAGTTTCTTTTGATAAATCAGGCAATATCAATTGGATCAACGGTTTTCGCATGGAAAATTTGCTGACTTTTCAGCTCGAAAATCATGTCGCAATATCAAAATCAGGTAATGAATTATTAAGCGCCTTGTTTCACAATGGAAGTTTGCAAAGCAAGTTATTTCATGTCGATGGCAAGGCTGCATCAGAATTAGAAAAGCTGAAAGTAGATCTGAGATTTCCAAATGACAGACTGCTTGAGGAGCATTTTGGCAGAATCTATCCCTGGTATGATGCCTATTATTTAGTCGCCGGAAATCAGAAAATAAGTAACAACCGGCTGCGTATTACGAATCCACGCAGCGTATTTTTTTTACAAAAGCTTGTTTTTGAGTAGTGTAAACCTCAAGAAAGTATTATTACTTACATATTTAAAATAAGAAAAATTTACTATTTTTGCATTACAAATAAAATAAGTGATGGGTGCGTTTAGCCTGATTAAGCAGTATATTTCTTATTTTTTCAAAGCCAAAGGTTTGCATAGTTTGCATTCGCCTTTTGTATTTGATTTGGCTAAAAATGTACTTAATGATCATCAAAAATATCCAGAATACGAACTTTTGCTGAAGCAACGAAAGCGCTTGCTGAATAACAGGAATCTTATCGAAACCGTTGATTTTGGCACAAAGGCGGGTAATAAAGAATTTGCTACTTACCGCGAACGTGTACAAAAGCTTACAAAACAGCGCTCGCATTCAGTGCGTTGTAATCAATTGTTGTTTAGAATATCAAGGTTTTATAGGCCGCAATTTGTTCTTGAATTCGGCACAGCTACTGGTTTAGGAACCGCTGCACTCGCTATTGGAAATCCCGATGCCAAAGTTATCACACTCGAAGGGTGCGCCTCGATAGCTCACATTGCCAGTGGTAGTTTTGAACGCCTTGATATAACAAATATTGAAATTGTTATCGGGAATTTTAATACAGTTTTGTCTGATGTTATCAATCGCTTTCCAAAGCTCGACATGGTTTTCTTTGATGGCAATCACCAGAAAATTCCCACGCTTAATTATTTTCATCATTGCCTAACAAAATCACATGACGAGAGCGTGTTTGTTTTCGATGACATTCATTGGTCAGACGACATGAATGAAGCCTGGAATGAGATTCAACAGCACGAAGCCGTTACAGTCACGATAGACTTGTTTCAATTTGGTCTGGTGTTTTTTAATAAGGGCCTGAGCAAGCAACATTTTGTACTCAAAAAGTAAAAGATGTTTGTTAACTTTGCTCAGCGCTAAAAAAAAATTCATGAAAGATAAAGTGATCAGCCTTAAAGGCATTTCAAGGCATTATAGAGTGGGTACTGAGTTGGTTAAAGCCCTTGACAATATAGATTTAGATATCAACCGCAATGAGTATGTTGCTTTGATGGGGCCGTCAGGTTCAGGAAAATCTACGCTGATGAATCTACTGGGCTGCTTGGATACACCAACTGGCGGTTCTTATTTTTTAAACGGAAATGATGCCAGCCGCATGAACGACAATGAGTTGGCTGACATAAGAAACAAAGAAATTGGCTTTATTTTTCAAACTTTTAATCTTTTACCGCGTTCTACTGCCCTCGAAAATGTGATGTTGCCGCTGGTATATGCCGGCGTTAGCAAGCAGGATCGCATAGAAATTGCAGAAAAAGTACTTGCCGATGTGCAACTGAGCGATCGCATTAAACACCGGCCCAACGAACTTTCGGGTGGCCAGCGTCAGCGTGTAGCCATTGCCCGCGCCCTTGTGAATAAACCTTCCATTATCCTTGCCGATGAACCTACCGGAAATCTCGACTCAAAAACTTCAGTAGAAATTATGGGTCTGTTAGAGGCAATTCACAAGCTGGGAAACACAATTATCGTGGTAACACACGAAGAAGATATCGCTAAACATGCCCATCGTATTGTGCGCTTGCGCGATGGGAATATTGAATCTGACGAGATTAACAAGGACGTTGTTACTGTAACACTACCTCAGTAGCACCAAAAATTTCAACACATTTATTGGATTATTTATAGGAATAAAAACAATAAGCCTGCTGGCTTGTTAAGTTTTAAAATCACAATGCTATGCCAAACGAAATGAAGATATATACACGAACCGGAGACAGAGGCAAAACGGCTTTGATTGGCGGCACACGCGTACCAAAATACCACGATCGCATCGAAGCTTATGGAACTGTTGACGAACTTAACGCCTTTGTTGGCCTTATCCGCGACCATCACGAGACAGATCCACAAAGTCGTGAGATGCTTACGGAGATACAAGATAGATTGTTTACATTGGAGTCGCACCTTGCCGAGGACAAAGAAACTGCCGTTGCTAAACCAATGCCGCCGCTGCGTGATAGCGATGTGCAGTTGCTCGAAAACGAAATTGACCGCATGAACGTAAGTTTGCCACCACTGGCTAATTTTATTTTGCCCGGCGGAAGTATTCTGGTCTCCTATTGTCATTTGGCACGCACAGTATGTAGGCGTGCCGAACGTATAAGTGTTAAATTAAGTGAACATTATCCGGTCGATAATATCGACCTGCGTTATCTGAATCGGCTTTCAGACTACTTTTTTGTTCTTGCAAGGTATCTTGGTCAGCTGGTTGGTGCCGAGGAAATAGTCTGGAAGGCACGTTATTAGGCTTGTATAGCTATTTTAAAGATTTTACTTGATTAGCATTAAAAAAAAATTACTTTTGCAAAAAAATTCACCTTAAATACACGTATTATGTATTGGACATTAGAATTAGCCTCAAAACTGGAAGATGCACCGTGGCCTGCAACAAAAGAAGAATTATTAGAATGGGCTATTCGCTCTGGAGCGCCACAGGAAGTGATAGAAAATCTTCAGGAAATGGAGGATGAAGGCGAGATATACGAACGTATTGAGGATATTTGGCCTGACTATCCTACTAAAGAAGATTTCTTCTTCCATGAAGATGAATACTAAAAAATAAACCGGCTGAAAGGTCGGTTTTTTTTATGGCTTACTGAAAAAGCTAAAGTGAACTCTACCGTATTTTCTCACTTCTGTGAAGGCTGCATTAGATGAATAGTCAATGGTTACCGGATGCTCTATGACTAAGATTCCTTCGGACTTCAAAAGTGCACTATTCAAAATTAAATCTACAAGCAATTCATAATGATCGCTATCATAAGGTGGATCTGCAAAAATTAAATCGAACTGCTGACGTGTGCTGGGCAAAAATTTAAACACATCCATTCTGAGTACGGTCAAATTATCCATCTTGAGCTGGGTCACCGTGTTTTTTACAAACTGAACACACGCTTTGTCTTGCTCGATAGCCAGCACAGAAATGCAGCCACGCGAAGCCAGCTCGAGAGCAATATTTCCGGTTCCGGTAAATAAATCAAGTGCCTCAACCTCTTCAAAATCAAGTGTGTTTTCCAGGATGTTAAACAGACTCTCTTTGGCCATGTCGGTGGTAGGCCTCACGGGCAGGTTCGCCGGTGGCAGAATTTGCCGGCGCTGATATTTCCCCCTTATAATTCGCATTGTGAAGTATTGAATAGTAAGCTGTGCTGATGCCAGGGAAGGGTTTCGAGTACATAGCTGTAGTCGAAACTTTTGTTGCGTTTTTCAAATTGGATATGGCGGATATAACGCTCGCAAATCGTGTAAATTTCGGAGCCTGCTTCTATTGCTCCCGAAAATTGTATAGGTGTTTTTTCGGGATTGAGGTGTTGTTGTTCCATGGCGAAAAGCAGGAAATAAATAAAATCTTCCTTGGTATTAAATCTGAAAGTGTTAAAAAACCTTAGCTTTTGATTAGTAAGCACCAGCATATCGAAGGCTTGATTTCTGACATGCACGAAAACTACAGGCTCTTGTTGGATGTTTTTGTTGCCCACCAAGGTACTCTCGATAAAAGCACTTGATAAATGCCGGATAGAGGCATTGGCCCAGAAATCTTTTATCTTGGCTACCAATACGTTCGACAAATAGTAAATCAGCGTAGCATCAGCCGTTTTGAGCGGATCTGTGATAATCCGTGAATTATCCTGAAACGCCTGCGCAAAAGCCAGGTAGTTGCCTTTTTCTTTTTCGTCGAAGAGGGGATTGGGAACAACGACCGCTTTTAAATTGTCAACTAATACCTTCACCTGCTGATAAGGATATACGATCCAGGCTTGCTTCATCATGATTTCGTCCAGCATGCCCGCAAGCTGTATTTTGTCGCTCAAAGGGTGAAACCGGTAATGTTCGATACCTACAAAGCGCTGTTTTTCAGGTGAATATATCACAAAAGAAAAACCATCCAAAGCTATTCGGATGGTTAATTGAAAATGCTTTGAGTAATCTTGTTTAAAAGACTTATCAACCAGACTTATTATAGGTTTTGCCGGAGCAATCATGACCGGATGTATCACTCCCAGTTGCCATCGGTAGAAGGCTCTGTCATGGAGCCTACCTTTAGGCCGGGATATTTTTCAATGTCTTCTTCACCTGCAATGAGGTTGTTGATACGTTGTTCTTCCATGCCTTTCAAATACGCTGTGAAGGGTGCTTTGGCTTCAAAAACACTAACATTTACACCGCCACGATCAATAGAGCCGGCATCCATTACAAACACTTCGCCCTCACTAAAAGGAATGAAGCGCAGGTTGTTAGGGTTAAAACCTACTCTTTCTGAGAACAACGAATCCGTTACTTTGACATAACCTAAGGTGTCCGAAATAGTTTTGGTAAAGGTAGTGTCTGTCGGATCTGGAATAAGTTTTACGACCGGAATTTCACCGCTGTTAAGGTATGCGAGCAAACTGTCGAAACTTGCAGCATACTTATTATTGGCCTGTTTGTAAAGCGATTGCACATTACGAATGTCTTTGAGGCGCTGGACAACTACAGCTTCTCTTTTCGCTCTTTCTTTTGTAAATTTCAACGGTTTGTTGATGCTTTCGTAAACCATGTATCCCATAAAAATGATAACGGCAAACAAAACGATTTTCAGTAGGAGACTTTTCATAAGGAATTATTTTTCCCTGCAAATGTAAAGTTTTTTTCCAATCGAAATTAGAAATATCGGACTGTTTAAAAAAAAACCATTTTTATGCTGTTTTTAATTTCAGTCATTTTCTGATTTAGATAGTAATTCCTGTAGCACAGGCAGCATTAGCTCAGCACTGATGGGCTTGGCCATATAGGCATCGCAGCCGGCTGCAAAGCAGGCTTCTTTTTCCTCGCTCATTGCAAAAGCTGTTTGTGCAATAATAGGTAAGCCTGGCCGTGTTTGTTTGATGCGCATGGTGGCATCCAGCCCATTAAGTAGAGGTAGTTGTATGTCCATCAATACCAGATCAATACTCCCATTATCCTTGCAGGTATTCACGGCTTCGATGCCGTTTAGCGCACGATGGATTTTGGCTTTGGTGGGACGTAAAACGATATTTAAGAGTTCAAAGTTTGAATCAACATCTTCCACGATCAGAATTTCTTTGTTGCTAAAGTTGTACTTGGCTGCCAGGTGATTGCTTTGCATAAAAGCTGTGTGTTTGGCTTGCTTAAATAGCGGTAAAATGATGCTAAAAGTGCTGCCCTGCTCAGGTGCCGACTGTAGCCAGACGCTTCCTCCCATCAGCTGAACGTATTGTTTTACAATACTTAAACCGAGTCCTGTTCCGGAATAAATCTTTTTGCTGTACTCGTTAAGTTTCGTGAAACGATTAAAAATATTGCGCTGTTGGTCATCGGCAATACCAATGCCGGTATCCTGTACAAAAATGTTTACCGATTCTATTTTTCCCTCAGAGTTTAAAATGGGTTCAAAACCGTAGGTTATGCTACCCGTTTCGGTAAATTTCAAGGCATTGTCAAGTAAATTGATGATAACTTGTCTTATTTTCAATTTATCAAAGGGAGCGGTCACTTCCTGATCGGGCAATTTCATCTCCCATTTGAGATGGGTTTTGTTGCGTTGTTTTATGATTAGTGAATAGTTGGCATTTACATCCTGAAAAAGGGCATTGAGGTTGGTGTCTTGTAGGTTTACATCTGTTTCGCCGGCTTCAATGCGTGCCAGGCTAATGATGTTGCCGATAAGGTTTAGCAAGGCTTCTCCGTTTTGCTGAATGATTTTTATATAACGGGATTTTTCATCTTTGGTGATATCATCGTCGCCAAGCAAATCGCTGAACCCTATGATGGCATTCAATGGTGTTCTGATTTCGTGCGACATATTGGAAAGGAAGGCTGTTTTCAGTCTGTCCGATTCTTCAGCTTTTTCGAGTGCATATTCCAGCTTTTTTTCAGCTTGTTTGCGTTCGGTAACATCTCTTCCCCAAACGATTATTCCTTTTCGACTGCCATCTGCATTAAATAGCGGAATTTTATAAACGTCGAATATTTTGGGCTTTCCTTCGGCATCAGGTATTTCTTCATCACTGCGGTTTATTTCCGCTTTCTGCCAGCTTATTTCGTCGGATATCATGCAGCTTTCATGAGCTGATTCGTGTAGCGGGCTATAAACGGTTAGGTCCGTATCAGTTTTCATGCTGTAATCAATTCCTGTGAGATTGAAAAGCGTTAAAATGGCATCGTTTGCTTTGAGCCAGCGACTTTCCCCGTCTTTGAAACAGATAATATCGGGTGTTGAATTGATAAGTGTTCGCAGCAGCTCTTCCTGTTCTATTAGCGTGTCGTGGGAGCTTGAAAGTGCCGAACGGGCTTTTTCCAGCTCGCTATTTTGTTGGCGCAATAAGGCCTGTGATGCTTTGTTTTTCCTGAGCAGCTTACTTAAAAAGTAAACGAAAGCGAGGACTACAGCTAAAAAGAACAGACTTGCATAACTCAATATACGTTGAAACTTTAGCTTTTCTTGCTGTTCGGTAAGCATTTCGAGCTGGGTTTTTTGTAGTTCCTGTAGCCTGCTTAGCTCGCGTCTTTTGTTATCTATCTCGAACCTGGCCTGGATATTACTCACTGCCGTTGAATCAAACAGCGTTTTTATGGAATCGAAAAGCGTGTGGTATTTCTCGACCGTTTCCAGGGCGGCGTCTTTGTTGCCAAGGGTTTTATGGAGGTCGAAAAGCAGGTTGTAAGCATCTAATCTAAGCAAGCGGTCGCGGGTTTTGAAACCAATTTCTACTGCCTGTTCAAAGGCTTTCCTGGCTCGCGCGTATTCACCCATGTTCAGGTAACACTGTCCTATTCCAATATAGTTTTTCCCTATCTGAATGCCGGCCATTTCATACTGCTCATCTGCTTTTTTGTAGTAAAAAAGTGCGCTGTCAGTAAGGTTTTTCATGGCGTATATCCAGCCAATATTGTGCAGGCTGTTGGCGGTTCCTACGAGGTCGTTATTTCTTCTCCCAATGGCAACAGATTCGCGAAAAGTGAGCAATGCTCTATCATACACCTGCATATTTATCTCTACCAGCCCGATATTGTTTTTTGCTGACATCATTCCGGCCGAGTCGTCGCGTATGCTGTATAGCTCGAAACTTTTTTGGAAATAACTGAGTGCTTCAGCTTGATCCTGAAGGCTGTAGTACAAAGTTCCCAGGTTGTTGTAGAGGCGGCCTAAGGCGACGGTGTCGACCTCTGCTTCAGTGATTTTCAGGGAGAGCAAGTACATCTCGATAGCGCGGTTAAAATCACCCAGCTCGGAGTAGGCTATGCCCAGGTTGTTGTAGATATTCCCGATTTCTAGGGTATAGCCCAGCTGCTGAAAATATAACATGGCTGAATCGTACAAGGGAATGCTTTTGTCGGAATTCCCGGCGTAATAGTTCGCGATGCCAAGCGATTTATAGCAATGTGCAAGCAGGCTATCGTTATCTGTTTGTTTGGCTTTTTGTAAAGCTTTTTTACTAAAATCGAGGGCTTTATCAACTGATTTTGTGTAAAAGCTCTTTGCCAGAAGCAAATAATCGATTGCTTCAGATTCGATTTCGTTTTGCTTTAGCTTCGACGGACGGGGAAGAGCAGCTACTGAAAAACAGATGCTGATTACAAAAATTAGTAAAAGACGTACTTTGATCATCTGGTTTTGGTTTTTAAAGAATCCATTTCTGCGAAAGTTAACAAATCTTTACATGTGCTTAACTTGCCCTCACTGATATGAAAAAGATAATAGCTTTTAGAATTGCTAAGCATCAGAAAATCAACTTCTAAGCTTAAATTATAACGGACAGCTTGATCGAGGGTTTTTTGCGTAATTTTAATATGTTCTGCTTTACATTCTACAATCAGCAGCGGTTGGTGATCACTCGAAAAAACCACCACATCGCAGCGTTTTACGAGGCTTCCAAGCTTAATGGTATATTCAACGGCAGTTAATCCTGCCGGAACTTGCAAGTCCTCTATCAGGGTGTGTAAAACCTGCTGGCGAACCTCTTCCTCAGGAGTGAGGCTTACGTAGCGTTTCCTTACAGGATCAAATACCTGTTTTTGGTTTTCATGTAAACGGGTTTTGAACCAGTCCATTTATAATTTCTAACTTTACGATTTGACCGTAAATGTATAAAAATAGATGTTATGCACTAGCTCCTCTGAGAGCGTTTGTGTGTTTTTTTTGATTCTCAATACCGTATCTGCTAACCGTTTGTCAAATTACTGTCCTAGATTTTTTAAGAAACAAATGACAGTAAAAGTTGATTTGCACGAGCTAAATAACATGAAATCAAACTTATCTGGTTTTCTTGCAGCATGTTTTTTTGTTAGACTTTCAAGCATTTTATGCCCAATCTAAATGACTTACTTGCGAAAAAAACGCGTACTTTTGTGCATTAAAGCTACCTACTTTGCCGTTCACAACAGTTTTTTAAGCGGTATTTACTACTGATATTAATTAAAAGGCTATTTGTAAACGAATTAACAACAGAAGAGGAAAAGATTTCTTCATCCTTAAAACGATAAAAACGCATGAAAACAAAAAAAGATATTGTCGAAAATTGGCTGCCCCGCTATACCGGCCTTCCGCTTGATAAATTTGGGAAGTATATTATCCTCACCAATTTTAGTCAATACCTAGAGCTTTTCGCCGAATGGCATAGCGTGCCAATCATTGGCGAAGATCATCCTATGCCTTGTTCTACCTGGGAAGATATCACCATCATAAACTTTGGGATGGGAAGTGCTAATGCCGCCACGATAATGGATTTGTTGAGCGCGGTCAAACCCGAGGCTGTCTTGTTTTTGGGCAAGTGCGGTGGCATAAAACGTAAAAACAGTGTGGGCGATTTAATTTTGCCCATTGCTGCCATCAGGGGCGATGGAACCAGCAATGATTATATGCCCAGCGAAGTGCCTGCTCTTCCGGCATTTAGCCTTCAAAAAGCTATTTCCACCACCATCCGTGATCATGGCCGCGACTACTGGACTGGAACTGTTTTCACGACAAACCGCAGGGTGTGGGAACATGATGATGTGTTTAAAGAATACCTGATCGAAACACGCAGCATGGCTGTGGACATGGAAACAGCAACCATTTTTGTGGTGGGTTTTGCCAATGAAATATCAACCGGTGCTTTGTTGTTGGTGTCGGATCAACCCATGGTTCCCGAAGGCGTAAAAACCTCCGAAAGCGATCGTAAAGTAAACAGCCGCTTCGTGTCCGATCACCTTAAAATCGGTATCGATGCCCTGCAACAGCTTATCAATAATGGGATGACGGTGAAACACCTTCGGTTTTAAATTATGGCTTTTACCTTTGACCAAATTATTGGCGATATCCGCAACAAGGTGTATTATCCTGTTTATTTTTTGATGGGAGAGGAGCCTTATTTTATCGATATGATTTCCGACATGCTCGAAGATCAGGTGCTTGATCCTGCCGAGCAAGCTTTTAATCAAATGGTGATGTATGGGCGCGATGTTGATGTGCAAACTATTGTAAGTCAGGCGCGTAATTATCCCATGACGGGCGATTATCAAGTGCTTATCGTGAAAGAGGCACAGGATGTGAAAAATATTGAAACCCTGGATCAGTATATCGAAAAGCTACCCAGAACGACAATTTTAGTCCTCAACCACAAGTATAAAAAATTTGATAAGCGGCGTTCACTGGCCAAAAAGATTGATACCATAGGCGTACTTTTTGAATCAAAAAAGCTGTACGACAACCATATTCCTAAATGGATCGTTCAGTATCTGGCCCAAAAAAATTACGATATCACGCCAAAGGCCTGCCAGATGATGGCCGATTTTTTGGGAACTGATCTGCATAAAATACGCAATGAGTTAGAAAAACTGGTGATTGCTTTGCCTGCGGGAAAAAAGATTACCGATGAGGATGTAGAACGAAATATCGGCATCTCAAAGGACTACAATATTTTTGAACTGCAAAAAGCGATTGGAAAAAGAGATATTTTACGTGCCAACCAAATTATGCGCTATTTTGGATCCAACAGCAAAGATTACCCACTTTTACTCACGGCAATAAATCTATATGGTTTCTTCACCAAAATTTTGAAAGTGCATTATGCCCGCGACAAAAGCCGCAATAACCTGGCAAGCATTTTAGGTGTTAATCCTTTTTTTGTTGAGGATTTTCAGGTGGCCGCAAAAAATTTCAATATTGCAGATGCCGTGCGCTGTATTGCCGTGCTGCGCGAATATGATTTAAAGTCGAAAGGCTATAACAGTCAGGATATTGGAGACGATGAGCTATCCAAAGAAATGCTGTTTAAACTGTTGCATTAAAGCCTTCTTTGAGGTAGAGCGTCTCGATGATGTGTGCATATTTGCGCATCAAAAACTTCCTTTTCAGCTTCATGGTTGGCGACAGCTCGCCAGTTTCTACATTCCAGCCGTCAGCCATCAGCACAAATTTCTTCACACGCTCTACCTTATCCAGCTGTTTGTTCTTTTCGTTGACTTCTTTTTCTATACGGCTGATAATAACCGGATCTTTAATGCTTTTGGCAGGCCCCTCGTAGGTTTTGCCCTTCACCGCACACCAGGATTTGATATGCGCAAAATCTGGGATAACGATGGCAGCTGCAAAATTTTTGCCTTCGCCCACCACCATCGCCTGCTCAATAAATGCGGATTCTTTCAATTTATTTTCGACCTGTTGTGGTGCCACATATTTCCCGCCGGAGGTCTTGAAAATTTCCTTTTTACGGTCGGTAATCCGAAGAAATTTATCTTCAAAATGACCGATATCACCTGTGTGCAACCAGCCTTCGGCATCAATAATTTCTGCTGTAAGGTCGGGGCGTTTGAAATAACCCATCATCACGTTTGGTCCTTTGGCCAGGATTTCACCATCTGCCGCAATTTTCAATTGAACGCCGGGCAAAGCAGGTCCTACGGTTCCAATTTTTACGCCATTAGGCCGAAAGTTACTCACTGCAATCACTGGTGATGTTTCGGTGAGACCATAACCTTCCATGATTTGAAAACCTGCTGCCCAAAAAACGCTGGCTATGCGTTCCTGCAGGCTTGCTCCACCACTTACAATGGCCTTTAGATTGCCGCCAAAAGCTTCCTTCCATTTGCTAAGCACCAGCTTACGCGCAATAGCTAATTTCATCTGATACCAGAGGCTTCTTTTCTCCCAGGGTTCATATTGTTCCCCAATGCGCAGTGCCCAGAAAAAGATGTCTTTTTTCAGGCCTTTCAAGTTTCTGCCTTTGAGGATGATTTTCTCGTAGGTTTTTTCAAGCACACGTGGCACAGCGGTAAACATTTCGGGCTTTGCGTCGCGGATATAGTCGCCAATTTTTTCCAGGTTATCGCAATAATAGATCGTGGCGCCGTGTCGCTGATAGGTATAATTCATAATCCGTTCCAGCACATGGCAAAGCGGCAAAAAGCTAAGCACACGACTCACGGGATTTTGCTTCAGAATGTCGAAGGTAGCCGTGGAGTTACTTATCACATTGGTATGTGAGAGCATAACGCCTTTGGGATTTCCAGTGGTGCCGGAGGTGTATATCAGTGTCGCTATTTCGTGTGCATGGATAGAATCTTTGAAGCTTTCGAGCTCTTTGCTGCGCTTTGATTTTCTGCCCAGCTCAAGAAGTTCAGTCCAGTTAGGAATTCCTTCTACCACCTCAATGCTGTAAACTGCTGGTAGTGTGCTCACTTCTTCCACTACATCTTTGATACGTGTATGGTATGCATTATCAGATACGAAGATGTATTTCACTTCCGCATCATTGAAAATAAACAGGTAGCTGCTATCGCTAATGGTTGGATAAATAGGAACCTGTATAGCGCCAATCTGCAAAAGTGCCATGTCGATAAAATTCCATTCTGGACAGTTTTTTAAAATGGTAGCGATCTTATCTCCTTTTTTTACGCCCAATTCGAGTAGGCCGAGGCTGAGCTCATCAACGATTTTTGTATAAACAGAAGCTGTAATTTTCTGCCACTGCCCGTCAATTTTTACGGCAAATACCTCATTATTGGCGTTTTCAAATTCTCTGAAAGGGATCAAAATATCAAAAATACGGGTCGTGTTCATAGGGATGTTGTTATTGATGTTCGCGATGTCTGATTTTTAATTTCGTGTATTATCCATTGTCTTGCTTCTTTGCTGGCCAAAACAGCTGGTTTAGGCTAAAATTTGTTTTGGTAGCAAGGTAGCAATTCAACTTTGAACGCCATACGGTTGTCCATGCGTAATCTTTTAACTTACCTTTAAAAGGGCAGCTTACATGTCCGAATATTGATGTAGTAGCAATATTAAGAAAATTAACAGCGGTTATTTCGTTGATTAGCTGTTTGTTTTTCGGTTAAAATATGCAGAGCTGGCCTGTGCTGTGGGCATAATCAGCATATCGTTGATGTTCACGTGCGACGGCACATTGGCCATATACCACAGCGCATCGGCAATATCTGCCGGACTGAGCGGTTTAAATCCGTCATAAACTTTATCGGCTTTGGCCTGATCGCCTTTGAAGCGTACCAGCGAAAATTCCGTTTCGGCAGCTCCAGGCGCCAGTTGTCCCACGCGAATTCCATAGGGCAATAAATCCATCCGCATCGCTTTGGTGAGGCCTTCGATGGCGTGCTTGGTGGCGCAATACACATTGCCACCCGGGTAGGCTTCTTTGCCGGCAATGCTACCAATATGGATGATATGGCCAAAACCCTGCTCAATCATCAAGGCCGAAATGGCTCGTGAAATATAGAGCAATCCTTTTATATTGGTATCGATCATGCGTTCCCAGTCGTCGATAATACCCTGCTGAATGGGGCTGGCACCAACGGCAAGTCCTGCATTGTTGATTAAAAGATCGGGCTTAATGTTGCTCTTGCGTAGGAAGTTGGCCAGCACATCACCGCTGTTGGTTTCACGCACATCCTGCTGAAGGATAAATATTTTTTGACCGAAATCACGCTCAAGTTGTGCTTTCAGGCTTTCGAGCTTTTCTTTTCTTCTGGCGGTAAGCACCAGGTTCCAGTTGCCTCTTGCAAATTGTTTTGCCGCAGCTTCACCAATACCGCTGCTGGCACCGGTAATAATTGCTGTTTTAACCTGTATCATAGAATTTATTTTAAGCTGCAATTTAGTAAAATTACCGTTTATCAAGCAATAGAAAAAAGAAGTTTCCCGTAAATCTCGCCGATTGATACAGAAGAATATTTTCCCGCAGATTAACGCGGAAAAGGAATCAGCGAAAATCAGCGAGATCTGCGGGAGGAAAAGGAATTATTTCTGATGTTTTTCAATCCATTCACGGGCGTTAACGAAGGCTTTCATCCACGGGCTCACTTCATCCGCTCTTCTGTTCTCGGGATAATATGCCCATTGCCAGGGCAAAAACGAACGTTCAATATGCGGCATCATAGCGAGGTGGCGTCCATCGTTGGAGCAAACCGCAGCAGTATTCCAGTCGCTGCCATTCGGGTTGCCGGGATAATTATCCTGACCATATTCCATCACAATATTGTATTTATCCTTGTAGCATGGGAAGCTGAATTTTCCTTCGCCATGGGCAACCCAAACGCCGAGTCTTTTTCCGGCCAGACCAGAAAGCATCACACTATTATTTTCAGGGATATCTACATTTAAAAATGCCGACTCAAATTTACCCGAGTCATTGTGGCTCAGAACAGCTTTTTCAGGATGATCGGGGTAAATAAGACCAAGCTCCATCATCAACTGGCAGCCGTTGCAAATGCCCAAACTTAGAGTGTCTTCGCGGGAATAGAAGTTGTCTAAAGCAGCTTTGGCTTTGGCGTTGTATAAGAAAGCACCTGCCCAGCCTTTGGCCGATCCTAAAACATCGGAATTGGAAAATCCACCCACAAAAGCAATCATTTGCACATCGCTCAGGTCTTCGCGTCCGCTGATTAAGTCAGTCATGTGAATATCTTTCACATCGAAGCCAGCCAGGTAGAGAGCATATGCCATCTCGCGATCTCCATTAACGCCTTTTTCTCGGATTATAGCGGCCTTGTAGCCTGTGGGTTCGCGGCGGTTCAGGTCAATATTCAGGTCAGCGGCCCTGCCGGTAAACGACTTGCCAAAGCTGAAAATCAGATCTTGCTTTTTATAGTTTTTAAAACGGAGCAGCGCATGTTTTCCGCCACTTTGTAGTCGATCGAGCTGGAAGGACGATTTATACCACACATCGCGCAGGCTATCAATGTCGAAGTGGTGTTTTTCACCCAGATGTTCCAGTTTTAGCTGTCTTTCGGCAATTGGCTTGCCCAGATTTTGGTAGCGTACATTGTTTTCGGTCAGTAATTCAAAAGCCTTTGAATCTTCTTCTATCTGAATCAAAATCGCTGGTTTCTCACTAAATAATATCCTGATGATGTCGGCTTTCGATACGTTGTCGAGATTGACATCAAGGCCAAATTCGCAATTGGCGAAATTCATTTCAAGCAAGGCGGTAATTAATCCGCCTGCCGAAATATCATGGCCTGACAGCACCAAATCTTCGTTGATCAACAACTGTATGGTGTTGAAAACCGTTTTGAAATATTGGGCATCGTTTACATCAGGAGTGTTTTTCCCAATTCCGTTCACGCTTTGTGCGAAGCTGCTTCCGCCCAGCTCAAAGTCATCGGTGGAGAGGTCGATATACAACAAGTGTGAGTTCAGGTTTTTAGTCAGCACAGGTTTTACAGCCTTGCGCAGATTGCTAACTTCGCCAACCGCCGTAACGATAACTGTTCCAGGCGATAACACCTTGGTGCCATCAGGATATTTTTGGGTCATCGAAAGTGAATCTTTGCCTGTCGGTACATTGATACCCAGCTCAATACAGAAATCGCTGAGGGCTTTCACGGCCATGTACAGTCGGCTGTTTTCACCCGGATTTCTGGCCGGCCACATCCAGTTGGCACTTAACGAAACGCCGCTAAGTCCGCCTTCCAGCGGTGCCCAAATCAAATTGGTGAGGGCTTCCGCCACAGCAAGCCTGGAGCCTTTGCGGCTGTCGATAAGTCCGGCCACAGGCGCATGTCCAATAGCTGTGGCAACACCTTTTACACCTTTATAATCAAGTGCACTTATCCCTAAATTATTGAGTGGCAGTTGTATAGCTCCTGCGCATTGCTGCATGGCTACTTTTCCGGTTACGGATCTGTCCACCTTGTTGGTGAGCCAGTCTTTGCATGCCACCGCTTCGAGTTGAAGCACATTATTCAGGTAAAAATGAAGCTTTTCGGGAGCATATTCTAAATCCGTAAAACGATAGGGTTTGTGCTTGTCTTCTAAAACGGTTTTTGGTGCTTTTCCGAAGAAGTCTTCAAGCTGTAGGTCGATAGGACAGCTGTTTTCGGCGCGTTTAAACTGGAGTTGTTTGTCTCCGGTGGCTTCTCCTACTACATAAAAAGGTGCACGTTCGCGTTCGGCAGTAAGTTTCAGCAGCTCCATTTTGGCAGGATCGATGAGCAGCCCCATACGTTCCTGCGATTCGTTGCCGATAATTTCTTTGTCGGAAAGGGTAGGGTCGCCAATGGGCAAATTGCCGATATTAATCAGTCCACCGCTGTCTTCTACCAATTCTGAAAGGCTATTTAAATGCCCACCCGCGCCGTGATCGTGAATTGACCTGATAGGATTTACCGGACTTTCGGCCATGGCCCGAATCACGTTAGCAACCCTTTTCTGCATTTCAGGATTGGCACGCTGCACGGCATTCAGCTCGATGGCATTGCTAAATTCGCCGGTATCAACGCTCGAAACAGCACCACCGCCCATGCCGATGCGGTAGTTGTCGCCACCCAAAACCACGATTAAATCGCCGGGCTGGGGCAGGTCTTTCAGGCTGTCCTCCTTGCGAGCATAACCAATACCGCCAGCAAGCATGATGACTTTGTCGTAGCCAAAATGTTGCTGTTCGTGGTGTTCAAAGGTGAGCAGGCTGCCGTTTATAAGTGGTTGGCCAAATTTATTACCGAAATCAGAGGCGCCATTGGAAGCCTTTATTAAAATATCTGCCGGATTGTGATACAGCCATTCGCGTTCGGGTTTTTGTCGTTCCCAGCTTCTGTTTTCTTCTGTGCGAGGGTAGGAAGTCATATAAACTGCTGTTCCGGCCAGCGGCATTGAGCCTTTTCCTCCTGCTAAGCGGTCGCGGATTTCTCCGCCGCTACCGGTCGAAGCACCATTAAAAGGTTCTACCGTGGTAGGGAAATTATGGGTTTCGGCTTTGAGCGAGATAACGGAGTCAATCGGTGTGATTTCAAAAAAGTCTGCCCGGTGCTGTGTGGCGGGGGCAAACTGTTCAATCTGCGGCCCCAACACGAAAGCAACATTGTCTTTGTATGCCGATACCAACTTATGCGGATGTTCTTTAGCGGTTTTTTTGATGAGCGCAAACAAGGTTTCAGGCATTTTTTTACCGTCGATAATAAAAGTGCCGTTAAAGATTTTATGGCGGCAATGTTCGGAGTTGACTTGCGCAAAGCCATAGACTTCGCTGTCAGTGAGCTTGCGGCCAATTTTCCGGCTGATAGCGTTTAAATACTCCAGCTCATCATCGCTCAGGGCGAGACCTTCTTTTTCGTTGTAGGCTGCTATATCTTCAATAATCACGATGGCTTCGGGCTGGTGCGCAATATAAAACAACAGCTGATCCAGGTTGTGAAAAACACGTTGCAACATGGGGTCGAAGTCGGTATTTGTTTTGTCGGTACGCTGGAACGACTCGATCCTGTGAATGCCTGTGATGCCCATATTTTGGGTTATTTCAACGGCATTGGTGCTCCAGGGAGTGATCATTTCTTTGCGCGGGCCGGTAAAAAAACCTTTGATAGTTTTTTCGTGAATCTGCTTTGCTCCACCAAAAAGCCACGAGAGTTTCTGAAGATCTTCGGGATGGGGTTTGGTGTCGGATTCCAGTGCGATAATGTGGTTTGGAGTGGGTTGAAAAAACAGTATCATGGATGTGTATTTTGCAAAATAAACCTAAACGAAAATGTGCTGCAAAGATAGAAAATGAAGTTGACGGCACGCAGCTTTACGGCTAATAAAATAGGAAAAAGCAATGGTTGGCGGGCTTTGGTTTTGCAGCTCATTTTGTTGGCAGGTCGGTTGGCGAAACACCAAAAGGTTCGTGTGAGCGGTCGGCGCCTGTGGGTTCAACATGGATAAGTATATCGTAAATATTTACTATTCGGTGCCTGATTTTATCCTCCACATTATGGGCAATACTATGGGC
This sequence comes from Bacteroidales bacterium, assembly GCA_023229135.1. Lineage (GTDB taxonomy): Bacteria > Bacteroidota > Bacteroidia > Bacteroidales > F082 > UBA5536. Next base: position 59,849 of record JALNZT010000019.1, read on the forward strand.
CTCATTAAGACTTTTTTTGCCGTCAATCTCAATATCGAGTGCAATCACATAATATTGTGCCATTTTGCGGACGCGCAGACGGTGGGGATTTTTTGCTTCCGTAATTTCGCCCACCGCTTCCAAAATTGTGGCGTAAAGCCCCGGATCGTCTACGCCATCCATCAACTCCTTGCTGGATTTGATGATGATTTTAATGGCAACAACCATAATGTATAAACTGACCAAAAGCGCCAGCGTAACATCCAGAATTGGTAAATTGAAGACGTGAGTAAAAATCAGGCCAAACAAAACGGCGATGGAAACAAAGACGTCGTATTGCATGTTCTCGGCATTGACCAGCAACATCGGGCTGTTTATTTTTCGTCCGGTATTTTTTAAGTATCTGGCCAACAGCTGCTTGCCAAGAATAGAAATCAATACCACAAGGGCAGCTACAGGCGATGGGATCGCGCCATATTCTGCATCAAGTAGCCGTTGAAAACTGGAAATAGCAAGTTGTGCGCCAGCGAAGAATATCAAAAAAGCCACTATTTTTGAAGCGATGGTGTCGGCTTTGTCGTAACCGTAAGGATGGTGTAAATTAGGTGGACGGGCAATGATGCGGGCAGTAATCAAGGTGATCAGAGAGCCCAGGATATCGCCGGCAGAATCAATGCCGTCGGCTATCAATGCGAGACTACCGGATAAAAACCCGGCAACAATTTTGATGACAGACAAAAAAGCATTCCCCAAAATAGCTATCCAGGAAGCTTTGATAATGATTTTTTCACGTGATTTTGGCATGAAGACAAGCGATTTTCAATTGCAAAAGTATCAATTAAAAGTAAGTGCCCTATTTAGATAAATAGCACACGGTATATAAAGTCATTTTTGATTTAAAAACCGCATCTATGAAGCAGAATTGTTTAAGAACCGATTTACCACATGCGTAATTTGTTCCGACTCGATTAAAAAGCCATCGTGTGCAAAACCTGTCGAAATACGCTCAAACTCGGCATTGGGAATATGTTTGGCAACAAATTGCTGTTCTTCAGGTGGGAAAAGTTGATCGGAATCGAGTGCAATAACCAGTGTTTTGGCTTTAATTGCGCCCAATACTTGTTCAACTGATGCACGGTTTCGTCCAATATGATGGCTGTCAAACAGATGCGACATGCAGACATAACTATAAGCATTGTACCTTTTTACCAATTTTTCACCTTGATATCGTTGGTAGCTGATGGCTTTGTAATTTCCGGACAAACCAACATCCCCATCTTTTTGGGTACTGTTATAGGTTTCGGCATTGCGATAGCTTATGAGTGCCATGGCACGTGCAGCTTTCAGGCCGTTGAGGCCACCTTTTGTGTCATTGCTAAAATAGGTCGGATCTGCCATTACGGCCAGGCGTTGTGCTTCGTTTTGTGCAATATTCCAGGGTGATGCCGAAGCGCTACTGGCAATAAATACCATGTGTTGAATGCGTTCGGGGAACATAATACTCCATTCCAGGGCTTGAAAAGCACCAATTGAACCTCCGATTATCATATAAATACTTTTGATTTTGAGGTGTTTACAAAGTATTTCATGGGCATTGACAACATCTCTTACCGTGATTTTCGGGAAATCCTTCAACCAGGGTTTCTCGGTTTCCGGATTGATATCCAGCGGTCCTGTGCTGCCATAACAAGAACCCACGACATTGGCGCAAATCACAAAGTACTTATCGGTGTCCAGCAATAAGCCAGAGCCAATCATGCCGGGCCACCAATCTGCTGCATCTGCATTGGCGGTATAAGCATGACAAACCCAGATCACATTGTCCTGCTTTTCATTCAGCTTTCCCCAGTGCTGATAGGCAATACGAAGGTCTTTGATTGCATTGCCGGCTTCCAGGGCAAAAGCTTCGCCGTGGTGGTAATAGTGGTTTTTGTCCATATCCAACAAGCTGAATTTCTTCTAACATGCAAGATTACGAAAATATTGGCTTTTAAGTGTCCGACAGGACTTCAAAACGTTGAATAGAAAAACCTGCGTCAGCGGTGGGAAATTTGTCAGGGCTAAAGCCCATAGCGCGAGGCGTTGTGTATCCCCGGCCTGAAGGCCGGGGTTAATCAAGATGCTTCGACTGAGGTTGTGTAATTCTGGCATTGAAGCAGGTCAGGGTGCGACTATGCGGCCTCGTTAAACAGTCGCCCCCTGACTGGTATTGAAGCAGGTCAGGGTGCGACTATGCGGCCTCGTTAATCAGTCGCCCCCTGACTGGCATTGAAGCAGGTCAGGGTGCGACTATGCGGCCACGTTAAACAGTCGCCCCCTGACTGGCATTGAAGCAAGTCAGGGTGCGACTATGCGGCCTCGTTAATCAGTCGCACCCTGACTGGCATTGAAGCAGGTCAGGGTGCGACTTTGCGGCCTCGTTAAACAGTCGCCCCCTGACTGGCATTGAAGCAGGTCGGGGTGCGACTATGCGGCCTCGTTAATCAGTCGCCCCCTGACTGGCATTGAAGCAGGTCAGGGTGCGACTATGCGGCCACGTTAAACAGTCGCCCCCTGACTGGAAGACAATACTACAGCAGCCCTTTGCTGTTTAGAAATGTTTTAGAAGATGAATTTATTAGATTTACGTGAACGCAGACTTTTGAACGTCTGTCAGGACTTCAAAACGTTGAATAGAAAAACCTGCGTCAGCGGTGGGAAATTTGTCAGGGCTAAAGCCCATAGCGCGAGGCGTTGTGTATCCCCGGCCTGAAGGCCGGGGTTAATCAAGATGCTTCGACTGAGGTTGTGTAATTCTGGCATTGAAGCAGGTCAGGGTGCGACTATGCGGCCTCGTTAAACAGTCGCCCCCTGACTGGCATTGAAGCAAGTCAGGGTGCGACTATGCGGCCTCGTTAAACAGTCGCCCCCTGACTGGTATTGAAGCAGGTCAGGGTGCGACTATGCGGCCTCGTTAATCAGTCGCCCCCTGACTGGCATTGAAGCAGGTCAGGGTGCGACTATGCGGCCACGTTAAACAGTCGCCCCCTGACTGGAAGACAATACTACAGCAGCCCTTTGCTGTTTAGAAATGTTTTAGAAGATGAATTTATTAGATTTACGTGAACGCAGACTTTTTTGAACGTCTGTCAGGACTTCACAACGTTGAATAGAAAAGCCTGCGTCAGTGGTGGGAAATTTGTCAGGGCTAAAGCCCATAGCGCGAGGCGTTGTGTATCCCCGGCCTGAAGGCCGGGGTTAATCAAGAGGCTTCGACTGAGGTTGTGTAATTCTGGCAATGAAGCAGGTCAGGGTTAGACTATGCGGCCACGTTAATCAGTCGCCCCCTGACTGGATGACGCTACTACAGCAGCCCTTTGCTGTTTAGAAATGTTTTAGAAGAATTTATTAGATTTACGTGAACGCAGACTTTTGAACGTCTGTCAGGACTTCACAACGTTGAATATGGAAACAGAAATTATTAATATTTCTAAACCGACGTTTCCATGTCCTCAGACGATGGAAAGTTTAAGATTAGGTGAATATAGACTTTTGAATATCCGACAGGACTTCAAAAGGTCGGATTGAATACCAAGAAAATAAATTATATAGTATTGATATCAGGTGAGATAAAGCACAGATTGCACATCTGCACCAGCCGCGTCAGACCTGTATTATGTTTCATATATCGGTTTTCAAACTTCAAAGGTTTTCAAAACCTTTGAGGTTTAATGGGAAAGTTACATTAATATTGACTTTTAAAAGTCTAACACAACTTCACCACCTAATACTCATCCCATGCCCTTATGGCGATATCTTCAGGTTTTATGCGGCAGATAGCCTGAATAAACGCGCTTGCAAGGCGGGCATTGGTAATTAAAGGAATATTAAAATCCACGGCGAGTCGCCTGATCGTGTAATCGTTATAAAGCTCTGACTTCGCTAAGTTTTTAGGGATATTAATTACCAAATCAATTTTTCTTTCACGCAAATATTCCCGGGTATTGGGTTGGCTTTCTTCGTCAGGCCAATATAGGATTTCTGATTCTATATCGTTATCAAGTAGGAACTTAGCCGAGCCCGGTGTTGCAAAAAGTTTAAATCCCCGATTCGCTAACATGCGCGCACTTTGGAGTAATTCAGTTTTAGACCGCGTATCACCTGTTGAAAGCAGTATATTCTTTTTAGGAATTCTGTGTCCTACCGAGAGCATCGCGCTTAACAGGGCTTCGTAATAATTTTCGCCCAGGCAGCCTACTTCGCCAGTGCTCGCCATTTCCACACCCAGCACCGGGTCGGCTGCCTGTAGCCGTGCAAATGAAAATTGTGAGGCCTTAATTCCTACATAATCAAGGTCGAAAGCCGTTTTGACCGGTTTGCTCGTCGGCAGGCCAAGCATTGCCCGCGTGGCCAATTCAATCAGATTGATCTTTAGTACTTTGGAAACGAAAGGAAAGCTTCGCGAAGCCCTGAGGTTGCATTCGATTACCTTGATATCGTTTTCGCGTGCAAGAAACTGCATATTGAAAGGCCCTGTAATATTTAGTGCTTTAGCAATATCGCGGGCGATACGTTTGATTCTTCGGGCAGTTTCAAAATACATCTTCTGAGCCGGGAAAACGATGGTAGCATCACCCGAGTGTACGCCCGCAAACTCGATATGCTCCGATATGGCGTATGCGATTAACTCGCCTTTGCTGGCAACGGCATCAAGCTCAATTTCTTTAGCACCCTCAATAAATTCAGAAACTACTACCGGGTATTCTTTTGAAACGCGGGTCGCCAGCTTCAAAAAGTAGTCTAACTCTTGCGAATTACTCACCACATTCATGGCGGCACCCGAAAGCACATACGAAGGTCGGATGAGCAGCGGAAATCCGGTTTCATCAGCGAAAGCATAAATCTTTTCCATTTCGGTGAGCTCGCTCCAGCGTGGTTGGTCAATGCCAAGTTGATCAAGCAGCGTGGAGAATTTGTGCCTGTTCTCGGCCCTGTCAATATCCTCTGCCGATGTTCCCAAAATATTTACATCCTCCAAGTGAAGGCGCAAAGCCAGGTTGTTGGCAATCTGTCCGCCGGTACTTACAATCACGCCTTTAGGTTGCTCCAGCTCGATGATGTCTAAGGTGCGCTCGAACGAAAGCTCGTCGAAATATAAGCGGTCGCACATATCATAATCGGTGCTTACAGTTTCGGGATTGTAATTAATCATCACCCCTCTGAATCCCTGCTTTCGTGCTGTTGTCAGCGCGTTTACCGAGCACCAGTCGAACTCGACAGAACTGCCAATCCGGTAAGCTCCTGAACCTAAAACGATCACTGATTTGCTATCTTTTTCGGGTTCAATATCATGAACATCAGCCGAATAGGTCAGGTACAGGTAATTGGTTTGTGCCGGATATTCAGCGGCGAGTGTGTCAATCTGCCTGATGCGGGGGATTATACCAAGTTTCTTGCGGTAGTTGCGTATTTTCCCCATTTCAGGATGGAGGTTGCCCTTAGCTTTGTAGATAAGCCTGGCCAGCTGAAAATCCGAAAATCCTTTCTGCTTGGCCAGTAGCAGCAATTCGGGATCAATATTTTCGAGGCGATCGTATTCTTTTAATTCGAGGCTTATGTCGTGAATTGATTTCAATTTGACAAGAAACCAGGGATCGATGCGGGTAAGCTCATGTACTTGCTCAATGCTATAGCCTGCATCGAAAGCACTGGCAACAGAATAGATGCGCATATCGGTGGGTTCGGACAAGGCCTTTTCAATATCCGCAAATTGAATATCGCTGTTGCCCACGAAACCATGAGTGCCTTGGCCTATCATCCGCAGTCCTTTTTGGATAGCTTCCTCGAAAGTGACGCCTATAGCCATGATCTCGCCCACACTTTTCATGCTGCTACCGATTTCTCTGGAGACACCAATAAATTTATTCAGGTCCCAGCGTGGAATTTTTACCACCACATAATCCAGCGAAGGCTCGAAAAAAGCCGTTGTGGTGCGCGTTACGGCGTTTTTAAGCTCGTGAAGGCCGTATCCCAGCGCGAGTTTTGCTGCCACAAAAGCCAATGGATATCCGGTTGCTTTAGAGGCTAAAGCCGACGAGCGCGACAGGCGTGCATTCACTTCAATAACGCGGTAATCCTCACTTTCAGGGTCTAAAGCGTACTGAACATTGCATTCGCCAACAACCCCCACCATGCGAATGATTTTGATGGCCAGGCTGCGCAGTTTATGGTATTCCCGGTTGGTTAGGGTTTGCGATGGAGCCACCACAATACTTTCGCCGGTGTGGATACCCAGCGGATCGAAATTCTCCATATTACACACCGTGATGCAATTGTCGTATTTATCACGCACCACTTCATATTCTACTTCCTTCCAGCCTTTTAGCGATTCCTCCACCAGGATCTGAGAGGAATAAGAAAAGGCTTTTTCGGCTAATTTCTCGAGCTCGTCAAGGTTGTTGCAAAAGCCTGATCCTTGTCCGCCCAATGTAAAAGCTGCCCGAACGATGATGGGAAATCCAAGGCTTTCTGATGCTTTTTTGGCATCTTCAATACTGGTAACGGCGATGCTTTTCGGTGTTTTAATATTGATTCGGCGAAGGCTTTCGGCAAATATTTGGCGGTCTTCGGTGTCGATAATGGATTGAATTGGCGTTCCCAGCACTTTAACATTGTATTTTTCGAGTACAGCGGATTTAAACAGCTCGATACCGCAATTCAAAGCTGTTTGGCCTCCAAATGAAAGTAGAATGCCATCAGGCCGCTCTTTTTTAATGACCTTCTCGATGAAAAAAGGTGTTAAAGGAAGGAAATATATTTTATCAGCAACCCCTTCCGAGGTCTGCACTGTTGCTATGTTTGGGTTGATAAGTACGGTACTCACACCTTCTTCCTTTAGTGCTTTTAGCGCCTGCGATCCGCTATAATCAAATTCCCCGGCTTCACCAATTTTTAAGGCACCGGAACCCAGGATCAGGACTTTTTTTATGTTCAGGATTTTATTTTGTTCCATGGATACGGGCTAGTTTTTGGCGTTATTGTCTTTGAAGGATTGAACGTTTTTCAGGAAGTCGTCGAACAAATATTCGGTATCTGTTGGCCCTCCTGAGGCTTCGGGATGAAACTGCACCGTGAAGATGGGTTTTGTCTTGTGCCTGAGACCCTCGTTGGTTCCATCGTTCAGGTTGACAAAATAGGTTTTCCAGTCCGAAGGAATCGAGTCGGAATCAATGGCAAAGCCGTGATTTTGAGATGTTATCAAGGCCTTGTTAGTGCCAAGTTGTAATACCGGCTGATTGTGGCTTCGATGGCCATATTTCAGTTTATAGGTATCGGCTCCGGCAGCCAGCGCAAGTAATTGATTACCTAAGCAAATCCCGAAAATAGGAATATCCTGTTGAAGCGATTTTGTTAAGTGCCGGATGGTAGTGTCACACATCTTTGGGTTTCCGGGGCCGTTGGAAATAAACAAACCGTCAAATGCGATCATAGAATAGTCGTAGTCCCATGGCACCCTGATTACTTTGATGCCTCTGCTGACGAAATGCCGGATGATATTGTATTTCACGCCACAGTCAACAAGCAGTACGCGGGTTTCGCCATTGCCATATTCTATAACTTTATCGGTACTGACTTTTGCAACCAGATTTTCCTTATTTGGGTCAGAAAATCCGGGATCAACATGATCAAAGATAATTTTGCCCGACATGGTTCCTTTTTCACGCAATATCTTTGTCAATGCGCGGGTATCGATACCAAACAGTGCCGGAATTTTATGTTTTTTTAGCCAGTTGCCCAAGCTCTGATGCGCGTTCCAATGGCTGTAATCCTCGGTATAATCTGACGCGATTAGCGCTGAAACCTGTATACGGTCCGACTCGAAATTAACCGGCAGACCATGCTCGACTTTACCATCGGGTACGCCGTAATTTCCAATAAGTGGATAGGTAGCAACGAGCAGCTGGCCAGCATAGGAAGGGTCGGTCAGGCTTTCAGGGTAGCCCGTCATGGCGGTATTGAAAACAACTTCGCCCGATACTGATTGCTCGTGGCCAAAGGATTTCCCGATGATTTCGGTGCCGTCTTCCAGGATTAAGATTGCTTTTTTATAGGTAACCATAATTTAGTGTTCAGTTGTTGTTTAGCTTCCTTTTTTACCTTTTAAAAGTTTTTTTATTAACATAGACATAGCTATGCCGGTGCAGCATAATAAACACTATCTATGGAAAAGGAAGGCTATTATTTTTTGGAAGATTATGAACTTTGATAGCGCAAAGGTACTACACAATTGTCCGGTCATCAGAAAAAAAATTTCAGAATTTATTAACAATCAAGCGGTAAAAAGGCGAGTTTATCAATAAAAATAGCTCATTACCAGTAAGAAAGAGGTTTGGTGTTTCCATAGCCTCTCTCCATCCTGGATATGGGATTGAAAATTAGGTTTCTCATTTCAACGTTTCCATGTCCTCGTGCTTTGGGTGATGGAAAGTTTAAGATTACGTAAATACAGACTTTTAAGTGTCCGACTGGACTTCACAACGTTGAATAGAAAAGCCTGCGTCAGTGGTGGGAAATTTGTCAGGGCTAAAGCCCATAGCGCGAGGCGTTGTGTATCCCCGGCCTGAAGGCCGGGGTTCATCAAGATGCTTCGACTGAGGTTGTGTAATTTTGGATTGAAGCAAGTCGGGGCGCGACTATGTGGCCACGTTAATCAATCGCCCCCTGACTGGTATTGAAGCAAGTCAGGGTGCGACTATGCGGCCTCGTTAATCAGTTGCCCCCTGACTGGCGTTGAAGCAGGTCAGGGTGCGACTATGCGGCCATGTTGAACAGTCACGCCCAGACTGGCATTGAAGCAAGTCAGAACGCGACTATGCGGCCTCGTTAAACAGTCGCCCCCTGACTGGCATTGAAGCAAGTCAGGGTGCGACTATGCGGCCTCGTTAAACAGTCGCCCCCTGACTGGAAGACAATACTACAGCAGCCCTTTGCTGTTTAGAAATGTTTTAGAAGATGAATTTATTAGATTTACGTGAACGCAGACTTTTGAACGCCCGTTAGGACTTCACAACGTTGAATAGAAAAGCCTGCGTCAGCAGCGGGAAATTTGTCAGGGCTAAAGCCCATAGCGCGAGGCGTTGTGTATCCCCGGCCTGAAGGCCGGGGTTAATCAAGATGCTTCGACTGAGGTTGTGTAATTCTGAATTGAAGCAAGTTAGAACGCGACTATGCGGCCTCGTTAAACAGTCGCCCCCTGACTGGCATTGAAGCAAGTCAGGGTGCGACTATGTGGCCACGTTAAACAGTCGCCCCCTGACTGGCATTGAAGCAAGTCAGGGTGCGACTATGCGGCCTCGTTAAACAGTCGCCCCCTGACTGGAATACACTACTACAGCAGCCCTTTGCTGTTTAGAAATGTTTTAGAAGATGAATTTATTAGATTTACGTGAACGCAGACTTTTGAACGCCCGTTAGGACTTCACAACGTTGAATAGAAAAGCCTGCGTCAGTGGTGGGAAATTTGTCAGGGCTAAAGCCCATAGCGCGAGGCGTTGTGTATCCCCGGCCTGAAGGCCGGGGTTCATCAAGATGCTTCGACTGAGGTTGTGTAATTCTGAATTGAAGCAGGTCGGGGTGCGACTATGCGGCCTCGTTAATCAGTTGCCCCCTGACTGGCATTGAAGCAAGTCAGGGTGCGACTATGTGGCCACGTTAAACAGTCGCCCCCTGACTGGAAGACAATACTACAGCAGCCCTTTGCTGTTTAGAAATGTTTTAGAAGATGAATTTATTAGATTTACGTGAACGCAGACTTTTGAACGTCCGTTAGGACTTCAAAATGTCATTTAGAAGACGCCTCAATTTTTAAGGGAGTTTCATTGTTATAATCAGAGCAATAATTTTAGCCTATAACTCCTCAGGCAAAAAAGTTTTTGATTCATCGGGATAATTGTACCAATCTCTGTTCTGAGTGCCGCCCGATTCAGCCCAGGCTTTAAATTGTGGATAGGCATGTATTATCTCGATTTTCTCCAACGGAATCCTAAATTCTTCTGCCGAGATTTCAAGTCCCCAAGGCAAGTTATTTGACGTTTTGTAAAAATCAGCCGGATTTGAAAAGCTATCTCCCGCTGTCCAGCTCCATGTAGTTTGGGAAGCATCATTGCCGGTGTTAAACAGATTCATGTCCTGAGCCTCTGTTGGAGGATGACCAAACATATGTATTTCGTGTTGTCTTTCGTTGTAGATATACACCTGAACCCAAAGGGAATTGCCTCCTTTTTGTTCATCCCAGTCGAACTCGAAATCAACAGTCTCGTTAAGGCTTTCGATGATATTGTTATCGAATAGCTGCACGGCGTTTTTAACGATTGGATCTGTGACAACATTGCTGGCATCTGTAAAGTTAACAGTGTTTTCGGGCAAATACTCCAGCTGTGAGGCATTTCCGGTGGAGGCGAACCATTCCATGCCGGCACCTCTCGGTATGCCGCCGCCAATCCAGTAAACCGTACTTACCACCCTGCCGCCTACCAATTTGTTTTGCGCATTGGTGTAGGCATGGAGCTTTGTTTTCAGGATAACATCGTTGAAATCGTAGTCGCCGAGGCTTGGCCACAAGTCTTCGAAAAGGTGATAATAGAACGCATTGCCGGAGGGATACACGGTGCTATAGGCCTTGGTGGCATCCAATGGGAAATCGTCGTCATCGTCGTTCACCCCATCGCCATCCGTATCGGGAATGGGGTCGGTAAGGGAAACAAATGTGCTTCCTTGCAAGGTGCCATCATATCCGCCTGTAGTGGCGTTGTTCGCGATGGAAGTTCCGCCACCCTCGTTGAAGTTCCACATCCCCACCAAATTGGTTTCATTTCCAACGGGAAGATCGGTGTAATAGCTCATTATTTCCTCATCGCTAAGAGCCCTGTCCCAGATATACACATTGTCGATCAGTCCATTGAAATACTCGCTCGGTGTATTGTCGCCCCATCTGCCAATATTGGTGTTGATGGCATTATCTATAAATGTGACGTTACTCGTACTTTGGCCTGTATAAATGCCATTGATATATAATTTCCTTGAGCTGTTGGAGCTGAATACACCAACCACCTGATGCCAGGTATCATCGGCGAGGTTTTGGTTAAAGCTTTTCACCCTTTCGCTGGCACCATCGCGGGCGACAATGACCGGTTTATAGCTTGAGCTGTAATCCCTGATGCAAATACCATAATACTTACTGGCATAGGTTGGGTCGGCTATGCTCACGATAACCATATCATCGGTGCCGGCAGCAGGGCCGGGTGTTTTTATCCAGGCACTGAAAGTAAAAGGAAACCCGCTGACAATCCCGCCGGCCTCGTTATTGTTTATCTGAACATAGTCTTGCTGCGTTCCGTCAAGGGCAAGGGCATAGTCATTTGAGAACAGGCGAGCTGTTGAAGAACCTACTCCAAAGTCGATATGGGTCTGATCAGCAGTAAAATACTTGCTCTTCCTGCTTTCAGGAGAATATAACCTCAAGGTGTCGGTAATGTCGTTTAACTGAAATTCAAACAATGCCTGATTATCAAAAACACTTTGTTTGGCAATTACTTTACCATCAAGGTTGTACAATGCTAAGGTAGCACCATTTGATAATCCATTAACGTCCACGTTTAGTTTAAGGTTGTGGTTTGAGGACCAATCGAAACCATCAGGTATTTTGAGTTCATCCATCGCGTTTATCGGTGGCTTATCATCTGACTTATTGCATGATGCCGCTACCAGCAACTGAACTACGACCAGAAGAGAAATTAATTTTTTCATGGATAAGTTGTTTTAAAATTTAATCCAAAGAAGAGTTTAGCCAAATATGTTTATAGAATATAAGCATATCCTTAAACTATTTCGAAGCAGCGTATAAAATAACGAATTATTTTTTAAAATTACAAATAAAATCTAATATTTATTTTCGCGAGGCAATGTTTAATAGGCTTGTACGGGTGTTATATTCAAAATGTCGAATAAATAAATGAAGATTTAGTTTATTACATCAACTTTTCTATGTCCTCCCCCGTCAAATACAGGGTCGAACGATAGAAAGTTTAAGATTCAGAACTCTTGACCTTTCGTGAACTATATTGTCGCACAAATAAAGTTTTTAAGGACAAATCGGGCTTTAGTATTGCCAACATTTTCCGTTATGGTGTCGAACCTACGGAGCTCTATTTTCGTGTTCTATATCCTTTTCTACAAAGATTACGCCTCTCTGAAGCTTGAAATGAAGTAAATACACAAAACATCACTCACCAAAAAACCAAAGCCCAGCTCACAACGGGTCAGGAGCGGAGGCCTCGTGTGTGCGGCGAGCGTGCGCTTGG
>JALNZT010000096.1 GCA_023229135.1 Bacteroidales bacterium
TGGATATTCCGGTGATACTGACCCCCCGATCCGGTCATATTGACCCCCCTTGAAGTTTAAGGTTCAATGAATATTTACGACTGACAAAATTACCGTTTTTTTCTTAAACTTTCTCCTTTTAATTCTAATCTATATGAGGTGTGAACCAGTCGATCTAAAATAGCGTCGGCAATGGTTTCTTCACCAATAACATCGAACCAGTTGGCAACAGGAAGTTGACTTGCGATGATTGTGGAAGCGTTTCCGTGTCGATCTTCTATAATCTCCATCAAATCAAGTTGTTGCTGTTGGTCTAGGTGCGTTAGTCCAAAATCATCCAGAATTATCAAATCCGATTTGGCTGTTTTTTCAAAGAACTTGAAAATAGTCCCTTCGATACGTGCCATTTTAGTTCTCTGCATCAATTTTTGAACATTAAAGTACAGCACTTTGTAGCCCTGTGCACAAGCCTGATGACCAAGTGCTGAGGCCAAAAAACTCTTACCGCAACCTGTTGATCCTGTGATAAGAACAGATTCTCCTTTGGATAAATAGGTTCCTGTTGCCAGGTGCGTAATCAGCGCTTTGTCGATACCGCGTGAGCTATCCAGGTGAAGCTCTTCGATAGAAGCCTGATAGCGAAAATGAGCGTTTTTCTGAAGCCTGTCAAAGCGTTTAGTCTCTCGTTCTTGTTGTTCGGCCTGAAGTAATATCTCCAGCCCCTCGCTTAAAGTTAGCTCAAAATGCCTTCTGGTTTCCTGCAGGGCTTGCCAGCTGCGGTGCATACCGTGAAGCCTGAGTTGGTTAAATTGTGATTCAATTTGCATCATTAGGTGTAAAATTTATTAGTGATTGTGAATAATAGGCCTTGCCCCTGATATTGTTATGTTCGGGCAAAACCGGTTTAATTTCTTCTTCTTGGGGCATATCGGTCATCTTGTTGGTGATGATATTGGATATGGATTTGTAGGAGTATATCTGATTATTAATGGCAATCAGGCAAGCCTTTTTAAAGGTTTCAGACGGGGTTTTTCGCTGTAAGCTCAGCAAGCCATCGCAACTGCGGTAGAGCTGTTCGGGATGACGGTTTTGCTTGAATATCAGTTGTATAAGAGCGTGAAGCTCGCTACTTACCACTTTAGCTTTACCCAGGTAATATTCAGGGCTGCGGTCAAGATAATGGTTGTGAGCTGAGCAAAGATGTTCCTTGGTTGTGCTATACCTGCCTGCGCTATAATTCCTGATATGAACAGCCACTTTGTTATTATGAACATAAATGTAAACCATTGAGCGTGTATAGATTACCTGTGCTTTAGCACCTATGTAGGCAAACGGGACGCTGTAGTAATGCTTGTCGATGGTTAAATAAACATGGTTGTTCTTGGCCACCTTGAGGCTGCGATAATACTTGAGCTGGAAACCTTGAGCAGGTAATTGTCCAAGCAAACTTTTCTCGTCGGCCAGAAAGCGTTCCTGACGGCTGTATGGCTTTTGCTGCATGCGAGTTTGGTTGTGATCTTTGATTTTTTCTTTTATCGCTTGATTAAGTGTTGTTATATCAAAAAACTGACGGTTACGCATCTTGGCATAAACTCTTGTGTAGATTAGTTTAACCTGATTTTCAACTAATGCTTTATCCTTTGGTTTTCTTACCCGGGCAGGGATAACGGTTGTTTCGTAGTGATTAGCAAAGTCATCCAAAGCTTGGTTAACATCTGGTTCATAGGGGTTTGCCTTGATTATGGCTGCTTTTAAATTGTCGGGTATCAATACCTTAGGAACGCCTCCAATAGCTTCAAGACAACACCTGAGGGCATAAATAAAATCTAAGACGCTCTGGCTTTTTACTGCCATAGCAAAACTGTAATCTGAGTAGGGCAAACATGCCACAAACACCTGACAGTAAATTACTTCTGCGGTTTGTGAGTCAATGTAAGACAGTTGTTTTCCGGCAAAGTCTATGTAAAGCTTTTCGGCTGGTTCGTGCTGCAAAACCATCGAAGGCTTGCTGGCCTTGATATGTTGCGATAAATGATGACAGAATTGGGTACGACCATAGCCTTGCGGGAAACTGGCTATATATTCTTCCCACAATAGCTGCTTGGTTACTCCGGTTAGCTTGAGTTCTTTAAGGTGATAATCTAGCTTATCTTTAAGGTGTTCATAACGTTGATCCTTATAAGCTGGGTTGCCTGGGTGGAACTTAGCCTCCAGAATGGGGTCATCTAAGGTCAAAAGCAAGTTGATATCCATCTGGGCTGATTGGAGCTTATCCAGATAGGCTTTGACCGTGTTTTTGCTGATGCCCAGGTTATGGGCTATTGTTTTTTTGCCCAGTCCTTGCTTGTGAAATTGTAGTAATTGTTTAATCTTACTCATAAGTTTTGGTTTACCTGCCATATATTAATTTTAGTGGCCAACTTACTGTTTTCCACTACAGAACCAAAACTTCAATTTTATCAGAAAAAAGGGGTCAATATGCTCCGGATTTTCGTCCCCAAAATTAGGTTAGGGGGTCAGCATGCTCCGGATAATTATCCTCATTTTCACAGCTAGGGGGTCAGCATCTGCCGGATTGTCAGCCTCTCAAAAGTAAAAAAAAGCCTAAATCCAACTATTATTTTCGCCGGTGAAGGGGGGTCAGCTTAGTCCGGATTATCCA
>JALNZT010000097.1 GCA_023229135.1 Bacteroidales bacterium
GCCTGATCAACCAAAGGAAGCAAACTCTAGTTCTAATGCGGCTAAAGCATCTGCTGAAAACCCCAAACAAGTAAAAATAGCAATCCCGTCAGAGCAAGAGCAATTCATTAACGCTATTGAAAATTACGTTAATAGTTTCCGTGCAGCAAAAAACGAGCTTCAACAATACGCATTAAGAGATCAGCGAAAAAATGAACTGGCAAAACTAATGCATGGTCGTTCAGTTTCATCGTGGGTCGGAACAATTTCTCAACTTGGAACAAACACTGAGGGAAAGGCACACTTATCCATACGAGTCTCACCTGATATAGAGATAAAAACATGGAACAATGCGTTGTCTGATATCAATTCAAATACATTAATTCCAAAAGGCTCAGAACTATACAGTTCGCTCTTCAATCTGTCTCGCGGGCAGAAGGTACAGTTTTCAGGTAGCTTTTTTAGCTCTGAAGCAGACTATATCGAAGAAATAAGCTTGACCATTCAAGGCTCTATGAGATACCCAGAGTTCTTGTTCAAATTTAAATCTGTAAAACCTATTAACTAAAAAAGGAGAAATAAAATGGCAATGATTAAATGCCCAGAGTGCTCGGCTGATGTAAGTGATACAGCCTTGAAATGTCCAAGCTGCGGAGTTCAATTAAGGAAACCAAAGCGAGGCTTTTTTGGCAAGCTCGTCAAGTGGGGCTTTATTGGTTTCAATATCTTAATGGTTATTTGGCTAGTGGGTGGCATGGATGCTGCTACTGAAGGTATGGAGGCAATGTCAGAGGCAGAAGGAGTGGGGGCAGCTATTGGCACTGGGCTTGGTGCTGCAATGATACTCAGCATTTGGGTAATGGGAGATATTATTCTTGGCTTGCTTGTCCTATTTACCCGCCCAAAATCATAAAAGCAGCTAACAATCGCATTCACTCGGACAGCAAAAAGCGTCGCTCCTTCGTCGCTATGCTTCTTGCTGCCGGTGATGCGGGGCGTTAAATGCACAAGAATATCGGGGCAGACTTTGAAAACGGATGCGGTACTGTCGAACTGTAGAGAATATCGGTTTGCGCTGTGGCGGATATGGGACGAATCAAAACCCTACGCGATGATCATTGGCTTAAACCCGTCGACCGCAGATGAAAAAGAAAATGACCCGACGATTACGCGCTGTATAGAGTTCGCAAGGTCATGGGGTTACGGTGGCCTTTGCATGGCAAATCTATTTGCTTTTAGGGCTACTGAGCCAGCTGACATGTTTGCTGCAAGCGATCCTATTGGTCCGGGGAATGATGAGTGGCTCACCAAGTTAGCTGAGAGTGCTGGCGTTGTTGTCGCCGCTTGGGGTAATGACGGGGCACATTTAGGGCGCTCGAAAGAAGTAACTAAGCTCATTTCCGATTTGCACTGTTTGAAGCTAAACAAGACCGGTGAACCCGCGCATCCCTTGTATCTGAAGGCAAGTTTGCGGCCAATACCATTAAGCATTTAACATGTCGCTCCAGCCGATAACACAAGCTATATGTCATTAAAACGGCACATAGCCTTTACCGTTGTGTGACATGCCGAGGTGGACAAAAACTGTAATGATTAGAATAATGAATATTTCGTTCACATAGACCCACTTTATCGGAGAAATAGAACTACCTTCACGGATGCAGAGCCATTTTAATATTCAATTGCCTTTATATAAAAGAAATTCTAATGCTACTCAGTAATGGATACATTCGCGTCAAATAGCCCTATGTTACATTTCTATACTTTTACTTTGCCATTCAGGGTAGCTTCGCTTCCACTATCCCTAATAGACTTATTTGCTATTACTTTAAAATTACGCTTGACAGAAATTCTCCTCTTGAGTATAATGTAAAGAGTAAATTATAGAGATTAGATCGTCAGAATGAGTAACATACATAAGGGAAAAGATGATTAAATTTAACAATAGTAAACAAATAACAATTAACAAGCAACAAAGATTAGGTAGTCATGAAGAGCAACCTTTATGATTTCCATTAGTACACCTAATCTTATGTTAGCTGCAACAAGAAGGAGATATCATGGGTAGTGAAAGCCTATTTGTAAAATGCAAGACATGCGGAAAGGATATTTCCAAGAACGCCAAGTCTTGTCCGCATTGCGGGGAAAAACAGAAAAAACTCAGTATCATTCATTGGGTTGGAATTGTCTTGGTTGCTCTTTTTGTCATTGGGTTAATAAACGCGCCTGATCAACCAAAGGAAGCAAACTCTAGTTCTAATGCGGCTAAAGCATCTGCTGAAAACCCCAAACAAGTAAAAATAGCAATCCCGTCAGAGCAAGAG
Organism: Bacteroidales bacterium; assembly: GCA_023229135.1. GTDB lineage: Bacteria > Bacteroidota > Bacteroidia > Bacteroidales > F082 > UBA5536. The sequence goes on from JALNZT010000097.1 coordinate 2,304, forward strand.
CAATTCATTAACGCTATTGAAAATTACTAGTAGCTTCAATATTTAGTAGAGAACTTGGATAATCTTCTCCAGGGAAAAGAACGTAATAAACTTTTTTTAAACGTTACTTTCTCTCAGATGAAACGATTGTAAACAATATTTACACCTAAATTTATGATAAAAAAGTCGATATTTGACCAAAAAATGGCACTGTGATAAATGTCCATGTGATAAACCAAATGTCCATGTGATACTTTCTTTTATTTATCAATACTTTACGAGCACGAAACTGCAATAATGTCCATGTGATAAACCAAATGTCCATGTGATACTTTCTT
>JALNZT010000098.1 GCA_023229135.1 Bacteroidales bacterium
GCAATTTAGCTCCCATACAAGCTCACTATTTGACAGCGGCTTCAACGAGGAAATCAATCTACATCAATCCGACTCTACAGTTTTATTATACTACATACTTGAGTGGTGATTTGATTATACAAGCGAGTTTCAATCAAAGGCGTGAATTCACCGCCACTTCGTCATTCCGGACTTGATCTGGAATCCACATATAATAAACAATGTCACACGAGCATCATTATAAGTAGGCAATATTTCAAAGCGATTAGCGTGAAATATGCCGTAAACGATCTTGTGAGTGTGACGCTTTTCTTTGGTTGCCTTTCTTTGTAAAAAGAAAGGTATAGAGGAAAAAAATGATACTTTTCATTAACTAAAGAAAATTTTTATTTACTTTAGTTTTTCGACACCTATCCTATTTTCCTCGCTTAAATGCTCTGCGCAGGAGGGTATATTGTATGTTTGAGTTATATATGCATTTCCACGGAGACCGTGGGAACGAGACTAAAAACGATTTTCAAAAAAATAAAATATATCAAATTGATAATATTTTATTGTTAATTTTCATAAAATTTCTTGTTTATCTTGACATTTAAGTATTAATAATGGTATAGTTATTTTGTAATGATATTTTATAAGGAGTAATTATAAATATTTTACTAGATTGTTAGTCGTTAGTTTGTTAGTTGGTGCATACACAATAGCGTATGGAGCAATATATGAGTATCATTCTTGCAAATATTGCAGATATGAGAACATACAATATAAGGAGAATAATCATGAAAACATTTACAAAATTTAGTTTGGCAGCAGTAGCTGTATTAGGTTTGTCTAGCGGAGCATATGCTGCAAGTGATGTATCAGCAGAGACTCTCACAACCGTTGTCGGTGCAGTTGACGTTAATATTGCAGCTGACAATGATGTTAATATTGACGTGAATAACAATGGCTTATCAGTTGGTGGAGTTGAAATATATGATGTAGGCCATGGAATTACAACGATGTCGGTCTATGACAATACACAAGGTGGTACACAGATCAATACTAATACCTACATTAATACAAGCGGCGTTTATGGTGATCCTAATACAGGTGTGATAGGCTTAGAAAGCGGCGATGCTGCCGGTATCGGTTACTTTGATGCTACTGGCGACTTCCATGGTTTGGTCGTCGATGATACTGTTGCCACCTTAAGCGGCGGTACAAACTCTTCAGTGTTAACTTTGGCTGACGGTGATAATGGTGGTACTACATTGACCGTAGGCGGAAGTAACCCTCTGCTTGATCCTCTAGCTATCAATCAAACCGTATTCTCTGCCACATCAGATGATTTGGGTTACAATAGTGTGGTTACAGTCGGAAGTGCTCTGTATGATTCAACTACTACAGTGCAAGGCGGCGGTGCTGACCTCACCTTAAGTAGCAGCCAGGCAGTCCTCTCTTCTGACAACGACATTGTTCTTAATGCAAATAACAATGGTATGTCGTATGGTGGAGTTGTCATAAATGATGTAGGCAATTCTGAGACAATAATGGAAATTTATAGCAATGCCCAGGGAGGTACTGATCTTTATAGTACTCTTGACATGAATGGCAACCAAATTCACGGCGTTGCAGCTGGAACTGCTGGCACTGATGCAGTCAACCTAAATCAATTAAATGATATAGAAAATGACATGTCTAAAGGTATAGCAGCTACTACTGCTATTGCTAATATCCCTCAAGTAGAAGCAGGCAAAAAAGCTTCTGTAGGACTTGGTTATGGCCACTATAACGGCGAAAATGCCTTAGCAATTGGTGGTAGCTGGCACTTTGGCGCTCAAAGCGATGGTATTATGAAAGTTAGCGTTGGTACAGGCGGTAGCGGAGAAACTGCTGTAGGTGCCGGGGCTTCTTGGTCTTGGTAACACCACATTAGCAAACATTAAAGTTCTTTCGTGTCTCCACGGTTTTCGTGGGGACGATACTCCTTTTTATATTTTTTAGATAGTCCCCCTTAAATATGCCATGATGTATTCCCCCCCTCTACATCATGGCTATTTTAAATGACATAATCGTATTTTTTTCACTCCCATACTTTGTATTGTAATGTATATTTGTCTTTTAGGCTTCAGTATGTGTTCCATCCTAACGATGGGAATGAGCTTAATTTCCGTTCGCCCTGAGCCCGTCGAAGGGTAACATATCGTCCATAGTTCGACAAGCTCACCACGAACGACAAAGTTTCTTGTACTGCAATGAGAGCAATATCGTGTAATCTTGAGAAGTATTTAGGCTTCAGTATGCATTCCCAACGAGTTTAAAATTTAAAACGAGTGAATCGCCACACTTCGTTTGCGATGACTTTCCTCGCTCATGTGCAAACTAAATTAGACCGCTCTTGCAATAACTATACATTTTGTGTATACTTTTGATATATCATCAATTTCGCAGGAGGCACATCATGGCAGCAGCTTGGCTCACAGTACTAGCAAATGTTCCATGGTCTGATGTCATCAAAAACGCACCAAAAGTTGTTGATGGCTCCAAGAAATTTTGGAAAACAGTTACCAAAAAAACTCCGCATATATCCGATGTGCAAAAACATGGCATACCGCAATCAGAAGTAATAGCCTCCTTGGAAGCTTCGG
>JALNZT010000099.1 GCA_023229135.1 Bacteroidales bacterium
ATAGTTAATAAATATTTGGGAGGTTATATTAATGCAAAATCCGGTTCATGTCGCACAGTGATTCCGGGTCATGCCGCACACTTATTCCGGAGCATGTTGCACAGTAATTCCGGAGCAAGCCGCACACTTTAACAAAAGAAAAGATACTGGTTAATCCAAACTTATGGCATGCTTACTTCCGAAAAAACAAGGAGGTAAACATGGCCCAGGAGCGATTAACCATGCGAAAGATAAGAGAAATTTTACGGCTGAAATATGAAGCCAAATTGTCCAACCGAGCTATTGCAGGGGCTTGCAAAATATCAAACAGTACAGTGGGAGAATATCTGAAAAGAGCTAAGGCAGCCAGGGTCACCTGGCCCATTGCCGATTTAGATGAAGACGAACTGTACAAACTGTTATTTCCTGAAAAAGAGCGTGACAATACACAAAGCGTTAAACCATTGCCTGATTGGGAAAAAATCCGAAAAGAAATGCTTGGTAAAGGAGTTACGCTGCAGTTGTTATGGGAAGAATATCAAAAAATATACCCAGCAGGACTGCAATACTCACAATTTTGTCATCACTATCAGCAATGGAGACAGGCCCAAAAGGCACCTGTCAGACGAATAGAACACAAGGGTGGAGAACAAATGCAGGTGGATTATGCTGGGCTTAAAATACCCATTACAGACCCTCAAACAGGTCAAATTAAAGAAGTCTCTGTGTTTGTAGCGGTATTACCTGCCAGCAATTACTCCTACGTTGAAGTACAAGCAAAAGCGAACCAATGTAATTGGAATAACGGGCATGTGCGAGCATTTGAATTTTTTGGTGGCGTTGTCAAAATTGTTGTACCAGACAATCTCAAAACCGGTATCACCAAACCAAATTACTATGAACCCGGTGTGAATAATGCTTATCAGGAATTAGCGGAACATTACAAGTTTGCTGTGTTGCCCGCTCGGGTTCGCAAGCCACGTGACAAAGGAAAGGTTGAAAACGGTGTTCTAAATGTTGAACGCAGGGTAATTGCCCCCTTAAGACACCGAACATTTTTTAGTGTACATGAAGCGGAAAAAGCGGTCAAAGAACAACTGGACAAACTTAATAACAGAATAATGAAAGCAGTTGGACGCACCCGCCGTCAGGAGTTTGAAGAGATTGACCTACCCAATTTACAGCCACTACCAGAACACAAGTATGAGTATGTCGAGACAAAGACAGCTAAAGTCAACATTGACTACCATATCGAGTTTGAAAAACACTTCTATTCAGTGCCTTATCGCCTCATTCATCAGAGAGTAGAAGTGCGAGCGTCCGAAAGAATGGTGGAGATTTATTTCAAGGGAAAACCCGTTGCTTCTCACCCACGTAATTTTCGCATGGGTCGTTTCTCAACCCTGCGTGAACATATGCCTGACAACCACCAGTTTATGGAAGATCTAAGCGCTGAGCGTCTGGTCCAATGGGCAGAAGCTATTGGGCCACAAACTTTCAGCATGGTCAAGGCAGCACTACTGGCAAAGGACATCCCTCAACAAGCTTACCGCACCTGTTTAGGGATCATCAGGTTAGGTAAAAAATACCCAGTTCATTTATTGGAACAGGCTTGTCAAGCAGCGTTGGAGGCGCAGGTTTTCTCTTACTCAGCCGTGAAACAAGAACTGGGCCTTTTACAAAAACAAGTAGATTCAACGACACCTGAAAGCTTACCACCCCATGAGAATATCCGCGGGGCTGAATATTTTACCAAGAAAGGATGATATTATGATTTCACAAAATTTGATGGATAAATTATTGCAATTACGGTTACCAGCCTTCCGAGATGGATTGCGAGAACAACAAACCAATCCTCAATATGCGCAGCTCTCTTTTGAAGAACGCCTCTTACTATTAGCTGATTTGGAATGTGCACGCAGAACAGATAATCGTACAATCCGACGATTGAAACTGGCTGAGTTTCCCTTGCGTGCCAGTATTGAAGACCTGGATTTTTCTCCCTCGCGTGGATTGGATCGACATATGGTCCTTGAATTAGCCCAGTGTATCTGGGTTGACAATGCACTCAATATTGTCATCTCCGGTGCAACGGGTACAGGTAAGTCTTATCTTGCTTGTGCTTTTGGTGTAGCAGCCTGTAAGTTGGGTTATTCTGTCCGTTATTTACATTCTGCTCGTTTCCTACACTTGCTCTCCATGGCTAGGAAAGATGGTTCTTATCTCTCATTGCTCCGCTCTTTATCTAAAAACGAGATCCTGATCATGGATGATTGGATGCGTGACCCTATTCAATTATCTGCTGCACAGGATTTATTGGAATTATTTGATGACCGCTTTGGACATTCTGCCACCATCATCGTCTCTCAAGTTCCCATCTCTGATTGGTATACCAGATTCCCCGATCCTACTTTAGCTGACGCAATTCTTGACCGCATTGTTCATAATGCGTATCGCATTTCTTTGTCTGGTGATTCTCAAAGAAAATTGCGCGGATTCCGTTCCATGTCGCACACTTGATGTACAATTATTTCAACCAGTATTTTTTCCCTAAAGTGTGCGGCATGTTTCCGGAATGGGTGTGCGATTTCACCGGAATATGCACAATTTCGATAAATTA
>JALNZT010000061.1 GCA_023229135.1 Bacteroidales bacterium
ACGAGACCGTATCGAGCATCGAGCAGGTCATCGACAATTCAGCATTCAGCATTCAACATTCAAAATTTATCCTGGTCACCGGTCATCGCAGAGAGAATCACGGGCAGGGCTTTATCAATATCTGCACGGCTTTAAAAGAGATAGCGTTGAACAATCCAGACATCGACATTGTCTATCCCGTTCATTTAAATCCGAATGTTCAAAAACCGGTCAAAGAGCTCCTATCCGATGTGGCAAATATTTACCTCATTGAACCACTGCAGTACGAGCAGTTTATCACCATGATGGACCGCTCCTATTTCATCATCACCGACAGCGGGGGTGTGCAAGAAGAAGCACCGTCTTTGGGCAAACCCGTCCTTGTCATGCGCGATACGACCGAGCGTCCCGAGGCATTAGAAGCAGGGACGGTTAAGTTGGTAGGGACAGATACTCAACTTATCATCAAAGAAGCGCAAAAACTTATAGATGATAAAGAAGCGTATCATGCTATGTCTCAAGCGAGCAACCCATACGGCGACGGCCATGCGTGTGAAAAAATTATTGAATTTATCAAAGGGAGTTATTAATGCATACTGACAAAAAAATCTGCATCATAGGATTGGGCTACATCGGCCTGCCTACTGCTGCACTGCTTGCTAACCGCAGCTACCATGTCCACGGAGTCGATATCAACCAGCATGCCGTAGATACTATCAATCGCGGAGAGATCCACATCGTTGAGCCTGAGCTTGATACATTTGTTCGCTCAGCAGTTAATTCCGGCAAGCTTCGTGCCGATACGGTTCCGGCTGAAGCAGATATTTTTATCCTCGCCGTACCGACGCCGTTCCACCACACTGATATCCCAGATGCCTGCCCGTCGCCCAACATCGACTACGTTATCGCCGCGACTCGTAGCATAGCTCCGTTTGTGAGAGAGGGGAATATCGTCATCCTCGAGTCAACTTCACCCGTAGGGACAACGGATAAAGTAGCAGAAGTCTTAGCCGAACTCTGCCCTGAACTCTTTGACATCGATCCTGCAACACACAACATTCAAAATTCAAAATTATTCGTCGCCCACTGCCCCGAGCGTGTCCTCCCAGGCCACATTATGCGTGAACTGGTCGAAAACGATCGGATCGTGGGAGGGGTAACGCCCGAGGCGACCAAGGCGACCGCCGAGTTCTACCGCACCTTCGTCGAGGGCGAAGTGCTCGAAACCGATGCCAAGACCGCCGAGATGGCGAAACTCACCGAGAATAGCTTCCGTGACGTCAACATCGCATTTGCCAACGAGCTTAGTATGCTGTGTGATCAGTTTGGCATCGATACGTTAGAGCTTATACGTCTTGCCAACCGCCATCCACGTGTCAATATCCTCCAGCCAGGCTGTGGAGTAGGGGGCCACTGCATCGCTGTAGATCCGTGGTTCATCGTAGATGCCGGCAAAGGTACTGCTCGCCTCATCGAGACAGCCCGCCGTGTGAATGACTATAAGAGCGAATGGGTCATCGAAAAAGTCAAAAACGCCGTAGCCGAATGGAAATTAAACTCATCCTCTCGTCATTCTGAACTTGATTCAGAATCTCAAAAAATTAAAGAACCAAAGATTGCAATCTTTGGTCTTGCATTCAAGCCAGACATCGACGACCTGCGCGAATCTCCGGCGCTCTATATCGCCAAACGTTTGACTGAAGAACTAGTAAATGTCGTCTGCGTAGAGCCAAACATCCCGCTAGATACTGAACTCAAAACTCAAAACTCAAAACTCAAAACTACAAGTCTTGAAACTGCTTTGGCGGATTCCGACTTGCAAGTTTTTCTCGTGGCGCATAAAGAGTTTAAAAATCTTGATGTGCAAACAGAGTTGGATTTTTGCGGAGTGTTAAGTAAATGAAAGGGATAATTTTAGCCGGTGGCAGCGGTACGCGTCTATACCCAGTGACACGATCCATCAGCAAACAGCTTTTGCCTGTATATGACAAGCCAATGGTTTATTATCCGTTATCAGTTCTTATGCTTGCAGGTATCAGTGAGATACTTATCATTTCTACGCCTCAAGATATAGGTAAATATGAAGAGCTACTTGGTGATGGCAGCGATTGGGGTATCGAGCTGTCATACAAGGTGCAGCCTTCTCCTGATGGCCTTGCTCAGGCTTTTATATTGGGTGAAGAGTTTATTGGTGATGACAATATCTGTCTGATCCTCGGGGACAATATTTTCTACGGTCAGGGATTTACACCGCTGCTGCAAAATGCAGCGAGCCTAAAAGAGGGTGCCGTAGTTTTTGGCTATCAAGTAAAAGATCCTGAGAGATTCGGAGTGGTTGAGTTTGACAAGGAAAAAAATGCTGTCAGTATCGAAGAAAAACCTACCAATCCCAAGTCACATTTTGCTGTTACAGGACTCTATTTTTATGACAATACTGTCGTAGAAATAGCTAAAGGCATTAAGCCAAGCGATAGGGGAGAGCTAGAGATCACAACAGTCAATCAGGAATACCTCAAAAAAGGCAAGCTCAAAGTTGAGCTGCTTGGCCGCGGGTTTGCTTGGCTTGATACGGGTACGCATGACAGTCTCATAGAAGCAGGGCAGTTTGTCCAGACAATCGAGCATAGACAGGGGTATAAAATAGCCTGCTTGGAAGAAATAGCTTATAATAACGGCTGGATAAGCAAAGAACAAGTTCTTGAGATCGCCAAACCGCTCAGCAAAAACGGTTACGGACAATATTTACGGGATTTGGTAAAAGAATGAAAACGATTTTAGTCACAGGGTGCGCGGGGTTTATCGGCTCTAATTTCGTGCCATATTTTCTCGAAAAATACACGGAATACAATCTGGTCAACATCGATCTGCTGACCTACGCTGGAAATTTGGATAATCTCAAAGAAGTAGAAGATGATCCAAGATATAAGTTCATCAAAGGGGATATCTGCAACCGTGAATTGGTTGAGTTCATCTTTGACGAATATGACATCCAAGGGGTGATCCACTTCGCAGCTGAATCTCATGTGGACAACTCCATCAAAAACCCTGGCGTTTTTGTAGAGACCAACGTCAACGGTACTTTCACGCTTTTGGATGTGGCATACAAACACTGGATGGAAAAACCATTCACCTATCGTCATTCCGTACTCGATCCGGAATCCACGCCGCGCTTCCACCACATCTCAACAGATGAGGTCTACGGCACACTTGGTGAAACTGGACTCTTTACCGAGAAAACCCCGTACGCTCCAAACAGCCCATACAGTGCAAGCAAAGCAAGCTCTGACATGATCGTAAGAAGCTATATAGAGACTTACGGCATGAACTGTGTGATCACTAACTGCTCCAACAACTACGGCCCCAAACAGCACGATGAGAAGCTCATCCCGACCATCATCAGAAATGCGCTGGCGGGTAATCATATCCCGATCTACGGCGACGGTAAAAACATCCGTGACTGGCTCTATGTGCTTGACCACTGCAAAGGGATTGATCTCGTATATCATACCGGTAAAACCGGTGAAACCTATAACATCGGCGGAAGAAATGAAAGAACCAACCTTCAGATCGTTGACCGTATCTGTGAGATACTGGATGAAAAAGTCCCACTATCCTCCCGTCATTCTGAGATTGCGGATCAAGTCCGCAATGACAAAAACCGTCATTCTCAACTTGATTGGGAATCTAAGAAAGAGATCAACTCCTATAAAGAGCTGATCACTTTCGTCGAAGACCGCGCAGGCCACGACCGCCGCTACGCCATCGATGCGACGAAGATCGAGAACGAGCTTGGGTGGAAAGCAGAAGAGACATTCGATACAGGAATCGTTAAAACAGTTGAGTGGTATTTAAAAAAATATGGAATAAACACATGATAAATGTAACCAAGACTTATCTTCCAAACAAAGAAAAATATAAACAATATGTCGACGAGATCTATACAAACGGCTGGGTGACAAACAATGGTCCACTGGTTCAAAAACTTGAGAAACGTCTTGCCGAATATTTGGGAGTAAAAAATATTGTTTTGGTGTCAAACGGTACGGTGGCATTGGAAATCGCGTATCGTACTTTGGGGCTCAAAGGGTTTGTGGTAACGACGCCGTTCAGTTTCGTCGCGACTACCAGCTCACTGGTGACGAATGGTATCTTGCCGATTTTTGCCGATATCGATCCGAAAACTTTGAATATCGATCCTCATTGTATAGAACAGGCCATCACACCAAACACCTCGGCGATTCTGAGTGTTCATGTGTTCGGAAATGCCTGCGATGTCGAAAGTATAGGTGCAATTGCAAAACAGCATGATCTCAAAGTTGTCTATGATGCAGCCCATGCTTTTGATGTGGAGCATAAAGGGCAAAGTGTTTTGAATTATGGTGATATTTCAACACTTAGTTTCCATGCTACGAAACTTTTTCACAGCATTGAAGGTGGAGCACTGATCATCAACGATGATGCATTGGTCGAAAAAGCTCGATATCTGATCAATTTTGGTATCAAAAATGCCGAAGAGATACCGCACCTTGGGACCAATGCCAAGATGAACGAATTTGAAGCGGCGATGGGCCTGTGCGTGCTCGATGATATCGAAGAGATTCAATCGGCTCGTAAAAAAGTATATGAGCTATACACGAATGAACTGTGCGGATATGTTCAGTTCCAGGAGCAAAATCCGGATGCAACACAAAACTACAGTTATTTTCCGGTTGTTTTCGAGTCGGAAGAACAACTTCAAAAAGTTCAAAAAGCATTGAATGAGCAAGATATTTTTCCACGAAGATATTTTTATCCTTCACTTGATACTTTGAGTTATATAGAACCCAAACAGCAATGTTCCATATCCAGAGAGATTTCAAAACGAATTTTGTGTCTGCCGATGTATGCTGATCTCTTGCGTGATGATCAACTGCGTATCATCACTATCCTCAAAGGAGCGCTATAGCAATGGACAAATACAAAATACCAAATGTAAAAACGTTCGAATATACGAAAATCATTGGTCTTGAAAATATTGAGTTCGGTAAGCATATCATCATTGATGATTTTGTTTTGATCTATGCCAAAGAAAAGATCACAATAGGAAACTATGTCCATATTGCAAGTTTTTCATCTATATCTGGCGGTGGAGAGTTCATTATGGAAGATTTTTCTGGTTTAGCATCAGGATGCCGAATCATTACCGGAAGTGATGATTTTAAGGATTGGGGTTTTGGGAATCCGACGATTGCAAACGAATTCAGAAATGCAAAAGTTGGCAAAGTAAAAATTGAAAAATTTGCTATTGTAGGTACGAATTCCGTTGTATTGCCTGATGTTGTAATAGGAGAAGGTGCAGCAGTTGCTGCAAATTCCTTAATTACAAAAAGTCTTGAACCATGGGGTATCTATGTCGGAAACAAAAAGGTTGGGGAACGGAACAAAGAAGAAGTTTTGAAAAACTATGAAAAGTTTTTGGTCACTCCTGAAAACGAATGTGTTGGGAGTTTGTTTAAGTGATCCTGCATCTTGTCCCGGATGAGAAATTTATAGATTTCGCATACAATGAATTTGAAAAAATAGCTCCGGGAGAAAACAGGTTTTTAGTGATTTCTGATCAGGTTAGCGAACAATTCAAATATATCAAATCCGAGCAAGTCAGCAAAATTTCCTCTACTGAAGTAAACAACCAACAATTTTTGGATACCTTGAAAGAGTATGAATTTGTTGCCTTGCATATGTTTTCTATGCATGATAGGGCAAAGATAAGGCTTGTTTTGAATGCTCCTTCCAAAACCAAATTCATATGGCTTGGATGGGGAGGAGATTTTTACCATTATATCGTTGGAAATTATAGTTCTTTGTTTCTTGAAAAAACCCGCAAGCTATGGAAACAAAACAATAAAAAAACACGTTTGAAAAATTTCATAAAAACCCTTTTGGGACATAAGGCAAATCACCTTCGGGCTATCGGTAAAGTTCATTATTTTGCGCCTGTTATTCCGACGGAATGCAATCTTTTAAAAAGTGTGTTGCCGCAGCTTAAGGCAGAGTTTGCCCCTTTTAGCTATGCAAATCTGGAGGATATGCTCAGAGGATTGGATCAGCATCAAATGGAAGGTCAGAATATACTGATCGGCAATTCAGCTTCCTATGAAAACAATCATATGGAAGTTTTTGATTTACTTGAAAAACTTGATTTAGGGCAACGCAGTGTAATTGCACCATTAAGTTACGGTATTCCGGACTACAGAGATGCCATTATGTGTCGGGGAGAAGAAAAGCTGGGAAAAAATTTCTTGCCGTTAGTAGATTTCATCCCTAAAGATGAATATCATCAGATGATTGCCTCATGCTCGATCGTTATTATGAATCATTTGCGCCAGCAGGCAATGGGAAATATTATCACCATGATGTATTTGGGAGCAAAGATTTTTCTCAATCCTAAAAATCCGGTATTTGACTTTTTCCAAAATGAAGGTGCCTATGTTTTTTCGATAGATATCATGTCTGCAGATCAGCATAAGGCATTTGAGCCTCTTTCTGCTGAACAAATCGCACAGAATAGAAAGATTTTGGAAAAGCATTGGAGCGCAAAAGTGGTAGAAGAAAAAACACGCACATTGATAGCAATGGCTAGAGAAGGGAAGGCATAGATGTCTCTTAAAGCCAAAGCCATACACGGCGTCAAATGGACCACAGCATCGACGATCGTGACGACGCTGTTGCAATTGCTTCAGCTGGCGATCCTCGCCCGTTTTCTCGACCCGTCGGCATTCGGGCTGATGGCGCTGGTGATGGTGGTGATCGGTTTTAGCCAGGCGTTTCTCGATATGGGGATCAGTAATGCCATTATCCACAAGCAGCAGATCACGCACGAACAGCTCAGCACGCTCTACTGGGTCAATGTACTTGCCGGTTTTGGACTGTTTGCTATTATCAGTGCATTGGCTCCACTTGTCTCGACGTTTTATGCCGAACCGGAACTGACCGCACTTATCATCATTGTAGCGTTGACCTTTCTAATCCAACCGTTCGGACAGCAGTTTATGGTACTGTGGCAAAAGGAAATGCGCTTTGCCGAGATAGCGAGGATAGATATCGTTAACAAGACGGTATCGCTCGTCGTATCGGTCGTTTTGGCGTATATGGGGTATGGAGTTTATTCGCTCGTCTATGGTACATTAGCTGGTGTCGTGAGCCAGACTATCCAGTTTATGATCTTGGGACTCAAAGAGCACAAACCGTCGTTTGTATTTAACATCGGTGAGATCAAAGAGTTTTTGGGGTTCGGAGCCTATCAGATGGGAGAAAGAACGATCAACTATTTCAATTCCCAGATCGATGTGATACTGATCGGGAAATTGCTGGGGACAGAAGCGCTTGGGATTTACAGCGTGGCAAAACAGCTTGTCATGCGACCATTTCAGGTTATCAATCCAATAGTGACAAAAGTCGCCTTTCCTCTAATGTCTAAGATTCAGGACGATACCATTAGGTTAAAAAGTGTCTATTTCAAGATAGTGTCAATGCTTTCATTTGTGAATCTTCCGATTTATGGTGCCATTATTTTGTTGGCACCTGAGATTGTTCATATCATGTTTGGCGAACGATGGAATGACTCTGTGGTTATCGTGCAGATTTTGTCACTAGCTTTTGCGATTGTTGCCATAGGCAATCCTATCGGTTCGCTGCTTATGGCAAAAGGAAAAGCAAACTGGGGATTTTATTGGAATCTGGCACAAATTTTTATCGTGCCTTTTGTCGTTTATTTCGCCAGTATCTTTGGACTGTCAGCAGTTTCATGGAGTATTGTTGGTCTAAAACTATTTTTTATGATCTTGGCTTACCCGTTTATGATAAAACCGCTGCTTGATGCCAAGATATCAGATTATATATTCTCATTTTTGCCGTCAATGTTGATCACATCACTGGCATTTGTTTTTATCTATTATTTGCCAATTGATATTGATAATACACTCGGCGAACTTCTGATTTTGTCTTTACTATATGGTTTGCTGTATACGGCAATTAGTATGGTTTTCAATAAACAGATAACAAAAGAACTCATTTTATTGGTTAAAAAAGGAAAATAATGCCTGGCTTTTTCGGAATACATGGAAAAAATAAAACAAACAGATCACTGAGCGTTGAACAAAGAAAAAACATTGTCATTGGGCAGATCAATACAGAAACTTTGTTTATCGAGAGAAGAACGGTCGATAAATTTTTGGATGATAAAATATTTTATGACGATGCAGACTATACCGTTGTGACCGAAGGTGTTTTGCTGAATTCTCTGGACCTTGTAGCCAAATATAGACAAGCTGATCTCAAAGAGACGATCGTTAGCATGTATGAAACAAACGGAGAGACATTTTTTAATGAATTCAGAGGAAGTTTTTCTGGGATATTTCGGGACAAAAAGCGCGACATCACACTTATTTTTACCGATCACATAGGCAGCAAACAGGTTTTTTATTCCAAAGTAAATGAGCAGTTTGTGTTTGGCTCCGAGATCAATTTCATCGTCGATTTTTACAGAAATAACGATCAGGCTTATCATCTCAATAAAAATGCTGCTTACTTCCTATTGACTTACGGATTTATGGTCGAGGAGCATACACTGTTTCAGGAGATCAAAAAGCTGGTTGCCGGTCATTATATCAAGATGGCAGGCCAAAATACCGAAATCATCCGATATCACCTGCTGGATAACACTCCGAATTATAACCGAAGCGAAGAGGAGACCATCGAGGGAATCGACAGACTTTTCCGACAGGCTATCAAAAGAGCGTTTGAAAAAGATAGAGAGTATGGATATAAGCATCTGGCGGGCTTGAGTGGAGGGCTTGATAGCAGGATGACGACCTGGGTTGCCAATGATATGGGATATGGCGATCAGATCGTCAACTATACGTTTTCACAAACAGATTATCTGGATGAAACGATTCCCAAAGCCATAGCGGCTGATTTGAAGCATGAATGGATCTTTAAAGCGTTGGATAATGGATTGTTTTTAAAAGACATCGACGATACCGTGCGGATAAATTCGGGTGGAGCTTTGTATTATGGATTGGCACACGGAAAAAGTTGTCTGGATCTTATGGATAAAAGCAAATTTGGTATCGTTCATACAGGGATGTTGGGTGACGTGATCATCGGAACATTTTATAGCTCATTGGATAAAGACAAGGAGTTTGAAGTTACCGATGGTACATACTCGAAAGTTCTAGCAAAAAAGCTGGACAAATCCATGTTTTCATCAAACTATAAAAATGAGGAAATATTCAAGTTTTATGCAAGAGGATTTACTGGAGCCAATCAAGGGCTTCTAGTACCCCAGGAGTTTGGCGAATCATATTCACCTTTTTATGATTTGGAATTTTTGGAATATTGTTTGACGATTCCTGTTGAGTTGCGATTTAATCATAAGATATATAAACAATGGATCATTCATAAATATCCAAAAGCTGCCAATTATGTTTGGGAAAAAACTGGAGGAAAGATTACCGATAAAAGTGTGAATATTTTAGGAAGAAATATTTTATTATCCAAACTTCCAAAAAAAATCATGGATTTTGGACTCAAGAAAGTAGGGCTAACCCGATCATCGTCAAACACTAAAAAGCATATGAATCCGTTGGATTACTGGTATAACACTAATGATGACTTAAGAGAATATTTAAACAATTATTTTGAAGAAAATAGTGCATTACTCGATTTTGACAGTGATTTAAAAACAGATTGTGCGGATATGTTTGCAAACTATACAAATATAGAAAAAAATCAGGTCTTGACGTTGCTTGGTGTTATGAAAAAATATTTTGTTCACACAAAATATGGGAGTTAGGTTAAAGATGAAGAAAAACATAAGTTTAACCATTTTGATGTTATTGGTATCAATTCCTATGTGGTTTTTTATGGTTAAGCCTCTTTGCGATGCAAAGTTTACAGAATATTTCAAACAGATACTGATCCCGGCTTCCATCGCTGTGCTGGCGGGAATCCTAAGCTATTTTGTTGTCAATATAACCGAATCGTTATTAGTGAAATTGATCTTCGGATCACTGGTCGGGCTTTTAATGGTGGGGATGTTAAACTTCGTATGGAATAAAAAGTTTTTAGTTGAATTGAAGGGGTTGGTGAGAAGATGATGGTAAAATCTCAAATAGAAATACAAAAGACAGCTTTAAATTTTTCACATATTGCATTGTTTCTTTTATTGCTGGATTTGATTTTTGTTATGCCAATTGCTAAAAACATTGGCCCATTGATATTATTGCTATTGACTTTGTTTTCTTTTGTCAAATATTCTAAAATTAAAATCTCAAAAATATTTTATGTAGTTGCCGTTGGCTATACATTGATACTGGCATATAGCTATGGCAATCCCGTTATACATTTTGAGTTTAAATATCATGCAAGTTTTTTTCTTGTGTTTATTTTAATGTTTCAAATAATGAGAGAAAAAAAATATAGTTTGGAAATATTTTTTAAGTATAGCTATATTTTATCAATCGTCGTATTCTCACTATATATCGCATTTTTTTTAAATCTTCTGCCAAACCCCTATAGAGATGAAGATAGACCGCTTTATGTGGCTTTTAGAGTGGCTGGGCCGCCTTTGGGGATTTTTCTATTTTTGCCGTTTCTATATTCCATGAGCAATTTTCCAAAAACAAATTATTATCAAAATCGGTTGTATATATCTTTTGTTTTGGGATTGGTCGCGTGTGCGTTAAGCGGTTCAAATCAGTCATTTGTTTTGCATGTCCTTTTTTATGCCTTTGCAATACTAAAACCAAGTATGAAAAACATTGCCATCATTATTTTTGTTTTCAGTATGTCTATCTTTCTTGCACCAAAATTGTTGAGTGAAGCTCATCTTGATAAAATATCTCAAATTGCCAATCCGTTAGAAAGCCGGACAGTTATGACACGATTAAATGATCTGTCGTATGCCTATAATCAGATGATCACAAAAGATGAAAATCTTATTTTTGGAGAGGGAATAGGTATTACGACTGAGGTATTAAGAACTTCTTGGGATGGAAACTGGTCAGAATACAGAGAGTTTCTGGAAATCGATAATGGATTTTTTTATGTATTTCACAGGCTTGGAATTATTGGTCTGATTGCCTATATTGGAGTAATCTTTTATCTGATATATAGATTTGGTACCGTCAGAAACAAGTTAATGTATTTTAGTTTTTTTCTTGTGACGAACTTATTGTCAGTGCATTTTTTTACGCATGTATTTTCGGCTTTTTTAACGTATTTCTTGATAAGGAAATCAAATTGAATCTTGTATATATAACATCTGGCATAGGCCCTGTTTTTCAATCACAAGTAGTTGAGTTGCTCAATTATATTGCAAATAAAAAAAGGAACATGGAAATAACATTATTGGTTGGCATTAGAAATGATGAAGAAAAAGAAAAAGTAATCAATCTGAATACCACTATCAACCTGCATTTTTTTAAGACCTCTGCGCAGTATCCCATTTCAAATTTGCTGATGCAAAAATCATTGGGAAATCTTCTCAGGAAGCTTCATATAACAGATAAAACGCTTTTTCATGTCAGAGGCGAATATATGGGAATAATTTTTTATAAAGCATTTAAAAATGCTTTTGGTTATGATCCAAACTTGTTCATGGATATTCGGGGAGCATCATATGAGGAGATCGCCGGTTATCTGAAGCAGGGGATTTTGACGAAAATAAAACTTCATTATTTGAAAAGTCTTTTTGAAAAATATGTATCGAAAGCCAAACTGGTCAATGTTGTTTCAGAAGAGTTAAAACATTATGCAATGACAAAGTATGGGTTTTCAGATCAAAATATTGTTATCAACCATTGCATTGCAGGCGATGGATTTTTTTG
This sequence comes from Bacteroidales bacterium, assembly GCA_023229135.1. Lineage (GTDB taxonomy): Bacteria > Bacteroidota > Bacteroidia > Bacteroidales > F082 > UBA5536. The sequence goes on from JALNZT010000061.1 coordinate 11,847, forward strand.
GGATGAAACAATAAGAGAGAATATCCGTCGCAAGTTAAAAGTGGCAGCAAGTGAAATTTTATTTGTATTTTCGAGTAGCACTGGCGGAAAATGGCAAAATGGCGATGAAATCGCTATGGCTCTTGCCCGGCAAGGTTATAAAATACTGATGTTGACAAAGAAGAGTTATTCGCACGAAAACATCATCAGTATGTTTGTTCCATATAACGAAGTTCCTAATTATCTAATGGCTGCGGATATTGGAATCATTATAAGAGATAAAGATATTGTAAATAAAGTATCTTCACCAATAAAATTCAGCGAATACCTTTCGTGCGGATTACCGGTTATCGCAAATGATTCTGTTACGTTGATCTCTGATGTTTTAAAAAAATATAACTGCGGCGCTATTGTAGATGATTTGGAGCAATTGGATCAAAATATAATAAATCGTCTGCTTTCAATGGATAAAGCAAGAATTGCCAATATTGGAAAGCAACTGTTCAGTATTGAAACAATAGGGGATGGATATATTAAAACCTATGATCGATTAGCGAGCGTGAAATAGCTATGAAAATTCTTTTTTTAACAAATATGTATCCTACTAAGGAGCATCCTTATTTCGGTATTTTTGTCAAGGAACAGTTTGAATATTTTCGCGACCATTATGATATGGATGTGGATTTGTTTGTGCTCAATGGCAAGTCAAGTTTGCATAAATATTTGAATCCTATAGGGCTATACCGAAAGATAAAGGATTTTGATCCGGATATTATCCATGTGCATTATGGATTGACCGGGCTTCCATTGTTGCTCATCGCTCCTTTTATAAAAAATAAAAAAATTATCGCCACGTATCACGGTAGTGATATCAATGGCAGTAAAGCGGTTTTTTTGATCTCCAAAATGTTGATCAGGTATGCCGATGCCAACATAGCCGTGAGTCAGCAGATATTTGAAAAAATCAAACCTGTCTCCAACAATATCAAATGGATTCCTTGCGGTATCGACGATCTTTTTTTGGATGATCAGCAACCCGTCGAAAGAAAAAATGCGGTGATTTTTCCCGGTTCTCCACAGCGTGCGGTCAAGAATTATTCTCTTTTTGAAAAAATGCTGGACGTACTGAAAAAGAAATACGGACTGACACCGGAAGTGATATTGTTCGATTCAAAAAGCCGCGCAGAGGTGAAAAAAGCTCTGAAAGAAGCCAAGTGCCTTGTTATGACATCGCTGTCGGAGGGATCGCCTCAGGTGATCAAAGAGGCCATTGCCTGTGATACGCCTATTGTCTCTACACCGGTAGGCGATGTACCGTATCTGATCGAAAATTTGGATAATTGCTATATCGCACATAACACGGAGGATTTGGCTGAAAAGATAGCGCGTGTTTTTGCCTCAGAGTATCATGCTTTTCCGGAAGAAAGAAAAAAAAGATTGAGTAATGCATATGTCTGTGATCAGATCGTTGGGCTTTACAAACGGTTAATAAATCCATAAGTTATCCGGCGCGCAGTTGGTCTAAAAAAATACTTATTAATGAGAGGTTCATGATGAACACAGCGGTAATGATTCGTAACAAAATAAGAGAACTGGTTTTGTTTGTGCAGCATTTTGTATTTACAAAAATTTTTAAAATGGATATTCATCCTTCGGCAAAAATTTCATTTGGAGCCAGACTGGACAAGACCAATCCATCAGGCGTTCATATAGCTGAAGAGAGCTACGTTGCGGGGGGGGGCGATAGTGTTTTCACACGATTACGCCAGAGCTTTGCACGCTGATACCTATATAGGCAAAAGATGTTTCATCGGATCCAATGCCATTATTATGGCCGGAGTCACGATCGGTGATGAGGTCATTGTTGGTAGCGGAGCAGTGGTGACAAAGAATGTTCCATCGCACACGATAGTCGCAGGAAATCCAGCACGTGTGATCAGAGAAGGAATCAGGACAAAAAAATATGGACAGCTTGTAAAAGAAGAATCATGAAAAAGATGATGACAAATAGATTGTTTTTTATTGGAAGTGGAGAATAAATAGTTTATGAACAAGGTAAGATGGGAACAATCAAGAAGATATAGCCATATAGGGCAGGTGTCTCATAGCAATTTTGCTTATGCTTTTCAGTACTCAGAAGCATTTGAATTACTTTATAAAAGCAATGCTCCTATAGATACGATTGTACATCCCATGATGTTTACGCTTAGACATTATTTGGAGCTTATTCTTAAAGCCAATATTGAATATTTTGGAAAATTTTCTGGGTCAGATTGTTTGATACAAAGACTGGCAGAAACGCATGAAATCACAAAATTAGCAAATGGTTTTAAAGAACACTGGATATTGGTGAAAAGAAGGGCAGAACTCACCGTTGATGATAGTGTATATTTCAGTGACTTTGATAAACTTATAGATATATTTAAAAAACTGGATGATAAATCATTTAGCTTTAGATTCGCTTCTGATAAGAAAGGCAATAAAAGTTTTGAATGGATTGATAAAATAGATATCTATGAGATTAAGCAATTGTATGAGCAAGCTAAAATCTTATTGAATCATTCTGTGGATGTTTTTGATGATCACACTGGGATCATGCATGGTTTAAGCGAAGATGAGGTTATTGAAATATTAGAGAGTAAAAAAGTTAAAGGTAAAAGAATCATGAAAAATAGCATCGTCAACCACTACAGAATCCACGCTTTTGGGAGCAAAGAGGAGTTTTTGGATCAGATTCGGGACGAAAAGAAAATCCTCATTGCTATGAATGCCGAAAAGATCCTCAAAGACGACGAACGCCTGCGCGAGATCGTCAACCGCAACATCGGCTACCCTGATGGCATCGGGGCAGTGATGGCGCTACGCAAAAAAGGTCTGGATGCTGTGAAGATCCCAGGGGCGGAGTTCTGGCTCGATATCATAGAGCGTTTTCGAAACGAAAAGAGCTTTTACCTCGTCGGATCGACACAGGAGGTAATCGAGCGCACGGTCGACAAACTACGCGAGCAGTTTCCTGGCGTCAATATCGTCGGTTATCAAAACGGCTACATAGGCGAAAAAGAGGAGCTCAAACAGACACTCATCGAAATCAAACCAGATGTCGTATTCGTCGCTCAGGGAAGCCCTAGGCAGGAGTTTCTGATGGACGAGCTGATGGAGGTCCATCCGGCATTATACATGGGGCTCGGCGGGAGTTTCGATGTCTATTGCGGCCTCAAAAAGCGGGCCCCGAAAATTTTTATCAACCTTGGGCTGGAATGGTTCTACCGCCTGCTCAAAGAGCCGACACGTATCGGACGGCAGATGGTACTTGGTAAGT
>JALNZT010000022.1 GCA_023229135.1 Bacteroidales bacterium
AAAAGTTGATAATGACACAAAAAAGAAAATTTACTTTAGACAATACTGACAAGGAAACCTTAAAAAAGTGGTATAGTCTGATGACAATGGGTCGTCAAATTGATGAAAAGGCGCCTAATTATCTCAAACAGGCACTGGGCTGGTCATACCATGCTCCTTATGCCGGTCACGATGGCATTCAGCTTGCTATCGGACAGGTTTTTAACCGCGAAACAGACTTCCTGTTTCCCTATTATCGCGATATGCTAACAGCCATATCCGCTGGCCTCACTGCCGAAGAAATAATCCTCAACGGACTTTCTAAAGCCGATGACATAGCCAGTGGCGGCAGACATATGTCTAACCACTTTGCCAAACCCGAGTGGAACATCCAGAACGTTTCCTCAGCAACGGGCAACCATACGCTGCATGCCGTTGGAACTGCGAGAGGCATCAAACAATATGGAGCTAAAGGAATCGCTATCAGCTCACAGGGCGAATCATCCACGTCTGAAGGCTATGTGTTTGAAGCCATAAATGGTGCTTCCAACGAGAAACTTCCCGTTTTGTTTGTTTTTCAAGATAACCAGTTTGGAATTTCCGTACCACAAAAAGACCAATCAGCCAACCGCAGAGCCGCTGAAAATTATAGTGGCATGAAAAACCTGAAAATCATTTATTGCGATGGCAAAAGCGTGTTCAACTCCATGAATGCCATGTATCAAGCCCGCGAACACATTGAAAAGCATGGCGAACCAGTAATCGTTCATGCCAACTGTGTACGCATCCATTCGCATTCAAACTCAGACAATCACGAGCTTTACCGCGATGAAAATGAGCTTCACTGTGTGCGTTTAAGTGATCCACTTACCCGCTTCAGGATTCAGTTGATCCACTCCGGAAAATTTACTGAAGAAGAACTCGGTGAACTGGATGCCGAAGCCAAGAAAATCCTATCAGCAGCACACAAAAAAGTTATTAAAGCCGCCGATCCAAGTCCTGACAGCATTTTTGATTTCGTGATACCAGAGCCGTTTGTCTCAAAAAAATATCCCGAAGGGCTCCACGATGGTACAAAAGGAAAGTCGATGAAATACATTCAGGCGCTGAACGAAACTTTGAAAGCCGAATTTAGAAAAAACCCAGACACCTTTATCTGGGGGCAAGATATTGCCAACAAAGACAAAGGCGGCATCTTTAATGTTACCAAAGGAATGCAACAGGAATTTGGTAAAGACCGTGTTTTCAACGCACCAATTGCCGAAGACTTTATCATGGGAACAGCCAATGGTATGAGCCGCTTCGACAAAAAAATCCGTATCGTGGTAGAAGGCGCCGAGTTTGCAGATTATTTTTGGCCGGCCATGGAACAATTGGTTGAGACATCACACGATTATTGGCGCAGCAACGGTGCTTTCGCTCCCAACGTAACAATCAGACTTGCCTCTGGTGGATATATCGGCGGCGGCCTGTATCACTCTCAAACTATTGAAGGAGCACTGACAACACTTCCAGGCTTGCGTATTGTTTACCCTTCTTATGCTGATGATGCAGCAGGACTTTTACGCACCTCGATGAACAGCGAGGGCCCTACAGTATTTTTGGAACCCAAAGCACTGTATAATGACCCTGTTGCCGAAACCGTGGTTCCTGAGGATTTTGAAGTTCCGTTTGGTAAGGCCAGAATCCGTAGAAGTGGTAGCGACTTGAGTATCATTACATACGGAAACACCACCCACATGGCTGTTAAGGTAGCTGACCGCATCAGTGATGAAACCGGCAAAGAAATTGAAGTGCTGGACATCAGAAGTCTGATTCCTTTGGACAGAGAAGCCATCCTGGAAACCGTAAAAAAAACATCGCGCGTGCTGGTGGTTCACGAGGACAAAGTGTTTTCCGGATTCGGTGCCGAGCTGGCTTCCATCATTGCCGAAGAGGCTTTTGAATACCTGGATGCACCTATAAAACGTGTCGGTTCAACCTTCACACCTGTTGGCTTTAACCGCATATTGGAAAATGAAATTCTGCCGAGCGCAGAAAAAATCTATAATGCTGCCAAATCTATTTTAGATTTTTAAGCAAAATATTTATTGATATTCTAAACGCTTCACGCCTTTCGTGAGGCGTTTTTTTATGGTAAAATTCTGCAAGTCAGGGTGCGACTATCCTGCGACATCAAACAGTCGCCCCCTGACTTTAACTTAAACCCCAGTCAGGGGACGACTATTTTAACGTGGCCGTATCAGTCGCACCCTGACTTCACAAACACTGGCGCATCCTGACTTTAACTTAAACCCCAGTCAGGGGGCGACTATTTTAACGTGGCCGTATCAGTCGCACCCTGACTTCACAAACACTGGCGCACCCGGACTTTAACTTAAACCCCAGTCAGGGGGCGACTATTTTAACGTGAACGTATCAGTCGCACCCTGACCTGCAACCATAGCCAGTCAGGGGACGACTATTTTAACGTGGCCGTATCAGTCGCACCCTGACCTGCAACCATAGCCAGTCAGGGGACGACTATTTTAACGTGGCCATATCAGTCGCACCCTGACTTCACAAACACTGGCGCCCCCTGACTTCATCCTGGTTCCTTAACAATCTTTAACGTCAGCCAAATCGCGCTAAAACTATTACAAACAATAATTGTTTACTTTTGAGTGTTTTATTAATTTTGGCCTTGTAGCCTGCGTTTGCTGCTTCAAACATGAAATTTAGTCTTCAAAACATTTCCCTATGAAACAAATCACCTTATTTATTACTTTCCTCATTTTAACTTTCTCATTATCAGCTCAGAGCCCAGAGAAATCTGACCCAAAAGAGACCAGTCAGAAATTTGCTGCTACGCTATTTTATATCGACAATTTTTATGTGGACAGCACCAATACACCCGAACTCGTAGAAGGAGCCATTGTTTCTATGCTCAAAGAGCTTGACCCACATTCTGCCTATATTTCCAAAGAAGATATTGATGCCGCTAACGAGCCTCTGGAAGGTAGCTTTGAAGGTATTGGAGTTACCTTTCAATTGCTGCGCGATACTATTTTAGTTGTATCACCCGTTCCGGGCGGCCCATCGGAAAAGTTGGGAATTCTGGCTGGTGATCGTATCCTGAAGATTGATGGCGAAGAAGCTTTTGGCAAAAAAGTGACCAATAAATTCGTGATGGACAGGCTGCGCGGCAAAAAAGGCACTAAAGTAGCGGTAAGCATTTATCGCAATTACCAGCCCGAATTAATTGATTACACCATTATCCGCGACGAAATCCCAATCAACAGCATTGACGCGACTTATATGCTCACACAGGATATTGGTTATATCAAACTAAACCGTTTCTCGAAAACTTCGATGGAAGAATTTCATACCTCGATGAAAGAACTCCGCAACGACGGCATGAAAGATTTGGTGTTGGATTTGAGAAGTAATTCCGGTGGCTTTTTGAATGTTGCTGTAGAACTTTCTGATGAGTTTTTGAAAGAAGGCAAATTGATCGTCTATACCGAAGGATCAAAAAGTCCACGACAGGATTTTACTGCTACTCGCCGTGGCAGCTTTGAAGACGGAAAACTTGTGGTACTAATCAATGAAGGATCAGCCTCAGCCAGTGAAATTGTTTCGGGAGCTGTTCAGGATTGGGATCGCGGCGTAGTTATTGGTAGGCGTTCTTTTGGTAAAGGATTGGTGCAGAGGCCATTTCAGCTTCCTGACGGCTCAGTTATCAGGCTTACGGCAGCACGTTATTACACACCAAGCGGAAGAAGCATCCAACGGCCTTATGACGAAGGCAGCGAAAATTATTTCAAGGATTTGTTTGAACGTCAGGAAAAAGGCGAGTTGGTAAATGCCGACAGCATTCATTTCCCTGATTCACTCAAATATTCTACGGCAGCAAAAAGAACGGTTTATGGTGGCGGAGGAATTATGCCAGACATCTTTGTTCCGGTGGACACGCTGCACCTCACCAGGTATTATTCCGACCTCATCCGCAAAGGCGTTTTCAACCGCTACACCATTGACTATAGTAACGAACACCGCAATGATTTTAAGAAAACCTATAAAAACATCGATAAATATATCAAGTTGGTTGAAGTTACACCCGAAATGATGGACGACTTTTTGGCCCTGGCCGAAAAAGAAGGCGTTGAGTTAAATGAAGCACTTTACGAGCGTTCAAAAGAACATATCAAGCTACAAATCAAAGCTTTGATAGCGCGAAATATTTGGGATATGGAAAGTTATTATCAAGTAGTTAGCGAGCAGGACGAAACCTTGCAGCATGCCATTGAGGTCATTAGTAAAAAAGATATGTTTTCGCAATTGATTCACCCGGAAGAATAATTCGTAAAGGTTTTTAATCCAGGAAACGTGGTGAAAGGAAGGCTCCTCCCCTTCGGGGAATACCAAATTGCAAGCTGATTTCGTGCGTTCCACTGTTGTAGTTAGCAATCTTGGAAATGCCTAAATCGTAAGCATAGCTCAGCCGGATATATTCTGAAAGATTGATCCCGGCTATAAAAATGAGGGCATCCTGATGGCGGTAAGCTAACCCGGCTTCCCAGCTACCAAAGTCAAACTGCATATCGAGTTGAAGCCTGTTCAAACTCCCCTGTTGATGCCAAAAAATTCCTGAAATCAGGCTAATATCCTGCTCCAGCTGATGGCGATAAGTCAAATAAAAGTGGTTGTGAAGCGGGATTTTAAACACGGTAGCTTTACGGTTTGGTGTGGTAAGGTGATTGGCAGCCATACCGAGTGTAAAGCGGTTCCAGAAAACTTCAAAACCGAAAGAAAAATCAGGTTTTAATACTGACTCATCTGACTTGATGAACGGCTCGTTGCCCTGTTCAAAAGTCAATTCAGAGAACAAGATTTTTCGTTGGTAAAAACCTGCACTCAAGCCAAATTGTGCAAATAAGACCTGTGAAAGCCGCACTTGATAAGCATAGGAAAGTGCCATTTGGCGTGTGATTTCTTTGCCGGCAGTCTGGTTTATAAAACCAAACTTCAAACCCATTGGCTGATCTTCCATAAAAAGCTCTGCACCAACAAATTGCACCGAAGGCGCATCCGGGAAGCCGATCCATTGCTGACGCGCCATCAAATCCAGGTTCAGCATACCATTGTCGTTGATGGTAGCCGGATTAAAAAGCTTTTGGTTCATGCCGTGCTGGCTGAATATCAAATCCGATTGGGCAACTATTGGCGCTGAAAACAAGAGCAACAGCAGCGACAAAATAATGTTTTTTGTAGAATATTTCATCGTTCCCATGTTTTAGCTTGTTCCATACTGATACGCTCACCTGCGTAATAAGGCACGATAAAACAGTCGGTAAACCCGGCCGCAATAATCTGGCTTTTCAAGGATTCGGCTTCGGCCAGTCGGTAGCGGTCGCCGGCTTCATAACGATAAAGGCTTCCCGATTGATTTACTGAAAAACGTATTCCCGGAATAACTGTTTTCAAGACCGCAAAATAATTTTCGGGTGGATAATAGCTTGACGAAGCCATCAACTGCACCCGATAAACCAGTTTATCCGTTTTTGAAAGCAGAGGAGCTTCTGAAACGACAGGCTGGAAATTCGTTCCGGTAACGGTAAAAGTTGTCCTTCGGTTGGCCTGGTGTTCCGCCTCAGTTTTTGCATTAGGAATGATCGGATTTGTTTTACCAAAACCACGGGAAACCAAGCGGGCAGGATTAATACCATTCAAAATCAGGTAATTCACAACAGAAGCAGCACGTTCTTTCGACAGCTTATCATTATAATTGTGGCTGCCGCGCGTGTCGGTATGTGCATTAATTTGCACGATTACTTGAGGAGTTTCGCGTAACATGGCTACCAATTTGTTAAGCTCAATCTTAGAGCTTTCGCGCAAGCTCGCCTTATCAAAATCGTAATAAATATTATTGATAACCACTTCTTTTTTCTCCTGAATGGCGGTGAGCTCAAAATCCATATCCACCCCATTTTGCTTGTTGAGCAGCAGCGGTTTGCGCGCTTCCGGAATCCTACACACACGCGACTCGCTAAAATAACCTTCCTTCGAAACCCTTACCGTATAGATGTTATTGGGCTTTAGCGAATCGAAGCGGTATTCACCAAGCGTATTGGTAAAAGTGTCGAGCGAAAAACCGCCGGGACCGTTGATAGTAACTTTTTCTTCCGGCATAGGTATTTGGTTTTCCCGATCGCGTACAAATCCACTGATTGCGGCCGGAAAAGTCAATAATGCCAGGCTAAAATCCTGACGGAGTAGCTGTGTGGTATCAGCCATTGTCAGCAACCTTTGCTCCGGGAAATAACCGGATTTTTCGGCTGTAACCGCTATTTTCTTGACCAACGGAACGGTCAAGTGATAAAAAGCCAGCGAATCTGTAAGCAGGTTTATTTCTTCATAATCACCGGCAACAACCGATATTTTGGTGGCTGCCAGTAATTTGTTGGTGGTTTCATCCCGCACCTCCCCTTCCAGCAAAATCCGGAGTGGGAAAGCTTCAAAATAGTAAATCTCATCGTTATTTTCACCAGATCTATTGGAGCTCAACAAGCCTTCAACAGTGCCTTGTTTAAGATTCATATAGAAGTCATCAGCCTGGCTGTTAAAAGGATAGCTCAAATGCACCGGATGCAAAGCGTTTTCATCAAACAATCTGCTCGCATAAATATCAAGGCCTCCAAAACCAGTGTATCTATCCACAGAAAACAGCAAAAGACTATCGCCTATGGCGGTTGGAAAAAGCTCATCTTCCATAGAATTTATTTGAGGTCCCATATTGATGGCCAGGCCGAAACCACCATCATCGCGCAGGCTGATACGGTAAATATCTTTGCCGCCATATCCGCCTTCCATATCCGAAACGAAATAGAGGAATCTACCGTCTTCACGGACGAAAGGGTGTCCATAATGCACGTTTTTGGCAGAAAAACTTACCCGTTTAGCGTTCCCGATCCTATTGTTTGAAGCGTCATAATCAGCTACCATCAGTGCGCAGCGGCGGATATTATTTTTACATTTTGTGAAAAACACCCGGTTATTTCTGGGATCAAAAGAAATGGTGCCGACATTGAAGTTTCTTCCCATATTTAAAGGTTTCAGCGGTTCGAAATCACCAAAGTTGTTCACCTGGCTTTCAAAGAGGGAAGAGAAATATTCGGCTGTCCGTCCGTCGAACCTATCGCGCGAACTCGCTGGCCGGCTACTCGAAATCAGCAGCCTGTCGTGGTCCCAGATGGCAGCATAATCGCTCCAGGACGAATTGACGGCATCAAGTGCTCTGAAAGGAAAATCGGGCTTAGTTTGTTGTATTTTCCAGCGTTGGATCATCTCCAACATATCTTCTAACTGCCGCGAGTAAGGCTGTTTTTCAAGCGCCTGATTGACAGTTTTCTCAGCTATATTGGTTTGATTCAACCGCAAATGAACAGCCGCTTTCAGGATGAGCCAGTCAACAGGTGCATCACCTCCGCTACAGGCATCACTGAGCCAGGTGATTGCATCAGAAAGCTGATTCATTTGCATATAAGCCTCTCCGATTTTATAGGATAATTGCTGCCGTGATTCGCTTGCTGAGCTTTGATCAAAGGCCTTTTTCCAGCTAACAACGGCTCCGGCAAAATTGCTGGAGGCATAACGCTTTTCAGCCTGTTTCAACAACCTGGACGACTGGCTGTTAGCCGGTTTAAAAGCCACTGAAATCAGCAAACTAAGTAATATGTAGCGTAGTTTTCTCATTCTTTTACCAGTGTTACTGAGCCTTTTTCTGTTCTGAGAAGATCGCCGGCTGAATTTCTTATTTCATGGAGATAATAATAGGTGCCGGGTGCAACCATCGTTCCGTTATAACGGCCATCCCAGCCTTGATCGCCGTTGAATATTTCAACGCCCCAACGGCTAAAAACGCGGATAAAATCGCCTTTGCGAAAGAGGTCGTTGATACCATCGCCATTAGGCGAAAAGGCGTTGTATTCATTCAAAGGTTCAATGTAAACCTTCGCCTGCGAGATGCAATTCTCGCTGGTTATTGCCTTCGCCAAAATGCTATCATTAACCAAAGTCAGGCCTTCATAGACCATTTGATTAGAGCTTCCAGACTGCAAAATTTCATTTCCTGACAAAAATTCATACTGTTGAAACTCGTTGGGTTCGACACGAATAAGCCTGAGGTCGGTATCGACAATCAGTTCAATTTCCGGCTTAGGATTTACAGTCAAATCAATTTGCAAACTCTCGCTGCATCCCAGGCTATTGCTGCCAATCAATAAGAAAGAAAGATCTTCAACAGCTGGAATATCCACATCAGGTGTTGTAACTACAGGATCTAGCAGCCATTGATATTGAGAAGCACCCGAGGCAGAAAGGCGGAAGAAATCGTTTTCGCAAGCCGTTAGATTTCCTGAAAGCATCAGCTGTGGCGAAGGATCTAAAATTATGTTCGCAAACCCCCGCATTTGCTGGCTACAATTAGAATTTACCTGGTTTGCTTCCACCGTATAAACACCACTTTGATTCGAAATATTAAACGCCATTGCGCTGCCATTTCCGGTGATAGTTTGTAAAGCTGTTTCTCCGTTGAGGAAAAGCGTATAATCCACATTAAGTTGTGTTCCAGATAGATAGACGCCATTTCCTTGTACATTATCGCACCAGCGGCCACCGCCGTAGAGTTGGAAAATCCGGGGTGGATTTATCTGCTTCACTTCTACCAGACCACCCATCAACCGCTTGCATTGCTGCTCATTAACGGCAATAGCATGATAATTTCCCTCAGCATTTTGCGACCCGAAATTGATTATACCTCCTGTTCCCGCTTTGGATAATCCCGTATAAAGGCCATTTATAAGCAATTTATAGCTTATTCCAAGATCGCTGTCGTTTAGAAACACTTCCGGTGGTGTTTGATTTTCACAATAAAAACCACCACCATTCAGGCTGTAAAACTTGGGCAAGCCATGCATTCTAACTAAAACCGATTTTTCTATCGTTTGTTCTCCGGAAGTGATAACGACCTTAAACCAAGTATCTTGCACGGGATAGGCAGTAAAACGCATCATGCCATTTCCGACAGGCTGCCCGTTGGCCGTCCAGCTCCAGCTATATGCTCCTGTTCCGCCGGATGGCAAGGCACTGATTTTAACAGGCTGGCCGGGACATATAAAAGCATTATCTGCAAACACTTCGGCAGTGAGTATTCCTCCCGTCACAAAAACATTCACAGCATCAGCAGCCGTGCATAAAGTTTGATTATCAGTAACTTCGATTTCAAAAACAGCACTTTGCTGCAAATCAACCGTATTGCTCAACTGCATTTCAGGTGTGTTTAGTAAAATCGCAGGCCGCCACTGGAAACTAAAATCACCTGAACCACCGCTGGCCAAAGCCTGCACTGCGGTTGACGTTCCCTGTTGGATGTACTGATCTGCTCCTGCCGAAATTACAGGCAAGCTATGCGCAACCACAACCGCCGAGGCCGTCATCATTTTTTTGCAAGGGAAAGCCGGGCGAAAAGCTTCAACAGTATAAGTACCGGAAGCAGCAAATTGTCCGAAAATAATCGCATCGCCCTGTCCTACAACAGTCAACACTATTTGAGAATTCCTTACCAGACTGTAATGAACACCTATTTCGGAGCCAGACAAACCGATGCCTGGCGGCGCGCTTCCTGGGCAATAACTTCCACCACCGGTAACTGAAAATTGTTGTAAGTCGTCTGCTACGGTAACATAAGTTGAATCCGTTGCAACAGACTCACCATCAGACACTTTGAGATATATCCAGTTGCTTTCAAAAATCGAAACGCTAAGCTTATTGGCCTCACCAAGTAGTTCACCTGCTTCGTTTGTCCACAAATAGGTATAATTTCCTGTTCCGCCTCCGGGCAAAGCCAATGCGGTAAATTTTTGTCCAGGACATAAATTATTTTGATCACTTGCTATTCGGGCAGTAAGTGGTCCACCCGTAACATACACTATCGTGGTGTCTTGCTGCGAAACACACAGATTTTCAGTATCCGTTGCTGAAAAATAAAACAAAGAAGTTTGATCAAGTGTTGTGGTTTGCGTATTGGCCTGATTTGGAGATTCTACCTGCCAATCAGGAAACCAGGAATAGGTATAGTTTCCACTTCCACCAATAGCATTTCCGGTGAGCGCAGCCGTTTGGCCGGTTTCGATCTGCTGATCAAAGCCAGCAAACACTTTTGGAATAGCATTCCAAATTAGGTTGGCAGTTCCATTCATCTGCCGGCTGCATGAGGAACCAGAAATTGTTGCAAAAACCTGGTAATTTCCGGCACCGAGATTCATCTCAAAACTGATTTCAAAACCTGTACCTAATTGGTTTACAGCAGTTTCAGATCCGTTATAATATAAGGTATAAACTACTTCAGCTTCTGAACCTGACAGCAAAAGCTCAGGGATTTCCGTGCCAGCACAAAAACTGCCGCCACCAGAAATCTCAAAGGCTGCCGGCAGAGGCAAAGGCTCAATCAATATTGAATCGCGAATGCTTTGCTCGCCATCGGTCAAATCCAAAATGTACCAGCTTAGCTCTTCAGGATATACCAAGGGGTTAATCACGTTGGATTCAAAACCGGGTGGAATCGAAGACCATTGATAACTATAATTTCCAGTGCCTCCGCCTGGCAGGGCAAACAAACTGATTTCGCTGCCCGGGCAAGCTGTCGGTGAGGCATAAATAGCTAAGCTGAGTTCACCTCCGGTAACAAAAACGGTAGCATAATCCTGTGAGAACCCGCATCCTGGACTACTGGCATTGAGGCTAAATAAAGTCGTTTGGTCTAAAACAATTGTTGTGGGCTGTAGCGCATCGGGATTTAATAGTTTTGCTGCCGGATTCCAGCTAAACAGTGCATTTTCGTTGCCAGAAATACTTCCTTCCAAAGCAACCTGACCACTTATCTCAAGCCACTTATCCGGCCCGGCATTGGCAAGCGGCACTACTCCCCGCTCTATTATGGCCTCGCCTGACATCGGGATAGCGCAGCTATTATTCGCTGAAACAGCTATGACGCTGTATATTCCGGGCTGATTGAAATTCCCAAACTGCAATGCTTGTCCGTTTCCAAAAATTTCAACTATCAGGCTATTGTCGTGAAACAATTGATATTTTATGCCCGGTTGACTTCCACTCAAGTTCACCGGTTTCACCTGACCCGTGCCACAAACCACGCCTCCACCGCTGACAATAAAAGTTGCCGGTGCTTCGGTTACCTGCACAAAAACACTATCGGTTGCCGTTTCCTGGCCATCGTAAACCCTTAAATAATACCAGGTTGAAGTCTTTGGTGTGGCAATCGGCTGCATATCACCGGCATAAAATCCTGCGGGCGATGAAGTCCAGCTGTAATAATAGCTGGCTGTTCCGCCCGAAACAAGGGCATTTAAGCTAACTGATTCGCCGGCGCATATTTCTGTAGGACTTGCCACAGCATCTGCCGATAAATCACCGCCCTTCACAAACACCTGAACTTGATCGGCCTGAGCCTGGCAATTTGTCTGATTATCAACTGCATTTAGTGAAAAAATCGTGTTTTGAAATAGCGGTATAGTTAAAGTTTGCTGTGCTTGCGGATTTATAACTTTTTCGGTGGGCGACCAGCTGAAGCTATAATTTCCTGAACCACCATTGGCTTGTGCATTCAAATTGGTTACTGTTCCACTTTGAATTGTACGGTCGAAACCAGCAAAAACCTCTGGCGCATCCAGTTGGTTCACTTCCACATTGCCAGCCATCATGCTACTGCATAAACTTTGTTGCGAAAAAGCTTCTACCTGGTAAACTCCTTCCAAATGCTGCTGCCCAAATACTATTGGCTGCCCGTTGCCAATCCTTAGCAAGCCTGTACTTTCACCATTTCTGAGCAAGTTGTAAAAAACTGAATTTTCAGAAGCTTCCAGCACAATATCCTTTGCCATAGTTCCTGCGCAATAATTTCCGCCGCCCGAAAGGATAAAACTCTGTGGCTGAGGCCTGACTTCAATTTCTAAAGAATCTGTAATCACCGTGAAACCATCGGTAACGGTAAGTAGGTATTTGGTTGAAACTGTTGGCTGGACACGCGGATTGGCAACAATTGCACTAAATCCGGGAGGAACAGATTGCCACTGAAACCCATAACTTCCTGAGCCACCAGATGGAAGCCCCTGAAGCTGAACCGTTTCGTCCGGGCAAATACTATAACGGTTGGCTTGTACCCGCAGACTTAGATCGCCTCCGGTAATGAAAACAACAGATTGAGCGGCTTCACTGATACAGCCAGTTTGCGTATCGGTAGCTACCACTTCAAATAAGGTAGTTTCAAAAAGTGCCAGCGTGGCGGGATTGGCCTGGTTAGGGTTGAGCAGCTTATCCAGTGGCGTCCAGTTGAATTGATAGGTTTCCGATCCACCATTGGCCGTAGCCGAAAGCGTTGTTTGAGTGCCTTTTTCTATGTATTGGTTTGGCCCAGCAACTACAACAGGCAAGGGAAGCGGATTAATTTGAATAACACCTTGCATTTCGCGCAAGCAACTATTTTGTGAAAAGCTGGCGGATGCCGTATAAGCTCCTGCCGCTATAAACTTACCAAAGCTAATGGCCTGACCTGTTCCGACTTTCTGTGCGATAGGCTCTGCATTTTTAAAAAGCTGATAAATCACTCCATTTTCTGAACCGTTTAATCCAATAGCCGCTCCCTCATCTCCGACACAAAAATTACCCTCGCCGGTTAAGCTAAAAACTGCCGGTATAGGATTCACTTGAATACTTACCGATTTTTGGAGCGACTCGAGTCCGTCAGTCAAAATAACTGTATAGGTGGTCGAAACTTCCGGGTAAACCAAGACCTGACTTGCAGTGGATGTAAATCCGATTGGCAACGAGCTCCACTGAAAACTATAGTTTCCACTTCCACCGCTTGCCAGTGCTACCAATTGCACTGGCTCGGAAGGACAAATAAATGTTTGGCTAGCTACAAGCTCCAGCTCAAGTTGGCCGTCTTCAACATAAACGGTGAGTGTATCGGACGCAGATTGGCAGCCACTTTGAATATCTATCGCCGAAATCAAAAACTGCCGCGACTGATACAATGGAATTGTCTGGGTTGACGCGATGTCAGGCTGCTGCACATAAGCCTGTGGTGTCCAACCATAACTGTAATTGCCATATCCTCCGGTGGCACTGGCTGACAAATTTGCAATTTCTCCCCGGCTGATAAATTTGTTACTGCCTGCAAAAACCACAGGCTTAGGATGTTGCGTAACCTGTAGTTGATTTGTAAGTTGAACGCTACATTCAGTGCTGGAATTTATCGCCAGAACAGTGTAAAGGCCGGGATTGGCAAAACGACCAAAAGAACCTACGAAGCCAGTTCCCAAAACCTCAGAACCGGTGAAGACTCCATTTAAAAACAGCTGATATTTTACACCCGTTTCTGTTCCTGCCAGATAGATTTCGGGAGCAGGCTCTCCCGGGCAATAAGCACCGCCACCTAACAGCTGCTGCTGTGCCGGAAGCGGACTAATCTTTACCTCTACATGGCCGTACATCAATATGCTACACGAGGTAAAACCATTGATAGCCAATACCGTATAAACACCTTCCTGGGTAAATAATCCAAAAGAGATAGCTTCGTTATTGCCTTCGATAACAACACCCGTTTGGTTGTTGTTTCGCAGCAACTGATAACTGATACCGGTTTCTGAATTTGCCAGTCCAATCTCAACGCCATTGCCACCACTACAATAGCTTCCGCCACCAGTAATTTGCTCAATTATAGGTGTTGGATCAACGAAAAGGAAGCTGGCATCAGTGGTATCGGGGCAGCTCACATTGGTAACTATACAACGAAAGCTAAAGCCATTCATGCCGGTCGTGGTAAACACTTCGAGCAAATCAGAATCTGTTCCTTGATAAAAGGCGTTGTCGGTAATAGTGACCCAGCCTTCACCAATATTTTCCTGCCATTTATAATCCGTTGCACTGAGGGATTTCACCTCGAAAACTGCTGTCTCATTTTTACACACTCTTGCATCCGTGGGATTTGTAATAATTATCGGAGGTTCATAAACCCCAAGTAACGCAGCATTTGAAATATCCTGTAAACCTTCTGCATCAAAAACCACACAACGATAAAAATAACCGTTTAAGCCCAGATTGGCATCTGAAATAGTAAGTAATGGCGTATTAAATCCGGAAGCATAACCGATAGCAGCGGTGATATTGTACCAGCCTACGCCATCATTTTCTTGCCATTGATAAGCAGCTGTATTCACAGCAATCACCCGAAAAGTAGTACTCGCATCCACACAAATAGCTTTATCTGTAGGATGTCCTACAACAACGGGTTGGGCTTTTGCTATCAGCGCATGACAAAAAAGCACCACAAACACGAGTAGGAATTTACCAAATTGCGCGTACATAAGTCTGGTTTAGTTCTCCCTTATATTGCTTTTTTAGTGTCATTTTAAACACACTTACTATCAGGCAGCGAGATTGTTAAACGAACAATAAATCAGTTGGTTTCCAGGAGGCTTTATAATCCAAAAGTATAGATTCATACTTAGATAGTCATAAAATAAACGTAATTTTGTGAACAATTCTTTGTTAACAACATTAAGCACTCAATCACTTGAAAAAGCACCTTATCATTCAACTTTTAATACTACTTGCATCAGCAACAACGCTCATGTCACAAACCACTCATATTCGTGTGCAAACACCTGAAAACACACCGCAACAAGCCGAAATATTTCTGGCCGGAAGCTTCAATGGCTGGCAGCCCGGAGACACAGCCTATAAGCTCTCCCATTTGCAGAACAGGCTGTATTATATTAATATCAATATTATTGGAAATCAAACCTTTAAGTTTACACGCGGAAGCTGGGAAAAGGTAGAAACAACAGAAAATGGTCAATCTATTGCCAACCGTCAACATCAGTTTGGCACCACCGATAGTTTGAAACTCGTTATTGCAGGCTGGGAAGACCTGGCCAACGGTAGCGTAATCACAGATTTGCCCAAAAATGTTTCAATCCTCGATGAGCAGTTTTATATGGAATCGCTTGACAGATACAGGAGAATCTGGATTTATCTGCCGCCCGATTACGAAAGCTCCGACAAAAAATATCCGGTGATGTATATGCAGGACGGACAGAATTTATTTGATCGCTCAACTGCTTTTGCCGGCGAATGGGGCGTGGACGAGAGCCTGAACAGCCTGTTTGAGCAAGGCCAGGAAGTCCCGATTGTGGTTGGCATAGATAATGGCTCCGACAAGCGGATTGACGAATATTGTCCCTGGGAAAATAGCCAATATGGCGGTGGTGAAGGGCTGCAGTATGTAAATTTCATTAAAAATGAACTAAAGCCTTATATCGACTCTAATTTCCGGACAAAAACAGCGGCCGAACATACCACGATTATGGGCAGCTCGCTGGGCGCTTTGATTGCGCATTATGCAGGCCTCATCTATCCGGAAACTTTTGGGAATTTCGGACTTTTTTCGCCGGCATTTTGGATCAATCCTGCCATTTTTGATTCGGCGCTTTATGATAATCTAAGTAAAAACCAGCGTTTCTATTTTATGGCAGGCGACAAAGAAAGCGCACGTATGGTCGAAGATATGGAAAAGGTTTTTGGTCTTTTGCTGGCGAAAGGCATGGATGATAAGCAGGTTTTTATGAAGGTAGTGAAAAACGGTGAGCACAATGAGTTTTTATGGAAAACCCAGTTTAAAGATGCTATAAAATGGCTTTATAAACCGGAAGGCGACACGACAGATCAGACATCCCTACCGGAGATGTATCCTGTTCCGGCCACTAATCAGTTATTTTTCCGAAAAGTCAATAAGCATTTTCCGAAAAAAGTTGAAATTATCTCCATGACGGGGCAACTTATTATGCTAGTCGAAGGTCGCGAACGCAATCAACTGGATGTATCGCAGCTTAAAAAAGGAATGTATATCGTAAGATTAGGCTACGAAGACCAGCAACTGATCAGGCGGCTGATTATTCAGGATTAGGTGTAGTTTTATACATCCAAAAACTATAGTATCGTTTCCAAAGTTCAAACATTTTTATTCCCGAATTTCTTTTCTTCGATTTCAAAACACAAGAACGCCATGCAAAAAGAAAATGTATGTATTTCAAGATAAAAGAGGTTGTATTAAATGGGACGGTGAACATGAGAAGTGTTATTTTTCAATAATTGATACTAGCAAGATCCTAACAGAAAGCGAGAACCCGAGAAAGTATTGGAGTGTACTGAAAACCAATCTGAAAAAGAAGGAAGTGAGTTGTCTGTAAATTGTAATCAACCGAAGTTAGCAGTAATTAATGGCAAGACAATAGCATTCTTAAAATTAATCAGTACTCAAAAATCAAAACTTAGAATCTTTTGGGAGTAGAAATATTCTTGGTTTTAAAGCCTATCCCAGAACAGGATTTTTGTGCTTCCACGCAAGCTTTAGTAAATAAATTATAGCTTTGCGCTGCGTGTTGAGGCTCGTCAGCTGTCGTATTAGCTATAAAACAACCACAAAAAAGTGAAATTAAGGCGAAGAAGAAAATTAGTCAC
This sequence comes from Bacteroidales bacterium, assembly GCA_023229135.1. Lineage (GTDB taxonomy): Bacteria > Bacteroidota > Bacteroidia > Bacteroidales > F082 > UBA5536. The sequence goes on from JALNZT010000022.1 coordinate 16,555, forward strand.
CTACTTAAATATCTTAGACCAACCCATACAGTTGAGTCCATTCGTTTTCAGCCGAACCTTTCTGTTATGGGCATTTCTTGGGCTAATAGGTGGAGTTATAGCTGGCGTCTATTGGATTAGTCTGGAGTTTTTGACGCACACCTTAGCGCTGTTTGATGGCTGGAAAGTTATTCCTGTGATGACGGTTGGCGGACTTTTAGCCGGTTTGGTGATTTATTTCATTGGCGATCCCGGCGAAATACAGCTGATCGTGAACAACATACGCTTCAACAAAGGAAAACTTGACCCAAAAAACAATCCTTCAATGATTTTCTCTTCTTTAATATGTATTGCTTCCGGTGGCAGCCTCGGCCCTGAATCACCATTGGTGCAGATTACAGGCTCAACCGGAACATGGCTGGGAAAGCTTTTCAGGATAAAAGGAGAAGAGTTGAGGTCGTTGAGCATTGCCGGAATGGCATCAGGATTTACAGCCTTATTCGGCGCTCCTTTAGGCGGCAGCTTGTTCTCGCTGGAAATCCTTCATCATAAGTACGCGCTTGAATATTATAAAGCGATTATCCCCGCTTTCGTGGCAAGTAGCTTCAGTTATTTGGTGTTTACGATAATCATCCAATTAGGACTTGGTCCGACATGGGACTTGTCTGCCTACGAATATTCGGGAATTTATGACTTTGGCTATGCTGTTTTATTCGCGATTGTTGGAGCAGCTTTAGGATGGGGTTTTATTTTTTGCACCAAGTTTTTCAAAACCATCTTCGAAAAACGACCAATTCCCATTTATTTAAGGACGATGATAGGCGGAATTGCACTCGGAATTATAGCTTTTTATTTTCCGATAACACGCTACTTTGGCCACCACGAAATCAACGAATTGCTGTCAGGTGATTTCTCCTTAAAGCTGCTATTTGCCATATTATTTTTCAAAATCATTGCTATCTCAATAACCGTAACATCAGGCTGGAGAGGCGGGTTTATCATTCCGCTGTTTTTTGTTGGCGCAACTTTAGGTTTAATATTACATCAATTATTCCCGGCAATAAACATGACTTTAGCTATCGTAAGTTGCATGGCTGCCATAAACGCCTGCGTAACCCGAACTCCAATGAGTACAACGATTCTGCTGGCCACCTTAACAGGATTTGGACATTTTATTCCGATACTGTTCGCAAGCCTGACAGGTTATTTCCTGGCGCCAAGAATACCTTTTATTGGCGCACAAATGGAGGAGGACTGAGAAACAGCTCGAATGAAATTATCTCACCATAAAATCCTGCCATTCAATTTAATGAATAGCAAAGTGATGGTTGAATTAAGAAGGCTATTTTTTTGGCAATAGCATATTGTTTATAAAAACTTGACCTCCTTTTCAGCTGCAATTAATCATTTGACGTACATTTAATCATGCAAATTGAAAGAACAAATAAAGAAATACTAATCCGGCTATCTTCCGGAACGGATTTAGTCGGGCTTCAGCGGATTATAGACTACCTGAAGTTCCGTGAAATAGCATCTAAAAGCAAAGCTCCGCTAACAACTGCTGGAGAAATTTAAACAGCTAAAATGAAAATTACTGATAAAAAAGCTAACTTTATTTTAATAAACGTTGGAATTATGAGTGTAGAAGTCACAAAATTACAGTTAATGCCTCTTTTACTGCAAATGCAGAAAGAAAGTCTCTTAGAGAAACTCAAAACAGTTTTTGAAGAAGAGCAAGTAGATTGGTGGAGTGAAATGTCCGAAAAAGAACAAGAAGAAATCAAAACAGGTTTAACTCAAGCAGAAACAGGCGATTATATAGCTAATGAAACTGTATTGAAACGTTTTGATGGATAAAAGCAATTATATAATCTACCGGATTCAACCTGAAAAGAAGTTGGTAGAAACGATTAATTTTAGAGGAACAAAACAAAAACCTACGAAGTAAAAGCACTAAAAGCCCAGCGGCAATACGCTTGTTTTAGCTAGCTGGTAATCGCCCTACAACGGTAACGGATATTGAGTACGCAATAAAAACACAGCCTAAAAAAAACAAAAACTCCAGTTGATGTCTTGTGCTGCTTTTTAAAATGAATTATTCCCTATATTCGTTGCATAAATCTGCACCATCAAAAAATGAAAAGCTGCCTATTATTTCTAATTTCACCTGTTATATATACAGCTTTTGGGGTTTTAGGGTTTAACTATAAACGGATTAGCATTTTGCCAAAAAAAGGATGCAACAAGAACTTAATTTGAAATAAAACGAAATATAATAATGACCAAAGAACAAGAACGTGACGAACTCCACCGCACCATCTGGCAAATTGCCAACGATTTAAGGGGTAGCGTCACTGGCTGGGATTTTAAATCGTATGTGCTGGGGATGTTGTTTTATCGGTTTATCTCCGAAAATCTTAGCGTTTATATCAACAAAGAAGAACAGCGTACCGGAAATAAAAGTTTTGATTATGCTAAGTTGTCCGATAATGATGCCGAATTTGGCAGAGCCGACACGGTGAAAGAAAAAGGCTTTTACATCCTTCCTTCCGAGCTATTTACGAATGTTTGCCGGAAAGCTAAAAACGATGCCAACCTCAATGAAACCCTGTTTACTGTTTTTAAAAACATCGAAAATTCAGCGAAGGGAACCGACAGCGAGGATGATTTACGTGGCTTGTTCGACGATATTGACGTGAACAGCAACAAGCTGGGAGGAACCGTAATAAAACGGAACCAAACCTTGGTCAAAATTATTGAAGCCATTGGTGGATTAAAGCTGGGCGACTACCAGGACAACACCAACGACCTCTTTGGCGATGCTTACGAATATCTTATGACCATGTATGCCAGCGATGCCGGCAAATCAGGTGGCGAATTCTTTACTCCGCAGGAAGTTTCAGAGCTGCTTGCCGAAATGACGGTGGTTGGCAAAAAGCAGGTTAATAAAGTGTACGACCCTTGCTGTGGCTCTGGTTCACTGCTGTTAAAGTTCGCCAAGGTACTGGGCAAAGAGAATGTGCGGCAGGGATTTTACGGCCAGGAAACGGAATTGACCACCTACAACCTGTGCCGCATCAATATGTTTTTGCACGACATTAATTATGAGAAATTTAATATTGCCCACGGCGATACCTTAACAGAGCCGAAACACTGGGATGATGAACCTTTTGATGCCATTGTCTCCAATCCGCCCTATTCCATAAGATGGGAAGGCGATGCCAATCCTTTGTTGATTAACGACCCCCGCTTTTCGCCGGCTGGCGTGCTTGCCCCAAAGAGCAAAGCCGACCTGGCTTTTACCATGCACATGCTTTCATGGCTTTCCACCTCCGGTGTAGCTGCCATTGTTGAGTTTCCGGGAGTGCTATACCGAAGTGGTGCCGAACAAAAAATTCGTAAATACCTGATTGACAACAATTACATTGATACGGTGATTCAGTTACCGCCCAATTTATTCTTCGGAACAAGCATTGCCACTTGTGTTATTGTGCTTAAAAAAAGCAAAAAAGACAACGCTACGCTGTTTATTGATGCCTCAGCCGAATTTGTGCGAGCAGGCAATAAAAACAAACTTAGCGAGGCCAACCGCAATAAGATACTCAATGCTTTTGTTGAACGCAAAGATATAGACCATTTTGCGCGCCTTGTACCCAATGCCGAAATTGCTGAAAACGATTATAATATTGCCATAAGCAGCTATGTGGAACAAGAGGATACTACTGAGGCAATAGATATTGAAAAACTGAATGCCCACATCGCGGATATTGTGATAAAGCAAAACAAGCTACGTACAGCCATTGATGAAATTGTGGCGGATTTGGAAGGAACTTCTATATGAAAAAAGTGAAGCCCACAAAAACGGCATCCAAAGCGGAGATAAATAACCTATACGCCGATGTTTGTGGCATTATCGAGGGTAGTCGCCAGCGGATAGCAACCACCGTTAATGCCGAAATATGCTTGATGCACTGGCAAATAGGTTTTCGCATCAAAGACGATGTGCTCTACAACCAAAGAGCCGAATATGGCAAACAGATAGTGAAAAATTTATCAGACAAACTGACTGCACAATTTGGTAAAGGCTGGGGTTACGAAAAATTGAAACATTGTGTACGCAGCGCGTACCTTTTCTCAGAAGAAGACATTCGGTACGCAGTGCGTACCCAATTGACCTGGACACACCTTCGCTCTTTAATGAGCATCGACGATGAATTAAAGCGGTCGTTTTACATGGAAATGACCCGAATTGAACATTGGGATACCCGCACCCTCGACAAGAAAATCGATTCTATGCTATACGAACGTACTGCATTGAGCCAAAAACCTGAAGAACTGATAAAATTAGAGCTTGAAAAAATAAAATCAACCAATACATTAACCCCAGATGTGGTCTTCCGTAGCAGCTATTTCCTTGACGCAATCGGACTGGTTGATGTGTATTCCGAAAAAGAGTTGGAAGATGCTATTCTGGTGAACCTGCAAATTTTCATCAGAGAAATGGGAAACGATTTTGCTTTTCTCGACCGCCAAAAGAGAATTACCATCGATGCTACCGACTATTTTATCGACCTCTTATTTTATCACCGTGGCCTGAAACGATTGGTGGCCATCGACCTGAAGCTTGGGAAATTTAAACCTGCGTATGAAGGGCAAATGCTACTTTATTTAAGATATTTGAATAAAAATGAACGCAAAGAAGGCGAAGAATCGCCTATCGGACTGGTGCTGTGCAACGAAGGAAATACCGAACATATCGAATACCTGATGCTCGAAGATAGCAACATCAAGGTAGCTCAATATTTTACACAGCTACCCGACAAAAAGCTGCTCAGCGAAAAACTACAACGTGCTATTGCCATTGCACGAGATCAATACGCAAATAAGCAATAAACATGAATAAAATAGAACAACTTATTCAGCAGCTTTGCCCCGATGGTGTGGAGTTTAAGGAATTACAGGAAGTAGTATACCTTACGATGGGAACCTCTCCAGCCGGAAATACTTTTGTTTCAAATCCAAATGATGGAATTGAATTTCACCAAGGAAAAACTTCTTTTGGAAATGAAATAATAAAGCATTCTAGTATTTATACTACAAGTCCAATAAAAGTTGCAGAGCCAAATAGTTTAATTATGAGCGTTCGTGCCCCTGTTGGTGATACAAATTTGACGAATAGAAAAATTGCAATAGGACGTGGATTATGTTCAATGGTAGGGAAAAACGCTTTAATGACCAAATTTCTGTATTATTTTATAAATGAGAATATTAATACATTTAAAAACAAGAGTAATGGTTCAACGTTTGAAGCAATAAATACACAAGAAATTAAAAAAATCAAAATCCCCATCCCCCCGCTCCCCATCCAGCAAGAAATAGTAACTATCCTCGACAAGTTCACCCGGCTGGAGGCGGAACTGGAGGCGGAACTGGAGGCGCGGCGCAAACAATATGAATATTACCGCAATGAATTATTGAATTTTGATGGGAAAGAAGTGGAGTGGAAGATGCTGGGGGAGGTTGGAAAAGTCTGCATGTGCAAAAGAGTTATGAAATATGAAACTAAATCGATGGGCGATATCCCATTTTACAAAATCGGAACATTTGGAAAAGAGGCAGATGCTTTTATATCAAAAAAATTGCATGATGATTACAAAAGAAGATTTTCATTTCCAAAGATTGGAGATATTCTAATATCAGCTTCTGGAACAATTGGACGAACGGTAGTTTATGATGGCAAACCTGCCTATTTTCAAGATTCAAATATTGTGTGGATTGACAATGATGAATGTAAAGTGACGAATAGGTTTTTGTCTTATTACTACAAAATTGTTGAGTGGAAAGTTGATGGTGGAACAATTTCAAGACTTTATAACGATAATCTTGCAAAAACTAAAATCCCCATCCCACCCCTTTCCGAGCAAAACCGCATTGTTGAGATATTGGATAAATTTGATGCATTGGTGGCTTCGACAAGCTCAGCCACCGAAGGCTTACCAGCCGAGATAGCCGCGCGGCGGAAGCAGTATGAATATTACCGGGGCAAATTGTTGGACTTTAGACCGTTAAAAAAATAGATGACCAAAAGATGTTCATTATACAAAACTGATTTTTTTATGGCAAAACTGATCATTAAAAACAAGGAAATAACCATTATTAAGATCAATAATAATGACTACATTTCATTGACTGATATGTTGAGGGCAAAAGACGGTGATTTCTTTATTTCCGATTGGCTCAGAAATAGAAACACGCTTGAATACCTTGGTATTTGGGAGAAACTCTACAACCTTGATTTTAATTATGGCGAATTCGCCACAATAAGAAATCAGGCAGGATTAAACAGTTTTAAAATAAGTGTAAAAGAGTTTGTGCAAAAAACGAATGCAATCAGCATTCAGGCTAAAACCGGAAGATATGGGGGAACCTATGCCCACAAAGACATTGCTTTTGAGTTTGGGATGTGGATTAGCCCCGAATTTAAAATCTATTTGGTGCGTGAATTTCAGCGGCTCAAAGAAGAAGAACAAACACAACTGGGTTGGTCTGCAAAACGCGAACTTTCAAAAATAAACTACCATATACACACCGATGCTGTTAAGCAAAAACTCCTTCCGGCAGAACTTACCGCACAACAAATATCGAATGTATATGCCAACGAAGCCGATGTGCTGAATATGGCTCTGTTTGGTATCACCGCCAAACAATGGCGGGATGTAAATCCCGAACTGAAAGGGAACATCCGCGACTATGGTTCGATTAACGAACTTATTTGCCTCTCGAATATAGAAAACCTGAACGCCGTTTTTATAAACGAAAATATGCCACAAAGCGAACGATTGGTTAAACTCAATCAAATTGCCATTCAGCAAATGAAAATATTGCAGGAAGTAGAAAACAGGAAGCATTTGAAATAAAACCCAAACAGAAAAATGACTCAATACAATATCGTTGCCGAAAACCCCGAAAGCACGGTTGTTGCGGAATATCAATCCCTATTCAAAAAGGAGATAACCTACCAGTCAGAAGCACAGCTTGAAAAAGCTTTTATTGCGCTGCTTCAAAGGCAGGCATACGAGTTTTTACGCTTAACTTCTGAGCAGGAATTAATAGCCAACCTGCGGAAGCAATTGGAAATATTAAACGATTACCGTTTTTCTGATAACGAATGGGAACAGTTTTTTAATAGCAAGATTGCCAATCAAAACAACAGTGTTGAAGAAAAAACAAGCATCATTCAGGAAGACTTTATCCAACTCTTAACCCGTGATGACAATACGATAAAAAACATCTACCTCATTAACAAAACGAATATCCACAACAACAGCCTGCAAGTGCTTAATCAATACGAAGTTGATTCCGGCCAGCGGCCAAATCGTTATGATGTTACCATATTGGTAAACGGCCTGCCATTGGTTCATATCGAACTCAAAAGGCGGGGCGTTGACATTAAAGAAGCATTCAATCAAATCAACCGCTACAACAGGGAATCATTTTGGGCGGGAAGCGGCTTGTTTGAATACGTGCAACTTTTCGTGATTTCAAACGGCACCTACACCAAATATTACAGCAATACCACCCGCTTTGCGCACATCAAAGAATTGAGCGACGGCACGGTAAAAAAAGGTAAGCGCACCAGCAACAGCTTTGAATTTACTTCGTGGTGGGCAGATGCGAACAACCAGCCAATCCCCGATTTAATGGACTTTGGCTGTACATTCTTTGCCAAACACACCCTGCTGAACATACTAACGAAATATTGTATTTTCACCTCCGAAAAGCTATTGCTGGCCATGCGTCCATACCAGATAGTGGCAACCGAACGTATTTTAGGAAGAATCAATGTATCAAACAATTACAAAACTTTTGGCACTTTAGAAGGTGGCGGATATATATGGCACACTACCGGGAGCGGCAAAACGCTCACTTCGTTTAAAACCGCCCAACTGGCAAGCAAATTGCCCTTTATTGATAAAGTGCTTTTCGTGGTTGACAGGAAAGACCTTGACTATCAAACCATGATAGAATATGATAAATTTGAGAAAGGAGCTGCAAACAGCAATACCAGCACGGCCATTCTTAAAAAGCAACTCGAAAACCCCAATACCCGGATAATCATTACCACCATTCAAAAATTAGCGGTTTTAATTAAGAAACAACAGCGTCATAAATTCTTTGGTCAGCATGTGGTTATTATTTTCGATGAGTGTCACCGTTCACAATTTGGCGATATGCACAAAGCCATTACCAAGACTTTCAAAAAGTATCACCTGTTTGGTTTTACCGGCACGCCAATTTTTGCTGTAAACTCAAGCAGTAGCAGCCATGCCGATTTGCGTACCACCGAGCAAGCCTTTGGTTCTAAGCTACATACCTATACCATTGTTGATGCCATCACGGACAAAAACGTGCTGCCGTTCCGAATTGATTACATCAGCACCATGAAGGAAGAGGAAAATATCCTGGACGAGAAAGTGTGGAACATCGACCGGGAGCGGGCATTGGCAGCACCGGAGCGCATCAGCAATATCGTAACCTATATCCGGGAGCATTTTGACCAAAAAACCAAACGCAACAGTTTTTATAAGCTAAAAGACCGCCGATTGGCCGGCTTCAATTCCATTTTCGCGGTTACTTCTATTGATGTGGCTAAAAAATATTACACCGAGTTTCAAAAACAAATGGCCGGCTTGCCAAGTGATAAACAATTGAAGATTGCCACCATATTTAGCTATAGCGCAAATGAAGACGAACCCCAGATTGACGGCATCATTGAGGATGAAAACCTGGAAGATACCAGCCGTTTAGACCAAAGCTCACGGGATTTTCTGGAAGCTGCCATACAGGATTATAATAAGCTGTTCAAAACCAATTATAACACTTCAAGCGATAAGTTTCAGAACTATTATAAAGATGTTTCCCAGCGGGTAAAAGACCGTGAATTAGACCTGCTCATTGTGGTCAATATGTTCCTGACCGGCTTTGACGCCACTACATTGAATACGCTTTGGGTGGATAAAAATGTGAGGCTGCACGGTCTTCTTCAAGCTTTTTCGCGCACCAACCGGATACTGAACTCGGTAAAGACTTTTGGTAATATCGTTTGCTTCCGCAACCTGGAAAAAGCTACCAATGAAAGTATTGCCTTGTTTGGTGACAAAGAAGCCGGCGGAGTGGTTCTACTCAAAACTTACGATGAATACTACAACGGCTATAAAAACGAGGATAAAAACATCCCGGGCTACGCCGCCCTGGTCAACGAATTACAGGAGAAGTTCCCTGTTAATGAACAGATTATCGGCGAGCAAAACCAGAAAGATTTTATCAGACTGTATGGAGCAATCCTGAAAGTAAAAAACATACTTTCAACATTTGATGAGTTTGCAGGAAACGAAAAGCTGACCGAACGTGATGTTCAGGATTATCACAGCATGTATATCAATCTTTACAACGAGTTCCGCAACAAAAACAAAGGCGACAGCGAAAATGTGAACGATGATATTGTCTTTGAAATGGAGTTGATTAAACAGGTAGAAATCAACATTGATTATATTTTGGCTTTGATTAAGAAATACCATAAAAGCCATTTAAAAGACAAAGAAATTGTAATCAGCATAAGCAAGGCCATTGATTCCAGCATGGATCTTCGCAATAAAAAAGACCTAATCGAACAATTTATTGAATCGTTAACACCTTCATCCCAAGTAGATGATGACTGGCAATCGTTTGTTGACGCAAAGAAATTGAAAGAATTAGACCAAATCATCACCGAAGAAAATCTGGACAAAACGGAAACATATAATTTCATAAACAACGCTTTTCGTGATGGCTATTTACAATCAACAGGCACAGCCCTCACCAAAGTACTTCCTCCTGTTTCGAGGTTTTCACCGACCGGCGAGCGCACTAAGAAAAGAGAAACCGTACTTCAAAAGCTCCGGATATTTTTCAACAGGTTCTGGGATATTTCGGGAGGTGGCTCTTTAAAGAATTAGGAAGCTTAAATGAGGACAAAAAGTTGGATTAGTTGTAAAGTTTTCCTGATTTTGTACGCTAAATAAATACAGCATCCATGTTAGCAGCTCTGAAACGTACTTTTACGCGCTATTGACCATTTTCCCCGCATGGAGAAAATGGTAACCATTTTTCGAGCAGTAAAACATTAGTTAGCAATTATTTGAGACTTTTTTTTAGTTCAATTAATAATTCTGAATACATTCGAACATGCAAATTGAAAGAACAAATAAAGAAATACTAATCCGGCTATCTTCCGGAACGGATTTAGTCGGACTTCAGCGGATTATAGACTACCTGAAGTTCCGTGAAATAGCATCTAAAAGTAAAGCTTCCCAGTAGCAAATCGACGAACTTTCTTTAGAATCCAAATCTTCTTGGTGGGATAAAAACAAAAGTCGCTTCGCAAAGTGAACATCGTAGTCGATACTAATATAATTTTTAGCGGGCTTTTAAGTCCATAAGGAAAAATTATTGAAACTTACTGGATATTCAGATAAGGAACTGGATTTTCTTGAACGCAATCTATTCAAAAAATAGATTTGATTGATTTGGAAGCTATCAGAGAATCTACTTGGGAAAAAGCAATGGAACTGACTAAAGACGTTGACGAATTTGATGCTCCGTTCATTGCCTTAGCGTTGGAAATGGAATCACCGCTTTGGACAGGTGATAAAAAGTTGGTAAAAGGATTATCTAAAAAAGGAATTGATTGGATTTTGACAACTGACATACTATCTGAAATACGAAATAAGGGATAGAAACGCATGCTTTTAATGTTCGCCTGCAATTTTCTCAATAAAATCATTGGCTTAATAAGATATATTTTACTACTTTTATCCACAGCTAAATACAGCAATCTTTATAACGCCTTTGAAATAGTGTTTAGGTTTGATTTTACGAATCTTGAAAATGGAATTTCATACAAAGCTGTTTTAGAACCCTTTAGCAAAGTAGCTGATAAAGCAAAAAGAACAACTGATTGGTTTTTATATACTTGCTAACCAAACAAATCACTATGAAAAAGTTTCTACTTATTATCACAAGTTTCATTCTCTTTTATTCCTCTTCTCACCTCAAAGCACAGGAAATTGCTCCTATTGGTGCGGAGTGGCATTACACCATGCGGCTTTTTATGTCGGAAGAGGAGCGATTTGTTCATATTGAATCCATAAAAGACACTGTTGTAAATGAAAAATTGTGTAGAATGCTTGATGTTAAACATGGTTTCTCCTGCTACTTTTACAACGAAAAAGAGTTTGTTTACCAGGAAGATAGCATCGTTTATTTCTATTCTCCCGTTGTTAACGATTTCCAAATAATGTACGATCTGAACGCTAAAAAGGACAGTTCGTGGGTAATCATCTACAAAGTTGATCCATTTATAACCGATACGGTTCTGGTTACGGTAGATTCTGTGTATAGTATTTCTATCAACAACAAGTCCTTACTTGCTTTTGATGTTACTTATCAATCACTGATCGATGAGTTTTGGCATTATACCGGGACTATTGTTGAATTAATGGGCGACAAGCTTTATCTGTTCAATTATATCAGCATGGCAAGTGGCGCAATATGCGATGTTGATTATCCCGGAGGTTTGCGGTGTTATCAGGACAATTATCTGGGATTTTATTCAACAGGTATTGCAGAATCCTGCACTTTCGTTACGGATATATCTGAACATAAAAGCATTACAACCATAAACAACTACCCCAACCCTTTCAACAATTCAACCACACTGAGCTATAAGCTGAATAGTGATGCCGAGGTGACGATCACAATATTTAACCAAGTGGGAGAAACAATTGAAGTAATAAAACAAAAAAGCCAAGCTGGAGAACAAAAGCTGCTTCTGAACACCGAAACCTATCCTGCCGGGATATATTATTATTCAATAATATCTGGAAATCAACAAATTAAAAACAAAATGATAAAGGTGAATTAACAAGCTGACATTAGTTGAAAGAGAAACTTTGTTCAAAACGCTCATCTTAAACTAAAAAGCGCATTGCCTAACAAAAAAAAGAATTATGTCATGTCTGGTTTACCAAGAGAAGGATTTGTGTATAGTCAAAAGCAAAATATCGAAAGTCCGTTACGCCTCATATTCAGAATCATTTTTTTCAAAACACCAAACCCCCAATCCCATAAACTTAATATTTCAGAAAGTACAGGAACTTCTCGAAGTTCCTCCTATTCATTAACAATGACAAATAGGTACTAAAAAAACATTCAGCATGGCACCCCCAATCCCCTAATTTAGAATCAATTTGAACAAATACTTTCTTAAATTTGCAAATGCATTTGCGTAGTTCTTATCCAAAAAGCACCTAACACATCACACCTAACGGAAGAAATATGGTAAACCTTTCCACAAATTACATGGGGTTGAAGCTGAAAAACCCAATCATCGTTGGCAGTTCCGGGCTGACAAATTCTGTTGAGAACATTAAGGAAGCCGCTGCTAATGGCGCTGCTGCCGTGGTACTGAAATCGCTTTTCGAAGAGCAGATAACGCATGGCGCAAGCCACACACTGGTGCAGGACGAATACAGCAACATTTATCCCGAAGCCGAGGATTATGTGCGGCACTACACCCGTCAAAACGATGTCGATAAATACATCACACTGATTCGCGAAAGCAAAAAAGCGGTAGATATTCCTATCATCGCCAGCATCAACTGTGTCTCATCTCAGGAGTGGATCGACTTCGCCCTGAAAATTGAAGAAGCCGGCGCTGATGGCATCGAGCTCAACGTTTTCGTGCTTCCATCCGACCCGCATCATAGCGCACAGGACAACGAAAAAGTGTATTTTGAAATCTTAGAAAAGATCACCAAAACCATTAAAATTCCTATCGCCTTAAAAATGAGCTACTATTTTTCGAGCTTAGCAAAAATGGCGCTAAACCTTTCGTGGACAGGCATTTCCGGACTGGTATTTTTCAACCGTTTTTTCTCACCCGATATTGATATCGACAAGTTTGAAATCAGAGCGTCCAATGTTTTCAGCCATCCCGAGGAGCTGGCTATTTCATTGCGCTGGGTGGCTATGATGTCAACCAAAGTACATTGTGATATTGCAGCTTCAACTGGCATCCACGACAGCAAATCTGTTATAAAACAGCTACTTGCAGGTGCTAAAGCCGTTCAAATCGCTTCTGTATTATACAAGAAAGGCTTTCAGGAAATTGGCGTGATGCTGAAAGAAATTGAAAGCTGGATGGAAAAACACAAATTCAGCAGCACCGACCAGTTTATCGGGAGAATGAGCGTGAAAGAAGCCGACAATCCCGCTGCCTACGAAAGGGTGCAGTTTATGAAGCATTTCAGCGGCATCGAATAAATAACAGAACCGGTTTACGCAGCCGGTATTTTGATTCATAATTCATCGCTTATGCCTCATTTATAAAAGGATAATCGGTAAACCCTCTGTGATCGCCTCCGTAAAAAGTTTCTGTGTTGTAAGCATTCAGTCTTTCGTTCTGCGCATAACGAAGAACCAGATCGGGATTCGAGATAAAATCTTTTCCAAAAGCAACCAAATCGGCAAAACCTTCTACTACAGCAGCCTCTGCAGTTTTAAAATTATAACCGGCACTGGTAATTAAGCTGGTTTTTATCCAAGGCCGAAAATGTTGAGTAGGACTTTTTAGATACTGATCCATCCCTTCGATGGTGTGCGGAAAAGGCTCAATCAAATGGATATAAGCCAAATTGAAGTCGTTGAGTTGTTCGATAAAATACGCATAAGTTTCTACCGGATTGTTGTTGCGTACGCCAAAATTTGTTCCCGACGGGCTCAGGCGTATGCCGGTACGTTCGGCACCAATCTCAGCAACAACAGCCGCCGTAACCTGCAAGCCGAAAAGGGCTTTGTTGGCAATAGAACCGCCATATTCATCCGTTCTCAGATTACTGCTGTCGTTCAAAAACTGTTCGATCAGGTAACCGTTCGCGCCATGAATTTCCACGCCGTCAAATCCTGCTTCGATGGCATTGCGCGCTGCTTTGCGGTAATCTTCTATCGTTTGCTCAATCTCTGCTTTTGTGAGTGCATGCGGAATTACAGGATTTTTTTTGCCTTCGGGCGTGGTAACATGACCCGTTTCGGCCACTGCTGAAGGCCCGACAGGAAGTCCACCATCAAGCTGCAACAGCGGATGTGAGTGTCGGCCTACATGCCACATCTGACAAAAAATACGCCCGCCTTTTGCGTGAACGGCATCAGTGACGAGTTTCCAGCCTTCAATTTGCTCCATACTATAAATGCCCGGCGTATTCGGATATCCCTGGCCTTTAGGTGAAATCTGGCTGGCCTCGCTGATGATAAGGCCGGCAGTGGCACGTTGACTGTAATACTCAGCATGTATTTCATTGGTTACAAGACCCTTGGCCGCCCGCTGACGTGTTAGCGGCGCCATCACAAAACGGTTTGGCAACAGCAAATCTCCAATTCGGAAAGGTTCTAAAAGTGGTTTAGGCATCTTAATTAACTTGTTTTAATAAAATGGTTTTAAATGATAACACCCATTAAACAATTTTTTATGTAGATTTGTTCTTAATAAAAACCCAAACTTAAATAAAATGCCACACTACATTAGCAGAGGACAAGTGCCCCCCAAGCGACATACGGTTTTTCGCAAGCCAAACGGCGAGCTATATGCCGAGGAGCTGGTTTCCACAGAAGGGTTTTCGGATGTTTATTCGCTGATTTATCACAGCTACCCTCCCACTTTTGTGAAAGAAATTGGGAAAACTATTTCTGTAAAACCCCAGGTCGCGCTCGAAAATAATATGCAGAACCGTAGCTTTTATGGTTTCAAGGTGACTCCAAAGGCTGATTTCTTAGAAAGCCGTATGCCGATTTTAGTCAATAACGATGTGTATATCAGTCTGGCAGCCCCCAAAGAGTCGATGAAAGACTATTTCTATAAAAATTCGCAGGCCGACGAGATGATTTTCGTCCATGAAGGCAGAGGGAAATTGCACAGCATTTATGGTAGCATTGACTTTGTATATGGCGACCACTTGATTATCCCACGTGGCACGATTTACCAGATGGAATTTGACACGCCCAACAACAGGCTTTTTATTATTGAAGCATTCCATACGCTGCGTTTCCCGAAGCGCTATCTTGGCAAGGAAGGACAACTTCTGGAGAATTCTCCCTTTTGCGAACGCGACCTGAAAGTACCGCAAAACCTGGTAACGCACGATGAAAAAGGTGATTTTTTGGTAATGATAAAACGCGACGATTTACTCTTCCCTTATACCTATGGTTCACATCCTTTTGATGCCATCGGCTGGGACGGCTGCCACTATCCTTTTGGGCTTTCGATACACGATTTCGAGCCCATAACAGGACGTATCCATCAGCCGCCACCAGTGCATCAAACCTTTGAAACGCCTGCTTTTGTTACCTGCGCCTTCGTGCCACGACTCTACGACTACCATCCCGATTCTATCCCGGCGCCCTATCACCACAGCAATGTTGATTCTGATGAGTTACTTTATTACGTGGATGGCGACTTTATGAGCAGAAACCACGTGGAGCGGGGTATGATCACGCTGCATCCTATTGGCATTCCGCATGGCCCGCATCCGGGTGCCGCCGAAAGAAGCATTGGCAAAACAAAAACTGATGAATTGGCCGTGATGGTTGATACGTTTAAACCACTTAAACTAACTAAGCTGGCATTAGATATCGAAGACCCTGAATATTATAAAAGTTGGAAAATTTAATTAACTAAAGATGAATAAAAAAGATTTTTTACCACTCAAAGGAACAGATTATGTTGAGTTTTATGTTGGCAATGCCAAGCAGGCCGCGCATTATTATCAAACCGCATTTGGTTTTCAGCCCTTGGCCTATGCCGGATTAGAAACAGGATTGAAAGACCGCACCAGCTATGCTTTGCGACAAGGCAAAATTACCTTTGTTTTCACCACGGCACTTATTCCGGATTCGCCCATTGCCGAGCATCAAAAACTGCATGGCGATGGCATCAAAGTAATTGCGCTTTGGGTTGACAACGCCCGTCAGGCTTATAAAGAAACCATAGCAAGAGGTGCCCGTTCCTATATGGAGCCGAGAGTTGACATCGACGGAAACGGCGAGGTAGTGATGAGTGGTATCTATACTTATGGAGAAACAGTGCATATTTTTGTTGAACGTAAAAATTATTTTGGGCCATTTTTGCCTGGTTTTAAAAAATGGAATCCCAGCTACCAACCTACCGACGTCGGGCTAAAATATGTGGACCATATCGTGGGCAACGTAAACTGGGGTGAGATGAACAACTGGATCAATTTTTACGGCTCAGTGATGGGTTTTGAGCAGTTGATTTCTTTTGACGACAAAGACATCTCAACAGAATATACCGCGCTGATGAGCAAGGTGATGTGCAACGACAATATGCGTATAAAATTCCCAATTAACGAACCCGCCAAAGGAAAGAAAAAGTCTCAGATTGAAGAATACATCGATTTTTATCGCGGCCCGGGAGCACAGCATGTTGCTATGGCTACCGATGATATTATCAAAACAATTGAGCAATTAAAGTCTAGAGGCGTAGAATTTTTGCGTGTACCAGAAGTCTATTACGAAACGGTCATGGAACGCGTGAAAGAAATTGATGAAGACCTTGAAACACTCAAAAGATTAAACATCCTGATTGATCGGGACGAAGAAGGTTATCTTTTGCAGCTTTTCACCAAGCCGGTACAAGACCGACCTACGGTTTTCTTTGAAATTATTCAGCGCAAAGGTGCGAAATCTTTTGGGAAAGGAAACTTTAAAGCACTTTTTGAAGCCATTGAACTGGAACAGGAAAGCAGAGGAACACTTTAGTTTTTTTAGTGATCCGATTACTTCTTTGTTTATGTTTTGGAAGTAGTGATTGACGCTAAAGCCATCAAGCTATAACCTTGTAGATTTACATTTTAAAATAATTTATCGATTCATCATAAATCCTAAACCTAAAAATACAAACGCTTAACCTTGATCACTTTTTAGTATTCAAGGTTGAGCCACTCCGAAAAATAATAGGCTGTCATAAAGACACGAAAGCACAAAGATTTCACTAAGGTTATACTATTAATTTACAACTCCTTGTGATAGATAGCTCCGATAGCTATCGGAAAGAAGACTTAGTGTTGTTTCTTTGTTTTTGACTTTTCGGAGTGGCCTCAAGCTTTAAGCATTTAAACTGATTTTGAATAAAAAAAATTAAACGCAATTATGTTAAAGTCAACTAATCCGGAGTTTACTTCCTGGATTGATGTACCACAAGAAAGTGATTTCCCGATTCAGAATTTGCCATACGGAATGGCCTCATCCGGCGAGCTGGTTTTTGCAGCTTCGAGAATAGGCGATACCGTAATAGATCTTTCAGTCTTGGCTGATTTCGGCTATTTCGACAGCCTGCCCATTGACAACCTTTGGGTCTTTTACCAAAAAAACCTCAACGAGCTGGTTGCCATGCCCAAAGCAGTTCGTGTGGCACTTCGCGAGCGGCTTTCTGAGCTTTTTTCTTCAGAAAATGGTGAGCTGCGCGACAATGAAGAAGTCAGAAATCTCATCTTGTATGCTGCTGAAGAGATACAAATGCTGCTGCCCTTAGATATCGGAGACTACACCGATTTTTACTCCAGCATCGAGCATGCCACCAATGTGGGTATTATGTTTCGAGATCCCGCCAACGCCCTGCTTCCCAACTGGAAACACCTGCCCGTAGGTTATCACGGACGCGCTTCTTCAATCGTGGTTTCGGGCACTTCGGTGCATCGCCCCAAAGGCCAAACCCGTCCTGATGACACCAAGCCACCGGTTTTTGGGCCTTCAAAACAATTGGATTTTGAGCTGGAAATGGCCTTTATCACTTCGGCCAAAACAAATCTTGGTGATTCAATTTCAGTAGAAGATGCCGAAGATGCGATTTTCGGGCTGGTGCTGTTCAACGACCTTTCGGCCCGCGATCTGCAACGCTGGGAATATGTGCCACTCGGCCCGTTTTTAGCTAAAAGTTTTGGCTCGGTAATTTCACCCTGGGTGATTACCATGGAAGCACTGGAACCTTTCAGAACGCAAGGACCAAAACAGGAACCGGAAGTTTTGCCGTATCTAAAAACCACAGGAGAACACAATTTCGACATTGAGCTGCAAGTAGCCATTCAGCCAAAAAATAGCGAAGCAGCCTTGGTATGCCAGTCTAATTTCAAATATTTATACTGGAATATGGCACAACAACTTGCGCATCAAACTGTTGCAGGCTGTAATATCAATCCAGGCGATATGTATGCTTCGGGAACCATCAGCGGAAAAACGCCTGATTCCTTTGGTTCCCTGCTCGAATTAAGCTGGAAAGGCACCAAAAAACTCGCTATGAAAGACGGCAGCGAAAGGACTTTTCTCCAAGACAACGACACCGTTATTATACGTGGCCAAGCCAGAAAGGGAAAGCTCCGGATTGGCTTTGGAGAATGCGTTACCACAATTTTACCCGCGAAATAGCTCCGCTTTTATGATGACCATAAACCCCTACGAATTCGACCAGCGAAAGCTGCACCGCTTGATGCTTGGCAGCATTGCGCCGCGGCCTATCGCTTTTGCCAGCACTGTTGATAAAGATGGCAATCCGAATCTTTCGCCTTTTAGTTTTTTCAACGCTTTTGGCGTGAATCCTACTACCTTAATTTTTTCGCCCGCTCGCCGTGGACGCGACAACACTACCAAAGACACCTTTAAAAACCTGAAGCAAGTGCCTGAGGTAGTGATTAATGTAGTGAATTTTGCATTGGTGCAGCAGGTGAGCCTAGCTAGTACGGAATATGCACGTGGCGTGAATGAATTTACCAAAGCAGGTTTAACCACCATTGCTTCCGAAACGATCAGGCCTTTTCGGGTAGCCGAATCGCCTGTGCAGTTTGAATGTAAAGTGCGCCAAATCATCGAAACCGGAGATGGCCCCGGAGCTGCAAACCTCATCATCTGCGAAATACTTCGTATGCACATCAACAAAGAGGTGCTGGATGAAAAAGGCGAAATCGACGTAGAAAAAATCGACCTCGTGGGCCGACATGGCGGCAACTTCTACGTGCGGGCACATGGTGCAGCTAATTTTATTGTTCCCAAACCCTTAGCTGAGCCCGGCATTGGCATTGATGCATTACCCGAAAAAATAAAGCACCATCAACTTTTATGCGGCAATGATTTGGGGCAGTTGGGTAATCTATCCGGCTTTCCTGATGAAGAAATGTTGATCCAACTAAAAGCAAAAAAGCCGGCCAATCAAGCGGTAGAAGCTACTATCAAGCAGGCCAAAGCCTTAATTTCAGAAAATAAACCCGATGAGGCACTGGCTGTTTTGATGGCCTGGCTCTGATAAAAAATTGCAACAATTGCGGAAATTTATTTTATTAACCGGCAGGGAAAACCTTGTCGGTTATTTTATTTAATTCCTGACATACAATAACTTACATCGGGTTAACAGCTATTTAGAATCATCCTAATTAAGGGTAAAAAATGAGGTTTCAATGATATTTCAATTAAATTTGTCAGCGATTGATGTTATTGCAAACCATATTGTACAAAATTGATTAAATGTTAACCATGATGAAAAAATTTTATGCCTTTTTTGCCTTAGGCAAAAGTCTTTTATTAGCAGGAGTTGTTGCTACAACAAGCCTGCTTTTTAGTTTTCAACTCAACGCACAGGATTTAGCCATCGACTTTGGCAGAACCGCTGCCGGCACCCAGCTGATTGAAGACAATATGCAACTTTTCAGTGCTAGTTTTTCCTACCCGGGAATAAATACGTTTACGGTTGAAACTTCCAAAGGGAATTTTAACGAGATAGCGATTCCGGGTGCATTTTCGGTAGGCATGTTAGGCACACCAAAACTTCCGGCTACCAAAAAACTGATGGAAATTCCATTTGGGGCCGAAGTATCTGTAGAAGTTATCAGTTACACCGTAAACGAATACAAGTTAAGCGATTACGGTATCGACCAGCCTATCATGCCAGTTCAGCCATCGCTGCGCAAAGACCAGGCGATTGATGAGATTACCTTTGAATATGACAACAAAGTCTATCAAAAAGACGAGTTTATTCAGCACGAAATTGCTTCCGTGGAGATTCTTGGCGTGATGCGTAGCTTTCGTATTGCCCGCCTGACCATTGCTCCTGTAAGTTACAACCCGGTTCAGGGCATTATCAGGGTTTACAACGATATCGAAGTTCAAATAAATTATACCAAGGTGGATGAAAGCCTGACCGAGTATGTAAAATCATCTACCTATTCTCCCTATTTTTCAGTAATGCAGCAGGCATTTTTGAATAATCCTACCAACAGAGAATATCCGGCACATCCTGATTTGGTAAAGTACCCGGTAAAATATCTTATCGTTTCCGACAGAATGTTTGAGGCAGATTTAGCTCCTTTCATTGCTTGGAAAACCAAAAAAGGCTTCAAGGTAATTACTGCTTATACCGACGTTATTGGAACAAGCTACAGTGCCATCCAAAGCTGGATTCACGAACAATATAACAGCGGTACTCCTGACGATCCGGCACCAAGTTTTGTGCTTTTAGTAGGCGACACGCCGCAAGTTCCGGCCATCCAAGGTTCTTCATCACAAAAAATGACTGACCTTTATTATGCCAGTGTTGACGGCGACTACTTCCCTGAAATGTATTACGGACGTTTTTCGGCCAGAACCAGCGCCCAACTTTTGCCTTATATCGAGAAGACCTTGTATTATGAACAATACCAATTTGAAGATGCCAGTTACCTGGATGATGTAACTTTGATTGCCGGTAGCGATGGCACCTGGAATCCCCGCTTAGGTCAGCCAACTGTTCATTATGGCACTCAAAACTACTTTAATGCAGCACACGGATTTGTGAATATAAACACGTATTTAACAAGCCCCTACAGCGGCTGCTATAGCCCTGAGCGCATTGCTGTAAGTATGATCAATTACACGGCCCACTGTAGCGAAACTTCCTGGGGCGACCCAAATCTTTCGCAGTCAGCAGTAAATAATTTCAGCAATCTGAATAAGTATCCGCTTGCAGTAGGAAACTGCTGTTTGGCTGCCGATTTCGGCTATCCTGAATGTATAGGTGAAACCTGGATGCGCGCTCCTAACAAAGGTGCTGTGGCCTATATCGGCTCATCACCAAGCTCTTATTGGTTTGAAGATTTTTATTGGTCAGTTGGCGCTTTCCCTCTGCAGGGAAACAATAACGGCTATATTCCAACTTATGAAGAAACCACCTGGGGTGCTTACGATGCACCTTTTGTTAGCGATTATATTACTACCGGCGGTATTATTTCTGTTGGAAACCTCGCCGTTACCGAAGTTCATTTACAAAACTATCCAAGCCACTCAAGTCCGCTCTATTACTGGCAGGCATACAACGTTTTAGGCGATCCTTCGCTGGTAGCCTATCACACCCAGGGCGACGTAAATACCGTTTCGCATATGCCGATCTTACCTATTGGATTGGATACTTATGAAGTAACTGCGCTTCCGGGTTCATATGCAGCTGTTTCTAAAGATGGCATTTTGCATGGTGCTGCATTGGTAGGCGCTTCGGGCGTTGTTGAAGTAGAAATAGATCCGATTTTATCCTCTGGTTTAGTAGACATCGTGGTTACTAAACCTCAACATATTCCTTATGTGACACAAGTTCCTGCTGCTGCCCTCGAGGGCCCTTATGTAGTTATGGACGAGTATGTTATCAATGACGATAACGGCCTGGCCGAATACAGCGAAAGCTTCACGATAGATGTTACTATGAAAAATGTGGGTGCAGATCCATCCGAAAATATCACAGCAACTGTTGTTGGGACTGACGATCACATCAGCCTTACGGGTTCTGCCTCCGCCGAATTCGGTCCGATAGTTAATGGTGAAGTTTCAACAGTAGCTGACGCTTTTAGTTTTACAGTGGCTGACTTTGTACCCAACCAGCACAATGCAGCCTTCATCATTTCAGCTACAGACGGCACTACCACCTGGGAAAGCAATCTCATCATAAAGCTGCATGCACCTGTTTTAGAAATTGAAGAAGAAATCTCTATAAACGATGCAGCCGGTAACGGCGACGGCATACTTGATCCTGGCGAAACTGCGTATTTGGTTGTTACTGTAGCCAATACAGGCGGCAGCGATGTGAGCAACTTCAGTCTTATGCTTGTTTCTTCCGACCCAATGCTTACCGTTAACGAATCCACTGCAACACTTACTAACCTGGCCGCCGGAACAACCGCTGAGTTGTCTTTTAGCGTTACAGCAAGCGAAGATTCTCCAATCGGATATCCTGTAAATATGAGTATGTCAGCCACAGCCGGCCCATCAGGCGTTTATACCGCCAATCAAAATGGCATGGTTGTTATTGGATTAATTCCCGACTTCCTGATGACCAATGCTACCATTGAAACCTGCGTTGGTAATTTCTACGATTCAGGCGGACCGGGTGGCAACTACAGCAGCAGCGAGAACTTCACCATGACTTTTTCACCCTCTATGGAAGGCGCTGTTGTAAGGGCCAATTTCATTAATTTTGAAACAGAAAGTGGCTACGACTTTTTATATATCTATGATGGCGTAAGCACAATGTCAACTCAAATTCCCGGAAGCCCTTTTAGTGGTTCTTCAAGCCCCGGCATAGTTCAGGCAACAGGAGCAACAGGTGCTTTAACCTTTAAATTCACCTCTGATTACTCCGTTACCAAAAGTGGCTGGCATGCAGAAATCAGTTGCTTTATCGACCAGGAATTATCCGCCAATATCACTTCCAGCCCAGCTGAAATCTGTGCAGGCGGTTCTGCAGTGCTTAACGCACATCCCATTGGAGGAACAGGCACTTATACATGCACCTGGAGTCCGGCTCAAGGCCTGAACAATCCAAATGCCATGATGCCCATCGCTTCTCCTGACGAAACAACAACTTATACTGTTGTTGTGGATGATGGCGAAACCACTTTTGAAACAAGCTATACTTTGGTAGTGCACGATATGCCCGAATTGGATTTAGGTGAAGACCTACTTATCTGTGTATGGCACACCGCTGAACTTGATGCTACCATCGAAAATGGCGTTTCTTATTTATGGAGTCCTAATGGAGAAACCACAGCATCTATCATAGTGGATTCGACCGGCGTTGGTATTGGCTCACAAACTTATAGTGTGATGGCTACCGATGTTAACGGCTGCGTAGTAGAAGCCGAAATCACCATCACTTTTGATCCTTGCACCTCCATTGACGAAAACAAATTAAACGTGTATATCTACCCTAATCCGGCCAAAGACATGCTAAATATTGCCATAAGCGGAAATGCTACTCAGTTTGAGTATACGCTGCTCAATTATCAGGGTCAGCAGCTTTATTCCAAAGCCATCGGCCAATATAACGGCTCTGGTATCGAGCAGATTAAGTTGAGTGGCTATGCCAAAGGAATCTATTACCTGCGCGTGAATACAGGAACAGAAACCCGTATCCATAAAGTTGTTATTCAATAATTTATAATGTAAATAACAATTGTGCCGGGACTTATTTCCCGGTACAATTTTTCTCAAAAACCCTTTCTATGAAAAAAACGCTTCTATTTACTATCTTAATGGTATTCGGCTTTGCAGGTTTTGCACAGCAATGGAATTCCATTAACAGTTCACCCGTTTCCCCAATTCATAAGCAGCTTATTGAATCCGGAGAAGATCAAATTACGATTGATTTTAAGCTTCCGGGATTTTTTGCTAACCCAGTAGAAACTCCACGTGGAAAAGCTACAATTATCAGCGTACCGAAAATGGTTTCCATGCTTGAAACCTCAGCACCTGATCTGCCTTTTTATGCGGTTTCTGCCATCATTGGCGATCAAGCTGATATGAGCGTTGAAGTCATCAACTCAAAATTTACTGATTTTGAAAATTTTGAAATCGCACCATCAAAAGGTAATTTCAGCCGTAAGATTGACCCTACAACTGTGCCTTATACCTATGGTGAGATGTATGATCAAAATGCATTTTATCCCGCACAACGCGCTGATTTACAAGAGCCTTATATCTTGCGTGATTACCGCGGACAAGCCGTAAGCATCTATCCATTTGCTTACAATCCGGTAACGAAAACCCTGCGTGTGTTCCACGAAATGTCCGTAGCTATCGTAAAAACCGGTACTGGCGGAACAAATCAGTTGAACCGTCGCAGCCAGCAAATCACGACAGATCCTGAGTTTAAATATCTTTACGACAATCATTTTATCAACTACTCAGAAGCACAAAGCCGTTACGCTATTTTAGAAGAAGAAGGCAATATGATCGTTATCTGCCACGGCCCCTATATGGATGCTATGGCGCCTTTTGTAGCCTGGAAAAAAACTATTGGCCGTCCCATCGAAATGTTTGATGTGGCTAGCATCGGTACCACTCCTGCTAATATCAAGAGTTTTATCACTGATTACTACAACACCAACGGCCTGACCCATATTTTGCTGGTAGGTGACCATCAGCATGTGCCTAGCTACAACAATAGCAGCTCAGGCGGTTATAGTGATAACTATTACACTTATTTAGAAGGCAACGACTCTTATAATGAAGCCTTTGTAGGTCGTTTTTCCGCCGAAACCCCGGCGCATGTTACTACCATGGTTAACCGTCTGATTAAATATGAGCGCGATATGGATGAAACTGATACCTGGTTAGCTGTTGGTACTGGTGTTGCCCGCAACGAAGGTGCCGGCGGAGGCCACAACGGAGGTGAAGCCGATTATGTACATATTGATTACATCAGAGACAGCCTGCTCAACTACACTTATACAACAGTTCACCGTGAATATGACGGTAATGTCCCCGGAGTACCAAACACCTCTGCATCTCAAATTTCACAGCGCATCAATGCAGGCACCAGCATTATCAACTATTGCAACCACGGATCACAAAACAGCTGGAGTGTAGCTGGTTATAGCTCCACCAACGTGAACTCACTTACCAATACCATTGGCTGGCCAGTGATTTGGTCTGTAGCCTGCGACAATGGTAAATTTACCAATGGTAGCTGTTTTGCCGAAGCCTGGACACGCGCCGAACACAACGGCGAGCCTACTGGTGCTATCGGAACGATGATGTCGTGGATTTCACAACCCTGGACACCACCAATGACTGGCCAAGACGAAATGGTAACCATTTTGGTAGAAGGCTATGCAAATAATATCAAAAGAACTTTAGGTGGAAACTCCATCAACGGCAGCATGAAAATGCTAGACCTGCATGGCAGCTCAGGACGCTCAACGCACGATACCTGGATTCTTTTCGGAGACCCTTCAATGACCATGCGTACAGCTGCTCCAGCACCAATAACTGTTACGCACCAGACTACTTTGTTCCTCGGCATGACAGATTTGGCCGTAAACGCCGATGCTGAAAATGCGATCGTAACCCTCACCAAAAACGGAGAAATTTTGACTTCTGCTTATGTTACAGCTGGGCAAGCCAACCTCAGTTTCCCGGCATTGGACGATGTCGGTATGTTGACGATTTCTGTGTTTGCTTATAACAAAATTACTTACCTCTCGGAAATCGAAGTTATTCCAGCCGAAGGCCCATTTATTGGTTATGTTTCTTACGAAATCAATGACGAAGCCGGCAACAATAACGGTTTGATAGACTATAACGAAAGTATTGTTTTAGGCATCACCCTTCAAAACCTTGGCGTAGAAACAGCTTCAGATTTGGTAGCAACGCTCTCAACAGAAAGCCCTTATATCACTTTTACTGACAACACCGAGTCATATGGCGCCATTGCAGCAGGTGAAGAAAAATCCATTGCTGATGCGTTTAGTTTCACGGTCTCGGATGATATTCCGGATATGACTTCCATCGCTTTTGAACTGGAGATTGTTGGATCAGACGATACCTGGAACGCCAACTTTAGCATCAATGCGCATGCTCCGGCATTTACAATTGGTACTTATATGATTGCCGATGATATCGTAGGAAACAGTAATGGCCAACTCGACCCGGGTGAAACAGCAAGAATTATAGTGAACATTCAGAATTCGGGCTCAAGTACCGCATGGGAAGTTCAGAATGAGCTCACACTTAACAACGCTTTTGTTACTGTAAACGATGGCAGTTATACAATACCAGGGCTTGATGGCGGCTCTCAGGCTTTCTTTGAAGTTTCTGTAAGCCCGGCAGCACCAATTGGAACAGTCGTCGATTTTAGCTGTACAATAACAGCCGGAGCCTATACAGCAGAAAAAAGCTTTGTTGCTAAAATTGGTCTGGTAATCGAGGATTTTGAAACAGGTGATTTTGGAGCTTTTGATTGGGAATCGGGCGGAAACTTACCCTGGACAATAACGGGTCTCGGTGCATACGAAGGTACTTATGCCGCCAAATCGGGAAGCATAAGTCACAATCAGTCGAGCGCGATGATTCTTCCTTATGAAGTAAGTGTTGACGACAGCATTTCTTTCTTCACCAAAGTATCCTCAGAATCGGGATACGATAAACTGAGCTTTTATATCGACAATAGTAAAGTTGGTGAATGGTCAGGCACTGTAGGCTGGACAAAAGTTGCTTATCCTGTAAGTGCCGGAATACACAGCTTTAAATGGGAATACAAAAAAGACGTTTCCGTTAGTGGTGGTACCGACAATGCTCATGTTGACTATATCGTTTTGCCAGCCAGCATCTCCATGATGGCCTATGCCGGAAATGATGCCATGATTTGTCAGGGCGATGATTTACAACTCGAAGGAGCTGCTAATCACTACGCCAGCTTAGAGTGGATTACAAGCGGAACAGGCGAATTTAGTGATCCTGAGATTCTCGATCCTATATATACACCTAGCCAGGCTGATATTGACGACGGTGCTGTTACACTTACACTTATTGCCACAGCTGAAAACGACGACACCCTTGAATCTTCACTTCTCCTCACCATTAGCATGGCACCAGAAGCTATTGCCGGCACTGAAGGAGCGATATGCCAGGGCGAAACCTTTGAACTCACCGAAGCCGCTGCGGCTGACTATTCAGCTATCCTCTGGGAAACAAACGGCACAGGAACTTTTGATGATCCTGAAGCCCTGAATCCTGTTTACACACCAAGTGAAGCAGATTATGCCAGCGGTTCTGTTGAACTTAGCCTTACCGCTTTTGGCGCCGGAACATGTGCTGATGCTTTAAGCAGCCTTACGCTCAGCTTCCATAGTTTGCCAACAGCCATGCTGGAAGGCGATCAGGCTATATGCGAAGGTGAAGAAGCTTCCATGACGATCAGTCTCACAGGCGCTGCTCCCTGGACAGTAACTATGGCTGATGGCATGGGTACTTATGAAATCCCAAGCACGCCCTATACCATGACGATGACACCAGAAGGCCCGATGAGCATGAGTTTGCTCACCGTTACCGATATGAATGGCTGCGCAAATGATGGCGAAGGTACAGCTACCATCACCATGAATTATGTGCCAGAGAGTCCGGTAGCACCGATGACTGCTGATTCTGTTGATTATTTTGAGACTACACAGTCAATAGCTCAAATTGAAGCCGTTGAAAATGCAACAGGCTACGAATGGGCGCTGGAACCTGCCGAAGCCGGTACTTTTGAAGGAACAGGCCTGGAAGTTACTATCAACTGGAACACCGAATTTATCGGGAATGTGATGGTGATGGCTCGCGCACAAAACGACTGTGGATTTGGCGAATGGTCTCCGGCAACCGAAGTTGTGCTGTCGAGTACTGTTGGCCTCTTTGCCAATAAAGATCAAGACTTCTTACTGTATCCTAACCCAAGTGATGGCAATGTCCAGCTTGATTTCGGCAAAGAAGTTTCCGGAAAACTGAAAATTAATGTAACCAATACGCTCGGAAAAGTTGTTTTTGCTGATGAAATTGATGCTAACACTATCCATGGAAAGCATCTGTTGAAACTGCAACAGCTTGATAATGGCGTTTACCTGATACACATCACAGCATCAAATTATAGTGCTGTAAAACAAATTGTTATACGTAAATAAGCTTTGCGTAATTAGCTAAAAAAAAGCCGGCCAACAAATGTTGACTGGCTTTTTTTGGTTACTTATTTTGTGTCAACCAAATTGAGTCCCCTTCGGATAAGCTTGGCAAATTGTGGTTTCTGCTCTAGCTTTTCCAGGTAAGACCGGAGTAACGCAGCAAAAGCAGGATAGTCATCGTCGTTAGCAATAATTTCAAGGATTTCGAGCGGCAAAAGCCAATCCTCATAGCCATTATCCTGAACGTAATTCCAAACTTCAATCAGCACTGAAATTGGTTCCTTGCCTTCTCTTACCTTGCGCACCAAACCATATTGCTTGTGCAATTCTTTTTGCTTTTCGGTATAGTAAATCTTATGTGTCTTCTCTTTCGGCGGTGCATATTCCAATCCAAAAGCATCCGGATCAGCGGGTCCGCTATAAGCAGAGGTTATCGATTCGCCAATGGCCATGTCATATTGTCCCCAAGAAGGATCAAAAATCAATTGTTTTTTGTAGCTAACTTTACAGTCTACAAAACTCATCAACAATAAGTTGCCTTCTTTCCGAAGGGATTTAATTAGTTTTCCTTCCACCTTTATGCCCGATTCAAACTTGAAGCTACATCTCTTTCCAACGACAATATTTAGCTCGGCCAGGTCTTTATCTGTTAAGAACCGAGGCGGCTTGATGGCCTGTTTTATTCTGCCGATGGGAGATCCAAAACCATCCCTATGAAAATCTTTTCCGTGACCTTCCAATTGTTTGTTTTTATAGGACAAAGCCGTTGGCCCTTGTGTTTTTACATAAACCGGCTGATTTTGATGCAACATATACTCCACAACAGTACCCGAAACCTGCAATCCCGAACTAAAACCAAGGGTAGAAGTATTGTTGGATTCAATCGCTTTCAGAATGCCTTCAATACCGCCTTTGCGTAAGGCCATTCTGCCGGCAAATTCGTCGAGCACTAGGGTGAGCTGTTTAAAATCCGGCGTTACAAAAAGCTGAGGCTGAGGCTTTGTGATGTCAAAATTATAATAAATAGCGTCAATATTATACGGGATTTTTTTCACGCTATCGCTCATGGCCGTGGCACTTTCACCGATAGACGACAGCAATCCGGCTCCGTAAATTTTTGGGTCTTCTGGCTTTCCTATCAAGCCATATTCTACCGTCCACCAATGTAGATTACGGATAAGCGCCATTTCTGAAGGCAATCCCAGGCTTTGCTCTTTTTGTTCCAAATCAGCTTCTGCCTTTTGGATAGCTTCGGCAGTGGTATTCGGGTCGGCTTTTAAAATCGACAGATAACGGATTGATTCGTATAAATCGTAATCGGCAGCCGAAGAAAAGGCTTTTGAGCCAATCTCACCAAAATAACGCAGATATTCGGCGTATTCAGGATGACTGATGATGGGTGCATGGCCGGCAGCTTCGTGAATAATATCCGGTGCCGGTGTATATTCTACCTGATCAAAAGGCCGGATATCAGCTGCAATTACCAGCACATTATAGGCCTGAAACTCCATAAAAGCAGTCGGTGGAATAAAGCCATCAACGGTTACGGCAGCCCAGCCAATTTTTATCAAAATCTCATTCATGGTCTCAATATCAGGAATTTGCTCGATACTGATACCGGTTTTCTTAAGTCCCTCTAAATAGGAGTAATGCGCTTTGTTTTTTAAAAAAGCTACATTTTGACGCATCACATAACGCCATACCGCGTGATCCTGCCAGGTATATTGGTTGTAAGGCTGCTCAATGATCAGTTGATAAAGATGTTTGGGCAATTTCTCTAAAACGGGATTGTTTATCATAGACTTTCTTATTTAGAACGAATTTAGATAGCCAAAAATAAACAAAAGCTTTTAACTGAGCGCAAACGTTTGAAAATTGAGGGTTAAGAAAATTTATTTTAGCGCTAATCATTGCCAATCATGCCCAAAAGCGGCACAAAACGAAATGCGCCGTGCATTTCCTGTTCTGTTTTATCCACTGCTGTTTTTGTGATTCGGAGCATATTTTGTGTATTGCCGGCACCTAAGGGGATCACCATAATGCCACCAATTTTCAGTTGGTCGATCAAAGGCTGCGGTATTTCGGGTGCTGCGGCAGTAATCAATATTCGGTCAAAAGGCGCGTAGCTGGGAAGCCCTTCGTTGCCATCGGCCAGAAATAAATTCAGCTTATAAGGCAATTTTTGTTCTACAAAGGATTTTGTTTTGAGGTAGAGCTTGCGTTGGCGTTCGATGGAATATACTTTAGCGCCCATCTCGGCCAGCACACAAGCCTGATAAGCCGATCCGGTACCAATTTCGAGTACTTTTTGGCCTTTCTCTACTTGTAATAATTCCGTTTGGAAAGCCACGGTATAAGGTTGCGAAATGGTTTGTCCGGAGCCAATCGGGAAAGGTTTGTCTTGGTAAGCAAATTCGAGAAAGGAAGAATCCAGAAAAAAATGACGTGGGATTTTTTCCATGGCAGACAGCACGCGCTCATCGCTAATATTTTTTTGCCGGAGGCTCTCAATCAACTGCTTGCGCAGGCCTTTATGCTTGTAGGTATCGTGCATGTAATCAAGCTTTTATTTTAATAAACACAATTTAGATTTATTCTACTCTTGGGAAGGGCTAAAATAGCAATAAGGCTTCGACAAAAAAAGCTACTTTTGCATAAAAGTATCGCTTATGTTAAAAATCGGGGTTTTAGGAGCAGGCCATCTGGGTAAAATTCACCTCAAATGTATTCAGCAAATTCCTACTTATGAACTGGTTGGCTTTTACGATGCCGATCCGAAAAATGCTAAAACCGTAGCCAAAGATTTTGGCATAAAAAGTTTTGATTCTATTGACGACTTGATAGAAGCCACAGAAGTGGTGGATATTGTGACGCCTACCATTTCGCATTTTAGCTGTGCTTCAAAATCACTGCAAAAATCGCGTCATGTTTTCATTGAAAAGCCGGTTGTAGCAACGCCGGAAGAGGCCAACGCCCTGATTGAAATCGCGATGAAATCTCATGTGAAGGTTCAGGTGGGGCATGTTGAGCGTTTTAATCCCGCCTTTTTAGCGGTTCAGCAACTGCTGAATAATCCCATGTTTATCGAAGCACATCGCCTGGCGCAGTTCAATCCACGTGGCACCGATGTTCCTGTAATCCTGGATTTGATGGTACATGACATCGACATAGTGCTGAGTGCCATCAAATCGAAAGTGAAAAATGTGTTTGCCAGTGGCGTTGCTATAGTTAGCGACACCGCCGATATCACCAATGCACGGATAGAGTTTGAGAATGGTGCGGTAGCAAACCTCACGGCCAGCCGTATTTCACTGAAAAACATGCGTAAGGCACGTTTTTTCCAAAAAAACGCCTACATCAGTGTTGACTTTTTGGAGAAACAGTCTGAAATAGTGCGCATTATGGATGTGGATGCCGACAAGGCTGATCCAATGGCGATGCTTATCGAGCTGGGTGAGGGCAAAGTCACCAAACAAATATCATTTGAAAAGCCTAAAATAGAGCCTGTTAATGCCATAAAAATGGAACTCGAAAAGTTTTATGAAGCCATCGTCAACGATCAGGAGCCGCCGGTTACTATCAGCGATGGGGTAGAAGTTCTGAAGCTTGCTTACCGGATCTTAGATGAAGTAAACAATAACCTAAACAAGCTCCAATAATAATTGCAACCGTGTGCAATAAGGCATCGCGGCCTATCGTTAAGCATGCAGAACCAGGTGAATCATTTTTATATGCTAAAACTCTTACCCCTCAAAGCGGTAGTTATCGCACTTTTATTGCTCAGCATTTTTTCTTGCAACAAGTTTGAAGGCGATCAGACTGTGCCGGCATATATCAAAATTGATACCATCAGGCTGAGTACAGAATATTTTTCGCAAGGCAGCAACACCCATAAGATTACGGATGCCTGGGTGTATGTAAACGATCAATTGATTGGTGCTTTTGAACTGCCGGTGACTGTTCCGGTATTAGCACGAGGCAAACAAAAACTGGAAATCAGGCCTGGAATAAAACTCAACGGCATTAGCGGCACACGTGTCCCCTACCCTTTTTATAAACCATATACGGTGCAAGATTTTAATTTTATTCAGGACAGCGTCATCAAAATTAATCCGGTAACTTCCTATTACAACACCACCGGTTTTGCCTGGATGGAAGACTTTGAAGGCGCCAGTATTTCGTTAGCCAAAACCCCCCAAAGCGATACCAGCATTTATCAAACTACGCCCCTCAATAATCCCGAGGCATATCTCTCCGAGTTTTCTTCCTTTTCGGGTATTGTGAATCTTACCTCAGAGAAAAGCTATTTTAAAATTGCCAGTTTCAACGCTTTTATACTTCCCACAGACAACAGCCCGGTTATGCTGGAACTGGATTATAAGTGCGACCGCACTTTTGGTGTAGGCATGTTTGCAAGCATCAGTGGCTCAGTAGTAGACATTGAGTTGGTGGTTGTAAATAAAAGCGAAACCTGGAATAAAATATATATCAATTTAGGCCCTAATATCAGTGCCTATAACAAAGCTTCTAATTTCAAAATCTATTTTGAATCCAGTACTTCAGGCGACAATGAAGCAAACTATTATTTTGACAATATTAAGTTAATCTATCGTTCAAATAAATAATGAATAGAAAACTACAAGTCACAAAGTACGTCATTCTGGACTGGCTGGCAGCCTTGATGTCATGGGCGTTATTCTATTTTTTTAGAAAACAGGCCGAGGATCCCAGTTTTCATGAATATTTTGAAGTCATCTTTGACGATCCCAATTTTTGGTATGGCATCATCTTTATTCCCATTGGCTGGCTGCTCCTTTACAGCGCAATGGGAACCTACCGCCGCATTTTCCGAAAAGCCAGACTTAAAGAACTAGGCCAGACTTTTATCATCACATTGATAGGTGTGACTTTTATTTTTTTCGTGGCCATCTTGGATGATGTGATTACAACTTATAAGTCTTACTATCAGTCATTTTTAACACTATTTACGCTGCACTTTATTCTTACTTATACCGGAAGGCTCGCCCTCACTGCTGTTACGGTAAGTAAGATTCACAAAAAATCAATTGGATTTAACACGGTGATAGTTGGCAGTAATGGCAACGCCCTTGCGATTTATAAAGAGATTGAAAGTCAGGAACGTTCTGCCGGAAATATTTTCGTGGGTTTTGCCAGTGTTTATGACAAGGATGATTACAAAATCGGAACTTATTTACCGCACCTGGGATCCTACAAAGACATCAAACGTATTGTAGAAGAACACAAGGTTGAGGAGGTTATCATCGCCATTGAACGCTCCGAAACCGGTACCATCGACAGTATTATCGCGCTGCTTGAAGACACGCCTGCTGTTATCAAAATCATTCCCATTATGCAAGATATATTATTTGGATCAGTAAAGCTTTCCGGAATTTGGCATGCCCCGCTTATCCAAATTTCACCTGATTTGATGCCTGCCTGGCAACAATCAGCCAAGCGCATGATTGACATAGTGGTATCGATTATTGCCATGATTTTATTGATTCCACTGTATCTTTTTACCACAATTGGCGTCTTACTTTCGTCGAGAGGTCCAATTTTATATTCCCAGAAACGCGTTGGTGTGCGAGGCCGTCCGTTTAGGATGCACAAGTTCAGAAGCATGTATGCTGATGCAGAAAAGGCTGGGCCACAGCTCTCGAGCGATGACGATCCCCGCATCACACCTTTTGGCAAGTTTATCCGCAAAGTACGGCTGGACGAGATTCCACAGTTTTACACCGTCTTAAAGGGTGATATGTCATTGGTGGGGCCGCGCCCGGAGAGGCAGTTCTATATCGATCAAATCGTACAAAGAGCACCACATTATCGCTTGTTACTTAAAGTAAAACCTGGCATAACAAGCTGGGGGCAAGTTAAATACGGCTACGCCTCTAATGTTGACGAAATGATTGAAAGGCTCAAATACGATATCCTCTATATCGAAAACATGAGCCTGGCGATGGACGTGAAAATCCTGATTTATACCGTTTTGATAGTGTTGCAAGGCAGGGGGAAATAAGCTTATAGCTGTCCGCGCTCAATCAGTATTACAATTGTTTCTATCAGCTCATCTTCGCCCTCAGGATCGTAACGATCTTTGAGGTTATAGCCCCATATACGGGCAAATCCCTGATAGAAAAAAGCGGTGAAGCCACCACGCAAATCCTTTACCAGATCGTAAGAGGTATTGGTTGTTTCACGGTCGATAAGTTTCAAAAGAATTTTTCCCTGTGTGAAAGTCAGGTCTTTAAGTTCGCCGCCAAATTGTTCGTTCAGCTCTTTTTCGGCTCTGCGCATAATTTTTCGGCGTTCACTGTCGCTGCCGGCTTCCATCAGAATTTTATCGTATTCACGCAGTTTTATTCCGGCAAGTTTGGCATAAGGATACACTTTTTTCACATGATGAATCAGCCTGTTTACTTTGCGGATATCGCGTCGGCTATCGAATAGGCGCATTGCATACACGTTAACTTCAGGCAGCTGCACGATGAGCGTGGTATCTCCATCTTCTACCGTTGCCAACACGACCAACGTATCGGAAACATGGCTTGTATCAGCTACTTGCTGTGCCGAAGCCGTTCCTATTACAAGGATAAAAATA
This sequence comes from Bacteroidales bacterium, assembly GCA_023229135.1. Taxonomy (GTDB): domain Bacteria; phylum Bacteroidota; class Bacteroidia; order Bacteroidales; family F082; genus UBA5536. Next base: position 51,208 of record JALNZT010000022.1, read on the forward strand.
CTAAAGAAAATGATGCTTTTGCGAACCATGAAGCGGTGAAACGCAAGTTTTGTGCCAGAAATATTTTCTAAGACAAGCAAAGTCTAAGCCACCTTCAATTTGGAGAGGCCGGCTTTGTCAAATTTATTCTGTGCGTAAGAGAGCGAAACCACCAGAGATTTCACTGATTTTTTTGAGGGCAGCTCAAACATATCATCTGTGAGGATGGCTTCCAGAATGGATCTCAAACCGCGAGCTCCCAATTTGAAATCAACGGTTTTTTCTACCACAAAATCCAGCACCTCATCTTCTATCACCAGCTTGATGCCGTCCATCTCAAACAGTTTTACAAACTGTTTTATCAAGGCGTTTTTAGGATCTGTAAGAATTCTTTTAAGGATTTCGGGCGTGAGTGGATTCAGGTAAGTAAGAATCGGCAGCCTACCCACAATTTCCGGAATCAGGCCAAACTTTTTCAGGTCGGCGGGCGAAACATATTGCAACAGATTAGATTTGTCGGCCACCATCTCTTTGTCGGTGCCATAACCAATGACATTAGTGCGCGTACGCGTAGCAATAATACGCTCGATGCCGTCGAAGGCACCGCCGGCGATAAACAGGATGTTTTTGGTATCCACCTGAATCATTTTCTGCTCAGGATGTTTACGTCCGCCCTGGGGTGGCACGTTCACATAAGTTCCTTCGAGAAGTTTTAACAGTGCCTGCTGCACACCTTCGCCAGACACATCACGGGTAATGCTCGGATTGTCGCTTTTGCGTGCAATTTTATCAATCTCATCAATAAAAACAATGCCTCTTTCGGCAGCTTTCACATCAAAATCAGCCGCCTGAAGCAGTCGCGACAAGATACTTTCCACATCTTCGCCTACGTAGCCGGCTTCGGTAAGCACGGTAGCATCTGCAATGGCAAAAGGCACATGCAACATACGGGCGATGGTGCGGGCAAGCAGGGTTTTTCCCGTTCCGGTTTCACCTACCAGAACCATGTTCGACTTTTCAATCTCCACATCATCCTTGCCATCACGCTGATTGATACGTTTGTAATGATTATATACAGCCACTGCCAGCACCCGTTTAGCATCATCCTGGCCAATTACATACTGATCCAAAAATTCTTTGATTTGAACCGGCTTAAGTAATTTAAAATCAGGGAGATTCTTATCTGTTTTATGGTGGGTGCTTTCCTCTGCCAAGATAAGCTTAGCCTGTTCCACGCATTGGTCGCAGATATGGGCTTCCATGCCTGAGATAAGCAATACGGTGTCTTTGCGCTGCTTTCCGCAGAAAGAACAATGGTCTGATTTTTTTGCCATACTAATTATGATTTACTTTTGAGAAGCACTTCGTCGATCATGCCGTAATCTTTGGCTTCCTCGGCCGTCATCCAATAATCACGGTCGGAGTCGCGCCAGATTTTTTTGTAGGTCTGTCCGCTGTGCTTTGCAATGATGTCGTACAATTCTTTTTTCAGCTTCTGAATTTCACGGGCTGTAATTTCGATGTCAGAGGCTTGACCCTGCGCACCGCCCATCGGTTGATGAATTAAGACACGCGAATGTTTGAGTGCTGTACGTTTTCCGGGTGCGCCGGCACACAATAAAACAGCACCCATCGAAGCTGCCATCCCGGTGCAGATAGTCGCCACATCTGGATTGATATATTGCATCGTGTCGTATATTCCAAGGCCGGCGTAAACTGATCCACCAGGTGTGTTCAGGTATATTTGAATATCTCTTTTTGAATCAACAGATTCTAAAAAGAGCAACTGCGCCTGAATGATATTGGCTACATAATCGTCAACCGGAACGCCCAGAAAGATAATACGATCCATCATCAGGCGGGAGAAAACATCCATGGTTGCGATGTTCATCTGGCGCTCTTCGATAATGGTAGGTGAGATATAATTTTTTACGGAAGAGGTGTATTGCTCTAATGCCAGGCTGTTCAGGCCTAAATGACGTGTGGCATATTTGTGAAATTCATTATTCATGATCATGCTCTTTATGTTCTTCATTTACTTTGGTAACAAATGCTTCGTAGCTCATTGATTCGGTTTTACGTGGCATTTTATCAAGGAATAAGTCTGTGAGTTTCGTTTCGGAAAGCTGATCGCTGATACGTCTCGTCTCTTCTTTATTTTGGAGCATGGTATCAATTATGCCGTCCATCCGTTGGCCCATTTCTTCATCCATGATGTCGAGCCCCATAGATCCGAAGAAATAGGACTTAACATGTGCTCTGATTTCTTCTTCTTTAACAGCCAATTCAGGATTTTGTTTCATCAATTCGGCTTCAATAAGTTGCCAGCGTATACCTTTAGCATATTTGCTATCAAATTCTTTGTCGAGTTCCTCCATCTTTAGCTTTCCTTCGGAAGTTTCGATAAGCCAACGTTTGAGAAAATCTACCGGTAAAGGTAAGTCAACCTGCTCAAGCAACTGATCTACAGCTTTTCCAAAGAAATATCTTTTATGTTCCTGAGCAAATTGATTTTCAATGTCTCCTTTCAGTTGTTCTTTGAAAGTAGCCTCGTCTTTAATTTCTTTACCGGGGAATATCTTTTCAAAAAGGGCTTCGTCAAGTGCTGGTTTTTCTTCATGCTCTATATCCTGAATAATCAGGTTAAAGTCGGATTTAGCCATTTCCAACTCGTCTTCACCAAGTTGGAGGAATTTTATAACAGCTTCTTCGGAACCCATGGCTTTGGCCAGGTTAAAGATAAACTCTGAACCGGCTTCTTTGCCGATGAGGGCATCTTTCGATTCCTTATCAGTGATTTGATCTAGGTGCAACTTTACTTCTTTTTCAAAGCCGCCTTCAATTTCTTCGCCGGCTTCATTGGCCTGAACAAGCTTAATTTCGAGCCGGTCGTTTTCGCCAACTATATCAACAGAAGTGATTTCGGGATTATTATCGATGATATTGTCAACAGTTTTCTGGATATCGTCGTCTGTAGCTTTGATTTCGATGAAAGGCACCTCTATTTTCGAGAGGTCGATAGTAATTTCAGGAGCAAAACCTACTTCAAATGTCAGGCTGATATCCTCATTGTCTTTTACAGCATCAATATCTGTTGCTTCTTGCATAGGCAGTGGATAGCCGACTACAGGCATCTTTTGTTCAACAAGGTAGTTGTTAAGCGCATCAGAAACAAGCTGATTGATTTTTTCGCCGGTGATGGATGGACCGTACATTTTTTTCACCATTCCAAAAGGCACTTTCCCTGGTCTGAAACCCGGCATTGAAGCCTGACGCTGATATTTTTTCAGTTCGGCGTCAACCTCTTTTTCGTAATCATCTTTGGATACTTTGATCTGGATTTTTGCTGACAGATCGCTCAGAGGTTCGTGTGTAATATTCATAAAAAAAATAATAATTAATTCTTTACCTCAAAAAAAAGGACAATTTCGCAGGAGGGCATCACCGGTTACTTAATGATGATTTCCATTAAAAATACACAAATCCGATTGTGCTGAACAGCAAACCGTGACTTGTGTATTTTACTCCCAGTGTTTGTGCGGATGAAGGGACTCGAACCCCCACGCCTCTCGGCACCAGATCCTAAGTCTGGCGCGGCTACCAATTACGCCACATCCGCCCGATTAATCGCATTGTGGATTACCTCCTGCTTTTGCGGCTGCAAATATACGAGCTTTTTTGACTTATTTACTACTGAACCTAAAAAAGAATTAGTCAGGAATTGCCCAAGAATCAGCTGCAAGCATGACTAAATCCTACTCCATTAATTTTTTTAGGAACTAATAGAAAACTAAAACCCCTACTTTTGCGTTAAGTTTAAAAGGATATCAACATATATTTCATGCACATTAACTTCAAAGCAAGTTTGTTGCTTGCATTGTTAAACATATTTTGGATTCCTGGCGTTTCTGCCCAGGAATCAACAGGAATTACGCAGGGAAATTTTGCCGGTTCAACTTCTACCAGAGTCAATCCGGCTAATATGCTTCAAAGCAAGCTCTATTTTGACTTGCACTTATTTAGCATCAATGCTTGGGGTCAAAATAATTTTATTTATATCCCCGGTGCCGATTTTAACTTGGTGCCTTTAATTAAAAATTCTGAACAAATACCTAAATATCCGCAAACCGATGAAAGCTACCGCTATTATGAAAACACAAAGCGAAAATCGGGAGCCGCAATCAGCAATAATTACGCTTTAGGTGGATTTTTGCAAACCGGCGATCATGCTTTCGCCTTTCATACCGCAGCGCGCTCCTACACTACGATGAATAAAGTACCTTATGAAATGGCTGTTTTGGGTGTGAACTCTTTAGGTTATGCACCACTTCAAAATATATTGTTTCAAGATAAAAATATTGATGTGGCATCGCTGGCCTGGGGCGAGATAGGACTGAGTTATGCCTATGCCTTTCGCAAAGTAGCCAACGAGCATTGGGCGGCAGGCATCACCTTGAAATATTTGATGGGCTATGGCGGGATGTTTGCCAAGATTGATAAGATAGATTATATGGTGCTGGACAGAGAGACGATCAAATTTTATGACATGAATGCTGATTTCGGTATCGCACTACCAATAGATTATAGCAATAACGACTTTCCGGACAGCGGTGGTCTATTTAAAGGAGGTGGTTTGGGAGTTGATCTGGGTATCACTTACACCCTAAGAAAAGAAGGCTATCAAAACTTTAACAACCAGCGCATCTGCGAACAAGGTTACAAAGATTATTTTTGGCGACTGGGTGTCTCTATTCTTGATCTTGGTGCGATCAACTTCTCCAAAAATGCTCAAAAACATGAGTTCAGAGATGTGGACGCGCTATGGGAAAACCTGAAAGATTTGAAATTTGACAACATTAACGAGCTGATGGCAGAGGTGAGTGATGAGCTTTTGGGCGATCCCGATGCCTCGCTGGCTGCTGCTAAGTTTAAGATTGGATTGCCAACGGCACTTAGCGTGCAATTTGACTATCACTACAAGCAAAACTGGTATCTGAATGCTACCTTAGTTCAGCCGTTGCAACTGGCGCAATATGCGGTGCGGCGACCGGCACAACTGGCGCTTACACCACGATACGAAACAGATTGGTTTGAAGCCATGCTGCCTGTGAGCCTGTATGAATATCAGATTCTGCGTATTGGAGCAGCGGTGAGATTGGGTTTCTTCACCATTGGAACTGATAGGCTTGGAACGCTTTTAGGCTTCAGAGACATCAATGGCATGGATATTTATGCCTCGGTGAAGATAAATATGAGAAAAGGTTTTTGCATTGGAAACAGAGATACGGGTGCTTGCTACAATGCAGACAATTACAATCCACGGAAGAAGAAGTTTTTGGGGATTTTTTAAGATTCAAAGATTCAAAGATTGAGTCCCCTCCGAAAAGTCAAAAGATAAAGAATGCCACTAATACACAAGAAATTATGATTCTTAAAAATTTGAATATCAAGTGTTTAATGTTTTTCCATTTTCCTGATTTCGTATCTTAGTGTCGAAATGTTACTTTTCGGAGTAGGCTCAAGATTCAAAGATTCAAAAATTCAAAGATTTGAAGATTTGAAGAATCAAAGATTGAGTCTGCTCCGTAAAGTCAAAAACAAAGAAATGTCACTAAGACTCAACATTTTTTCGGCAAAAGACTGAAAAAAGACCAATTGTGGGTACATCCCATCAGGCGAAACAGACAAATCATTATACCATCAAACAAATAAGTAATCATCGAATTGCACGGATTAAACCGTATATACAGTATCAATTCGTACAATTCGTTTAATTCGATGAAGGAAATTGAAATCTAATTTTCTCCCTCAGATCTCGCTGATTTTCGCCGATCCTTTTTCCGCGGGAATCTGCGTTATCCGCGGGAAATATTCCTTTTTTATCCCGCACGGTGGCGGAGTTCGGGAAAGTGTGTTCAGCCTTACTTTTTCACATCCATCGCATCGCGTAAGGCATTACCAATCAACATAAAAGCCAGCACGAGTAGCATAATCACCAACCCGGGCAAAAGCGCCAGATAAGCCGCATCGAGAATGATAAAGGCATAATTCTCTTTTATCATGCTGCCCCAGGAAGGCGTAGGCGGCTGAACGCCAAGACCTAAAAAACTCAAACCTGCTTCAATTAAAATAGCCGAAGCAAAGTTGGCTGCCGAAATTACAATGACCGGACTCATAATATTGGGTAAAATATGGCGGCTGATAATCCTGAAATTATTATAGCCCAGTGCCTTAGAGGCTTCAATAAAATAAGCTTCGCGCAGGCTAAGTATCTGACCACGAACCACACGCGCCACCTCGACCCACATGGTGAGGCCTACTGCCAAAAAGATTTGCCAAAAGCCTTTGCCCAGCGCAAAAGTGATAGCAATAACCATTAATAAGGTAGGCACTGACCACACCACATTAATAAGCCAGACCACGATATCATCCGTTCTTCCGCCAAAATAACCACCAAGACTGCCCAAAGTTACACCCACCAACAAACTTATCAGCACGGCGATAAAACCCACCGAAAGGCTTACCCTGGCACCCAATACCAAGCGACTAAGCAGATCGCGTCCAAACTGATCCGTACCCAACCAGAATGTCTGGGTGTGCAAGTAGTTCTGGTTAATTAGCTTTTGAAAGTCGGCTGTGTTATTTGATACCATTTGCCAGCTCGTGTAAGGAAACTGAAGCCATTCGTCGCTGAAATCAGCATCAGGATTGAAAATTTTAGCACTTAGGTAGCCACTACTAAATTGAAGACTGTCAATGGGATAGTAGTTAAAACGTTCGGCTTGTCCGAAAAATATTCGTTTGAAAAAACCGGCTTTTGGAGATTGATTTTCTTTGGGCACAAGCAGCATTTGCACCTTGAAACCAGGTTTGCGGGTGCTTATCTCTAACAGCTGTCGGTTAGCGTCGGGACTATTGTCGGGGATGATGAGATAAGCAAAGATTGCCAAAAGAACCGCCAACAAAACCACGGAGAGCGCTGTGATACCCAGCATATTTTGCTTGAAACGCCTCCAGGTGATGAGGAAAGGACTGCTATTTTCGGATAAATTCTTCAAGCGTATTTAGGGTTTTACAATTTGCTTTTTGGCAAAGACTGCAAATGTAGCAGATTATTTACCAAATCTTTTGGTAGGCTCGTCAATAATTTTCGTCGATGGCCTTTGGAATCACAAAATCATTGTATATTTGCAGCCTCAAAACGGTGGTTGTAGCTCAGCTGGTTAGAGCATCAGATTGTGGTTCTGAGGGTCGCGGGTTCGAATCCCGTCTTCCACCCGATAGAAAGTGATAATCAAATGGTTATCACTTTTTTTATGCCTTGATTTTTGGCCAGAAGAACCATTTCTTATCAAGCATTAGTGGAATTTTCATTAGTCACACCGTTCGTGCTTCTCTGCCTTTTTTTGTTTTTTAGATGGCCTGTGTATAGCTTTAGCAATGTCTAGCGTTATTTAAGTCTGTTTTGCTCTGGTTAAAGGTTGAAGACTTTGATTTGTTGAAGAGCAGTATGGGAGACAGATTGCAAAAGCACATCAGCTATAAAGGAATAGAAACATTTTAGAAAAATGAATTTATAACCCTCGATTTATTAGCGACTTAGTTTTAATCAGTCATTGTGAAAAATAGAGTTTATGGCAAGAGCTGTAGTTCGTTCTTCCTATAGTTTTCGGAATCTTCCTGACTTGCTCAAAAACACGATTAAATCGATTGGAGTTATTAAAAATGCCCCTACTTTTACTCCGTTCAAATGAGACGATCAGGATTTCAACTTAATCAACAAACTCAATGCGCGTGAAGTATTTATATTTGAAACCAATTTAAATGCCATGGCCCAAAATGAAACTCCATGAAACGAAAAAAAACAAATTACGATTTAATGCCTAAAAACCCAAACAACTGGAAAGGGATTTTCTACATTAACCCAAAAGACACCAGGATGTTAGTTCCAAAAATAAATCCATTGCTTGGATGGGCTTTAAACCTTGGAAAGGTGTATGCTTATTTAGGACAGATTGCGTTAATATTGATTATTATCGCTTTTCGTTTTTTCTTTAAAAATAGATTTCACTTTTTCTTTTTTAATGGACTTAAAGGTTTTCCCACATGAATATAGAACAAATTCGATCACTGTTTCCAATCACAAAAGAAGCTGTATATCTTAACAACGCCTTACAAGCTCCTCTGAACACCTTGGTAAATGACAGACTTCAGGCGCATCTGCAAACCGAGTTTAATCCTGTGGACAAAAAATCCTTTAAGCGCGACAGCACGCGTGGTTTACTGTCAAAACTCTTAGGTGGTTTACCCGAAGAATACGCATTAGCGACAAGCACTGGCGTGGGTATGGGCATTGTGGCGCAAGGCCTCGGCCTTAAAAAAGGCGATAATATCGTAATCCCTGAGCGCGAACATTGGAACAACTGCTTTCCCTGGTTACAACTTGAAAAACAAGGTGTTGAAATTCGGTTTGCGAAAATCAATGCCGATAATAGTATTGATCCGAAGGCATTTGAAAAGCTTATTGATCACAAGACACGTGTTGTTACTATCGCTGCTGTGCGATTCAATAGCGGCTTCAGGCCAAACCTAACCGCCATCGGGAAGACGGCTCATAAAAAAGGTGCTTTATTTGTGGTTGACGTGGCACAAGCCGCTGGCATGATTCCCATTGATATCGAAAAAGACGAGATTGACGTGATGGCAGGCTGTGGTTTCAAATGGCTGCTTGGCATGCATGGAACCGGATTTTTATATGTCAGCAAAAAAGCCACGAGAATAATTGAACCGGTATTGCCCGGTATGTTTGCCGCGGAGTCGCAGCACGACAAACTTGTTTATTTTGATGACGCCAAAAAATTTGAAACCGGCACAATTGCATACTCACTCTTTGATGCCTGGAACGCCGGACTCGAATTATTGTTGGATATTGGCATTAAAAACATTTATGAGAAAGCGCTGGAAAACACTGACCTACTGATTGATGGCCTTAAAGAAAAGAGCTATCAAATAGTGACGCCAACAAAAAACCGAGAAGAGAGATCCGCAATCGTTCATTTTAATACGGGTTCTTATGACACAACTAAAGCACTATACGAAAAGCTTATGGCTGAGCGTGTTTTAGTGACTTTACAAGCTAAAAATATCCGGGTCAGCCCGAATTTCTTTAACACAAAAGAGGAGATTAAGCTGTTCCTGGATTTGGTGTGAGAAAAATAATTTTGAATCCTCTCCGAAAAGTCAAAAAACAAAAAAATGCCACCAAACGATGCGCTGAGCGTACCGAAGTGGCAGAATAATACTTTTCGGAGTGGGATCAATTGTGAAACTTTTAAAAACCATACTTCAATTCAATTACCGATAATTCAGCTGGATTAAGACGAAATTCTTTTTATTTTTATATCTTGGGTGAAAACTTAAACGTTGGGTTGTTATACAAGCATCCGCACCGGTTAAAAACACCGTACCCAACGCGAAAAATTGATAGAAAAAATAATATAACGCTCAAAACCATGAGAGAAAATACAGATTTGAATTTGGCCGTCCTGATAGATGCAGACAATATCCCTTACGCAAATATTAAAGGCATGCTGGATGAAATTACAAAGTTTGGTATTCCTTCTATAAAAAGGATTTATGCCGACTGGACCAAACCGACTGTCGCAGGATGGAAGCCCGCCTTATTAGAGCATGCCATCACACCAATTCAGCAATACAGCTATACGACTGGGAAAAACGCCACGGATTCCGCGATGATTATTGACGCCATGGATATCCTTCACCGCGAAAAGATTGATGGCTTCTGCATCGTCTCAAGCGACAGCGACTTTACGCGATTGGCAACACGCCTCAGAGAATCCAGTAAGCTGGTAATTGGGATTGGCGAAAAAAAGACACCAAAGCCCTTTATCGTCGCCTGCGATAAATTTATTTACTTAGAAATTCTCTCTGAATCAGAAACTGCCGGTCGGGAACAGGAACCGAAAGGTTCAAAAACAAGTACCACGCCAAAGCCCACTCCAGCAGTTGAGGTCGATAAGATTGATGCCAAGCTCATTAACCTGATAAAAACAACGATTGACGATATAGCCGATGATACAGAATGGGCTTTTCTGGCGAGAGTCGGTGGTTTGTTGAATAAAAAGAGACCTGACTTCGACCCCAGAAATTACGGTTTTACCAAGCTAACGCCCATGATAAAATCACTGGATTCAGAGTTTGAAATAGAAGAAAGGGCCGTTGGCAATAAGTCCATAAAACACGTTTATGTAAGAATCAAAAAATGAAATTATAAAGATGAAAGAAATAGAATTTATCCTCTACGTTGCTAATCAGGAGAAAAGCACAGCCTTCTACCAACAACTTCTGGAAATCAAACCCAGTTTAAATGTACCTGGTATGACTGAATTTGAATTAGCTGAATGCGTAAAGTTAGGCTTAATGCCCGAAAATGGAATCGCGAAAATTTTGGAAAACAAAGTCCCACATCCTCAGCAAGGCAAAGGCATACCAAGATGTGAACTCTATTTAAAAGTTCAGCATGCAGCTGCATATGTGCAAAGAGGAATTCAACTTGGTGGAAAGGCAATAAGCGATTTAAAAAGCCGCGACTGGGGAGATAAAGTTGGTTATATCGCTGATTTGGATGGACATATTATTGCATTTGCAGAAAGCGCAAAATGACAGGAAAATAAATATACTAATATGTCAAAAAACTTTGGAGAAAAAGTAATTGATTTCAACGGTCAGTTACACTATACAGGCAAGCTACCGGAAGGTTTTCAAGTGATTAACCCCTTTATGGATAATCCTGAAACAATGGAAGTTATGCAAAGGTTTTATCATAAATTTTACGCAGATTCAAATCAACGGAAATTTATTATCGGCATAAACCCAAGTCGTCACGGAGCCGGCGTAACGGGTGTGCCATTCACGGATACAAAACGTCTCGAAAGCGTTTGCGGCATAAAAATGCAATCGGCTTATACGCATGAAGTTTCTTCAGTTTTTCTCTACGATATGATAGCTGAATACGGCGGCGCAAAAGAGTTCTACAAACAATTTTATATCAACTCACCATTTCCTTTGGCCATTGTCCGTCAAACAAAAGATGGCAAATGGCTGAATGCCAATTATTATGACGAGCGCGGTCTTTTTGAAATGGTGAAAGAATATATGATTTCGACCCTTAAAATAAACATCAACATGGGATTAGATACTTCTGAGGCTATCGTGTTAGGAAAGAAAAACGCAAACTTTTTACACAAAATAAACAAAGAAGCTAAGCTGTTCGGCAGTTTGAAAGTCCTTGAACATCCACGCTATATTCAGCAATATAAATCCAAAGAAAAACAGCTGTTTATTGATAAATATATATTAACCCTGGGTAGCCTTCTATAATTCTCCGCTATCACAAATATGCGCTTGTATAACTCTGTGCCTCTTCATGCAACTTTGTGTTACAGCTCTCAAGAGCTTTCGCGACTTATAGCGCATCAAAATGACATTTTGTTCCGTTCCATCTTTATGTAATTTGACAAGGATGAAGCCCGCTGTCGGCAATTATTTTTATATTCGCCCTTAGCTTTCATGGATTAAAATATCCTGGAAATAATAGACAAAATAGAATTTTTTGATAAAATAAACCATGAAATATTTCTTTTTGATAGCTGCCTTTAATGCCTTGTTCTTCGCGATTTTGATTTTGCAGAAAAAGAAGGTGCTACATGACAAAGTGCTGATTTACTGGCTGATATATTTAGGTCTATATGTTGGTAGCTATGCCTTTTTGTCGAACATATTATTCACCGATTTTCATCTGTTGTCAGTAAGTTTTATTTCACTGCTGATGCTGCATGGGCCATTTTTGTTTCTTTATATTTCAGCCTTGATAGACGAAAATTATAAATTTCAGAGAAAAAGCCTGTTCCATTTTATACCATTTCTGCTTTTCAATATATTTGTGTTTACAAGTCCCTTATTTCCGGAAATTGCCGGAAGCATTCGGCTTGACCACGTGAAAACTGAGCATGGATCTCCTTGGTTGTTTAATTTCTTTTTAATCCTTACCGCCTTATCCGGCCCTGTCTATTTTCTGTTGTCCATCAGGCTATTTAAGATATTGGATATCAATATTTTCAACAACTTTTCGACCACTGAAAACATAAATCTGGACTGGCTAAGAAAGCTGGTTTATTCTTTTGGTGCTATTTGGACAGTTTTAATAATTGCTGCAACAATCCATCATGTTTTTCATCTATTCTCATGGATATTTTGCACCGATGGCTTATTTCTCTCTTTGTCTGTTTTCATCATCTTAATCGGGTATTTTGGCCTAAAGCAGAAAGAAATATTCACTCATTTTCCTGACCATAACATTGAATACGTGACGAAACCTAAACCAAAATACGCGACTGTATTGTTGAGTGATACCGAGGCAGAAAACTATGTCAACCAGGTTAAACGTTTGATGGAGACAGAAAAACCGTATATGGATGCTGACCTCACACTCCCCGGACTGGCAGCTAAGCTTCAGATCCCATCACATCATCTTTCGCGGGTCATCAATGAAAAGTTTAGCCTAAACTTCTTTGATTTTATCAATCAATACAGGATTGAAGAAGTAAAATCCAAAATGGCCAGGCCTGAATTTGATAATTTATCCATACTTGGGATTGCTTTTGAAAGCGGATTTAATACTAAATCGGCATTTAACCGGGTTTTCAAGAAAATGACCGGAATAACTCCAAGCGAATATAAGAACCAGCTATAAACAGCTGCTTACCAATATCTTAAATATTTATTTTTAAGTTCATCTTTCTAAAACAGGACTTCGTTTTGTTGCCAAATGGGTACTACCTTAGCAAGTAGGTCGCACAGGAAGCTTTGCCAGGATACTTTTGCATCAACAAATCATAATTCTAATCATTTAATAAATTTATCATGAGCACAAAAAAAATGAATTTGGGAACAAAAGGCACAAAGAGACTTCAAACCCCTAAAAGTTATTTACAAGCAATCCTTCCGATTGTGTTTGCATCACTCTTAATATTATTTGGCACACTGCCCGCCTCAGCGCATTGCGATTCGTTCGATGGCCCCGTAATTAAAGAAGCCACCAAAGCACTTGAAACGAATAATGTCAACCTGGTTTTAAAATGGGTTACAAAAGAACAAGAACAGGAAATCATTTCATTGTTCAATAAGACCTACAGTTTGAAAAGTGGTGATAAAGAAGTTTATGCCATCGTTGAAAAGTATTTTTTAGAAACCCTCGTCCGCCTGCATCGCGAAACCGAAGGCGCTCCTTATACCGGATTAAAACCGGCCGGGACTACCAAACCAATTATTCAGATGACCGACAAAACCCTTATAGATGGAAATGTGGATGATTTTTTAGTGAACTTGAATAGCCATATCGATCAGGTGATTCGCGAAAAATATGAAAAAGTTGCTGAGCTCAACAAAGTGAAGGACAATTCAATAGCGCAAGGCAGGGCTTATGTGGAAGCTTATGTTGATTATACGCATACCGTTGAAGCGATTCATGACATCATGGAACACGGTGGTGGACATGGTCATGAAGGACACTAAAAGTTCAATAAGGTATCAGTGGATTTAAAATACCATTTTCAAATTAGGCTTTGACACGATCAGCCCCAAAACTGATGCAATAATATTTCATAAAAAAGAGGTAAGTACTCCAAAGCTGGAAGTACTTACCTCTTTTTTGTTTTTGAAAATTTTATCTAAAAAAAACCAAGCGTTAAAAGCTATAGCCATTCTCCCGCTCGGTATTTGCGACCAGATCGCACCAGAACTCTTTTAACAGCATGCTGAAAACCAATACATCACTAAATATCAACTTAATAAGAAATATGATTTTTGTAGTTAACACACGTTTTTTTCAGCCATTCGCTCAAAATACACACAATTAACAGCGCGGTTTCGTCTCGTCAAAATATTTTGAGGAAACGAGACCGCTAATTTCTCAGGCGAAGAGTCTTTCAATATGTCGTTTTTATAGCACAAATCAGAGATGAGTACCGAATTTAAGTATCAAACTCGAATTTCTACTAACTGATGTTTCACATAAGTATATAATCTGTTAATAATGAATAAAATAGAGAATAATGAACTTTTTATATTTTTGATTGTCAGTATTTTAGATTATCCATTTTCAAATGAATTTAGGCTGTGAAACCCCGTGTTCGTTCTATGGTTTTTATAAAAGAGCCCACAAAAGCTCTCCGTGATGAATTTGCTTAAACAGATCAAAATATTAAAATGGTACAACTATCTTTGTGGATGGAGCAAAGAATTTTTTCCTTGTTTTTACAATAAATGATTGAACTCCTTTAAAAAACAACCAATATGACAGAAGAACACAAAAGGATTAAAGAAAATTACACTAAAAAGAAAGACTGGCTGCATTGGGGTCCTTATCTAAGCGAGCGCCAATGGGGCACTGTAAGAGAAGATTATAGCCCGTCTGGCCATGCGTGGGAATATTTCCCACATGAACATGCCCGCAGCCGAACCTACCGCTGGGGTGAAGATGGCATCGCCGGTATTTCCGACCGCTATTGTAATATGTGCTTTGGAATATCACTTTGGAATGGCAAGGATGACATACTGAAAGAACGCATGTTCGGCCTTTCCAATCCACAAGGCAATCATGGTGAGGATGTTAAGGAGTTGTATTACTATTTGGACAATACGCCTACCCACTCCTACATGAAATGTCTTTACAAATATCCTCAGAACAAATTTCCCTATGAAGAACTGATTTCCGAAAATAAAAAAAGAGGAAAGAATGACCCGGAATTTGAATTGCTTGATACAGGTATTTTTGATAAAAATGACTATTTCGACATTTTAACGGCATATGCAAAAGCTGACACTGAAGATATTCTGATTAAAATAACCATAAGCAACCGAAGTGAGAATGCGGCTGCTCTTCACGTATTGCCATGCCTCTGGATACGGAATTACTGGAGTTTCAGGGAAATGAAGATAAAACCAGTAATCGCGAAACAAGAACAGAATGGCAAAGCTTATGCTGCCGTCAATCATCCCTATTTAGGTGTATATAATTTTTATTTTGAGGCCGCTTCCGAGTTGCTTTTTACTGAAAACGAAACCAATACCGAAAAGGTTTTTAAAACGAGAAACGATCATCCGTTTAAAAAAGACTTGTTTCATACCGCTATCATCAATAACGATTTTTCGTTGGCTACGCAACATGAAGAGGGAACCAAGTTTGCGCCTTTATATGTTTTAAACTTAGACGCCGGAGCATCTATCACCCTAAAATTAAGGCTTACAAATACCCTATTAGATGCACCTCTTGAAGGCGATTTTGAACGGATTTTTCAAAAACGGGAAAACGAAAGTTCAAAGTTTTATAATTCAATTTCTAAGCAAACGGACAAGCGGTTAGCAACTATTCAAAGGCAAGCTTTTGCAGGTCTTTTATGGTCGAAGCAATATTATAATTACGATGTGGAAACCTGGCTACAAGGTGATCCGAAACAGCCTGCTCCTCCCCCACAGCGTTTAACCGGAAGAAACAGTGATTGGAAAACCCTCAGAAACCATGATATTTTATCGATGCCCGATACTTGGGAATATCCTTGGTTTGCAGCTTGGGATTCAGCATTTCATTGCATCAGCTTTGCACTCATCGATCCTGATTTCGCAAAAGAACAGCTTATACTATTCACCCGCGAGTGGTATATGGCGCCAAATGGTCAAATCCCGGCCTACGAATGGTCGTTTAGTAATGTAAATCCACCCGTGCAAGCCTGGGCAACGATGCAGGTTTACAAAATCGAAAAGCGTAAAGGCGGGAAAGGTGATGTTAATTTTCTAAAAAGGATGTTCAACAAACTCGCCTTGAATTTCACATGGTGGGTAAATAGGTTAGACAACAGTGGGAATAATGTGTTTGAAGGCGGCTTCCTTGGCATGGACAATATCGGTGTGTTCGACAGAAGCCATGGTATTCCTGTGAATGGGACCCTGGAGCAGGTAGACGGAACATCCTGGATGGCGCTTTATTGCTTGAATATGCTTGAAATGAGTTTGGAAATTGCACTGCATGACATTTCTTATGAAGACATGGCTATCAAGTACTTCGGACACTTTGTTTTTATAGCAGAAGCCTTAAACAAAAGAAGCCAGGACTTTATTGGCACCTGGGATGAAAAAGATGGTTTTTTTTACGATAAATTAGTTTTTCCTGACGGAACTTATTATCCTATAAAAGTGAAATCCATCGTAGGACTATTATCGTTAGCGGCAGTTCTTAACATAAAGAAGGAGACACTTGAAAAATTACCTGTATTCAAAAAAAGTATTTTATGGTTCAATAAATACCGAACCAGTACCTTGAAACACCCTGTGATACATGACTTTGCTGATGGAGACGATCTGCTTTTGTCGTTGGTACCCAGAGAACGCATGAAAGTATTGATGAAAACCTTACTCGACCAGAAAGAATTCCTAAGTGAATTTGGTATTCGATCTTTATCCAAAATTCATGAAACGCCATATAATATCACAATAGAAGGAAAAACCTATAGCATTAATTATGAGCCTGCTGAATCTACAGTATCCCTTTTTGGTGGCAACTCCAACTGGCGGGGACCGATTTGGTTGCCTATTAACTATTTGTTTATTATGTCGCTAAAGGAATATTACAATTACGGTGGTGATCTCTTGAAATTTGAATATCCTACCGGCAGTTCTCCTCAACTCGATTTGAGGCAGATAAGTAATAAGCTCATTAAGCGGCTGATAAAAATTTTTGACAAAGATGCAAATGGCGACAAAGCTGTTCATGCCCTGCACGCCGAAAAGTACAGAGATAAATATTTTGAAGATCTCATCCTGTTTTACGAATATTTCGACGGCGATAACGGAAGAGGTGCAGGCGCATCCCATCAAACAGGATGGACAGCTTTGATAGCTAACCTGATAGAACTAACTCCATAATAATATTTTAAACTTCTTATAATGAATACATTACGTTATCGCTCACGGGGACAGTCAGTAAATTTCCTGCAACAAATCCTTAACCGTATGGGTTATAAGCTCATGGTTACCAATTATTTTGATACGGATACTGACCTGGCCGTCAGGGATTTTCAACTGAAAAACAACTTGGTTGTTGATGGTATTGTGGGCATGAAAACCTGGATCAAACTTATTGCTGCCGACAAAGAGATTTTGAACCTCAACGATAAGTTTTTATCTGAAAAAGACTTAATTGATTTTGCCCGTCTTTTTTCTCTTGAACCGGCCGTCGTAAAAGCTGTAAACGAAGTGGAAAGCAGCGGCAAAGGCTTTTTAGCCGAAGGCCGCCCACGGATTCTGTTTGAAGGTCATGTGTTTTGGCGCGAACTAAAAAAACACGGCCATGATCCAAAAGTCCTGTGGAGTGCCGACTTTGAGGACGTTCTATATGAAAGCTGGACAAGGAAATACTACAAAGGAGGCGCTGCTGAATACGACCGGCTCGAAAAAGCCGCCCGAATCTCGGACTTGCCCGGCATAAAAGAGGCCGCCTATTGTTCCGCATCCTGGGGAGCGTTTCAAATCATGGGTTATCATTATAAAAGCTTAGGCTACAGCTCCGTTGACGATTTTGTAGAACATATGAACCGGCATGAACGTGAACATCTTGCTGCATTTGGGAAGTTTATTTCCTTTGCCGGCTTTTCCGGGAAAAAATTGCTTGAGTGGCTCCGTGAAAAGAATTGGGCAAACTTTGCTCACGGTTATAATGGTTCCGGCTACAAGCAAAACAAATACGACGCAAAGCTGAAATCGGCTTACGAAAAGTATTCCGTTTAAAACCTGTTGCTATAGGACAGTCGAAATTCTCCACAAAAGCATTACCTTTTAGAACAAACGGACAATAAACGGGTTTACATTCATAAGCGAGTTTTGGATACAACTCGATGCAAAATTTGATTTACAAGGTAAAAAAATCTCTTTAATATGGAAAACACCATAAAAACCAATCTTGAAATAATCCTCAATCGAATTAAAAGCGCTTCTGAAGCAGCAAACCGAAGTAGTGAGGAAGTAAAGCTTTTGTTGGCAACCAAAACAGTATCAGCAGATAACATCAAAATCGCGTTGAATAATAAGCAAACTTTAATAGGCGAAAATAAAATAGATGAAATTAAAGAAAAGTATAATGAGCTGAAAAATATTCAGCATCAACAACATTTTATAGGTCATCTCCAATCCAATAAGGTGAAAGATTTATTAAAATACGATGTCGATTGCATTCAGTCTTTGGACAGACTTAAAGTAGCACAAAAATTACAAAACCGATTAGAATATGAAGATAAAACGATTGATGCTTTCCTACAAATCAACACCTCTTATGAAGAAAGCAAGTTTGGTGTGAAGCCGGAAGAAGCATTAAAGTTTGCGATGGATGTTGCTCATTTTGACCGGATTAATATCAAAGGATTAATGACTATAGGTTTATTTTCGGCAGAAGATGAAGCGGTTCGGAAATGCTTTAAATTGCTTAAAAATATACAAATATTACTGCTTGATAAAGGAATACCGGCCAATGAATTATCAATGGGAATGAGTGGTGATTTAGAAATTGCCATTCAAGAAGGCGCAACAATAGTGAGAGTTGGAACAGCAATTTTCGGAAAACGAAAATACCCGGATAGTTACTATTGGAATGAAAATAAATAAAGCGGGCCACTTCTCTAAGGATTCCTGTAACTACCATTATTTTAAATGCTTAACGACACATAAACTTATCAATATTCAGACTTTTATCGAAAGAAAAAATCATCATACAACATAAACATTGCGCTAACAGGAGCAGGACTGTATCAAGAAAGTTAGTACTTTTAATGCTGATTTTGGCAGCCATTCTGATAGGATTTCATAAATGACTGCGGGTGTTGTACTTAATTAAGTTAAAGATAAAGAAATACATAAAATCAAATACTAATTTAAAAATAGCAATTATGGAAACCCAAACTTTGACTGTTGGAAATTATTTTAGAGCAAATAAGATTGTTCATGTCACGTTGGTAATGGGACTCGTATTCTTTTTACTCGTTTCCTTTTTACTGCAACAAAAAGGTTTTGGAAAAATTGGCGAAGACATAAGTAGATCAGCTGTTTATATAACCCCGATTATTGCTTTCATCGGACTTATCGGTGGCACTTCATTATTTAAAAGAAAAGGCGGTGTTCTAAATAATAAATGCCCCAGAGCGTATTAATATAAAATCTCGCCAAGCCGTAGCTGATTTTACAGCTTCTTCAATGGCTAATATTGCAGGAATAGCACTTTTCATGAGCTTATCATTT
>JALNZT010000100.1 GCA_023229135.1 Bacteroidales bacterium
TCAAGTGATACGTGATCTACGTGCTGTACCCCATATCTATGCAAAAAATCAGCATGACCTGTATATGGTCACTGGTTATGTCATGGCACAAGACAGGCTTTGGCAGATGGATTTGTTACGTCGGGTAACTATGGGTCGCCTTTCTGAGATGTTCGGTGCTGATATGGCGGATACAGATCAATTGCTACGTGCCTTGCGTATGTCGCAAAAATCAAAGATGGTTCTCGAGAGTTCAGAGCCTGAAATAATCACTGCCCTTGAAGCTTTTTCAAAAGGAGTAAACCAGTATATCGAACAACAAAAGAGCAAATTGCCTCCTGAGTTTCTTATTTTAGGGTATAAACCTGAGCTATGGCAGCCATTTCACACCTTAAACCTGATAGGTTATATGGCATGGGACCTTGTTGACAGTTGGAAGAGCGAAATTATAGTGCATAAACTTGCCCAGAAACTGCCATATGGACTTTTACAGGAATTGTTGCCCCAAGCTGACCTTCAACCTTTTTATGTACATACCACCGCCTCACAAGATAGCTTATTTACTTTGCTTGAAAGCTCTGAGAAGCTAAATAGGTTTTCTATTGAAATATTTAATGCCAGCAATAACTGGGCGATATCGGGTGCACATACTGCAAGCGGAAAACCTCTGTTAGCCAACGATATGCATTTGAGCTTTGGCTTGCCAGGTATATGGTACCAAGTTCACCAATCAGTTGAGGATACCTTACATGTTTCGGGAGTAGCAGTACCTGGTGCACCATTTATCATAGCAGGACACAACGACCATATTGCATGGGGTATGACCAATCTTTATATCGACGAGATAGACTTTTACAAGGAAACTCTGCATCCAGATAACCCTGACTTGTACCTGTTTAATGACCAATGGCTCCCATTGGAAATTGTATCGGAAGCGATAATAACCAATAAGGGCGATACGATCATGCGTGAAAATCGTTTTACCCACAGAGGCCCTGTCATCTCCGGTTTTAAAAAACTAAAAGACGAAGTTATTTCTATGCGTTGGATAGGTAATGAATTCAGCAATGAGGTACGCTCTGTTTATAAGGCTAACCGTGCATCTGATTGGGATGAATTCAGGGATGCTTTCTCAAGCTTTGGTGCAGTGAGCCAGAACATAGTATATGCCGATATAGATGGAAATATCGGAATGCAGTCAACAGGTTTGGTTGCTATCCGTAAGGCAGGCGACGCCATTTCAGTCTATCCGGGTGACACAGATACCTATGACTGGGATGGGTTCCTGGCGTTCGAAGAGCTGCCTTTTACCTTTAATCCACCGGAGGGAATGGTATCTTCGGCTAATAACAGAACCGTCGGACCGGATTATCCACATTATTTAGGATATTGGTTTGAGATACCTGCTCGTATCAAGCGAATCAGAGAGCTGTTGAATTCTACTACTAAATTTACAGCGGATGACTTCAAAGCCATACAATTAGATCAGCAGTCTTCTTTTGCAGCCGATTACAGAGATGAAATAGTGGGCATATTGGAACAAAGTCACGACAAGCCGGAAATTGTCCAAAAAGCTACTGAGATACTGAGACAGTGGGATTTGCACTACACAGCTGATGGTACTGCTCCGCTACTGTTCGACTTATTTTATATCCACTTCATTAAAAATGTGATGTCCGATGAATTAGGTGATGAATTATATAATGAAGTCAGATCAAGACTGATGCGGCATAACTTCATATATTTCTTTGCTAATCAACAGTCAATTTGGATAGATGATGTAACTACTCCGCAAAGAGAGACATTTGAAGATATAGTAAATAAGTCATTTGCTGATGCGGTTGCAGATGCAGCTGCCAGATTAGGCGAAAATCCTGCCGAATGGCATTGGGGTAAAGTTCATCAGCTCACATTGCGGCACCCATTAGCTAAAGTAAAACTGCTTGAGCGTCTGTTAGGTTTAAATAAGGGACCATTTCCGGTAGGAGGTAGTTTCCATACTGTGAATCCGATGTCGTATAGCTTGAATGATCTGTTCGACGTTACCAGCGGTGCTTCACAACGACATATATACGACCTGTCAGATTGGGGTGCTTCGCAGGTTGTGATACCAACAGGAACATCGGGCATACCTGCCAGCAAATACTATGGCAGCCAGATTGATGATTTTCTCAACGGTGAATATATTATTGATTTATGGGAAAAGGATGACATCATCGAATCAGCAGCATATGAATCGCATTTTAACCCAAAGAACTAAGGAGCGCTATTTTATTCAACCTGATTATTCAACATTTGAGCTGCAATAAATCTGGCAGCTTGTCCATCTCCAAACAAAGGTGGAAAATTGGTAGGTGGCTGTTCGTTGAAGTGTTTCCATGCGTTGATGATCTGTAGGGTATCGGCATCAGCTATCAGGGCGGTACCTGCATCAACTATTTCTGTCCACTCGGTTTCCGATCGTAATATGATGCAGGCTTTCTGAAAAAAGTAGGCCTCTTTTTGTACTCCACCCGAATCGGTAATGATCAATGAGGCATTTTTTTCAAGCAATATCATTTCTAAGAAAGAAGCC
>JALNZT010000062.1 GCA_023229135.1 Bacteroidales bacterium
GAAGCCAATTACAAAGATTTAACAGTATTAATAGGTGGTGGAGACAATAAATATTTTGATAAAAGGTTTAAAGTTAACATCTTTGCAGGCTCAAATCTGGTTTTGGAAGGCCTGAATGCAATAGTAGATTTTAATGAAAGTCAATAAATTGAGAAAAATATTCCTTCTTGTCTTGGTGTTGGTTTTTGGTAGCGAGTACCTTGAAGCACAAACGGGTACAAACTCTCCTTATTCCAGATTTGGTATTGGCGAGATAAAAAACAGAAATGTAAACAGCCGTTCTCACGGGATGGGAGGTCTGTCAAACGCCATCCACAGCAATAAATTTGTAAACCCATCAAATCCAGCTTCATACGCTGGTTTCGACTCGCTCTCTTTTTTGTTTAACGCAGGTCTGGAGATGAATTCCAGCACCTACCGCACCAATACCTTAACTGAAAAAGGCAGCGATGCAAGCCTGAGTTATTTCTCGATGGGCTTCCCGATTACCAAACGCTGGAAAGTAGCCATTGGGCTTTTGCCCTACGCAGATGTGGGCTATAGTACCATTGTTTCAAGCGAAACAAATGAATTAGGTCGCTACAACTACGCTTTTACTGGCGATGGCGGTTTGAACCAGCTTTATTTTGGCAACGGTTTTAAGATAAGTGATAAGCTTTCGGTAGGGATAAACCTTGCTTACGTTTTTGGGCGCAATATCAGTAGCACGCTGCTTTATTTCCCAGATTCGACACTTTATGTCAATACCAAAACCGAGAACAGGCTGTTGGCCAACGATTTTATATTTGATTATGGCATACTCTACACCCAGCCTATCAACGATAAATACACGCTAAGAGCAGGGCTAACTTATGGTCAAAAGATCAAGCTTAGCATCACCGAAGAGTCTCTCACCCGATCGCTTTTTGGTGGCGAAAATGGTGGAATTGAGTACATCCTTGATACGATTTCATACACGCCCGAACACAAAAGTACCTTCACGCTACCACATACTATCGGCCTAGGGCTGGTTTTTGAGCGCAATAACCAATGGCTTGTTGGCCTGGACGCCAATTGGCAAAACTGGAAAGATTTTAGGATAGGCAATCAAGTAGACTCTTTGCAGAACGCCTGGAACATTACTATTGGTAGTGAATTTACTCCACGTTATACTTCAATATCAAAATATTGGAGCCGTGTTACTTACCGTATGGGAATACGTTATAACCAAACCTACTTAAACCTCTATGATGAATCAATTAATGAGTTTGGCATAAGTTTTGGTCTTGGATTACCATTACCACGTTCTTTAACCACTATCGATCTGAGTTTAGAAGTTGGACGCGGAGGTACAACAGCAAAAAACCTCATTCAGGAAACTTTTGTTAACTTTACGCTTGGTGTTTCAATTTACGAACGCTGGTTTGTTAAACGACGTTATAATTAGAAAAATAAACTTTATAAATCTATTGAAAATGAAAGTGATAAATAAAATGCTGCTCCTCGCGATTCTTGTTCTGTCTGCTGGTGTGCAAGCAGCAACTTTCAATCCCGAGAAGCGTTTTGATCTGTTGCTACAACAAGACAACGAGCAGTCAAAATATGGTGAAGACAGTGTAACCTGTGTTATTAATATTTCGCTCTATCGCGAGTTTTACAAACAATGGAAAGCCAGCGAACAAAGCAGTCAGAGCATTGAAGAGGTGTTTAAACCCTGGCGCTGGGTTTTTAACAATTGTCCGTTAAGTAGCGAAAATATATATGTTGATGGCGTTAACATTTATCAATACCGTATTGAAAATGAAAAGGATAAAGCCAAAAAGGAAAAATATATTGACACCTTAATGATGATTTACGATCAGCGGATAAAATATTTTCCTGATCACTATAAAACCGGACAGCCTCAGGTAGGCTCTATTCTGGGTCGCAAAGGAATAGACCTTTATATCAATGCACCAGATCGCTATGAAGAAACCTATAATACCCTCAAAAAATCTGTTGAGCTGGATGGCAATGCCGCAGATGGCAGCGTGCTCATCTATTATTTCCGATCGGTGATAAAAATGGCCAAAAAATCAGAAATTGACAGCACTGCAATCGTTGATGTTTACGATAAAGCCATTGATATTCTCGACTACAACATCAAAGGACTGGAAGCCGCCGGTGATACACGCTGGGCAGAGATTTACAAAAACTTCAAAGGAAATATTGATGCTACTTTTGAACCTTTCGCCACCTGCGAAGATTTAGTAAAACTCTTTAGCAAGAAGTATAAATCCAATCCGGATGACATTAACCTGTTGAGAAAGATTACTGCCATGCTCGACAAAAGAGACTGTACTTCCGATCCACTTTACCTCAATGCGAGCATTAGGCTGCACGAGTTGGAGCCAAGCCCCGAATCAGCATACAATATTGGACGCTTGATGATTAAAGATCAAAATTATTCAAAAGCTATTCCTTACCTTGAGCAAGCAACAACGTCAGATGATAAAGAACGTGCCCACAATGCCTATAAATTGCTTGCAGAAGTGCAGCGTGCCAATAAAAACTATCCACGCTCACGCCAAATGGCCCTTAAAGCCCTTGAGCTTGACCCAACAGATGGCGCGCCTTACATTACTATTGGCGATTTATATGCGGCCAGCGCCAAGCAATGTGGCGATAACGAGTTTACCAGTCGTGTAGCTTACTGGGCTGCTATTGATAAATACGAGCAAGCCAAAAGAGTTGATCCTTCTGTGGCCGAAACAGCCAACAAACGTATCGCTGATTATCGGGTGTATTTCCCGGCTCTCGAAACTATTTTCTTCTACGATTACAAAGAAGGCGACCCATATACCATTGAATGCTGGTTTACCGAAACCACCACCATTAGGGCAGCCAAGTAATTGCCGCCTTGAAAAAAGTAGACAACATACTCAAATACCTTAAAATATACATCATGGTAGCTTCTGCTGCCATGATGTTTGTGTCTTGTGAAAACTCAATTACCGTAATACAGGAAATTACCAAAGCAGATACACTTCCTGATGTGTCAGCAAAGCAGGTAACCTATTATCGTAGCGATTCGGGCAAGATACAGATGCAGCTCAAGGCGCCGGTGATGGATAATTATGAAGGCAAGAAACCTAAAATTGTGTTTCCCGAAGGTTTTGAAGCCATTTTTTTTGATTCGCTAATGCAACCTAGCTCACGCATCAGAGCCAACTATGGTATCAATTTCGAGAATGTCCAACTGATGGAAGCCCGCAACGATGTTGTGGTAGAAAACTTTAACACCAATGAAATCCTCAACACCGAATCGCTCTATTGGGACCAACGCAAAAAACTCATCTTTACCAAGGCCTTCGTGAAAATTACCTCACCCGATAAAGTGATTTTTGGCGACAGCCTGAATGCCACCGAGGGTTTTGACCAACGTACTATACATAATATCAGAGGTACATTGGAGATTGAAGAAGAGCAAGAAATGCCGAAAAACCCCTAAAATAAAATCATCAATTTTTGCTATCCAACTGCTATTCTTCGGCTTAGGACTGCTTGGAACAATATCATCAATCAAAAAAATCTTGTACATTTGCAACTTAAACCAAACTGTCTAAAGTGTCTGATCTTCAACTGATTTCGCTAACCCTGATTTTCTCAGGCTTTTTTTCCGGAATGGAGATAGCTTTTGTGAGTTCAAACCGCTTGAAGATAGAGTTAGACCTAAAAAAAAACAAGTTTTCGGCCAGACTACTAAACCCTTTCTACAAAAACCCTTCGCGTTTTATCGGTGCCCTTTTGCTGGGCAATAATATTGCGCTGGTAATATATGGTATCGCTATGGCCAAGTTGCTCGAACCTGCGATTGTACAACTTTTGCCTTCTGCCATCCTCAGCGATTTTAGCGTGTTGCTCACCCAAACGCTGCTATCAACATTACTCATACTTATTGTTGCTGAATTTTTACCAAAAATCCTGTTTCGTATCAATCCCAATGCCATTATCAACGCTTTTGCACTCCCGGTATGGCTGTTTTATTATTTACTTTATCCTTTCATTATATTGTATATTGGCCTGGCCGAGCTGATTTTAAAATACATTTTTCGTATGGAGCTTAGCCAGGAGGATTACCGCTTTAGCACCATCGACCTCAATAATTACCTGCGCGAATATACCAGCCAAGAAGAAGATGCCGAGAACAATAAACACGATATACAGTTGTTTCAAAACGCCATTGAATTCAGGCATGTTAAACTACGCGAATGTATGCTTCCGCGCACTGAAATAGAGGCTGTTAAAAACACAGATTCCATAGAAAATGCCATCAATCTTTTTCAAGAGACAAAGCACTCAAAACTATTGGTTTATGAAAATAACATCGACAACATTATTGGTTATATTCATTCGTACGATGTTTTCAAGAAGCCAAAAAGCATTGATGAAGTGCTGCGCAAAATCGAGATTTTCCCGGAAACCTATCCGGCTAATTTATTACTGAGACATTTTATCCAGGCCAGGCAAGGTATTGCTGTGGTGGTGGATGAGTTTGGTGGCACGGCGGGTATCGTTTCGATGGAAGATATTATTGAGGAGATTTTTGGAGAAATTGAAGACGAGTTTGACGAAGAACTCGACCGCGAAGAGCAATTATCAGCGGATGAGTATATTTTTTCTACCAGACTGGAAACCGACTACCTCAATGAATTTTATAAGCTCGGAATACCAGAATCGGATGAATATGAAACCCTGGCCGGCTTTATTTTGCACCACCACGAAAGTATTCCTGATTTGGGAGAAGAAATAAGTATTGCCGACTTCCGTATTAAAGTATTGAAAGCCAGTGATAACAAATTGGAGGAGGTTTGGCTCAAAGTGATTCGATAAAAACAGCCACTTTAGCTGTGTTTTGGTACCTAGTAAGCCTCCGGAATTAGTTATCAACATATATTTTACTGTTTTAAAGCCTATTAACAAGTTGCAGGCGGCTGGTAATTTGTTTCACATTTATTTTTATACTTTGAGTTTCTGTTGTACATTTGCACCCTATTTCAAAAAAGAGAACAGATTATGGCTGTAATTGGAAAAATAAGAAAGCGTTCAGGGCTTTTGGTAGTAGTGATTGGTGTTGCGTTGGCAGCGTTTGTACTGGGTGATTTTGCCTCCGGTGGCGGAGGTCGTCAGGAGATGAACGTCGGAAAAGTAGAAGGAGAAGCCATCAGCATTCAGGATTTTAACCGAAAATATGACCAAAATGTGGAGGCTACGCGCCAACAATCACAGAACGAGAGAATGAGTCAGGATGAGCTTTTTAGGCTTCGCGACAACACTTGGAATCAGATGTTGGAAGAAATCATTATGGGCAACGAATATAAAGAACTTGGTCTGACCGTTACGCCCCAAGAGCTTTTTGATCAAATACAGGGATCAAATCCACATCCGGCAGTAATACAAAACTTTACAAATCCTGAAACAGGACAGTTTGACCGCGAATTGGTACTCAACTACCTTCAAAACCTTGGAGAAATGCCACAAGCATCACGCGATCAGTGGTTGGTTTTTGAACGGTATGTTAAAGAAGACAGGCTGCGCACTAAGTATCAGAATCTGATTACTAAAGCACATTACCTGCCGAAGGCATTGGCCAAAGAAGCTTACGAAAACAAAAATACCAAAGCCGACGTAAAGCTGCTCACCGTGCGCTACAGTACTATTCCCGATTCGTTGGTCACGGTCACTGAAGCTGATTATAAAGCTTTTTATGAGAAAAGAAAGAATTCATATGACCGTCCGGCTGTGCGCGATATCGAGTTTGTGTCTTTTGAAGTGAAACCTTCCCCAAAAGATAATGAAGAAGCAAAAAATTATGTGAACAGCCTCAAGGAGGAGTTTTCACGTACCAATAAAATTGCAGGTTTTGTCAACGCAAACTCCGATCAGCGCTACGACAGCACCTGGAAAAGTAATACCGAAGTTCCGGCCAATATCGAAGCGGTGATGTTTGAAAACGAGCCCGGTTTTGTTTACGGTCCTTATTTTGAGCAGAATGCCTATAAATTGGCCCGCCTGATTGATGTAACCGAACGTCCCGACTCGCTCAAAGCAAGCCACATCCTCCTTTCTTATGCTAATGCCGCACGAAGCGAACAAAGCCGCACCAAGGCCGATGCGCAAAAATTGGCCGACAGCTTGCTAAATCTGGTGAAAAAAGATAAAAAACGCATGACAGAACTTGCCATGAACTATTCTGACGACCCAAGTGCACAACAAAATAATGGCGATCTGGGTTGGTTTAAAGACGGACAAATGGTGCCACAGTTTAATCAGTTTGTGCTTGATAATAAAGTTGGAACTGTTGGTCTGGTAGAAACAGATTTTGGATTCCATATTGTTGAGGTTACAGGAAAACAAGAGCCGGAGAAAAAGGTGCGTATTGCACAAATTATTCATGAAGTAACACCAAGCACCGAAACCTATCAGAGCGTGTTTGCTGAAGCCAGTCGCTTTGCTTCCGAAAATAAAACACGCGAACAATTTGACAATGCAATTGCAGATAAGGGTCTTAACAAACGACTTGCCCCAAATCTGAGTGCTAACTCAAACCGCATCACAGGTATCGAGAACCCACGTCAGGTTATACGTTGGGCTTTTGAAGAAGGAACCAAAGTGAACGCTGTTTCAACTATTTTCGACCTTGACAATATGTACGTAATTGCGGTGCTTACAAAAGCAACAGAAAAAGGTATCCAGCCACTTGAGGACATCAAAGAGATGATTAAACCACAGGTGCTGAACGAGAAAAAAGGAGCATACATCGCTGAAAAAATGAAAGCACTCGGTAACGATTGGAGCAAGATAGAAGCCGAAATGCAGACCGAGACGCAAGAAGTAGCCGACCTGACTTTCGATAGCCGCTCGCTTCAGGGTTTTGGCCAGGAAAGCCGTGTAATCGGAAACGTGTTTACTATGGAAAAAGGAGAAGTTTCAAAACCAATCATTGGCAATGCCGGTGTGTTTTTGGTGAAAGTGCTTGATATAAAGCATGCTGCCGAAACAGATTCTTACGACAGGATCAAGAGAGATTTTAGCGTAGCTTTCTCCAATGGCGTTCGCAACAATGCGGCCTATCGTGCCATCGAAAAAGAAACAAAAATTGAAGACAATCGCCTGATATTTTATTAGGCTGTCAGAATTCCAAAACAAAAAGCCGACAGAATTTAATCCTGTCGGCTTTTTGTTTTAGGAGACTTTTAGGAAACGATGCTGCTTGGGTTTACGCAGCGCAAAGCCGCAAAAAATGTATTTTTGCACAAAAATAATCTCATGGACAAAGGTCTTAGCAGCTTTATCAGCAGGTTGCCACTCAAGCCCAAACCACTAATCAATAAGCAGGAAATTACGCCAGGCGTTTTCGTGTTGCGTTTTGAACGCAGCCACGACTTTTTGCCGGGGCAGGTAGTGGGCATAACTACCGACAAAGCCATTCCGGCGCGTTTATATAGCTTATGTAGCGGCACGGAGGACAACTACCTGGAAGTGCTTTTTAACGTTAAAGAAGACGGTATTTTGACGCCAATCCTGGCTCAGCTCAATGTAGGCGATCCGGTTTCAGTTTCCAAGCCTTTTGGAGCCTTTCTGGGCGATGACGAGCCGGCCTGGTGGATTGCTGCCGGAACCGGTGTTGCGCCTTATCGTGCCATGTTGCGATCGGGTTTGGGCAGCAATAAAATGTTGATACACGGCGGAAGAACTGCCGATAGTTTTTATTTTTCGGAGGAGCTGAGTGCCAGCCTGGGCGATAAATATATCCGTTGCTGCTCCCAAGAAAAAAATGAGGCCTTCTACAATGGCCGCCTCACCAATTGGCTGCGTGAACAAAACGAGATACCTAAAAATCAAAACTATTACCTTTGCGGGAGTGCCGAAATGGTGGTGGAAGTGCGGGACATCCTGATTAACAAAGGAGTGGCGATTGAAAGGATAATGTCGGAAATATATTTTTAAAACAAAGCTATTCGAGTGTGAAAATAACTAACACGACCTCATAAAAAAACAAGCCTATGAACATTGATAAGATTAAAAATTATAACCAGAAAGTACTAGCCGTTTTGGGCAGCATTGTTGTGGTAATCGCGGTCGCGGGACTTGTTCTTGTCTCATTTTTTTTCATGAATGAAATAGGTGGATGTTCCAGGAACAACTACCAGCATGATGGAATTCTATCGGATGAGAAAATTGAAGAGTTGCAAAAAGAAAATAAAAGGAAGCAATTGATTTCTTATGATAATCCTCGATTAGTTGACACCTTGAATTTGGTTTATATAATTCCTGTTTCGCATAAAACACTAAATACTTCTGAATTCATCGAAAGTACGACTTTAAGATTATTGGATACAAGAAGCAGTTACGAAACGGATAGTCGATATTCCAGACAGTATTATGGAAATTATAATAATCTTCTCATTTTTGACTATATAAATCATAAAACCAAAAAGTTGTTTCACGAAAGGATTAATTTCGAAACTATTCAGGTAGAGCATTTTAAGGATGATATTTTATTGCTGTTAAAAGCAGCTGCAAAAGATACTAACAAAGATGGAGTTATTAATCAGCTTGACTATAAAACGCTTTTCCTTTACGCGTTGAAGGATAAAGAACTAACGGAAATAAAACTTGATAACAGCGATGTGTATGATGTTGTTTTCGTGGAAGAAAGTAAAGATTTAATAATTAGTTTTGGGGTTGACTATAATAAAGATGGACAATTCGACCAATATTCAGAACCTTTATTGATAAAGAAATATGACTATCTGAATGGAAAGTTAATGAATATTGTTAGCGAAGATATTAATACCGAGTTACAGATGCAACTGGATGGAACGAAAAAATAAAGCGAACCCGGCATTTAATTTTTACTGCCTCAGCAAAAGTTTTTAACATCTGCAGCTGTTCATGAAAAAGATAACTTTGCAAACTATCAACTAAAACTTAGCGGCTAATTGTTTGGCTGGCAAGTTTTTAATTTGGGAGATACTATGACAATGAAATTGGCAGCACAAAAAACTGCACTTTTTGGCAAAACACATACGGAACTGAAGCAAATCGCTGATGAGCTGGGACTCCCCGCTTTTGCAGCAAAGCAAATCAGCGAATGGTTGTATAAAAAACAGGCCGCTTCAATTGACGAAATGACCAATATTTCAAAGCAAAACCGCGAAAAACTTGCCGAGAATTATGAGGTAAGCCGCATCGCTCATTCCAACGTACAAACTTCTGCCGATGGCACCAAAAAATACCTTTTTCCTACCAGCAACAAGCGTTTTATTGAAGCTGCCTATATTCCCGACGATGACAGGGCTACGCTCTGTGTTTCATCGCAAGTAGGTTGCAAAATGGGTTGTTTGTTTTGTATGACGGGCAAGCAGGGTTTTCAGTCGCAACTCACCGCCGGCGAAATCGTGAATCAAATCAGCAGCCTGCCCGAGCGCGATAAGCTGACCAATATCGTGTATATGGGCATGGGCGAGCCTTTCGACAACCTTGAAGGCGTGATGAGAAGCATAGAAGTGATGACCTCCGAATGGGGCTTGGCAATGAGTCCGCGCCGGATTACTGTTTCAACAATCGGCATTATTCCGGCCATGAAACACTTTATCGAAAACTCCGAATGTCATCTTGCTGTAAGTATGCACACGCCTTTCCACGATGAGCGCAAAAAGCTGATGCCGATAGAAAACGTTTATCCTATTGCAGAAGTTATTGAGCTGCTGCGCGAATACGATTTTGGCAAACAACGCCGCATCTCGTTTGAGTATATCATGTTTAAAGGCATCAACGATACACCACGCCACGTGAAAGAAATTTCCCGGCTGCTCAATGGTTTGCGCTGCCGCATGAACCTGATCCGCTTTCACCCCATCCCTGATACACCGTTGGAAAGCTCAGATGAAACTACTATTCAGGCATTCAGAGAAGCACTCGTGAAAAAGGGGATTCGTACCACGGTGCGGGCTTCGCGCGGGCAAGATATTTTTGCGGCCTGTGGCCTGCTCTCGACCAAAGAACTTGTGAAGCAACAGACTCCTGACTTTTAAAAAATAACAACATGAAATTAGAACTTGCACGAAAAAAGGGTTTTGCCAGCGACAATTGGTCTGGCGTTTCACCACAGGTGATGGAAGCTTTAGCGCAAGCCAACCAACTGCACCATCCTGCCTACGCAGAAGAAGACCCGATGATGCTTCAGGCCGAAAAACGTTTTCAGGAAGTTTTTGAAACCGATTGCAAGGTGTTTTTTGTGTACAATGGTACCGGTGCCAATGTGCTGGCAGTGCAGCACCTGCTAAAATCGTGGCAGGCTGTTGTAGCACCACATTCAGCGCATTTGAATGAAGACGAAGGTGGCGCACCGGAAAAATTTACCGGCGGAAAAATCCTGACCGCCGACTGTCCTGATGGCAAGCTAAAACCCGAACAGGTGAAACCGTTTTTGAGCAGCATCGGTTTCCAGCATCATGTGCAACCAAAGCTTATCAGCATTTCGCAGGTTACTGAAATGGGAACGCTATACAGTGTGAAGGAAATCAAGGCTTTGGCAGATTTTGCGCATCAACATCAGATGTATCTTCACCTTGATGGAGCACGCATTGCCAATGCTGCCGAGGCTTTGGGCGTTTCCTTCAGCGAGATGGTTACACAAACCGGCGTGGATGTGCTGTCGTTTGGCGGCACTAAAAACGGTTTGATGTTTGGCGAAGCAGTCGTTTTCCTGAAACCCGAACTGGCTGAAGGTTTTGAATACAACCGCAAACAAGGCATGCAGCTCGCCAGTAAGATGCGTTTTATCACTGCGCAATTTTTGGCCTATCTTGAAAACGAACTTTGGAAGTCTAACGCACAGCAAGCCAACAATATGGCTGCCTTATTGGCTAAAGAATTAGCTAAAGTTGAAGGCATTCGCCTGAGCCGGCCAACAGAAGCCAATGGCGTTTTTGCCATCATTCCGAAAGCTGTTATCCCAAATTTACAACAGGAATATTTTTTCCATGTTTGGAATGAAAGCCGCAGCGAGGTACGCCTGATGTGTTCCTTCGACACCATGCCAGAAGATGTGATGGGTTTTGTGGCCGCCGCCAAACGCCTGATGATCCAAAAAACGTAAGAAAACCGGACTACAATCGTGAATTTACATAAAAATACGCGATTATGATCCGGAATTTAATTTTTTTCTACCAGAAGATACCTAAGAAAACAGTCAATTACCTCACCAACTGATCAATCTCATCCGCCAATTTTCGGTCTTTTTCGGTAACCTTATCGCCTTTATCATGTGTGCTGAGGCTAATATCAACTTTGTTGTAAACATTTGTCCACAAAGGATGATGATCCATTTTTTCAGCGATAAGCGCTACCTGCGTCATAAAGGCAAAGGCAGCAATAAAGTTGTCAAAAGTAAAGCTGCGGGTGAGTTTATTGTCTTTTTTTGTCCACATAATCTATGTTTTAGATAGTAACAATAAGAAGGGTAAATAGGTTCAATCAGCGGCTTTAAACTGATGGATTACAGCACTTTATTTACGGCTTCAACTACTGGTTTAGGCTTAGTTTGCAGGCCATCCATTGAAAAAACAATAGTACCGTTTTGATCCAGCACTAATTTTTTATTGGCATGGGCAAAAGCACCACTTTCCATTTGCTCGTAGCTGATGTCTAAAACCAACGAAATTTCCTTAACCTGTTCGGCATCACCGTGTAGCAAAATCCAGTTATCGCCCAGATTCTGTGCTTTAGCGTATTCTAACAATCGCTCAGGTGTATCGCGTAAGTGGTCGAAACTTAGGAGCACAAATTTCACGTCTTTATGCTTTTTCGTGAATTCCTTTTCCACTTTTTTCAGGTCGTTCACCATCATCGGACAAGCGTATTCGCAATGCGTAAAAATCATCGTCATCACCACAGGATTTCCTTTTAAATCCACCAATTGAAAAGGTTGGTTAAATTGGTTTTTCCATTGGTGATCAAATTGATAAATGGAAGTTTCTGGGAGTGCTTCTTGTTGTGTTGTAAGGCTTGCTAACATTGGACTACAACATGATTTTGCTGGAGTTTCTTTTTGGGCTAAAGCTGAAAAGGAAACCAATAATGTAAAAGAAAGAATGATTGTAAATTTCATAATTTAGGGTATATTAAATATTATTGTATTGATTTGGCACAACGAAATCCCATTTTACGGGTTGTATATTTAGCTTTTAAGCTTCCACGATAGGAATAGCGAATAAAAGAGACGTAATCGCTGGCATCGCTGGCATTGAGCGATGCGCTGCCGCAAAACAGACCTTCAATTACATCTTCGCTATTGCGTGAATCATCGTTAGAAACCACGCTATTAAAATCGTAAACCCATTCCCAAACCAGGCCGTACATATCCCAAATACCGTATTTATTTTCATAAATACTGCCTACTTCGGCTTGTTTTGGCGTTTTTCTGCTATACCAATCATTGTTGATTTGGGTGAGTGCAGCACTGTCTGTTGCACCTTTGGGCAGTGCCAAAGCAGCGTATTCCCATTCGTGCATGGTGGGCAGTCGTTTGTTTTTCCATTTGCAGTATGCGTTGGCTGCAAACCAGGAAACATTGACTACTGGTTCATTACTGGATTCCAGGCTTTTATTGTCTAAATAGTTTTCTGGCCAGTGCGAAAGATAGCCTGAATCGGCAAACAAGGCTTTCACTTTATCAGGCGCCCAGGAGGGATTGGCTTTTACGAAGGCCAGAAAATCGGCATTGGTAACAGCATACTTATCCAGCATAAAGGCTTCAACAGCAATCCTTTCTGTAGTGCCTTTGATAAAGGGCTTGTAGCTTCCGGCGGGAATCATTTTCATGTTTTCCTGCGCCGGAAGCTGCATGCCGATAAACAAACAGCCTAAAAACCAAATTGTCCATTTTAATGACATCCTATTTTTCTCTCCAAGCCTTTACATCTGCAGCATTTATCAATCCGCCGCCGTTGTCAAATTCGTTGTGAATATAGGTCAAAATACTGGCAACTTTATCGTCTGACATTGAAACAGCAGGCATGATATTGTTATATTTAGTACCGTTTACAGTAATTTCACCTCTCAAGCCATGTAATATAATGCCAATACCCTTATCCGTCCTGGCTTGTAAGAAATCAGAGTTTACGAGCGGTGGGAATGTTCCGGTAATACCTCTTCCATGATCCATGTGGCAAGCCATACAGTTTGATTTATACAGGCGTTCTCCGGCTTCCATACGTTCTTTCAGACTG
This sequence comes from Bacteroidales bacterium, assembly GCA_023229135.1. Lineage (GTDB taxonomy): Bacteria > Bacteroidota > Bacteroidia > Bacteroidales > F082 > UBA5536. The sequence goes on from JALNZT010000062.1 coordinate 13,257, forward strand.
AGTTCAACAATAGGTCCGGTTTCTTCCTCTTTGTCTTGGCTAATTCTCTGAATAGCAGCGCCTTCAGGTAGATAAACTTCCTCTTTTTCTTTGCCGGTATATACGTTGTGGTTTTCGTCACCAATAACTTTTATTTGGGCCAAAGCACCTTTATTGAAAGCCCTGAAAATGCTATGATCTACCAAGTGTAAGGTACCGGGCACATCGCAGGTAAACTCAATAATGGCTGCTCCGCCAGCGGGAATAAGCGTGGTTTGCACATCATGATTGATCAGCGAACCACCTTCAACATATACTTTGTCGAAAATTTCGCCAATAGCATGGAAAGAGGAAACCAGGTTTGGTCCGCCATTTCCCATAAATAAACGAACTGTTTCACCCACTTGAACGGTCATGGCATTTTCGCCCGATGAGGCACCAACAGCACCATTCATTACTACGTAATCGGGGCGTTCGTCAAAGGCTTTTTGCATGTCGAAATCCTGATGGCCTGGGTCGCCATAGCCTCCGGAGGTATAAAATTCGCCCTGCATTACGTAAAATTCGTGGTCAACCGGCGTAAAGCCTTCCAAAGGTTCTACCAGAATAAGTCCGTACATGCCGTTGGCAATATGCATACCCACAGGGGCTGTGGCACAATGATATACGTACAAACCGGGGTTGAGAGCTCTGAAACTAAACTGGGCACTTTTTCCAGGTGCAATCAGTGAGGCTTCTGCACCGCCACCAGGACCGGTAACAGCATGAAGGTCAATATTGTGCGGCAACATATTGTCGGGATGATTATGCAGGTGAAATTCCACCAAATCACCATGTCGTACACGAATAAACTTTCCGGGAACTTTGCCGCCAAATGTCCAGAATGTGTAGTCAACACCGTCAGATAGGCGCATTTGTTTTTCAATGATTTCGAGCTCAACAATCACTTTTGTATTTGATTTGTTGGTGATGCGAGGTGGCACTTCTGGTGCATCGGTAAGTACTGCGCGCACCTGACCTTTTACATCTTCGCTGGGGTCAATTATACGGCGTTCTGTGCTTGTGGTGCAGCTGTTTAGAATGAGTGCAAAAAATAGTGTTGCTACAGCTAAATAGGTTTTTGATTTCATAGATTTTTTATTTAGTAATTAAGATCTTAATATCCCTAATAAGGTTAAATGGTTTAAATTAAATGATGTTTGAGTACTGATTTGCCGGCAAGCATTTCCTGTGCCAATTGTTGAATTGTTTGTTCTTCAAGCAGCGTGGTTAGCGCATTGCGGATCGAAGCAAATTCGTGGTGAATTGGACAAGGATGCTCATCGGAGCAGGAACTTAGCCCGAGTCCACAGTCACTAATGCTTTGTGTTCCGTCAATGGCTTTCACCACCTGAATAAGTTTGATTTCAGCCGCAGTAGCATTGAGGTAGAAGCCGCCATGAGGACCTTTTGTGGAGTTTACCAGGTTTTGTTTACTCAGTATTTGCATAATTTT
>JALNZT010000101.1 GCA_023229135.1 Bacteroidales bacterium
CGGAAAAAACACCTTAGTAGTAAAGATAGGATTTCAAAAAGCGCTGAGATATCACAGCCTGCTTGTATTGCTGCCATTTGTGTTGTTAGCTGTTTTTCTGAGCATGCAACAAGCTGCATTATTGCAATATGCCTTTCTTTTCACTTTGCCGCTATTTGTCAGAGATTTGAACGACATCAGAAAATTAGAAGGTAGGGCAGCATTAGACCCATATTTAAGAAAACTTGCTCTGAAAACCTTGCTTTTGACTTTCGTTTTCGGTATTCTGATAAACCTTTGATATGCTACAGGCTTCTTATTTTCCATATCGTTTACTATTTCGACAACCGGCGGGCACTTCCCGTGGAGTATTGACAGAGAAGCCTTCATGGTTTTTACTCATCCGCGATACGGACAGCCCCCAAGCAATAGGAATAGGCGAATGCAGTATCATACCCGGCTTAAGTATGGATCCACCAAATCAATTAGAACAAGAAATCATTTATCTATGCCAAAATATTACAGAGCATAAGAAATGGTCCGAAGAACGTGGAACTCAATTCCCTGCTATCACTTTTGCCCTTGAGACAGCTTTGGCTGATTTGAATACTGGTGGACAACGAAAACTGTTCGACAATGAATTTACAGCCGGAAAAAGCGGTATCCCTATCAACGGTCTGATATGGATGGGTGAAAAAACCTTTATGAAAGAGCAGATCAAAAAAAAAATCGAAAGCGGATTCACCGTAATTAAACTGAAAGTAGGAGCCATACAATTTGATGAAGAGCTTGAACTGCTTAGATGGATACGTACTGAGTTTAGTTCCGAACAAATCATGATACGTTTAGATGCCAACGGAGCTTTTACAGCAGAAGCAGCACTTGATGCACTCAATAAACTCTCAGACTTTGACATCCACTCTATCGAACAACCCATACAACCCGGACAATGGGAGGCAATGAGCTCATTATGCGAAAAGTCGCCCATACCTATTGCGTTGGACGAAGAACTGATTGGGGTAAACCATCCGGATAAACAGCAAGAACTATTACGAGCTATCAATCCTGCTTATATCATTCTCAAACCAAGCTTAGTAGGTGGATTAGCTCAAACAGAACAGTGGATACAATTTGCCACGTCTCAACAAATAGGTTGGTGGGCTACTTCAGCTTTAGAATCCAATATAGGGCTGAATTGCATTGCACAATGGGTAGCTTCCCAAAAAACAAAATTGCCGCAAGGGTTAGGAACAGGCCAACTTTATCGCAACAATTTCGATTCACCGCTTGTCATCAAAGATGACAAGCTATGGTTGGATCCTGACATGCTATGGAATTTGAGCTATTTTGGCCTATAAACCAGAATGATATGGAAGGTATTTTTATAGGGCAAATATTTTTTCCCAAATCGAGACTCCTGGAAATGGAGCCGCCTGGCGACAAAAACAGCCTGATATATCAAACCCATGTGTTCCTGAAAAAATGGTTCAGTCAGGATCAGCTGATCAGCCTGCAAACCTCAGGATCTACGGGTACTCCAAAACAAATTTTGGTTAAAAAAGCACAGATGATACAAAGTGCCCAAATGACTATTAACTTTTTGGGACTGAAAAAAGCTGATACAGCTTTGTTGTATCTCTCGCCTAAATACATTGCAGGCATGATGATGATAGTGAGGGCTTTAGTAGGCCAGCTGAAACTGTTCGTAGCACTATCGGCAGACAAATTAACGGGCATACCCGAAACCCCAATTGACTTTGCAGCTATGGTACCTTTGCAGTTTTTAAGGCTAGCTCAAGCACAGCCTGATGCAATGAGCCGGATCAAAACATTGATATTGGGTGGAAGCTCTTTACCTCATGAAACAGAATTGATGGCTTCTACCTTTGACACAAAAATTTATCACACATACGGGATGACTGAAACCTTAAGTCATATAGCCATGAGACGGGTCAATGGAAACGATAAGTCTCCACAATTTACTATATTACAAGGTGTTGAAATAAGTACAGACGAACGTTCGTGCCTGATCATACGAACTCCATATACAGGAATGCATCCTATACAAACCAATGATATAGCTGAACTTATCGACCAACGCAACTTCATAATTAAAGGCAGATGGGATGATGTGATCAATATGTCGGGGATGAAGCTGTTTCCACAACTTATTGAACAAAAAATTTCTGGTAAGTTCAGTGTTCCACTTGCCATAGTGGGCATAACCGATGATCGGGCGGGCCAACTCCCTGTATTAGCTGTAGAAGCGCAATGGAGCAGCAGAGAACTATATGAAGCATGGAAAACACTTGAAATCTTGCTTGAACCTTATGAGATACCACGCAAAATAGTTTTGTTTGAGCGGCTTCCTCTGTTGGAAACCGGTAAGATCGCCCGTAATTCCATTCGAAAACTAATAGAAGGCCAATAAAAAAAGCCGCCCGGGGAGAGCGGCCCAATTATGAAAAACAAACAAAACAAGTATCCTTTGTAAGGATAACCTTTGGCAAGGTTTGTGCCAGACAAATATACAACTT
>JALNZT010000063.1 GCA_023229135.1 Bacteroidales bacterium
AGAAGAAGAAGACCAGAAGAGAGAAGAAAGAAGAGAGAAGAAGAAGAAGACCAGAAGAGAGAAGAAAGAAGAGAGAAGAAGAAGAAGACCAGAAGAGAGAAGAAAGAAGAGAGAAGAAGAAGAAGACCAGAAGAGAGAAGAAAGAAGAGAGAAGAAGAAGAAGACGAGAGGTAGAGGTAAGATCTAAGAACTAGAAGCAAGAAAAAATACGCGCGTTAGTTATTTTTGTGCTAGGTTTTTGGTTTTGCTTAGAGCTTAAAAAGCGCAAGCTTGATCTAGGGGGTTTGCTTTTGGGGCACTCCCCTAGAGCTTGCTTTTGAGTAGCTCTTTCCAATTTGGTTTGAAGCCGATATGTGCCAAGTCGATTTTTCCATCAAACTCATCAATGAGACTGAAGAGGTTTTTAAGGTGTCTGTCCCATTGGTATTGATTTTGGTGGAGTAGTTTTAGCATGAATATTTGGCTAAAGAGGGTATTGTCCATTTTCCAAGTATTTTCAAATCGTATGTCATTTTTGGGTGTAGATAAGAAAAGCCAATAGTATAGTCTGGCGAAGTGTGCGCATCTGTTTCTTAGTTCAGTAAGTACCCTCAGCCATGACTCAAGTTGCTTTCGCCCAGTCAAAAAACTATTCATCGCAATCTGTTTTTTGTCAGTGAGATTAAGGTCTGCGTACATGATGGACAACGACCCCAGCGTAAAAAAATCAATGATAACCCAAATAGGCATGTGGCCTTTGTATTTACTTTTGTGGTGTTTAAAAACAGGATCTTTCTTGTTTTCGCTATAATACCAATTTATCTTTTCAAGAAACTTGTCGTGATTGTGATTTTTTGAAAAGATGTCCTCGTTGAGATGCGCCTCTGATCCGTATTTATGAGCAAGGTGGTATGCTATTTGAGTTTTTGCATACTGCTCAATATCTTCAATGACAGCTAGAACCCAAAGCCGCAAACTCGAATCAAACTTGTATGCGGAGATAACTTTATCGAACGGGATAAGCTCTGCATTTTCTCTAAAAGGTAAAAAATAGGCAGAAAGCCTGTAGTAGTTAACGTTCCTAAGAAAACAAGAGGCTTCCTCCTCACATTCAACAACGAAGCCATGTATTCTTAGCCTTTCAATCTGTTCTTCAAACGTCGTTGGTTTCTTAAGTGGCAAAGTTGTTCCCATAAAAAAGTCTCCCCTGGGACACATAGTTTAGAGGTGCGGGGAGTCCGATCAAGCTTATCGTAAGCACAACTTTTGCAAAAAGTAAGAAATTTTTCTGACTTTTTGCACTATCACGGACTTCCATGGGCTTTCATGGACATTACGGGCTGTTTCATTTTCGTTGAACTCTTCAACCATTCAGCCAGAGCATAAGAAGCCAAGCCGTCTAGCCTTCTAAGCTTTGCGGCGATGGCTTTGAATATCGTTTAACTAAAAATTACAGCGCCTCTCTTTGATTTTATCGTGTTTTGTGTGGGCAAGGACGGTTTACGCCTAAAATCGCTTACAGGGCAAGTTTGTGGGTTTTATGGGCACTCCCCTAGAGCTTGCTTTTTTGGGGGGACCATAATTTTTAAAAAGCTTGACATAACACGTTTTTTTGCAATAATTAACCTGTGAGGTTAAGGCTGCCTCATTGCAATTTTAGGGGCGTAAAGTTTGAAGGTTATCTACAAAACCCAAAAGCTCAAAAAAGAATGTACTAATCGGCGTGTTTGCGAAAGGAGCTATGGGGAGAAGATGGCTGTCCTTATCTTTCGGAGTATTGATCAAATTCAGGCATCGCCTGATGTTGATTTTATGATTCTACATCGCATTGGCAGATGTCATGCGTTAAAGGGCAATCGAAAAGGGCAATATGCTGTTGATCTTGTTCATCCATATCGAATGCTCTTTGAAAAGCAAGACGAAGAAATACAGATAGCCCGAATTGTTGAAATAACTGACTATCACTAAAAGAAGGAGGGGAAACATGTTGAAAAGCCGCACATACATAGCCATTCCACCTGGAATGACCATCAAAGAAATGTTAGTTGAACGCGGCATGAATCAAAAAGAATTTGCCGCAAGGATGGATTTGTCGGAAAAGCACGTTAGTCGTCTTATCAATGGAGACGTTCAGTTAACGCAAGATGTTGCATACCGTCTTGAGTCTGTACTTGGCGTTCCAGCCTTTTTTTGGAATAATTTAGAAAGCACCTATAGAGAGACGTTGATAAAAGTTGATGCAGAAAACGAGATGGAAAATGACGAAGCCATTGCAAGACTATTGCCTTATTCTGAAATGGCGTCTTTTGGATGGGTGCAAAAGACAAATAAAATTAAAGAAAAGGTGCTTTTTTTAAGACAGTTTTGGGAAGTGTCCAAACTCACGCTATTAGATAATGCCATGATAACACGAATTGCATGTCGGCGTCTTGCAATCACAGAGAAATCAGATTTGGCATTGATGGCATGGGCTCAAAAAGTGAAACGAGATGCGAGACAGATTAAGGCGTCACCAATAAATATAGAGCGGCTGATTGCACAGCTCCCAGGCATCAGACAAATGACAATGTGGTCTCCTGATGAATTTTCCAAAAAATTGCAGGAACTTCTTGTCGATTGTGGAATTGCTCTCGTTTTTGTACCTCACTTAAAGGGGTCATTTTTGCATGGGGCAACTTTTGTTGACGGAAGAAAAATTGTGCTTGGACTGACTGTCAGAGGTAATGATGGTGACAGATTTTGGTTTAGTCTTTTTCACGAATTTGCCCATATCATTCTTGGGCATATCGGACAGCTAAACGGTGTGTCAAAAGAAGATGAGGAAGCAGCGGATCGGTGGGCAGCAGATCAGCTTATAGCACCATCAAAATACAAAGCATTTGTCGAGAAACGTAGATTCTCAAGAGAATCAATCACGGAGTTTGCAAAAACAATCGACATTGCCACTGGGATCGTTGTTGGCCGACTTCAAAAAGACAATTTCGTAAGATATGATGCTTTTAATGACTTGAAAACACGCTACACGATAAATGAGCAATGACAGCAAAATACTGTTAACTTAAAATAGCGGCGATTATTTTCGCTCTCAAAGCCTCTTACGCATTTTCTTGGTTTTGGCGTAGAGGGGCTTAAAGCCCGAAGTGTTAGGATGTAGGCTGTAGTTCCCCTTGAGCCTGACTCGCTCTAGGGGGCTTTGAATAGCGCATAACTAAAAGTTACATGGCCTATTTTTGATTTTGCTTAGAGCTTAAAAAGCGCAAGCTTGATTTTGGGGGGTTGCTTTGTAGTTGGGTCGAGTGTTTACTTTTTGATAGATTTTTGTTAAAGTTAAACAGCATGACAAAGAGCCATGCTGATTTGTTGAGGGACCTATGTTTAGCAAAAATCTAAAGTATTATCGGCTTAAACGTGGTATGAGCAAAAAGGCTTTAGCTGAGCGGTGCGGCTTAAGTTCTGCAGCTATATCTAACTATGAGTACGGCAAGCGTAAGCCAGAGAACATGGAGATCATCAAAAGGCTTGCCTCGGCTTTGGATGTGACTGAGCTTAATTTTATATCACCTTGGAGTGATTCATTGCAGATCGAATTCCACGAATATAGAAAACAAAGTGGGTGCTCAATCAAAAGTCAAGATTACGTGCAAAGTGCTGTTGAGGAGTATCTAAATCGGTTTTATGCGATCATCGAAATCTTGGGTGAAAAAGTTTTGCCAGATCCGCCTGCATGTTATTCACTGGCTTTAACTGGCGATATTGAGACTGACGCGATGCGTTTGCGTGAGCATTTGCAGCTTGCGCGGGTTGGTTCGGTTGGAAAATTGATAGAAGGGCTTGAAAACCTTGGAATTATTGTCTTTCTGATCGATTTTGAAGCAGGCGTTAAGTTTTCAGGCATGAATGGTTTTGTCAATGGTCGTCCCTATATTGTTTTGAGTCGAAACGCGCCTACTGGCGCAATACGCTCGACGCTTGCGCACGAGCTTGTGCACATTATGTTCGATTGGTCTGATTTTGAGGGCGACTCTGAAAAAATGGCAATGGCCATTGGTGGCGCGTTTTTGTTTCCAAAGTCGGACGCCATTCGAGAGCTTGGAGTTGTGCGGCATAGCATATCAAAAGACATGCTATTGGTATGTCAAGAGTATGGAATTTCTTTTATGCTCTTAACCAAACGCGCAAATTTGTGCAATATCATTCACGACCATATCGCGAAAAAGTTTTACATCCAAGCTAATCAATACGGGTGGCGATATAACGATCCATTGCCCATACCAGACGAAGTGCCAACTGTATTTGAACAACTTGTGTACAGAGCAATTAATCAAAACGAAATATCACTTCAAAAGGGAGCAGAATTACTAAAAGCCTCTTTGCTTGAAGTCGAAGAGCGATGTGTATTTAAGACCGAGACCGCTGTATGACAGAATTTTTATGCTGTGACACAAACATTTGGATTGATCTAGCAAATGTTGGCGCTCTCGTTCTTCCCTTTAAACTCGACTGTAAATTTCTCATGTATGAGTTAACTTTTTGCGAAGAGTTGTTGAGGCCAACATGGATTTGCGAAAAGCTCGAAGAGTTAGGAATTGAGCTTGTTAGCATTGAGATTTCCGAATACGAGCTTGCGGGTGATTACGGTGTAAAATACAAGCCGCTTAGTTCACACGATTGTGTTGCTTTAGCTATTGCCAAGCTACGGCGTGTTCCCTTGTTGACAGGCGATGGAAATTTGATAAAGGCAGCTAGCAAAGAGTGTGTTAGAGTTATTGGAACTATTGGTTTAATTGATTGGGTATTCGGTGAAAAGATAATTTCTACGGCTGACTATGTAGAATATCTAAAGCGTCTGCTTAGCCACCCGAGCACAAGGCTTCCAATATCCGAGCTAGAAGCGAGAATCAGTAAGTATTCTTAAGCTTCCTTAAAAAACACCCCCCATCTGGGCGCATAGCGCTGCGTAGCTACGCGAAATCATGCGACGCAAGTGCATCTAGCAAGCTTTGTGCTAGGGTAAAGCTTGCGAATGGCGCATAACTAAAAGTTACATGGCTTATTTTTGATTTTATCTCGTTTTGTGGGGGCAAGGTTGGTCTACGCCTAAAATCAATTTAAGGGCAAACTTGTGGGTTTTGTGTGGTTCTGCGCCATTGGTGTTGCTATGTCGAATTGGATTGAACTAAAACTGGCGAGTGGTTAGAGTAAGCTTGCGTGTGTGTTTGGTTTTGGCTACGTTGTAGCGGGGGGGGTAGTTTTCAAAGGAGCATTACATGCCAGTGACTGACACGCCGTTAAGATACCCAGGCGGAAAAACATCTTTGTATCCGTATGTCAAAGCGTTAATTGAGTCAAATGGACTGTATGGGTGTACATATGTTGAGCCATTTGCTGGTGGAGCTGGATTAGCATTGAAACTCCTAAAATGTGGGGATGTGCGCCATATTGTCATTAATGATTTTGACCGTTGCATATATGTTTTTTGGAAAGCCGTTGTTGAGCAATCTCAAGAGTTATGCCGTATGGTTGAGGACACTCCTGTAACTATCGAAGAGTGGAAAAGACAAAAATCTATCTACTTAGACGAAGGTGTTGATGATTTGCATCTCGCATTTGCAACACTTTTCTTAAACCGAACAAATATCGGTGGAATTATTAAGGGCGGTGTGATTGGTGGCTTGTCGCAAAGCGGGAAATACCGTCTTGATGCAAGGTTTAACAAACAAACAACAATCCGTAAAATAAAAAAAATATCTTCTTTTAAAGATTCTATTACTGTGCTTCATAAAGATGCCAAAGAATTACTCCTGTCAGGGTATTTAAATAGATTCGAGAATGTATTTCTCAATATTGATCCTCCTTACGTGCTTAAAGGCGGTGGACTCTATAAGAACTTTTTTACGAAGTCGGATCATGAAGATTTGTGTCTTGCAATATCTTCTTTGTCCTATCCTTGGATTGTTACGTATGACATAGGTGAATTCATTAAAGAGCTTTATGCGGCATTTAGACATGATATAATACCAATGAGATATAGTATTAACAAAAACAGTTCATCAAAGGAGTACATGTTTTTCAGCAACGGATTGAGTTTTGAAGGGATTAAATTATGATAAAGAGGATATCGTTTATTGCCTATCGTAGTTTACGAAACGTTGATATCGAATTTGATAAAATCAATGTTATTTCGGGTACAAATGGAACCTGTAAATCCTCAATACTGCATATTATTTCCAACTCGTTTCAAAAATATCCGGATAAGGTGTGTAAAGAATTAAAATTAATAAGAAATCTTACACAGACATGTAACGTTAAGCTTGAGTCTTTAACGCGAGGAGACAAAGAATTTAATGACCCAGCTAGAGGCATTAGTGGTACTTTGTTTAAAGTTACCTATAATAATGGCATTGCTTTAGAATTTCGACGTCACAACTCAAAAACCAAGAAAGTTATTAATGCAAAAGCAAGGTATTCTATTAAACCATATTACAAAAAAAGAGGAAGCGAAAGGCTTCCTTTTGCTCTTGTAATTTACTTAGGTTTATCTAGGCTTTATCCATATGGAGAATTTGAGTTTGATGAACTCATTAAAGATATTAAGGCTGTTCTGACACAAGATTATATGAAACGTTTATCTGAAAGATACGAAAGAATAACAGGAAACAGGCTGGTTTTTGAAGGCCATAAAAAAATGGGTGACATAAAGTATAGATTGGAGTTCAAAACTGATGCTGCAGGTGTTGATTCAAATACTATCTCAGCTGGTCAAGATAACTTGAGTATTTTACTGTTAAATATAGCTTTGATAGAGAGTTTTTATGATACCTGTGGTAAAGATAAAGATAGTGTTTTGATTATTGATGAGGTTGATGCCACACTTCATCCAAGTTATCAGATGATGCTTTTAGGGATACTTCAAGAGTTATCTGCGACAACAGGCTGCCAAATATTCTTCACAACACATAGCTTATTTACAATAGAACAAAGCATAGAGAAAAAATTCAACATTATATATTTAGAAGACCCAAAGGATACAAAACAGCTGCCATCTCCTACGATGCCTAAAATAAGAGCATCACTTCAATCTAAATCATTAGAGCGTCTCTTTGATATTAGAGTACGTATGCTTGTTGAAGATGATGAAGCAAAGTTTGTGTTAGACATCGTGTTAAAGTATTTTAGCGAAACAAGAACAGAGTTTTCTACACTTTTTAATTCTAATTATTTAGAAACTATTTCTTTGTGTCTTGGAGCCGACCAACTTAAACGTTTATTTCGCACAACATTCCTTTCTGGACCATATTCTGCCATCGGAATTGTTGATGGAGATACAAGCGGTGATATTAGTCATTGTGTTATATCTTTGTTTGAAAAGACAGGGAAAAGTCCTGAAGAGCTTTTGTTCAATTATGCAGAAATTCAATATGATAATGGAGCTTTTTGGCAATCAAAGTATGCTGCTGGGTTTAACAGAAATTTTTTTCTTCATAATATTAAAAATAAATATGATGATTTATGCAAGAATGTAGAAGATACGAAATCATCGGGGAAAAGTACAGAAGGAGCTTTGCGAAAAGATCGCAAAGCATTGTTCAAAGAGCAATCAAAGTTTTTCGAAGCTTTGTTGAAGCATTGGCTTGATAATGATGAAAATCAAGTTTTAATTGATGCATTTTATTCTAATTTACAGATAGTTTTTTATAAAATAGCTGAAAAGATTGGGATTGATAAGGCTATATGGCCACAAAAATAGAAGCTTCTGCTACTTCAATTTTTATCTATTGATTTTTCGCATCGTTAATACTAGCGCACAAGCGCACAAGCGCGCTTAGTTTTCTACCTGCACCCTGATGGCTCTTTGTACCCATTCAATGAGAGTAAAGGCTTCATCGCCGCCATGCCAAAAGCCAACGTTTAGCATAGTATGCTTTTGAGTGGCGCTTATACAAGCAAAGTGAAGCGTTTCCAAAATGGAAACAGTTGCTAGCCCACTACCACAGCATAAAAGTGGCCGTTGCAAAAAATGCAACAACCACACACAACAATTAAGCGAAGCCAACGAGCTTCGCTAATTTGTTTCTGCAGCGCAAAATGATGCTAAAACTCCGATTTCCCAAAACCGCACAGTTCCTAGGATTGCGCTCATTTAGTAGTGGGTTTTTACCCGGTAAAACGAGGTCAATATTTCGCTATTGACAAACACTGATCTTTTGTGCATCTTTTAAATGCTGATGACCAAAGGGATAGTGTGGCAGTACGTCTAACTAAAAAGAGACTTGCTTTTATACATGCGTTAGCTTCTGCAAAAACATACGCAGAAGCATACGCAGAAGCATACCCTAAGTCTGCCACACGCCCCCGAAAAGAACTCGAAACAAGAGCGCGAAAGCTCCTAAAAAACCCGCAAGTAGCAGAAGCATACCAAAATCTATTAGCCGAGTACCAAGAAAAGGAGCGCAAACGCGTCGGCTGTACTCGGGAAGATCTGATTGCACACCTTAGCTATGGAATCGAAAAGATACGCGGCGAAATTGAGCGACGCGAAAATGCTATCATCGACGAATGCACTCTTCTGCAAAAAGAAGCTCCATCTGGCTTGAGCGAACACGAAGCCAAAATAGAAGCCGCACGCGTTAGGCAGCGCCCACTGCTAACCTCCGCACTTACTGGCGGCATCGTTAGCTCTGTAGAGTCATTGGCAAAGCTATTGGGCTACCACTCCGACGCTGATTTAGCGAAACAAGAGCCCGTTGTATTTCAAGGCGAGGAGGAGCTGTAATGAAAGTTCATTTGCCAAATATTGTTGGTGGCTCTTACGGCGAATTCTGGCGCTATCAAGGGAGATACCGCGTCATAAAGGGAGGGCGCGGTTCAAAGAAATCTACCACCGCTGCGCTTTGGCTTATCTACCAAATTATGAAGTTTTGGCAGCTCTACAAAATCAAGCCACATGCACTTGTCATTCGCCGCTATTTTAATACGCACCAAGGCTCAACGTTTAACCAGCTGCGATGGGCAATAGAACGCTTGCACGTGGCGCAGCTGTGGCGCGCGACCAAGTCGCCCTTGCAGCTTGTATACGTACCAAGTGGACAGTGCATTTATTTTCGTGGCTTAGACGATCCGCAGTCAATTACATCAATTGTAGCCGCCGATGGACACTTGTGCTGGGTATGGTGGGAGGAGGCTTTTCAAGTCAACGACGAATCAGCTTTTGACATGGTTGATCTGTCCATCCGCGGCGAGCTACCAGCGCCTTTGTTTAAGCAACACACGCTTACGATGAACCCATGGAGTGAGAAGCACTGGATTAAACGCAGGTTTTTTGACGCCAAAAGCCAAAACATACTTGCCCTTACAAGAAACTACGACTGCAACGAGTTTTTGGGTGAAGACGACATCGCGCTCTTTGAAGAAATTCGCCAAAGCTCCCCACGTCGCTATGCCATTGAAGGCCGCGGCGAATGGGGAATTAGCGAAGGCTTGGTGTTTGAGAATTGGCAAGAGCGCGACTTTGACTTTGAACAAATGCAGAGATCTGCGCGCTACCACCCACAGATGCGCGCAGTTTTCGGGCTAGACTTTGGATATTCAAACGACCCTACCGCTTTTATAGCATGCATTGTCGATTCCAAAGCACATGAAATATTCATAGCTTACGAAATATACAAAACGGGGATGCTTAACAGCGATATTTATAAGGCTATACAAAGGCTAGGTTTTGATACCGAGCGCATTGTAGCCGACAGTGCAGAGCCAAAGAGCATACAAGAACTAAAGCTCCTCGGTTTGCGCAACATTAAGGCTGCCAAAAAAGGCCCCGATTCCGTGATTGCAGGCATTCAATTATTACAAGACTATCGCATTTTTGTACACCCTCGCTGCGAGAACACCATTATCGAACTATCAAACTATTGCTGGGCAAAAGACCGCTTAAGTGGCCGCTTAATGAATATGCCCATAGACGAATACAACCACGCAATAGATGCACTGCGATACGCTACCGAAGGCGCACACAGGAGGTCTTTTAGATGGTAATTCTAAACTATATCAAAACCATTATTTCAGCGCTTTTAATCATAGTTATTGTTTCGCTTTCCATTGCCATTAGCTGCCAACGGGAACGGATACAAGCGCTAGAGGCAAACAACCTTGCGCTTAGCGAAAAAGTGCAACTGTTACAAGACGAGGCAGCACAACTTAGGGAGCGAGAAAAACATGAAGAGAATGAACGACGGCGCGCCGACTTGTCCGTGCTCACGATGCTCAAGGGTGTTGCCTTGGCATCGGCTAAGCACAAGGAAAGGATGGAGGGCTTATCTAAAGCAGAAGAGGAGGAAGATGAGCTTAGCGAGTGGCTTGATTGCCCTATCCCTAAGTCTGTTTCAAGCCTGTTCGACTGCACCGCAAGTAAGAACAGAGTTTGTGCGCACTAGCCCGCCAAAAGCACTACTTACACCCTGTGAATACCCAAGCTTTACGCTGAAAACGAACCGAGACTTCGTGACAGCCTTATCCCTCGTTATCGAAGCCTATTCAACATGCGAAGCTAAAATGGACGCTCTAATCGAGCTATTCAAAGAGGTCGAATAATGGATGTAACAACTACAGCCGCTGCTCTAAGCACATACGGACTATACGCAGTCGTCGCTATCCTATTGTTTGTCGTTTTGCATCTCTACCGCGAGCAATCGCGCCTTGAAGACGAAATGCGAAAAGTACTATCCTGCGACGGCAAAGACACCGCCAAACTACTCGCCGAGGCGACTATTTCTATACAGCAAAGCGCAGAAGCACTTCGGCAAAACAGCGAAGCATTCCTACGCTTTAGCGAAACCATGACGCACTGCAGCGAAGCACTGCGACAAAACAGCGACGCGTTTAGAAACTTTAGCGAAACCATGACGATAATGCGCGCGATTTTAGACAGATATAACAAATAAGGAGCTAAAACGTGAAAGATACATCTAAAAGCAATAGAGCACTAAAAATGCCAAGACTTAGCGACGATATCAAAATCGACATGCGCTATGATAAAACTCTCGTTACTAAAGAAGGCAAAAAACTATATAGCTACAGGAGCAAAAGAGCTAATATCATCGTTATACACCACACGGCCACGACATCGACACAAAGAACGCGCTCTGCTTTCATGTCGCGAAATGCATCAACACATTACGAGATAGATAGAGACGGCATAATCTATCAATACTTATCGCCTATTTATTACGTCGCATGGCATGTAGCAGGTTTTAATTATAGATCGATTGGCATCGACCTAACACACCCTACAGGCGCCGATTTTACCTTGGCTCAAACAAAGTCATTAGCAAAACTACTTGATATGCTTTGCACAGCTTTTGGCATAACTAAAACAGTTGCTCCGAAAACGACTCAATACTTTAGCTACGAAAACGGCAAGGACGGTAAAAAGCACAAACGCTGTTTAACACTGCCAACAAATGAATTTGGCATATATCGACACAGTAATCTTGCGCAAACACAGTGCCCTGACGGCGCGCCCATTGAAGAAGCGCTCAACTTTCAACTTAGGAGCTAACGATGGATTACAGTAATATAGACCCTAAAAAACTACTTGAAATCATTAAAAACGATGAAAACAACGCAGCCAAAAAACGCATGCACGAGGCCTATCGTTATTATGAAAACGACAATGATGTATTTAAACGCAAACGACAATATGCGGCAGAAGATGGTGTACTCCTTGAAGCACCGCTGCTTTCTAATAGCAAACTTGCACACCCCTTTTTCTACAAGATTGTTAACCAAAAGATAGGCTATTTATTATCAAAAGCGCTGTCCATTAATAGCGAAGATGAAGCATACACTGAAGCTCTGCAAGCCTACCTCAACAAAGCCTTTTTACGACTACTCAAACGCCTTGGACTCGAAGCTATTCTGTGCGGTAGCGCCTGGTTACAGGTCTACTACAACAGCGATGGGGACCTAGCCTTTGCACGCATACCCACTGAAGAACTCATTCCCATCTGGGCAGACGGCGACCATTCTAAACTCTTGGCCATGCTGCGCATCTACCAAGATACAAACCCCCTCCAAGACAAAAAAGACAGCAAAACCGTCGAATACCACACGCAAAACGGCTGCGTTTACTATGAACTCAAATCGGGAAAACTTACAGAGTTAAAACGCTCTGGACATGTGCAAATCATTGCAGGACAAGAAACCATCGAAGCCGACTTTGGACGTATTCCATTCGTTCAATTCCGTTATAATTCGCGCGAAATTCCGCTTATCGTTTACATCAAAGCACTCATCGACGAATACGACGAACTTACATCCGCCATATCCGACGACATCAAAGACACCCCACACAGCATCAAATTAGTGCGCGGCTACGCCCCAAACCTTGGCGAATTTAACCGAAACCTCGCCACCTTCCGCGCCGTCCAACTCGACGAGGGCGGGAGCGTCGATCAACTCACAAACACTCTCAACACCAGCGCCTGCGAACTCCAACTTTCGCGCCTTCGCAAAGACATATTCGACGCAGCAAGCGCCGTAGATTCACAAGACGCCGCCCAAGGAAACACCTCCGGCGTCGCAATCCGATTGCGTTACGCAGACCTCGACATGGATTGCGCAAGCATGGGCGCCGAATTCGCAGCCGCCCTCGAAGAACTTTTGCACTTTATCGACGCCGACATCTTGGCCAAAGGCGGCGGCGATTTCACCGCTAAAGACGTCGATTTCGTATTTAACACGGACGTCTCCGTCAACGAAATGGAGGTTATCCAAGCATGCATAGCTAGCAAAGGCGTCATTAGCGACCGCACCATCGTTGCAAACCACCCGTGGGCCGGAAACGTCGAAGAAGAACTCGCCGAGATGAACAACAGCCTCAATTTTAGCGAAGCAGATCGTCCAGAAATGCAAGACGATGAAAACAACGACGCACAACCATAAGGCGCACTTTTGTGGGGGGGAGGTATCCCCCTCGGCGCTGTTTGCTTCGCAAATGCGCGCCTACCCCCTCTGCGGGGGCTCTAACCCCCGCAACGCCCCCACGACGGGAAAGGTTTTATAGCGTATGGCCAAGAAAAAACTTACAGAAGAAGAAAAGGCAAAGCTCGCCGAGAAAAAGGCAAGGATGCTTAAAGCCCAAAAAGAAAAAGCGCAAAAATACTGGGAAGACCGCGCGCAGGCTAGGGTTTTGGCTACAGACAAAAGCACCCAAGAGACTGAGCGCGAGCTTTTGAGGGCATACCAAAGAGCGCAACAAGAAATTATCCAAAGCGTAAATGACTTCTACAAACGCTTTGCCAAAGATGCACAAATATCTGGAGAGCAAGCCCGTGAACTCCTCACGCTTAAAGAATACAGCAACTTTAAAACAGAGTTTCATCGCAAAAGAATGGAGCTCAAAAAACTGCTTAGCAAAGATCCAAGAAACATAGCGCTACGCCGATACGACAAAGACTTTGAGAAACTCTCTAAGCTTAGAAAACTAACACGCGAAGAAACCCTGCTCGCCAGCATCAAACACGAGTGCATCAAACTCGCCGCCGCCCAAGACAAGGCAATGGAGAGCGGCATGGCAAAGTCTTATGGCGAGGCAAAAGATGAAAGCCGCAAAGATTTTGCCAAGGCGGGCTTAAAGACTGCGGACAAACAAAGCCCTGAAACCCCAGTGCATAAGGCCATACACGAAAAATGGCTAGGCAAAGACTTCTCATCGCGCATTTGGGAAGACAAAAACAAACTCATCGAGGAGCTACGCATCATACTCGCCCAAGCCTTCGTTATCCATGAAGGAATAAGGAATCTTAGCTTTCGCCTTGCAACGCGCTTAAACGTAAATATTAATAATGCGAAGCGCCTCATACGCACAGAGTTTAACCACATCGCAAATCAAGCCTCACTCGATAGCTACAAAAGGGACGGGGTTAAAAAGTATAAATTCTTGGCCGCCATCGATAGCAGAACATCCGATGTATGCAAAAGCGTTAATGGCCAAATCTTTGAAGTGACTAAGGCCAAAGTGGGCTTAAACTTCCCGCCCATGCACCCCAATTGCCGGTCAACAACGGTGGCGGTGTTCGAGGACGATGACGGGCGCTACGATTACATCGATGTTGAGCTCAACGACGAAGAGCTTGCAGAACTTGGCATTAGCCGCGAAGAATACGACGCTATACGCGCCAACAACGATGAGCAGGCCAAAGCGCAAGCGAGTCCTTTAGCCATCAGCAACAAAGAGGCTAAAGCTGCCGAGGATGCCACCCATAGCATGGAAGCCAAGCGCAAAGAAGAGAAGCGCATAGAAAACGAAGCTAAGGCCATTATCGATGCTGAAAAACAAGAAAAAGAGCGCATCGACGATCTGCTCTTCGACATAGACTATGAAGCAGGCTGGCTAGATATTTGGGAAACTTTATCCCAAACACCTACCACGGTATCGATGCAGGCAGAACGACTAGAGACGATACAAACAAAGCTCGATAGCTGTGAAGATATTGTCGATAAACTCGAAAAACGCATTGAGAAAATCGACCCACAAACGCCGCCAGCGCCACCTAAAGGCAAGAGCGCCCCAGAGCCCACCCAAGAGCTAGCAAAGGCCAAAGAAAAAGAGCTAGCAAAGGCCGAAGAAAA
>JALNZT010000023.1 GCA_023229135.1 Bacteroidales bacterium
TTTTCATCAAGGAAAAGCGAAATAATATCTTCAGCAAGACCTGGTAAATTTTTATCAACGACAATTGTATTTTACGAATAAAAACTGTTAGCAAACTGATTATCTGATAATGGGTCAGGATATCTGAGATTACGTGAATGTTGGCTTTTGAACGTCCGAAAGGACTTCAAAAGGTCAAGAGTAAAAAAATGCTTTGTATAAATATTTGATATAATGATAGTTGTGTCACGAATTACAAATCCGTGTCAAGCCAAAAAAATCCCAAACAATTTAGTTTCAAACTAAATCATTCGGGATCTTTTAAATTTTCTGCTGAGTTTTTTCAGCAGGAATAAATTTTCTGTCGGTCTTTAAATCGTAGCGCTCATGGTGACGATATTGCGGTCAACTTTTTTAAACAAGCCTTGCAACACGTTTCCGGGGCCTACTTCAATGATTGTTTTTGCACCATTGGCAATCATATTATTCATAATATGAGTCCATCTAACGGGAGCAGTAAGTTGAGCGATGAGGTTAGTTTTGATAATCTCCGGATCGTTAACCGATTGTCCTGTAACATTTTGATAAATAGGGCAAATTCCTCGGTTAAATTTTGTTGCCGCAATGGCATCAGCCAGTTCAACGCGTGCAGGCTCCATCAGCGGGCTATGGAATGCGCCGCCAACTTTGAGTGGCAGGGCACGTTTGGCACCGCCTTCAAGCAGTTTTTCGCAAGCCAGTGCAACGCCTTTTTCCGAACCTGAAATCACCAGTTGGCCGGGGCTGTTATAGTTGGCCGGAATAACGACCTCTTTAATACTGGCGCAGATATTTTCAACGATTTTGTCTTCTAATCCAAGAATGGCGGCCATTGTTCCTGCTTCTGCATCGCAGGCATTTTGCATGGCGATTGCGCGTTTGGAAACCAGGCGTAAGCCATCTTCAAACTGCAAAGTTTTGTTAGCTACCAAGGCAGAAAACTCACCAAGTGAATGGCCTGCAACCATATCAGGCTTAAAATCTTCACCCATTATAAGGGCCAGAATTACAGAATGCAGAAAAATGGCGGGCTGGGTAACTTTAGTCTGACGTAAGTCTTCGTCAGTGCCATCAAACATCAGATCGGTTATCTTAAACTTCAAGATGGTGTTGGCTTTTAGGAAGAGTTCTTTTGCCTTAGCAGATTTATCGAATAAATCTTTGCCCATTCCGACAAATTGTGCTCCCTGACCCGGAAAAACATATGCTTTCATGCGTAATTGTTTAATTGTTTTGCTGTTGTGGTTTAGATTTTATAGAAAAACTAAAACAGCTTAAATAGTTTGAGATAAGTACTTTTAGTTTGATTTTAAGCTTTTATAGTGGCCTATTGCAGTCTGCATTTCAATTCAAAAGTGTATGAGTTCAAAAATTCTACTGCATTTGTTTTGGGCAGAATATGATAGTTTTAGTTATTTCTATTGCCGAAAAACCGGAGCAAAAATAAGAATAAATTGATAAAGTCGAGGTATAAAGTTAAGGCCCCCATGATAGTAATCTTGCGCATCCCTTCCCCCTGTGACATAGCAGAGGCTCCGATGCGTTTTAATTTTTGCACATCGTAGGCTGTGAGGCCTGTAAAAACCAGTACGCCAATAAAGCTGATGATATATTCCATAGTAGAACTTTTAAAGAAAAAGTTAACTACCGAGGCGATGATAAGACCTACCAGACCCATCATCATCAGCGATCCGAATTTACTTAAATCGGTTTTGGTGGTGTAGCCTACCAAGGCCATCAGGCCAAACATGCCACTGGTTATCACAAAAGTTTTTGCGATAGAAGCACTGGTGTAGGCCAAAAATATAAAGCTTAAACTGAGGCCCATCAGGATGGAATAAAGCAAAAACACAAGAGTAAGCGTGGGTGCACTCATTTTATTAAAACCCATCGACATCCACAGTACCAGACCGAGTGGCGAAAGCATTATCACCCATCCCATCAGACTCATGCCGCCGGTTTCCATGTTGAACATCAACTGCATAAAGCTGTCGTTGCCGGCAACCGTATATGAAACTAAAGCGGTAACGGCTAAAGCCAGAAACATCCACGAAAATACGTTGGCCAGAAAAGTTTTGGCCAGTGTCTGAGATTGAAAATCTACTTGCTGCGAATAAGGCTGCTGTATCCTATTCATGTTAAAATTTTATTAAAAGTTAGAAAATAAATTAATGCAAATTTGAACTAATCAGGCTGATAAACTCAGCACGTGTTTCGGCCCTTTGGAATGCGCCAGTGAAGTCGGAAGTGGTGGTTACGGAGCTTTGTTTTTGCACGCCACGCATGGACATGCATAGGTGTTTGGCTTCGATAACAACTGCTACTCCGAGCGGATTGAGCGCTTCTTGTATGGCTTCTTTTATTTGGTGGGTGAGGCGTTCCTGCACCTGCAAGCGGCGTGAATAAGCCTCTACAACACGCGCGATTTTGCTAAGGCCTGTGATGTATCCGTTGGGGATATAACCCACGTGGGCTTTGCCAATAAAAGGAATCATATGATGCTCGCAGAGTGAAAAAATCTCAATATCTTTTACGATGACCATCTCGCGATAATCTTCTTTAAACTTGGCCGAAAGCAGTATTTCACGGGGGTCGTGGTCGTATCCTTGTGTTAAAAACTGGATAGATTTGGCTACGCGGCGGGGCGTGTCGAGCAGGCCTTCGCGTTGGGTCTCTTCGCCAATAAGATCAAGAATAGCACGGTAGTGTCCCTGAAGTAATTCAAGTTTTTCGGGTGCAAATTTTTCAATTTTTTCGTATCCTAAAAGTTCTTTTGGGCCTTTATTCATTTCTTTATTATTCATTTTTTTAAAAAACAGTGCTTGGGTTGTATTGCTGTTTTTAATTTCCAAAATACGCTACAAAATTATTCTCTGATTCATAGAGCTTTACACAATGCAGGTTGGCTCCGAGTGCTAGCACGCCATCTGCGAGTTCGTCCCATATCGCCATAGCCAGCATCTCTGTTGATGCAAACTTAGCTTGCATAAACGGCACTTCTATATTAATATTTTTGTGGTCTATTTTTTCGATGACGCGTTCGCGGATAAGCTTACTCAAGGCCTTAAGGTTAATCAAAAAGCCGGTTTCGGGATTTACCTCGCCTTTTACGGTTACAAACAGTTCGTAGTTGTGTCCGTGCCAGTTTGGATTTGAGCATTTCCCAAAAATCTGCATGTTTTGTTCGTCGGAAAAATCACTTCTAAAAAGTCGGTGTGCCGCATTAAAACGTTCTCTTCTGGTAATATGTATCATGGTGTTAATTAGGTTTACGGCTTGGGCGGCAAAATTACAGTTTTAATTGAATTGATATCTAAACGCTATTTTTTAGCTTTTGTTCCATGCCCCACAGCAAATCGTGTGCCAATCCATATCCGGAATTGTTCTATGCCTAAAGCGAAAGCGGGGGTTTTTATTGGAACCAGTGCGGTATTAAATCCGCTAACGCCACCCATTCCTGCAAACCAGTGCTTACCGTTGTAGCCGGCGGCTAGACGTAATGTCCACAGGAAGTAGGCATTATTTTTTTGGTAATGGTTTTCTTCGGTATGATAATTATAATATTGCATAAAAGCGCCGGGTAGCATAGCAGCATTTACATAAAAACGTTTCAAAAAAACCAAGGTGTAGCTGTAACCAACAAAAACACCAACCACATTAAACTTGCCACGCACCAGTTTGTCCTCATCAAACACATCGTATTTTGCGATATAGTCTTGTGGGATAAGGCTTTCGTCAGCTTTGAGTCGGTTAAGCTGAAATGCGGGCGCGATGATGAGCGATCCGGAGCTTTTGAGCTGATATTCATTTTGAATATAGGCAGCTTTAAACGAGTGCTTTCTGTGGTTAGTCACAAAATAAACCAGGCCGCTCACGCTCTCAATCGTCAAGTCGTCACGAATAAAATAAGGATTCCCCGGGAGATAGGAATCGATAATTTTGGGTGTATTTTCTAAATAAAAACCTCTGTAATTTACATAGGCCAACTCCGCATTTAACAGTCTGCCATAGACATTAAGCCGTATGTCGATGGACTTGGAATCGCCATAAATATCTTCATTTGTGTTGGCAAAAGGTGATTGAACCGCTAACCCAAGTCCAAACCATTTATAATAGGCTGCAACGCCAAAATGTTGTTTGCTGTTTGGCCGATAGCTTAAATCAGGCCCTTCGGCCAGGGGATCGATAACCAGTGTTGCTGCCTCATTTAAGGAATAAACCCTTACCGTAAGCTTGTCTTTAAAGCGTTTAATATAGGTGGTATCTATCTGAGCCTGTGCATCTTTGCTAATAAAGCTCAATAAATAAAGCACTAACAAGCCGAATAAATAGCTGCAACACCGATTACAAATATTTCGTCCCATCATCCTATTTACTAACTTTAGATACAGCACGCACTTCGAGTGTTGTAAACAGGATATAGTAAACAAGAAAAGTAAGTACAAAAGGAACAACATCCTCGCGGTTAAACAGCAAATATAGTACGATAACGACCAGGTAGAGCAGTAATTTAAAGAAAGTGGCCAGCATAAAGAAATTGGTAAAATTGCTCAGTTTTTTTTCTTTGGCACGGGCATACAGCGCGTAAAGCAGGATGTTTACTGCCAGAAAAAAAATCAACAGAAACGGCCAGGCAGGACTTGTCCACTCGGCCGGCAGAAAGGTTTTGACGAGCAGGGTAATTAGGGCAGCCAGCGCAGCAGCGATTACCAGGCGTATTGAAAAGCGTTTGAGATCGGGATTCATGGTCAACAACTTATTTTAATAAATCTTTGATGGCGTAATAGATGGCTAAGATAACAGCTAAAATGGAGAAAGCAACTGTAAAGACCGGAAATTTCCATCCAAGCCATTTATCAAGTTCTACGCCTCCGAACACGCCGGCCAAAATTATAAACATCATTTGAAAGGCCAGAGAGGAGTATTTTGCGTAAGCATTTAAGGAGCTTGTAAATTTATTTTTGTTTTTTTTCATGCTGAGGCTGATTCGGTTGCAGCATTTCGCATTTACCGCTAAACTGCGCTCCCACTTCGATGGAGAGCTTGGCGGTGAGAAGTTCGCCTTCAAAAACGGCAGAAGCTTTCATGCTGGTCAGTCCTTCCACTTTAAGCTTGGCTTTGATACTGCCCGAAATATCGGCTTGCTGGCATTCCATCTCGCCCTCCACCAGACCACTTTGTCCGATAACGATTTTTCCGTTGGAGCGAATAACGCCCGTCACTGTGCCATCAATTCTGATATCACCAGCTGATTCTATATCGCCTTTTATTATGGTGCCATTACCTATCAGATTGCGTGTTGCCGAGTCTACTGTGGTTTTATTTTGTTTCATTTTGCGAATTTACTACTGTTTTTATGTCAAAAATAGTGATTTTTCAACAAATAATTTTATTCTCAGGGCTGCCATTACGGCAGTTTTTCCCAAAATCGTTTATACTCGTCAATGTTTTTGTTGCGGTAAAAAATAGGATAGTTAGACAAAGAAATGGGATAAACCGAATAGTCTGTTTTTTTAATGCCGCCAAGCACATAGTCTGAGTTTTGCAGCACTTCAAAATAATCAATTGCAGCAGCACGATTCTCGAAATTGCCCACTGTTACCAGGGTGTTTTCGTTGTCGAGTATCAGGCTTTTTATCATCAGGCTTTTAATACTGAATTCACGTTTATTGAAGTCGGACAGCCGCACCTTGAGTGGATCGATACGCACATTTGCTGAGTTACAAACCAGCATCACCATATATTGAGCCTTGTCATTATCGCTATAAGGAGAAGGCGGTTCTTCGGTGCTTTCTGCTTCGGCATCTGGCGGCAAATCCAGTTCAACGGTGAGTTCATAGGTTTTTCCAATGTTGCGCAAAATATCGTTGGCCAAAGGTGTCACGCTGCTTTCGGGATATTTTTTTACCAAACGATCCAAGGCAACAGCCATTGAATCAACTACTTCAAGTCTTCCTGAAGATACCGCACGCAAAAATGCAAAGCGTGGAAGCAATGCCGTATCCGAAGGGTATAAATTGGCAGCGCGATCAGCATTCATCACGACCCGGAAATATTGTCCGGCCTTGTATGCCTCGTAAGTACGTTCATAAAACTCTTCCGACTCGTTGCGGGCTTGTGCTTTTTTAACAAAAAACTCGGGGTCAAGCAGCACCTGTGCATAATCAGAATCCGGAAATTCTGTGATGATCCGGTTTTTGTAATTTTCGGCTATTTCTGTTTGATTGAGCGCTGTATGCAGCTTATATAAGGAGTACCATGATGGCAGGCGGTACTCATTTTCAGGATAGCGTTCGTTCAGGCTTTGATAGGCATCAATGGCTTTTGGCTTGTCTTTAAGTCTCTCCATATAGATGAATCCCAGGTTATTAAAAGCTTCTGTTATATCTATATGGGCTTTTTCCTGCGCCTTGGCGGTTAGCGGCAAATCTTTTAAGTAATACGCTCTGTCTCTTGGTGTTGATGAAGCGGCTGCACTATCAGATAACTCTGTTTCTTCGTTGATAGCGGTTAAATCCATTCCTCCGCCACCATCAAAACTCATGCTTTGCTTGTCGCTGATGCGCCAGTTGTCTTCGAGCTTACGGCGACCCCATTTTCGCAGGAATTCTGTATAGCCGAAGCTAAGCGTATTGGGGTTATAAAAATACCATTCTGTGGATTGTTCCATGGTGCTTCCGCCGCCTACAGGTTTCTGGCCCGGCATCATCGCCATCTGTTCTTCCATGCGCTCCTGTTCGGCACGTTGTTTCTCTTCTTCAATATATGCTGCAATTATATTGTCAATAATTTTTATGCGAGCCGCCGAATCCATTGTAGCCAGTTTGAGCAGGCTGTCCTGTGTTTGCACCACTACTAAGTTTTGCACCAAATCCTGTAGCACTACCGCGCGATTATTGATGCTGTCATAACCCGGATATTCCCGTGGGAGGGCACTTACGGCGGTGTCGTAATAAGCTTGCGAAGGCACATAGTCGTTGTTTTCAAACAAGATGCCGGCTACCATCAAGGCAGAAGTAGCTTGTTGGCTTTTGTTGGTAGTACTTACGGCAACCGATTTTCGAAGAAAGTCGATAGCTGCCACTTCATTATTTTCTTTCAGCGCAATTTCGGCAAGGGCGTAATAAATACGGTCGCGATAATCCACGTTTTTCTCGTCGCGAAGCATCTTGTTGAGTATTTTCACAATTTGCTTGCTGTCGCCCTGTTCAGCATCAAAAGCCTTAGCCATATTGATGCGTGCTTCAAAAGCCAGCTTATATTCGGGATTACGCTTAACCACCGCCTTAAACTGTCTGGTGGCTGCGGCCAGATTGCCTTGCCGTTCGTATAGCTGTCCCAGAATAAACATGGCACGTGTCTTCAGTTGTTTGTCTTTGCTATCCAATATTCCGCGCTTGAGATGCGGGATGGCTGCCTCGTAATTTTTACGCACGATAAAATAGTCAGCCCACACCAGTTCCAGGTTTTGCAGCACTTCTTTTGGCATATCGTTGTCGCGTGCTGTTGCTTCGAGGCTGCGCATCATGGGCTCGGCTTTCTCGAATTGCTCAAGCTGGATATAGGTTTTTGCCAGCCAGAGATTGGCGGTATGTCTGATTTCGTTTTTGTTGTATTGGCTGGCTACAAAATCAAAAGTACGCCTGGCGCTGATATAGTCCTGTTTTAAAAAATGCGCCTTACCCATCATCAGGTAGCTGTCATCAATCCAGCGCACATATTCTTTGGAGCCAAATTTCATGGAATGGCGCTGCACACCTATCGATCCTTTTTGGATGGCACGATCCATGGGCTGATAAATGCGCTGTGCATCGCTTTTTTTACCATAATTAAACACCCGTAACACCTGAATGTAATCGTCTTCTACGTTTTTGTTCAAGTCTTTTATGCCTTGTTTAAGACTCTCATTACCATTCCAGTACACATTATATTTGCTGGTAATATTGTGATAAGTACGGCGCGTCCAGGTATTTTTTTTGGTGGAGCAGCCACCCAGCATGAGTACTATTAGCGTCAATGCCAGAAAGCGCGTGTAATTCCTGTATTTTTTCAACTTCTTTATACGTTTAACTACCATAACTCAATTTAGTGGGAAATATTATTTTTCGCCTATTGCCCAGGACAACGAAAAACGAAGCCACTTATGATTAAAAGTGTGTGCAAATGTAAACAAATCAGGGCTTATGCCGAAAGGCTTTTTGAGTGATCTGGAAATTTGTTTTCAGCCACGCGCTTATCCGCAAGGCTTTTACATTGTTGAACTTAATCTGGATTTTTATGAGAAT
Source organism: Bacteroidales bacterium (assembly GCA_023229135.1). GTDB lineage: Bacteria > Bacteroidota > Bacteroidia > Bacteroidales > F082 > UBA5536. Next base: position 8,304 of record JALNZT010000023.1, read on the forward strand.
CAGCGATATTTTTTTTGGCTTTTTTAGTGATAAAGATGGGCTGCGTTATAAATCCCTACTTTTGTGGCAACTTATTTTTAGGTTATGGGAATTCCAAAAAAAGAAAAATGGTACCGCAAGCTGCGTCATAAGTACCGTTTAGTAATTTTTCACGACGAGACTTTTGAAGAAAAAATCAGTTTTCGGCTTAGCAGGCTCAATGTTTTTGTAGCATTGGTGAGCCTTTCGGTGGTGTTGATTTTTATTACCAGCTATATCATTGCATTTACATCGCTGCGCGAATATATTCCCGGCTACACGGATATTAGATTGAATCAGCGTATTTATCAAATAGAAAGCAGGGCTGATTCTCTGGAAAATGTTTTTCATCAAAAAGACCGCTATATTGCTAATATCAAACGTATTGTTGAAGGATATGACGCAGATCAGGACAGCATTGATGCGTATAATTCTCAGGTTGACATGGGTGTCTCGGCCATTGACACGATAGAGTTCTCCAGATCGCAGGAAGACAGTCTGCTGCGCGTTGAGTTTGAATCTGCCAAGCGTTTTAATCTTTACGATCAAGGGACAATTGTTCCCGAAAGTCGTCGTCGAACTATGAGAGTGGCCAACTTTTTTATCCCGCTAAAAGGCACCATTACCAATCCTTTTGATCCGATAAACAAGCATTTTGGTGTGGATATCGTAGCCCAAACCAATGATGCAGTAAAAGCCACGCTGGAAGGAACGGTAGTTTTTGCTTCGTGGACGCCTGACAAGGGCTATATAATAGGAGTGCAACATGCGGGCAATTTTTTCTCGATTTATAAGCATAATGCGGTGCTGCTTAAAAAAGAAGGCGACTTTGTGAAAGTTGGTGAAACCATTGCCATTGTTGGCGATTCGGGAGAGCTGAGTACAGGGCCACACCTGCATTTTGAGCTGTGGTTTAATGGTATTCCCATCAACCCGAGCGATTATCTTTCCTTCTGAATTGGTCAATTATTTTAGCCAGCCCTGTATTGGTAATGGCCTTTAACTGCATAATTTTTCGTAATCTTGCAGCCGAAAAAAATATGAACAACAGCGGCCTCTTACTGTTTAGTATTTTGATTAAATAGCACCTTAACTAACAGCGGTTTCGCTTTTGAAATAACACATGGAAATATTTGTAAAGATTGTTCAACTTTTACTGAGCCTCTCAATTTTAGTGATTGTGCACGAATTCGGTCATTTTGCAGCGGCAAAGATTTTCAAGACCCGCGTTGAGAAGTTTTATCTCTTTTTTAATCCCTGGTTTTCTATCTTTAAGTTTACTTACAAAGGAACGGAATATGGTATGGGATGGCTGCCATTAGGCGGTTACGTAAAAATTTCGGGCATGATTGACGAGTCGATGGACAAAGAAGCCATGAAATTGCCGCCGCAAGATTATGAGTTTAGGTCGAAGCCGGCCTGGCAGCGTTTGATTATCATGCTGGGTGGCGTTTTTATGAATGTGGTGCTGGCCTTTGTGATTTATATCGGTATGCTTACCGTTTATGGCGAGCAATACTTGCCCACTTCCGAGGTGAATCGTTATGGAATAGCTACCGATAGCCTTTCCCGTGAGTTTGGCCTGCGCAATGGTGACAAAATTTTGAAGATAGATGGACAGTTTATCGAAGATTTTAGCAAGATTCCGATCACAATAATTTTAGAGAACGCCCGCATTATTGAAGTAGAGCGTGCCGGTCAGAAACAACAAATTCAGCTACCAGAGAATGCTGTAAGCAGATTAGTTAAGCATGATTCACCGCTCTTTTTGTCGTTTCGCATTCCATTTATAGCCGGTGCTTTTCCGGAAGAGTCGGTAGCACGCGATGCAGGCATGAAAGCCGGAGATACTATTTTAGGCATCAATGGCATCACGATGAAATACTTTCAGGATTTCCGCGAAGGTATTCAACAGTTTAAAAACCAGGATGTATTGGTAAATGTTAAACGTGGGAATGATTCGCTGGCCCTGGCCATGGCAGTGCCGGAAGAAGGTTTGATAGGCGTTTATCCGACTAGTCAGTTGAGCGACTTTTTTGCCTTTAACGAAAAATCCTATAATCTCCTAGAAGCTATTCCTGCCGGCATGAGAAAAACTGTTGACGGCATTGGCGGCTATCTGAAACAGCTAAAATTGCTGGTTTCTCCCGAGGTGAAAGCCTACGAAAGCGTGGGCGGATTTATTGCTATCGGATCTATTTTCCCGGCAGATTTTCATTGGGAAAGCTTTTGGCGACTGACCGCTTTCCTGTCGATAATGCTCGCCGTGCTTAACCTATTGCCCATTCCGGCCTTGGATGGCGGCCATGTGATGTTTTTGTTTTATGAAATTATTGCCGGACGAAAACCCAGCGATAAATTTATGGAAGTGGCGCAGATCATAGGTATGGTATTGCTGTTCAGCCTCTTGATTTTTGCCAACGGCAACGATGTGTTGAAGTTGTTCAGGTAGGATTATCTCTTTAGTTTTCTGAAAGAAATTTTTAAGCCCCGAAGGTTATCAATACCTTTGGGGTTTAGATTTAATATAACTATCGTAACATCAGGCTGTATAACAAAAAGTATCAGACTAAAAAAAACTATAGGTTAGCACTAATTTTATGGCACAAAGCTTGGTTTGATTTAAAAAGTTTACCTTTTAACTATTTTATTAATTCACCTAAACCTTATTAAAATGAGAAAATCACTTTTTATTCTATTGTGTCTTTCCATGTCGACCACTTTAATGGCACAAGAGCCGGTAAAACGAAAAGAAATCGGACTGGTTTTTAGTAATCTTGATAATTTCGGATTGACCTATAAAACCGGAACTGAAAAATCCTTATGGAGATTTAATACGCTGTTTATTTCCGGAAACAACTTGGATTATGTGGCTGATAGTTCTGCAAATAAGCGGAATAGTATGGGATTTGGTGTTAAATTAGGAAAAGAGTATCGGAAAGCTATTGTAAATAATTTAGAGTTAAGATATGGGCTTGATGTTTCATTTACTTATTCACACTCAAAATCTGAATATGATGATAAAACAGTAGGTGACAATGACAGATTGAATGAACAAACAACCTATAGACCAGGTATAAATTTAGTATTAGGACTAAATTATATATTAAACAAAAACTTAATTATCGGTGTGGAATTACTGCCAGATTTCAGTTATACTACAGGAACATCTATAGAAAAGAATTATTTTGTAAACACTGCTGACAAAGAAGTGAAAACTGACATCTCGGGATTCAACTATGGATTATCAAATACCTCTGCCTTATTATCCTTATCGTACAGATTCTAAATAGAAACTACCGCTGACAATTAGGGCTTCAGCAAGGCAATATTTGGTCAAGCAATTCCATCATTTAGGCAATTTTATTATTTGAAAATAGCGCTTCAAGGAGGTTTCCCGTTGGGTTATCTCCTTTTTTATTTATAAAGCCGCTTTTTAGTTAGAGTCGTCTGTATCAATACAATAACTATATTTTGGGATATTTTTGTGAGATAAGTCCTACACGAATGGGAGATAATTGGGATATAGTTTGTAATCTTTTCTTTCAATTTAGGCTTTTCTTTGTCGCATTGATTTTTTAAAACTACGACGCCATCAGATGCGCCAGGTATTTCTTTGGTAAAACACATCACTTTTAATCAAGAGACCATCCTGACCGCTGATAAGTCATAAAACGCTAAACAATGAAACAGAAGAACCAATTTTATCGCAGTATTTTATTGCTAATCGTCATGCTGTTTGCGCAAACAGCAAGTTATGCCCAAACAGCCACACTGCCAGCCGGCGACGGAAGCGCGGGAACACCCTACCTTATTGCCAACCTCAACAACCTTTACTGGATTACCCAAAACTCAGCAGAATGGAGTAAATATTACAAGCAAACTGCTGATATTGATGCTTCTGCTACTTCAGGTTGGGAAAGCGGAGCTGGCTTTAGCCCGATTGGCAACAGTACCACAAAATTTACTGGACAATATGATGGCCAAGGCTATAGCATTAACGGACTAGCCATTAACAGGCCGACAACCGATTATGTGGGGCTATTTGGCTTAATTGAAGGGGCAACTACACTTAAAAACGTTGTGCTGATAGATGTAGATATTTTAGGATATTGGAAAACTGCTGCTCTAGTTGGAGAAACAAATTATGGAGAATCATTATTGATTGAAAACTGTAGCACAAGTGGCACCGTTAGTGGAGACCGTTTCGTAGGTGGTTTAGTTGGTAAACATTTTGGTGGGTTGATTAAAAATTGCAGATCCAGCTGCGCAGTAACAGGTGTATTTCGTGCGGTTGGCGGACTAGTGGGGCATAATATTGCTACCATTGAAAACTCTTTTGCCACAGGGAGTATTTCAATTAATGCCGGTACATTACCTCCATCTCAATATGGAGGGTTTGTAGGACTTAATAATACCTATGGCATAATTACTAATTGCTATGCCACGGGAGACATTGATTGTAACAATGTAGCGATTAATAAGATCGGTGGCTTTGCGGGCGAAAATTCCTATACTACAATGAATAATTGTTATTCTACAGGACAAATAATTAACACTACCGATGCTACAAGTATAGGTGGTTTTGTTGGTCATGCGGCTGGTGCCTTCCTAACCAACTGCTTCTGGGATACCGAAACCTCCGATCAGGCTGCTTCAGCTGCAGGCATAGGCAAAACCACCGCTGAAATGAAAACCAAAAGCACCTTCAAAAGTGAAGGTTGGGATTTCAACACTATTTGGGCCATGAATGCAAGTTCCAACAGCGGCTATCCCAATCTGGACGGTATTGGTAGTAGCATCACCTGGAATGGTTCGGTAAGTAACAACTGGTATGATGCTGAAAACTGGGATGGCGGCATTACACCTTCGGGAACAGATGATGTTATAATAGCTGTCGGCGCGAACAGCCTTGTTGTTCAATCCTATTCAGGTTTTTATTGTAATAACCTAACGATCAACAATATTGCTGAACTTACTGTCCAAGCCGAAGGCTCACTGATTACCTTTGGCACCATCACCAACAACGGCACGATAAACGTAGAAAAAACCATTGCTAACAATGATAAATGGCACTTTATTGCCGCACCCAACAGCACTACCACCGCTAACACATTCAGCGGCATGTATTTGCAGAAATGGAATGAGTCAACAAATTTATGGATTGATATTATCGATGCGGCAGAAAGTCTTACGCCTCTAAAAGGCTACAGCTTATGGAGTCCTGCGCCTGTCAGAGGCAGCTTTAGCTTCACCGGAACACCAAATACAGGCGATCAAAGCATTGCCATTACCTCTGCAGGTAATGGAAGTAGTAAAGGCACAAATCTATTGGGCAATCCTTATCCCTCTTTTGTCGATTGGGATTTAGTGAGCGGCTATGGCGCAAAATACACCTGGAATGGCACTAGCTACGACAGCCGTACTGAAGCCGGCAACGGAAGTGGCTCCCAATACCTCAGTCCAATGGAAGGTTTCTTTATTTATACAGCAAGTGACGGAACATTTAGCCTGAACAACAGCCAGCGTGCTTATATGGCGCCCTTGAAGTCGGCAAAAACTTTAGAAAAGGGACTTGTGCTTAGCGCAACAAGCGGTGAAAACGAAAACCTTTTGTACCTCATTTTTGATGCAACAGCTTCCGAAAACTTTGAGCTTGCCGAAGATGCCTGGAAACTTTTATCGGGTACATCCGGCCTGGCCGAAATCTATTCAATAAACACTGATGGACGACTTGCTGTGGATGTGCGCCCAGAAACAGAAAGCGTGCAACTGGGATTTGTCAACGACAAGGCTGGCGTGTATAGCATCGCCATCAAAGAGATTGCTGAACTAGCACAAGTGCAACTGGAAGACACCAAAACCAACACTTATCATAAGCTGAAAAACGGCGCATACGAATTTGTGTGGGAAACAAGCGATAGTGAAACACGCTTTAAACTGCATTTTAATGCTGTAGGAATAGATGAAGATGTGACAAGCGGCAACAATATCAAGGTTTATTCGCAGGGGAAAACTGTTTTTGTTAATTCCAGCACAACGCAGCAAGCGCAGCTTATCATCAGCGATATGAGCGGACGAACAATGCTCGAGCAACATATTGTAGCGGAAGGCCTGCTAAGCATTCCAACAAATCTGGCAACAGGCGTTTATCTGGTGACAGTTAAAAGCAAAAGCGGCGGCTCAGTTCAAAAAGTAATCGTACAGTAAAAACTACCTTAAAAAATCAGCTATTATGAAAAAAATAATGAAAATAGTCAGTATTCTTACTATCGTTCTCTTCTCTTATACATCACAGGCTCAATCTCCTCCACCTCCAAATAATAACAGTGGCGGAGGAAGTGCTAACGCACCCTCCGGCTCCAATGCTCCTGTGGGCAGCGGCGGCGGTGGCGCTCCTATTGGCGGTGGCTTGTTCATTCTGTTAAGTTTGGGCGCAGCCTATGGCGGAAAAAAAGTTTACGATTTCCGGAAGCAAAAGCTGGATGAATAAAAATTGGTAATAGTAAGCTGCTGCTACGAATTTTGTTTTTCTTGGCAGCAGCTTATAACCTGAGCTCGATTAAAATTAAAGCGCTCAGATTTCATTAAATGACTGATATACAATATAAATTTTTTAAGCATAGCGAGCTATGGTTAAAAAATTTAGAGAAGTAGAGCAGTTATTTAATGAAACACAGGATTTGCCACTTCTAAACAACTGTTTTCTGCGTCATATCTGCTAGCCATAGCTCGCTATGCCTTCGCAAATATTCCTTGAAACCAATTATTTATAAGCGGTCTGAGCCATTAATTTTATATCGAACTCAGGTTTATAGTTGGATTTTTGTCCCAATGAATAACACGATGAACCCTTTTTTAAGCAAAAGCCTTGCAACGAACAACAAGAAACGAAGTAAGAATATCATAATCAATTCGTTTATTTACTTTGTTATTGCCTATTATATCGTAGCATTTTCGGCTAATCTCTTCATCGTCTTGTTGGCAAAGATTGTGGGCTTTGATGCAGAATTCCATTTTAATGGCTTTAGATTATCGGGACAAGAATGGACGGCTGAAGCCATCATATTTTTATATTTCTTTGGAAATCTTTTCAGCCTGTTTCTGGCCTATTTTTTCCATCGAAAATACCGCAAACAAAGGAGGTTTCGGAATAAAATAAACCTCTTATACCTTTGGATTTATATCCTTGCGATGTGTTGGTTTTTTGGCGAACTCATTGTAGGTGCAATTTTCAATACAGGATTGAACAGTGCTTTTATCGCCTTTCAGCTTCCTTATTTTTTAAGGGTATTTATGACCTTTGCCGGAATTTTCATTTTGATTTATTCAGGGTATCAGGCTCAGAAACAAGTGATTATTTCAGCACATTTGTACTTTACTGAATTACAAGGCAGTGAAGTGAAAAAATTTCTATCCAATCAAATATTCAAGCCTGCCTTGTTGGGTTTGGGGGTAATTTTTTTACTGAAATTACCGCATATAGGACAATACCATTATGTTGATATTATCACATTGCTAACAATAGGTTTTATGATTGCAGGGCTATTTATCCGATCAAAATCGGAATTCAGCATACAGTTCAAATCTAGAAATGGCGATTTATATAAACCGGATCTTAGCATCTCAAAAACACTTGTTATAGCGGTGTTTATGTGTCTGGCTTTGTTGAGAATTACCTTTGCCGGCGGTATCACGTTTTAGCACAGAATAATGGAAGTGAAGCCTGAAAAGCGGAAAATAGCTGACAGGTTTTCAGTGAAACGGTCTTTTTCATTCAAAATTATTTTGTCCTTCGTTTTATAGATTTTAAGAGTTACTACGCTATGGGTTATTACTTTTTAAAACCGTTAGTAACAGTACAGTTTAACATCAGCACACTATGACAGTCAAATTTTTACAGTGATTAATATTAAATCAGCAAGCACATTTAACACCCCACAGCGGTTAGCCTTAGCCCTCCTTTCAGCTTTGCTGATTGGTTTGGCCTACCACTTTCCGGCTGTTGTGGCCTTAACATGGGTGGCGTTTATCCCCTTGTTGTTGGCTTTGCAAGATGTCAAACCTTTGCGCGCTATTTATTTGGGCTTGGCAGCGGGTGTTGGTGCGGGCTTGTTTATCCAGGCCTGGATTGTGCCTTCAGCAAACGTATTTATGGGACAATCTGTTGTTCTGAGCGTAATGACTTTGGTAGCCGCTACGACTTTGTTTGCTCTGCCTTTTGTGCTGTTTGCTTTCATTTATGCACGGCTTGGGATTTATTCAAAAAAGATTTCTTTGCTAAATATTTTGTTGGTTCCTGCAATTTGGGCCGCACTGGCATATTTGAACGCCCTTTCAGCAAGTACTTTCCCTTGGTTCGCTTTAAATTTGGGCAATTTCCTGTTTAACCTGCCCGAGTTGATACAGTTAGCCACAGTTATAGGTGTGTTCGGGTTTTCCTTTTTAATTGTTGGCGTAAATTACTTGTTTTTCCTGGCCATAAAAACAAAGAACTTCGACTATTTTTATATCGGAACGCTTATCATTATAACGCAATACCTTGTAGGCTTGTTTATTATGGAATAAATAGCTGACAACATCTGGGTTTTACGATCCAATCCCCACAAAACACCACCCAAAACCTCTTGACTAACCTCATGCTTCAGCAAGGGTTTTTCCCCACGAATTACAAACCGGGCTTTAGCCCTGCCATCACTTCGCATTAAGATATCGCAGCTAACGGAGCTCTAATCTCTTAATTTACAACCTTTTTCACCAATATTTCAGTGCCCTACATCTGTTTTATCAAGCGATGCAAAACCATAAATGATTGATCCTAAATTTCAATATAACTACACGGCTCAAACCAATCTTTAAACCTGCCTTCCTGCGGTCCTGTCTGACGGCCAGGCAGGCAGCAGGCAGGTCTTTGAATCTTTGAATCTTTGAATCTTTGAATCTTTAAATCTTTGAATCTTTAATATCACACCTAACGCAGCTCTATTTTCGTATTCTACATACTTTTCTATTATAACCGCATCAGAAAAGCAGTTAGATTTTCGTCGGTGGCAAGGCATAACTTTTTTCTGATGCTGCTGCGCGCATTGTCAACAGTTTTGCTGCTGCGGTTTATCAGGTTAGAAATGTCTTTTGTACTCAAATTCAACCTTAGATAGCTACACATCCGCAGCTCGGCAGGCGACAAATCAGCGGAAAGCTGGAGCAGGCTTTGGTGAAAGCTGTCATGCACTATGGCAAAGCGGGCTTCCATTTCTTCCTGACTATCCGTTACTATATTTTGAGATAAATCTCTGATTAAGGCATTTAGTTTTTGTTGATCCGCAGCGCTAATACCTGGCATAACCGCCCTAAGTCCTTTTTTCATTGTGCTGATCAGCTCGTTATTCTTTGCCGAACTCATGGCATAATGCACCAGCTCTTTGTCTTTAATCTCTACATTGAGGCGCAGTTTGTCATTTTCTTCCCTAGCAATTTTGTTTTTGTAAATTGACTCGCGTCGTTTGCTAATCAAAAAGCCTGTTACTGAGATTAATAAAAGTACTACAGAAATAAATACCAGCAATTTTGTACGTTCCTGGGCTTCATTAATTTCGATACTTTTTTCCAATTCACTTATTTTTCTCAGTGATTCTTCTTTCTCAAATTTTGCATTTAGCTCAAGCAGTTTTACTTTTACTTCGTTAGAATTTATGCTGTCGCGGATGGAAACATACTGTTTATAATCCTGTAATGCCGTTTCAAAATCACCTTTTTTTGAATATAGTTCAGCAGAAATATTGAGTATGTTAGGCATATATAGCTGTAAATTCATGCTTTCAGCAAGCTGCTTTGACTGCTTCAATAGTTTCTCGGCCTCAACAATATTCCCCATATCCAGCATCAGCTGAGTTTTATTGATTTTGTTCATGAAAATCCCTATCGGAATATTATTTTTCTCACACAAAAACTCCGACTTATCAAAGTAGGACAAGGCTGTTTTATAGTCTTTAACCTTTAGGTATAAGTTGGCAATATTCAAAAAGCCCCTTGCCATCAAAAATTCATTATGCAGCTTTTCGGCCTGCTCAATAGCCTTCGCGTAATAGCTTATGGCAAGTTCTGTTGAATCAGTAGCTTTATATATGACACCGAGGTTATTATAATTCGTGATAATACTTTCAGCAGCAGCTAATTTTTTATTTATTTCCAGGGATTTTTGGGTATAATTAATCGCAGCTTCATAATTTCCAATGCCAATATTTTGCTCTCCAATATTATTGTATATCGTTGCCAAAGCAGGGGAATTGTTCAGGTCTTTATAAATAACAGCGGCCTTTGTATAAAAGTTAATTGCTTCATTACTTTGGCCATCTTCTGCGTTTAAAATAGCTTTGTAGTTATAATATTCTGCCAGATAATTGTTGACCTCGCTCGTGTCAATGCTATGCTCTATATAAATCATGACAGAATCTGCCCTGGCAATATCCTGCGTATTCAGGTAAAATCCAGTGATTTTGAACAGGTTTTTTTTAATATAATCATCCTCTTTTATCGCTTGTGCAATTGCGAGCGACCGCTTATAATGCGGCAAAGCTTTCGCATCCCAATTGTTTGCCGAAATTTTATCGCCAAGCTCATAATAGGCTTTCATAAGCAGCGGAAGATTTTTTTTGTCTTGCTCCAAAAGTTGCAATTCACGGTCAAGCTGACGGTAAATAGTGCTGTCTTTGGTCTTATATGTATCCCGAAGCTTTACTAACAAAAGGATTCTATCGTCAGTTGATTGCAACTTTTGCTGAATGGAATCGGGTAAAGCATGGATTGGATTGGGGTTAGTTTGCGCGACAATGGTGCTGTTAACCATACATAACAACACAAAGCAAAAATGAAAAATATATAATGTCGCTCCTGTTAAGCTTGTCATTCCTGAGTTTGTTTAGCGGACAAATATAGAGTCTTTAAAAGAAAAGGCCAACTACTTTATTTCGGAAAGCTCAATATAAATATTTCGGCAAGCGTGGGCTAATCTAATTAAGCTCGTTTAGTAAACCGTTAAATTCTGTTTTACGCCATTTCAGCACTGACCATCTCGGTTGTTTTATCCTGGTGCGCTTCTTCAATCACTTTCATTTTTCCCATGATACAGTTTCCTTTTTGGCTGTGATAAAACAAAACTTCCTCGTTCAGTTTCATGGTTTTCAGTTTATTCCGTGCCTGTGCGTTGCGAACAGCATAAATTTCAAACTTCCCGTTACGTAAAATATCTTGCCAACTGCCGCGAAAAGGCACACATTTTATCAGCCAATAATTCATACGCAGTTATTTTAACCCGTACAACTCCAGATAATCATCGATTTTGCCTAACTCTCCAAAATTGGTTTCAAAATATCAGGGCTTTTCTCTTTAAACAGGCTCATTCGCTTTACCACCTCATTTTCAGGGTCTGACCAGGTTTGGTGCAATTGCGCGATTACTTTTTCTTTTTCTGCATCGCTAAGCTTTTCAAAATCCCTGTTTTGCATTACTGCATTTATATCCCGCTCCACAAAACTCAACACATCTATTTCGCGTTCTTTCATGTGGTCGGGGAAGTAAAGGTTGAAAACAAGACCGTCAAGTACCTCATAATATGGTGATATATCTTTTTTTATTTGACTTAAAATTTGCGAAATAACCTGTATACAATAATCAAAACTGGCTTCATGTCTGATAGGAAATTCTTTGAACTTGTTTATTGTGATTTGTGGTTGTTGTCCTTTATCTGCTCTAATAATGCCGGTTTGTCTGCAATAAAAGGTTGCCATGCTTGAATTAATTATTGCCAACAAATAATGTAAGTCGATTTTTAACTTATTAATAATGTATACAGTTACATCTGAATATTGATCTGAATTATTTGAGAGTGCTGCTGCTAAAGAACCATCTGAGGTTAGAGGTCTTCTTAGTAGAATTTTCGGCTCTTTAAATTTATTATCATCGGCACCAATGCTAGGTGTGCCAAGTTTATTATCCCAAATATATTTTTCTAGAGATTTATCGAATTTAATATAGTTATTTCTCGAATTGCGCTTTTGAACTTCATTTGGGTATTCAATTCTATATTTAAAAATATTGCCGCTAAGTATTGCCTGATGATAGGAAGAGTCGACTTTTGTGTCGCTCAGAAAATAGTTTTTAACTCCTCCTATATTCATACCCGAAATAATATTTGCCGAGTCTTCGAATCTTGCAGATTGGTTTTCAATTTCATTTAAAATCAACTCGTATTTACTGAACTTTAGGGAAAAATTGTTGCTTGAATTAACTCTAGATTGAGGAATAACTTGTCTTTCATTTTTCGAGAAATCTGAATAAATCATCATTTTATTCTCCTTTTTGAAATCATTTGATCCTTGTATGATTATTTGTCCACTGCCGACATTTTCAAATTCTGAGAGATTATTTATCAGCTCGTGTATTGCGATTTTGTTGTGGAGAAATTTTCTGATTGGTATATAGGCATCAGAGAAAATATTCAAGTCGATAATGAATGTAAAAACTCCTTCTGATGATAAAAATTTATGTGTTTTTTCTAGAAACATCATAACCGTTCCGAGACGGTTTTTAGATTTCTTATTTTCTATAAAGTCGTAATGGGATAAATAGAAATTGTAGTCCTCTTTAGAAATATATGTAGCTTGACCTGAATAGTAACTTATATATGGTGGATTGCCAAGAATGACATCAAGTCCGTCCGAGATATCGAACATCCATTCGGGGTCAAAGAATGGTGAAGAGGCATTTTGGTCGTAGGGATCCCAGCTTGCCAGTTGGCGGGCGGTTTTGTTTTCCATGCCGCCTTCTTCCAATAATTCTGCAATTTGTTCACGCAGCTTTTTGTCTTCTTCACGTAATTCTCGTTTGCGTTTTGGAGATTTCGAGCTGAATATTTTGTGGCGTACTTTTTTAAGTTGGGCTTCGAGTTTTTTCACCTCAGTATTGTCAAACATGCTTAGTTGTGCATCGGGCTTATCAATACCAATCAATGTATTGGCAGTAACAAATTTGGTTTCAAGGTTTGGTAGCGGCCGTATGCCAAAATTATCTTTGTCTTTATCTATTTTTTGGTCCACAATAAGCGAGATAAAAAAGCGCAGTTTTGAAATTTGGGTGGCAATGGATTGAATATCTACGCCATAAATACAGTTTTCAATCAGGAATAGTTTACGGCCATAATCCAATTCATTGTTTTCAAAGGCATCTTCAATGTCTTTTATCTGACTTTTGAGTTCTTTTATGCTTTGTTCCCGGAACTTTGCATCATCCAGTGTTTCAAGGCTTTCAATAGCATTGTTTACTTTGTCAATCTGCCGCTGTTTCCATTCAATATTATTAGGATCAATTTTATGGAGAACATGTACCATTTTTTGTAGCACACCCATAGGAAATGCACCTGATCCGGCAGCAGGATCAAGTATTTTGGCATTGTCTAATGCTTTTATAATTTGTTTCTGTATATCGGCATAATCCTTGAATGGGTTTGTTTCGTTGAAAGAAAAGAGTTGGTGTAACATAGTATCCAAAGCCTCTTGCGTTGGTGTTAATGAATCTTCGGCAGCTTGCTTTGACAGCAAGAAACTTCCAATTTCTTGTGCTATGCCTGCTTTTACTGGATTTTTGCGGATGTAATTTCTTATTGCCTCGAAGGCATCTTCATTTCGTACAATATGGTCATAGGATTCATGCATCCATAGTTGCCCTGTTTTGCCAATATTTTTGTTAATCTCATTAGCAGTAAACGATTTCCATGAATGGAGTATATCGCTTAGTTTATTATCAGCAATAGGTTTTACTAAAACATGCACATGGTTTGGCATCACTACCCATTCGTCCAGGTTGTATCGGTCACCTTCAAAATGTTTTAGCGCATCACCTACTATTTTGGCGTTTTTTTCATCTTGAAGCACACAAGAGCCATAACCATTATTTAACCAGCCTTCAACGCGATCAGAAAAAAGGCGGTAGTATTCTTTGAGTTCTTCTTTAGAATAATTTCCCTTGCCCTCTTTTTTATGATTTTTAAGCCAAATTTCCCGTTCATGTTTTAATTGTTCCTGTTTTTCGAAAGGAATAGAATCAGCAAGACGAAATGTTATAAAATACCAAACGTTTTCATTTGTCCAATGGGGCAGGTTCCCTTGTTTTATGATTATTTCGTTGTTTGGGTTGAAAAATGGGTATAAAGTATCTTGGTTTGTTAAATCCGTGAACTGGGAGTTCATGGCACTTTTTGTTATTTCCGTGAACTGGGAGTTCACGGCACTATTTGTGATTTCCGTGAACTGGAAGTTCACGGCACTTTTTAAGTAAGCGATTAAACTCTCATCCACCATATAATTTACGATTTCACGTGGCGTATAAAAAGAGCCGGTTTGTTTTCGTGCTGTTGTTTTGGTTTCAGGGTTATAACTTGCCAGCAGGTTTTCAAATACTTTGCCCAATAATTCAGGGTCAAGAGCCACATCTTCTTCAATAGGGGTATTCTCGGTTATGGTAAATTTATAGGATTTGAGTATTTCGAGCAAGCCCCTTGTTTTGGCATTTTCATACACTTTTGCCTTGCTGCCAAAATCATCACTCAAATCCACATTTTCGTCCACATCAAAAAATAGGTAGTCGGGTACTTCAAGTAAATTATCGGCTCGGTCAGAAAAACCATCAGAATAAATAATTAGGTCTCCACCTTGTTTGCCTTTCTTGTCAGGATGTGGCTTATCGAGACATTCAAAAAGCCCGCCATTCATAAACGGCACCACATCTTCCATGAGCTGTACAAAATAATCAGGGTTTTTGAAGTAGGATTTGTAACGCATTAAATTGGTCACATTCTGATGTTGTTTGTCATTGCGAAAATCTCTCTTTCCCATTTCCTGGTTGAGGGTAGCAAAAAACAGGTTTTGCAGGATGGCGCGGTAATATTTACTGTTATGTTTTCCGGTTGCAAAAATGCCCTGTGGCTTTTGCGGTGTAAAATCATCAATAAGTTTATCGGCAATTGTGGCCTCATCAAATATTTCTTCGGGTATAAGTTTCTTTTCTTTTATAAACCAAATAAATAGAATTCGTGTGAGTAAGCGGATAACGTTTTTGCCCTTATGCGCTTTAATGGCTTCCTGCAATTTGGCTTCATCTCCATCAATTTTTTCGTCCAGTATTTTTGGTTCATTCGGAAAGCTAACTTCTTTGATAGCCCAGAAATACCAGTTTTGCAATTCCTGATAGAATTTCTTGTTTAGAATACTAACATTAAAAACTGACTGCCAATACGCATAAAGTTTCGTAAATGAATCAACTTGTTTTGCTCCTGATGTTGGAATTTTCAGTTGATTGATAATGTCTAAATGCCCTCTGTGTGGCTTCATAATATGAATATCCCGAAGCAAGGAAACCTTTCCGACCCTTTCCCCTTCTCTCCATTCCTGTTTGTATTTTAAGCGTTCGCTGTTGGCTAAAGCAATTTGTTCGCCATACTTAAAAATTAAAGTTACCGGCGTGTAATTGTATTCACGGTTGAATAGTCGGGTTATCTCCGCCAATTGCGAGCGGGTTGGGTTTAAGCTGTTTGCCCGGTTTTTTAGCTGAACACCAAAAATAAGCAGTCCGTCGTAATCTTCTTTCGAGGCTTTGATTGACCTTAAAGAGTCCGTATTTTCTTCTCCCTCAAAAGCCGATTCGTTCACCATACCCAGAAAATAAACGGTATCGATTAACGAATGCGCCTCGTTTGCTTTATTGAACCAGGTTGAAACAATATCTTCAGGATTTGCCGGGTCTTCGGTAACTTCCGAAATAGGCACATTCAGTTCCTGGAAGAAGCTTTTCAGGGCATTGAAAAAGGTTTTTTCTTTAAAAACGTGTATATTCATTTTATAAAAGTTTTTTTAGTTCGCTCTCTAATATCTCAGCTAAAAGAGCCTTATCAGGCAATTCAGGAAGGTATTTACTCACAAAAATTTCTTTGTCGCTTTCAGCCACTGCAAATTCAACCAGTGCTTTATTTTGGTCAGTAACCAGGAGGATTCCTATCGGAGGATTGTCTTCGGGTAGTTGTATATGCCTTTTGAAATATTGAATGTATGTTTTTAGTTGTCCTATATTTTCGTGCCTTGCTTTATCGGTTTTCAATTCAACAATTATATGGCACTTTAAAACCCGATGATAAAAAACCAAATCTATAAAAAAGTATTCATTGCCGATCAAAATTCGTTTTTGCCGGGCTTCAAAACAAAACCCATTACCCAGTTCAATCATAAATTCCTGTAAATGGTTGATTAAGGCTTGTTCCAATTCAGATTCCTCAATTAAATGCGTTTGCTTTAGATTAAGAAAATCAAAAAAGTAATGCGATTTGACAATGTCATCAACCCCGGCCGGTATTATCTTATTATATACTTGCTGTATTGCTAATTCTTTGTTTTCAGATAGTCCAAAGCGCTCAAAACTTAGTGTATTGATATTTCTCTTAAGCTCTTTAACGCTTGGCGTAGTATTAAGAATGATGAGTTCGTAAAACCTGCGTTTTATGCGATTATCAATTTTAATTAATTCAACAAAATGCGTAAACGAAATGTTAGATAAGATTTTCAGAATGTAATTCTCATCATCATCTAAATCGTCATTTTCTAATAAGTCAGTTGCTGACTGACTTTTATTATTATTCTCATATTCAGTGATATACAATTCGTCAGTCGGTAACTGACGAATCTGACTAGAAGAACGTGAATTAAGGATTTCAGTAATTTTTTCAGGTAATACAAATTTATTATTATCAATAAGCACCGTTTTTATCTGTGGGTAGATAAGATAGAACTGGCGGATAATTTTAAGGTTTGTTTCGCCTAAACCGCGGATATTAATGTTTTGGGCTAATTGCTTTAACAAATTAGCGCCATATTTTGCCCGATCGCTTCCATTTTGCTCGTACTCAACAATATGATAACCAATTAGCCAATTTCGAATTGTCAGATAGACATTTACAGCACCAACGCCACGCTTCTGTAAATAATCGTGAACAAAGGATATTTGAGTAGTTAATTGTCCAAAATCTTTCATTGAATTAGCATTAATTTGTTACCAAAAACCACGCGATCAAATCGAAGTTATCCGGTTGAAATTTATCTGAAACAAGCACATTCTGTTGAATACGCTTTAAAGCATCTTTGTCGCCGGTTTTTAGTTTCGACAATAAATCTTTGGCTTCAGCACCCATTTTCTTCCTGGTGGTTCCGTCTTCCTGCTTTTCTTCTTCAATGGCCTGCTTTTTTAACCATGCCTTGATAGACGAAACCAGGTTTTGTATTGCCTTTTCTTCGCCCCGGTCAATGGCAGCAGGAACAAAGCGTGATTCATCTTTATGTAATGTTAAAGCATCCAAAACCTCCTTTTGATTGAGCAAAACCGGCTCTCCATGTTGGTTGATGTAAATCAAATTATAGGACTGATAAATATGATCTTGCACTTTTGGCGGTTTACTTGGATAACCGAGCAATGCAATCATTCCGTTTTCGGAACAGGCTTCATGCACGGCTTTAAACCCGGTATAAACAGCTTTTGGCATTCGTGAATATTTTTCACTGTTCGCGTTGTATTCTTCTAATAAGTCCTGTCGGTATTTTTCGAGCGATAAATCATTAAATCCAAGACCTTGTTCGTTTACCTCAATATCGTCCCAGGATGTTTGCATTTGCTCCATCATTCGGGCTTTCATACGATTTTCAAGATTTTCATCCTCTGCCATCTCTTTAAACGTGTCTGAAAAATCCAGGTGAACTTCGGAGCCGGCCAATTGCATGGCTGCCATACGTTGTTCGATTCTGCCTTGCAAGTCGAGATAAGAATTTATATTGTTTGAGGGCCAAAAGTTAACCCCAAAGATTTTGTTGTTTGGCGAACCAAGCCTATCGATACGCCCCATTCTTTGGATTATTCTTACCGGATTCCAATGAATATCGTAATTGATTACCATATCGGCATCCTGCAAGTTTTGACCTTCGCTAAGCGCATCGGTAGCAATTAAAATATCAATCGGGTTTTGAAGCTGGTTGTAGGTTTTGGGTTCATTTTCTGAAATCCATTGAATCCATTCCTGATATTTTTCTAAATCGGTCAAGTCATCTGACGAAGGTTCAAACCGCCATTCCTTTTCTCTGAATAACTTTGTGTAGGGAGCAAATCTTTCTAAAATGGGTTCAAAGTTTTTGTGTTCCTCGTCGCTATCGGTAGTTTTTGAGCCAGTGCCACTCACAAAACCAATTTTATCAAAGCCGCGTGCTTTCAGTTGTTTAAAAAGATATTCTGCCGTATCGCGATAAACGGTAAATATTACAAGTTTTTGATTGTGGTTGTTTTCACCGGATGCTCTTTTCTGTTGAATTTTCCTGATGAGTACTTCAAGCTTGGTGTCTTCGCTTTTTATGTTTCCCGGAATTGTAATTTCTTTCCCGATAACTTTTTCAAATCGAGCCAGGTTTGCAAGAATGTTGTCTAAAGCATCAATGTCTTTTTTGAGGTCTCGTTTATACAGATTCAGGTTTCCGGCTTTGTCAATATCAGATAAATTGATTATCCGTTTTTTGCCCAGTGTAAATTCAATTATTTCATCATCAGATTCATCATCACCAAAAAGCCTGGTATGGTCATCATCAATAATAGCCGCGTTCTTTTTACCTAGCTGATAAAGCTTGATTTTTTTAAGTGCATTTTGATGATGGGCTTCAATTTTAGATACGGTGGAGTAAAAGGAATGCCAGGAAGATTCAAGCCTTTTCACCATTAAAATGTACATCATTTTCACCAGGAACTTATCTCGTTGAATTTCATCGTCTAAAATAGAAACAGTTGATTCTCCCTTGTTTTTTGCGTCTTGCCGTTTTTTCTTTTCTTCCATTGGTTCAGCATAGAACGCTGGCTGGTAGCCGCAAAGCATCGGGGGAAACTTTTTAAACAGCTCTTCAAAGCTTTCAAAGTTTCCTAATTCATTTGGGGTAACGAAAAGGTTATCGGGTTTTTCTTTTGTTGGGAACACAAGTTCAGATTCTTGCCCGTTAATCATTGCTCTTGTTCTGGCAACTGTCAGGGCATCCGTTAGTTTGAAAAAATTATCAGGTAAATCTTTAATAAATTCACTGATCTTAGGATTGTCTTCGTTTCGCCAATCATTGAATGCCCTTTGCGCTGTTCTAAAGGCATAGTCAATATGCTTAATTCCTAAAGTTTTATAGAATCCGCCAGGATTTCCTTTCACAATAAGTTTGAGTTGATTTCGGATATCATTCAGAGAATTATTGATTGGGGTAGCGGAGAGCATCAAGACTTTTGCATCTTCATTTTTTCTTAAAATCTCATCGACAAAAAAACGATATCTGTTTGATTTGTCATTTCGCAAATTATGACTTTCATCAATCACAAATAGTTTTGGTCTATCGTTGGTGAACAAGGTATCTGCTCTTTCAATTTTATATAAATCCTTATCCATCAACTCCATTTTCAAGTCGGTATGGAATCGGACAAAATAATCAAACTGGTCTTTTTCAAATTTTGAATTTTGGTGTTTTCTAAAGCGAGTCCAGTTGTTTTGTAGTTTCTTAGGACAAAGCAGAATAATTTCACGTCCTTGTAACTGAAAGAATTTCATGACGGCTAAAGCGCTCCATGTTTTTCCCAACCCAACAGCGTCAGCTAAAATTGCTCCGTTATATTTTTGGAGCATTTTTATTAAGCTCAAAACGCCTTTTTGTTGAAATTTATAGAGTGTTTGATAAATGGTTGAATTTTCTAATCGACCGATTTGTCTGTTAAACTCAGGGTCATCCTGGTCGATTAAAAGTTGCTCACCAAAAAGTTCAAATAGCACTTTGTAATAGATTTCTCTTGGGGTGTATTCGATGAATATTCTTTCTATCTCCCCAATTAAATATTCTTTAAAGGGTTTCGAGTATACTTTACCGCTTCCGTCTTTTACTGTTTTGTTTTTGTGGGCTTGCGGCTTTGTCCAAAGGGTTTCAAACCAAGTTGTTAATTCATTGTATTGTGCATTATTGCCGGTTTCGCCAATATTTAATTCAATATTGTTTGTTGATTTTAGTCCAACTCCTGCTTCTGTTAAATTAGAACTGCCGGAAATAAAATAGTTCCATCTATCATCGTTTTTTGCAGCATGTAAATAGGCTTTTGCATGACAAAAATTTGGTTCGAGCGTTTTGGCTTCTACATTTTCCTGTTTCAAAAATTCTACCGCCTCTTTTGCCAGCTGGCTCAACTTTAATGCTGCTTCCACTGAAATATTCTCATTCATCAAGTCGAGGGCCCTGTCTTTTACTTCGTCAACATTAACAATGTCACCAAGTACGAATCTGAAACGCTCAATTTTTTCGTTCGTAGTTTTTGATAAGTAAGCCAGCGCACCAACAGTGAAATATCCTGTAACAATATCGAGTTTCCCAGTCTCAGTGTATTTGGCAATCCATTCGTGGACTTTATAATTTTTGTTTTCGTTGTCGATTAGCATTAAAATCAATTTTTAAAAATTCCATAAATGTACAATTTTACTACTGACCGTTGGCAAAAAAAAACAGCTCTTTTGCACGCCAAAGTGTCGGCTTGTGTGTGGGAGCTTGCAAATGTGCTGTTATGTGGGTTGGTTGTTTCACTTTTCAATTCTTTCATTTAGGAGCAAATTGTCTGTTCGTTCCGGTCTTTACACTTGGTGGACGGGACTATGCGCAGTACGGATTTCGAGGCACTTCATTTTCAATTTTATAGAAAGATTTGTCACGTGACGAAATGTTCAAGTTAGCATTAAATCCCGCATTACACTTATACAATTATGGGTAGATTTTCATCTTTCTAATTGATTTTAACCACTAATTTCCCTCTTGCGCTTCTTGTCTCGGTTTTTTTGAGTGCTTCAACAGCATCATTGAAAGGGAATTCTCTTTCTATCACGACTTTTATTTTATCTTGTGATATTTTATTAATCAATTCTATCATTTCCTCATTGCTAAATAATTGATGTCCCATTTGACGAACTTCAATATTTCTCTCAGGAATGACTGTTTGGCTGTCTCCTGAAACAGTAATTAATAAACCACCGTCTTTCACAAGCTTTATACTGTCAGACCCTGTTCCTGGCTGAATTGCCAAGGCTGTGTCAACTCCACCGTTTGACCATTCTTTAACTTTTATTATCCACGCTGGGTCATTATAATCTACCGTGTGTTCAGCACCGAGCGATTTCATATAATCGTGGTTTTTTGCTGATGCAGAAGCCGAAATTCGAATTCCTTTTTCCTTGGCTAATTGTATTACCATAGTTCCGATTGCTCCTGATGCTCCTGCGATAAAAAGCGTATCTCCGTTATTTGAATTTATTTCACGGATACATTCTAATGCGGTTTTTCCTGCGATTGGAATAGATGCTCCTTGTTCGACAGATAGGTTGTTCGGTAACCTTATTAAAGCGGATTGCTTTGCTATAGCATATTCAGCCCAACTTCCGCCTTGGATTTGTAAAATCGTAGTAAATATTACTTTCTCTCCAATATTAAAATCCGTTACTTCATCTCCTTTTTCTATGATTGTTCCTGCGCCTTCGGAACCAATTACGTAAGGAAAACTTACTTCTGAAGGAATAAAGTATCTGTCGTGAATACCCACTCCAAACGCTCCTATTTTTATTAATACTTTGTCTGCCTGAATTTTAGGTATATCCACTTCCTGTAATTCTACTTCTTGAGTTGTTATGCTCGTTCTTACAAACGCTTTCATTTTATTGTTCATATTAAAATCATTGATTTCTAATTTTCTCGTTTTTTATTTCCGACTAACGATAAATTTATGTTATTGATATACTGCACTTTAATAATTTTGTTTTTTTCTAACATTTTAAGTTGCCACGCTCTGGCCTTTTACCGTTAGCGAAAAAACTCAACTGTTTTACGACCAGTAAGGGGATTGCACACAACGGATGGCGGTATGAAATCGTTGGGGATTGCGGGCTACTATCCTGTCCAATTACACCGAACTTGATGCGTGGCAGAATGCTTGAATAACCACTTAAATCCCAATGTTTTATACCGCATGTTGTGCCTTCGTTGTTTATTTTTCCGTCCGTGCGGCTAGACAGACACACTCTTTGACAAGCTTTGGTTTTAGCGTTGGCTTGTGGGACTTGGCAATGTGTGTGGATGAGAAGGGCTGGCATAATGACTCGTTATTTTTTTTCTGGTCTTGGAATTATAACTTTGAATTGTTCGCCTTCAATGTCATTAATTAATTCAATATTTGGCTGTTCTGTTAAGGCCCTTTTAACTCCTGAACCCAATCCACTAAATGGCAATGTATGAGTGCTAAAGGAAACCAGTTGGTTGTTTCTTATTACCGGGTTTCCATATTTTATATCTTCTACTGTTAAACTGTTTGGCAACTTTCCAGGACTGATTATTTCAATACGGTTATCAAATATGAGTAACCTTATGGGTGAATTTTTAAAATAATCTCTGTGAACTAAAGCATTCTGCAACAATTCTTCAAGCGCAATATTTGAAATTTCCAGTTTGCCTTGAGCATTGAAACTTTCTCCAGTCTGAATAAAATCTAAGTTGTTGTTCAAAAAATCAATGCCCTTTTCAAAAAGTTCAGGAATTGTTCCAGACAAATCTTTAGGCTTGCTTCTGTATTGATTGCCTTCAATTTCATTCCCGAAATAAGAAACAGCTTTTATTGTAAATGCTGGTTTAACAGCTTGTGGGTCTTTACCGAAAAACAATAACCCTGCAAGTGTCAATTGATTACTCCGCAAAACTCTCTTTGCCCTTAGAGCCTGCTCGAAATTAAGCCCTTTCTCTTCAAAAGATTTTTCAAACTCTTTTTTGAAATAATCGAAAAATATCTTCTCATCAATATCATCAATAGAGGTTCCATGCACCTCCATTTCGTCTGCAAGTAAATTTCCACTATGCTGAAACAATCGCATAATTTCAGCATTATCGGTTAAAGGGCGTTTGTTTGACCCCTGTTTTACGTAAATTTCACCTTTTGCAGTTTTATATGGTTTATTAATACCTTCTTGTATATGAACAATTAGCACATTCCGAGATGCACCTTCATGTTCAATTTTTATTACTTCCGTTGCTATATAAACTGGGGGTTTTAGGTTATCTGCTACTTGAGAAACCACACGGTCATATTCCTCAACCTGTGTAGATGTCAATCCAGTAATTTCTCCTGTAACGTCTTTGACGCCAATTAGAATAACTCCACCTATTGAATTAGACATTGCAACGATTTCTTGTGCAACACTATCACGATGAGGAAGTTCTTCTTTAAACTGCACCTTACTTGTCTCGCCAGTGCTAATTATATCTAGTAATTCTAATGCGTTCATATTGATTTTATTTTTTCAATGTTCCAAATGCTGTAAATATTTTTTCTACGGTTAAATGCCTCGTCTCCACCTTCCATTATGTCGACAATGAACCGTTGTGTTTGGTGATTATCAATAGTGCCGGAATGTACTGTAATTTTCTTTTCATCATAGCTGCACGAAACAACTTTTTCACTATCTCCGAGTACAGGGATATTGGCGTTATGGGTTGCAAAGATAAATTGCATATTGCCCTTTATTTTCTTTAATTCTTTTATTACTTCATCATAGATGGTTTGATTATCTAAATCATCTTCGGGTTGGTCAATAATCAATACATCATTTTCCCTTTGAGCCAATAAGAAAAGAATTAATGCCGATGCTCGTTGCCCTAAAGAATGTTTGTCTAATGACTTCCCATTGTATTGAATCACTATTTTATTATCTACTTTGAAAGTGAGCAAGTTTTCCAGATTTTCAGAAAACCTTCTCTTAAAATCAACTACATGATTTTCATTCAATATGTCATTCAATTTACTGCTGTCTCTGTATATTTGAATGAAGTCCTTGTAGTTAGCTTCAATCTCTTGATAAGCTGTTTCCCGAATTCCAGTGCCTCTAAAAACCTGTTTCATCTTGTCGGTGAGTTTATCCCTCCTACCTTTAAATTCAACTTCGATTGAAATTTTACTTTCAGCTTCATTAATTCGATGCACTTCTTTATTGAGAACATTATATTCTTCTAGCCAAAGGTTATCAAGTTCTGTAAGACGTTCAAGTAAATTAGTTTTCAATTCACTTCTTCTCTTTTCAGATTTTTCGATTTCTTTTAATTTTAAGAGTGCAGTTTCGATTTGCCTGTTCAGATTCAGAAAATTATCGGGATTAATGGTATCTGTGTTTATTTCTCGTTTAATCTTTGCAAACTCTTCCTTTAAACCTTCTTTCTTAGTATTAATTTTTGCAATTACTTCTTTCAATTTTTGTTGACTGAAGATAGAATTCTTTTGAATCGTTTTTAGTTTTTCAAACTCAATTTTTAATTCCTGAATGATTGTTTTTGCTTCTTCAAATAATTCTTTATTAATTTCTGAACCTGTAATTTCTCGTTGAAAAAAATAATCATGATTTGAAATTACGGATGTCAATTCGCTTAAATAACTTCTGACAGTTGATTCATTTTGAACTAATTTTGAAATATCAGAATCAAAAAGTGTCTGTTGCTTTAATTTATCTTCAACGCCTTTTTCCTTAAAAAAGTTAAGCTGATGTTTCGAGTTTTGTATTTGAGCTTCGGTATCTCTTTTTAAGTCCTTTAAATTTTTGAGTTTTTTTAATTCTGATATTATATTTTCAACCTCTCTCTTCTTTTGCTCAATTTTAACTTGAACTGATTTTAATCTTGTTCCAATTAAACGTTGAATTAAATCACCTTCAAAATCTTTTCCCTTATTCGACAGGTCTTTTTGTCCGAAGTAAATTGGAGAATTAAAGCCTGTGGCATCTATGGAAATTTCTGGTTGTAACAAGCCATTTTTATAAATATCTTCTTTTTGACCATAAAGTTTTTCTATCCTATATTCTTCATTTTGCTTGTTGACTATAGTAACTATCGCTTTCCCTCCGCTACCCATCGAACGGGTTACTAATGTATTCTTGTAATCTGGGTCGGCAGCGTTAAAAGGAAGTGAAATACCAAGAACATAGCGTAAAACTTCTAATAACGATGATTTCCCACTGCCTCTGATTCCAATTAAGGTATTTAGTTCCGGTGAAAAATCGATTCTTGTTTCTTCTAATAATCCACCTTCAAATGCTATTGATTTAATGTAAGAGTTTTTTATTTCGGGTTTGCCCTTAGGTGAAACTCTGTATTCACTGTCAGTCAATGCAAAGGTTAGTGCTTCAAAATTAAAGTCACCTATTTTTATATAAGTCACCCTACCTTTTCCAATAGCATCAATTCCCCCGTGAGCATTGTCTGAACCTTCTACGCAAGCAATTTTATTCTTTCTGTTCAACCATAGACAAAGTTTGTTGTAATTTTCAAGATTTGCACTTTTCTGAACAGCCAAAACCTTATTGGATGATTCTTGCTTAACAAAATCCTCTTGAGTTCTGCCTCTCAACTCCGTAAATAAACCATTACTGTCATCGACGTGAGCCAAAACAATAAAATATTCGTGTCCGATTTTGTCTAATGCTTCTACCGTTTCTTTCAGATTGAAATTTGAGTTTGGATAATTAGGCTTGTCATAGTTGGCAATACCATAAAAAGCATTTTCCAAAAATTTGCTGATATTGTCTGTTTCACCCTGATACCATTTATCATCAAAAACAACCAAAATGTGAATTCCTTCTTTTAATGAAAATTCAACTCCTGCAAACAATCCAATACTTTCTTTGGTTGCTTTTTTTCGTAGGGCAGCAAATTCATTTTTATCAAATTTATTATGATTGGTAATGACACCAACATTGATATTCTGTTCTTTAAGTTTCTCTATATAAAGTCGGCAAAAGTCATTTTCGTTACCTGTGTACGAAAATTCTTTATCAGCTTTGGTGTGCAAATGGAAATCAGCCCGAAGCCATGTTGCTCCATTTTCAAAAATATTTTTGGTTTCGTTTTCCATTATTGCGTTTTTCTTTCAATTAATAATTCTTTGACTTCAACATTAAGGATTTCAGCAATCTTGTACAAGTCCTCTAAACTTGGTTGCCGTCTGTTTTGGGCATACGAGTTTACCATATTGTAACTCTTGCCTAATTGCTCTGCCAACCATTTTTGTTTAATTCCCTTCTGTTCTAAAACGTCTTTTATTCGGTTCATTCTTGAACTTTTTTATATTTTACAAAAGTAAGAATAAATATTTAATATCTCACAAAATGAGCGTTTAAATAATCATCCTGTTTGGGTGCGGTGGGAAAAGGCAAGCTTTTTTGGTTTTTCAGCGTTGGCATTTGTGTGTTGGCAAAAACCAAATGTGCTTGACCGTGCGGAGGGGGTTTCTACACTGACGCACAACGGTTAGTATATGGTTTTGTGGCGGTTTTCGAAGCACAAATCTTTCAACTTGCACCGATTTTTATTCATTGTTAAATCGTTCATATTTAATACTTCACCCGCCATAAACTATATACATTGTTACCAAACGTATTATTTCATTTTCACTAATTTTTTAACGTCAATTATTTCACCTTCTTTTAAGAGTTTGACGAAATATACTCCTTCATTCAAATTTGATATATTTATTTTTTCTACACTATTCAAGTTGGTTCTTTTAAGTGTCAGTTTCCCATTTATATCAAATATTTTAATCGAAAAATTGCTAAATTCAGCATTTATAAGTTTGATATTTAATTCATTCGAATATGATGGATTTGGATAAATTGTAAAGTCTGGATTGTTATTCAATTCTTTGATACCAACAAAAACTCCACCATCAGTTGTCTTTAAAATATTATTTCCACTAAGTACATATCCAATACTATCTGTAATAAATACAATGTCTGAATATGCAATACCAACCGAAGAAGGAAGACTCCAGTTATTAAAACTACTAACCCAGTTTTGCCCAAAATCAGTTGTTTTGTTTATTATTATTCCACAATCTCCATTTGTTGTGCAATTTGAAAAAATACAAAAACCTGAACTATCACTTGGGAAATATAATTTTGAAAGACCAGGAATAGATGCTTCTAAATAATTACCTGTCCAATTTATGTAATCATTTGTCTGAAAAAACTCATCACTATCATAATAGTAATCATTTATCCACCCTGCTAACAAATAAGCATAATTATCTGTTATTGTGATTGAAAACAGGTCTTTACTTGTTCCTATATTTACAGTATCCCAATTTATTCCACCATTTGATGTACTGAATAACGTACCATCATTTCCAGCTATAAAGCCTATGTTAGCATTCTTAAAATAGATACTATTAAGTTTTTTATCTGTTAATGTGTCATTTATTAGCCAAGTATTCCCAAAATCATTTGAATTTAATATTACACCACTATCTCCAACTGCCCAAATATTGTTCTGAGAATTTATGTAAATTGAAAATAAGTCCTGACTTGTACCTGACGTTAACGAAGTCCAGTTTGTCCCTTCATTAATTGATTTTATTATTGCTCCATTTAATCCAACTGCATATGCTGTGTCATTCCCGCTAAATGATAAGTCAAAAAATGATTCTGATAGCCCTGTATTTTGTTCAACCCAGACTGTTCCACCATCATAAGTTTTTAAAAACTTACCATTATCTGCAATCACATATACAGTGTCCTTATTTATTGGAAAGATAGCTCCATATTGATTTTGAATGGTAAGATTCGAGTTTTGATATTGCCAACCTTGTTGAGAATATAATTGACTGCTTAAAACCACAAATAAAATAATTAATAAGTATGTTCTCATATCTGTCTGTTTTTATATGTTTGGTAACGAGAATATATACGAAACACTTCGCATAGCTCCATCAAACTGTATCGTTTATCAAAACTGAAATTTTACTGATTTTCTCATCTGGTAGGTGTGTTTTAATTTTCCCTACAAACTTAAAAAAAATATATTTCGCTAAACGTTTTGTCTTGCAATTATCTTTCTACAGAACTTGAATGCTCCTCTTAACCTATTCTCTATCAATATTATGTCTTTATCGGGACAGACCAGTTAGGAGCTATATGTGGTAGAAAATTTAGTGGCCCTACATCTATATAAGTCTCGTCAAGTTTCTTGATGAGGCGCAACAGATCAGGTGGGTAGGAGTTAGTCAACTTATTTTACCGGCCACTAATGAATGGAGTAGCAAATAAGAATAGGGAATAGTTTATTGCTCCTCTCATACTGATTCCAGTCAATCTGGATATATTCCTACCCAGATTATTCTCAGTAATGCCTACGTTCGCTTCTCCTGACAAAATAGAGTTACGACATGTTCAAGAAATCAGGCTTAAACAAACTCCTAATACATTTCGCCGTATAAAACCCAGCACATCAAAATGAAATGCAGCCAATAAAAACCCCTTTCACTTCATCCCGTCAAAATACACTAAATTTGACATTCATAATTCAAATCAAAGTGACCAAACTCGTCCGTCATCGGTTTTTACTGCGCAATATGCTCTGCGATTGTTGCCTGAAATTGTTGCAAATCGTCTTTGAGCAAAAAGAAATTAAGATATTAAAAGCCAAGTTAGGTGAAGTTTTGTTAGAATACAACCCGCAGCAATACAGCCTGGAAGACGTGAAGGCAATTTTTCTGGAGCTGGGTTTTGAACCTATTGAAGACAAAGAAATTCAGCTTGTGGAAGACATTAAACGCGTAGTAATCGATTTGGTGCATTACAGTACATACAACGCCATGGTGCGCAATTCCGATTTTATTGTCGGGAAATTCAACCTGAGCTATCAGCATCTTTCTGCTGTTTTTTCCCGAAAAGAAAATATCACACTCGAAAAATACATCATACTGCAACGCATCGAAAAGGTAAAAGAACTTATTCAACTCGAAGACCTTAGCCTAAGCGAAATCGCCTTTATGATGGGTTATAGCAGCGTTCACTACCTGTCAACACAATTCAAAAAAATTACTGGTTATTCTGTTACTGAGTACAAGGCGCTGCCTGAAAAAGAGCGGAAGGGGGTGGGTTAAAGGAAGAGATTCAAAAATTCAAGAATTCAAGGATTCAAAAATTATTGAGGCTACTTTATGAAAACATAGGTGATCGAGCGAGTTCTGCTGAGCATGTCGAAATATGCCGAAAACACCGATTCCAACACCGGCTTCTCGGCTCGAAGATCTTAGATTTTGCATTACATTACTTTAAATCATTGAACCACAAAACCCAAAATAATTATCTGACACGAAATCCCAGGTGAACGAACGATGGTTAATGAGCCTTCCTGCAGTCCTGTCTGACGGCCAGGCAGGCAGCAGGCAGATCCTTGAATCTTTGAATCTTTGAATCAGGAATCTTTGAATCTTATATACCGCAAAATAACTATACTACGTTCACGAATCTTTGAATCTGCCTTCCTGCAGTCCTGTCTGACGGCCAGGCAGGCAGCAGGCAGGTCCTTGAATCTTTGAATCTTTGAATCAGGAATCTTTGAATCAGGAATCTTTGAATCTTCACCCCCTCCTCCCCGCAATTTTATACACTAAACAAGGAATTCTATACAACTTGCTTAAACTATAGCTTATATTTTTGTACAAGTTAATCAGCTTTTAAAAGTCTGAAAAAATTAAACCTATGAAAATCAAAAATAATATTGCCGTCAGCGAGAATGGTTTTGTTTTCAACCCCGCTTCCGGTGAATCTTTTACCACCAATCAGGTTGGCCTGGAAATGCTAAACCTGTTGCGAAAAGGCACCGACAAGGAAGCTATCATCGCTACGATTTCCGAAAAATTTGATGCCGATGCCAGCCTGATTGAACATGACCTCAATGATTTTTCTGAGATGCTCAAACAATATCACTTACACCAGCATGAAGAAAGTTAAGCCCAAACTCACCATTGCTGTAACCGGCCTCAATGCCATCGACAGTCCGGGTCCGGGCGTGGCGGTTATTCGCGCCCTGCACGAGGCCGAATCTTTCGATTGCCGCATCATCGGCCTGGCCTACGAATCGCTGGAACCGGGAATTTATATGCACGATATTGTCGATAAAACTTATCATATTCCTTACCCATCTACCGGCACTGAAGCCCTACTTAACAGACTGAAATATATTCAGGAAAAAGAAAAAATCGATGTGGTAATTCCCAATTTCGATGCCGAACTGTATTCCTTTATCAAACTAAAATCCGCACTGGAACAGCTTGGAATCCGCAGTTTTTTGCCCACCATGGATCAGTTTGAAGAGCGACAAAAAATCAATCTTCCTGAGTTTGGCAAAAAACACGGTATCAAAGTGCCAGGGAGCAAAGCCGTTTATTCGCCGGGCGAAATAAACAAACTCGAAAGCGACTACGGCTGGCCGCTGGTTATCAAAGGAAAGTACTACGATGCTATCCTTGCCTATACACGTGAACAGGCCGTTTCAGCTTATCACAAAATCAGTGCAAAGTGGGGCTTACCCATCATTGTGCAAGAATTTATTCACGGCACTGAATATAATGTGACCGGCCTGGGCGACGGCGCCGGAAATACCATTGCGGCTGTGCCTATGCGCAAGCAATATATCACCGACAAAGGCAAGGCCTGGGGAGGCATTTCTATCACTGATGACAAAGCGCTGGCGCTCACCACACATTTTCTGGAAAAAACCAAATGGCGAGGCGCTTTTGAGCTGGAGCTGATGAAAGACAAAGCCGGCGATTACTATCTTTTAGAAATAAATCCGCGCATCCCGGCTTGGATTTACCTCGCTGTTGGCGTAGGACAAAATATCCCGGAAGCACTTACCAAACTGGCAATCGGCCTTCCAACAGCCCCTTTTACAACTTACGAAGCCGGCAAAATGTTTATCCGCTATGCCTGGGATATGATCGTGAGCTTAAAGGAATTTGAGCAGATATCAACAACAGGAGAACTTTAAAAAATACAATCATGGCAAAATTAAAATATGAACGTCCGATAATTAAACGATTAGAAAGCAATATGCCCAACAAATTTGGGATGCGTACCGAGTTTGAACCTATAACACACCTTGATGGTGTGGCAGTGAGTGAGTTGGTCGCGCAGTACGGCTCACCACTTTTTGTGCTTTCGGAACGCAAAATCAGGAATACTTTTCAGGCGGCCCGGCAGTCGTTTGAGTCGCGCTATCCGCGGGTACAATTTGCCTGGTCCTACAAAACCAACTACCTCAGCGCTGTTTGCAATGTGTTTCATCAGGAAGGCTCCTGGGCCGAGGTGGTTTCGGGATTTGAATACGACAAGGCCATAAAAAATGGCGTAGATGGCGCACATATCATCTTTAACGGCCCCGATAAATCGGAAGAGGATTTGCGTAAAGCTACCACCAATAATTCTTTGATTCATATCGATCACCTCGACGAACTCTATATGCTACAGGATATTGCACGTGAAACCAAACAACGCCCTAAGGTCGCCATTCGCGTAAATATGGACACGGGAATTTATCCGATGTGGGACCGTTTCGGCTTTAATTACGAAAACGGACAAGCCTGGGACGCCCTCAATAAAATTATGTTCGGCGGGCAGATGGATTTGGTGGGTCTGCACACGCATATCGGCACCTTTATGCTTTCGCCCAATGCTTATGCCATCGCGGCAAGCAAGCTGGCCAACCTGGCACAGCGAGTCCAACAAAAATACAACCATGAAGTAAAATACATTGATATGGGCGGTGGTTTTCCATCGCGCAACACGCTGAAAGGCGCTTATCTACCGGGCATTGATACCAATCCTACTATCGACGACTTCGCCGAAGCCATCACCAGCGCCTTGATGAACAGCGAATACCGTCCCAAAACTCCGCCATTGCTGATTTTGGAAACCGGACGCGCACTGATTGACGAAGCCGGATCCCTGATCAGCACTGTGATTGCCAACAAACGCCTGTCGGATGGTCGACGCTCTACCATCCTCGATGCCGGTGTAAATATCCTGTTTACCTCATTCTGGTACGACCACAAAATTACGCCAGCCCAGGAATTCACTTCCTACACCGAAGACACGGTGCTGTATGGCCCACTTTGCATGAATATTGATGTGCTGCGCGAAAATATCAGCATGCCGCTGCTCAATAAAGGAGACAAAGCTGTTGTGCATCATGTGGGCGCTTATAATATGACGCAATGGATGCAGTTTATCACGCTGCGCCCCAAAGTGGTGCTGATTGACATGGATGGGAAGTCACATATCATTCGTAATAATGAAACGATTGAGAGCATCCAAAACCACGAAGAAACGCCTGATCACCTGGTTCATTTTGAGCTATGACAGCCGTACAACTGAAAACGATTTTCCCGTTTTTCTGGCAAAGCATCAGCAACAGCTATACGCAGGTGTTTTTTGCCAAAAACAAATGGATGGGCTTGCTGCTGATCGCGGTAAGTTTTTTCGACCTCAATGCCGGACTTAGCGGATTGCTGGCAGTGCTTATCGCCAATACAGCTGCCTATCTTATCGGCCTGAACCGTCAGCAAATCGTGAGTGGATTCTATGGCTTCAACCCACTGCTGGTGGGCTTGGGCTATGGCATTGCCTTCCAGCCCGGTCTCAGCTTTTTCATCATCCTTGTTTTTATCACGCTGCTCACGCTTTTCGTGAGTGTTTTGCTGGCCGGCCTCCTGTCCAAATATGGGTTGCCCTACCTCAGTTTACCCTTTTTGTTTGGCTTATGGATCGCGATGCTAAGTGCCCGACAGATTGACCAACTCGCCCTGAGCGAAGGAGGAATATATTTTCTCAACGAGCTTTACCTCCTGGGAGGAATGCCGCTTCTAAAGCTCTACGACTGGTTTGAACAGCTCAACTGGCCCCAGTTTTTTCAGTTGCATTTCAAATCGCTGGGTGCCATATTTTTTCAATATCACCTGTTTGCCGGAATACTGATTTCATTGGCTTTGCTGCTCTGGTCGCGCCTGGCTTTTTTGTTTTCCTGGATTGGCTTTGGTGCTGCTTACCTGTTTTATATTGTGATCGGCGCCAGTCTCACCGACCTCAGCTACAGCTATATAGGCTTCAACTTTATTTTGACAGCCATTGCCATTGGGGTCTTTTTCGTTATTCCATCGCGCCACGCGCTGCTGTGGGTTCTCATCTCCATTCCGCTGCTGGCGTTTTTGCAAATTACAGCAAAAGTAGTTCTGGAGTCGCTGCAACTTGGGGTGCTTTCGCTGCCTTTCAACCTTGTGGTGATCAGCTTTTTGTTTGTTTTTCGCCAGCGCGAACGCTTTACTGACAAGCCATCGCTGGTTTTTATTCAACAGTTTTCCCCCGAAAAAAACCTCTATAGCTCGCTCATCAACAAAAGCAGGCTGGCACACCTGGAGCGCATCCCGATGAGGCTGCCATTTTGGGGCTATTGGACGGTTACACAAGGCATTCGTGGCAAACACACACACAAAGATGCCTGGAAATTCGCCTGGGATTTTGAAATTACCGATGAAGAAGGAAAAACCTATAAAAATGCCGGTGCACAACTGACAGATTATTACTGCTTTGGCAAGCCAGTGCTAGCACCGGCAAGCGGTTATGTAGTTGACATCATCAATGAAATAGCCGATAACGAAATCGGTGATATGGATGTGATAAATAACTGGGGAAATACCGTGGTAATCAGCCATGCCGCTGGACTTTTTTCGCAGCTGAGCCACCTGAAACAGGGAAGTGTTTTAGTTCAAAAAGGCCAATATGTACCCGAAGGCACACAAATAGCTCAATGTGGAAACTCTGGCAGATCGCCCATCCCGCACCTGCATTTCCAGTTTCAAACTGCCGGTATCATTGGATCGCACACCATAGATTATCCTTTTGCATCCTACCTTTCCAAAGGAGAAAAATTGAGTTACCACAGCTCGGATCAGCCATCATTAAATCAAGTGGTTGGCAATAATGTTTTAAACGAACAATTAGACAAAGCCCTGCATTTTATTCCAGGGCAGGAAATCCGTTTCGAGCTGGAAAACGAGGACGAACAAGCTTTTGTGAACTGGAAAGTGGAAACAGATATTTTTAATCAGTCGTACCTTTATTGCCCTGAAACCAATTCCAAAGCCTGGTTTAGCCGCTTGCCGGACATGTTTTATTTCACCCATTTTGAAGGCAACCGAAAAAGTATTTTATACGATATTTTTCTTGGTGGCTATCAAGTTATCACCGGCCACATTCCGGGATTAATCTTAAACGATCAAATCAGCCTTTCGGAATTCCCAAATCCCGGCTGGAAGTTTTTACAGGATTTCCTTGCTCCCTTTTACCGCTTTTTGGAAATAAAGTACAGTGCCACCCACCTGAAAACTCTCAATAGCCTTACCGATGACAACTTGTGCATTAACTCGGAGGTGAAGTTTTTGATGTTTGGAAAATGTATTCAAAAACGCAATTATCAGTTTTGTTTTCGGGAAGGCAAACTGCTAGAAATCACTAGTTTAAAAGATAACAAAACACTAAAACTAAGCCGTGTATAAACAGCTCTTAACACTTATTTTATTTTTCTTTTCGCTGAATACAACCCAAAGTCAGACTTCAAACTTTAGGGTTCAGGACAGCCTCAACCTTCATTTTTACGAAAAGGGCGACTGGAATGCGGTACTAAAAAGCGGAAACGAACTCCTTGAATCAGGGAATGATTACTACTATTTGCGGCTGCGAATGGGCATTGCTGCCTATCAAAAACAACAATTTCTGCTGGCCAGGAAACACCTGAATCAGGCAATCAGTTTTAATGAAAATGATCAGCTTGCACTTTCGTACCTTTACGGCACTTATCTGGAAACGAACCAATTATACACCGGTGTGAAGGCGATTTCAAAACGTACAGAGATAATTCCCGCTGATTTTGGTATTAAAAAAGGCTTAAAAATCAAAAGTATTCATGCTGATTATGGCCAGCAACAATATACGCACAGCCCGGCACTCAACTTTGCTACGCTGGCAAGCAGTCAGGCCCTTTTCGGCGAATCGCGCGAATACCAAAATCACCAGTTTTATGATGCGGGAATTCGACTGCAATTGAACAGTTCGGGCGAACTTTACCTCGGCCTGCAATCTCTTGATATTAATGTTTCTGACCAGTTTGCTTATGTTGAAAACAGTATAGCACGTGATTCTGTAGCTATGTTCGACTGGGGAGAGGCCTATTATTACCGCTCCGACAGCAGCCGAAAGCGTGCTGAATTTGATAACCAGATAAAGCAATTTTCTTTTTATGCCCGCTTAGAACAAGCTATATCTGAAAAAGTTACACTGATCGGTGCTTTTCATTTGCTACAACTTGATCAAACACAAACGCTGGCAGAAAATCAAGTTTTCACTTTTTCGGATACCGCTTACTATTTATATAACGGCACTGAAACTGAACTTTTTGAAAGCACCGGGAGCCGTTATCAATTTACTGACATTTCTTTTAAAAGTACCGAATGGTCGGGCTTTTTGGGAATAGACCTGCAAACCGCTATCGGCGTTTCAAGTTTTGGCGTTTCGCTCTCGCGTTTTAATAAATCTCAGTATTTTCAGGCCAATGCAGGGTTGCGCTATTATCCGCTGGGCAACTTAAAGCTTTACGGTTCAACTACTTTTTATCTTGTAAACGGCAGTGAAGATCCCCATCTAATTGCTACACAACAAATTGGTTTTCAGCCGATAAAAAATATATGGGTAGAAACATCGTTTAGCCAGGGCAATCACAGTTATTTGAGCAAAGACAATGGCTACCTGGTTTTTAACACGACTTATCAAACAAAAACACGCATCGAAGCCACTTTGTTTGCTAAAATCGCAAAAAATGGGCTGCTGCGTTTTGGTTATGTGTATCAAAAAGGTGCGCATCCTTTTCAAAATTACAATACCGAAAACGGTAATATGACTGAATCTTATCACGATTTTCAAACACATTCAATAGTAGGAGGAATACAATGGACTTTTTAAGAAAAAGCTTGCTGGCAATACTTTTGCTGGCGTTTACTGCCATTCAGGCGCAACAGGCCGACAAACAAATCTTGGCTTTTGAAAAATCATACAGCTACGAAGCAGACGGGAAATACACGGAGGCCATTCAGGAAATCCTGAACGTTTTTGAGGAAACGAGTTACGAACACAATCTGCGCTTAGGCTGGCTCTATTATATGTCAGGTCGCTTTACCGAATCGCTGCCGTATTATCAAAAGTGTTTCACGCTGAAACCCTTGTCTATCGAGGCACGGCTGGGTTATATCAATCCGGCGGCGGCCTTAGGCAACTGGACACAGGTGGAGCAACAATACGCCGAGATTTTGCGCATCGACCCGCAAAACAGCCTGGTCAATTACCGCATGGCACTGATTGCATATGGCCGCGAAGACTTTCATGCGGCTTTGCGCTACCTGAATAAGGTAATTAACTTATATCCTTTCGATTACGATACCGTTATCATGCTCGCCTGGACAGAATTGAAGCTCGGAAAACTACGCGAATCCAAAATAATGTTTCAAAAAGCTTTACTGATTCGCCCCGGCGATGCCAGTGCATTAGAGGGATTACAGCTGATAAAATGATTGGGGGAACTTAATTGCCAGTCCTAAAATTACCTCCATACGTTATCCATAACAATATTTTATAACCTATTGATGTTTAATTTGTAAGAGAGCGCTCCTTGTAATCGGAATGTGAAAAAAAGTATGTCATAAAAAATTTATGGAACTCATTTTTGGCCTTGCACCAAATACCAGTCTATCCATGTATCTAAGTGATTGACAGAATTTGGTCGAAGTACGATCTCCCGGTTATTATCCAGCAAATACAGGCTTGGAGTTGCAAAAACATGATAGGCTACTACAGCTGGGCTTTCCCATTTTTGATAATCGCAGATACTGATAAACGGGAAAGATTTTGCGAAATTCCTGAAGACATCTTTTTCTTCATCGAGCGAAACAAAAACGACTTCTACCTCTTGTTCTTTCCATTTCTGATACAGGCCGGCAATTTGAAAAAGTTCTTGAGGGCAAAGCGGGCACCAGCTTGCGCCAAAAATTACTACAGTATATTTACTGTGCAGGTCGGATAGTTTTTCGGGGATATTACCAGAATTGTATGCGGGAGCAAATAGGTCACCGGCAAATTCAATGTTGGGAGCTGTATTTCCTTTTTTCATGGCCCGGTAGCTTTCCAATTGGGCTGCAAAATCGTTGTTGATGGTACAAGCCTGATCGTTTAACAGCTTTAAGGCCAAATATTCCGATGCGCCGAATAAGCTGCGCCTTTCTAATAGTTTAAACAAGTATTCTGCTATTTCATTCAGCTTTTGCTCGTTTGCCGAAAGCTTTTCAATTAAAATATCGATCGAATTATTCATTTCGAGATAAACCGAATCTAATGTGCGACCACTGTTTTCTATCAACCAGAAATGGCTTTCGATGGTTTCTTTCAGCAGACCGCTTTTGTAAAGCCGTTCATCGGAATAATCCAATGTTCTGAAAGCCTGTACCGCAACTGGAATTTCTTCGGTTCGGTATTGGGCTATGGTAGAGACTGAACTCACTAATTTACGAAGGGGTAAATAATAACTCACATAAAAATCATTGGGTAAATTTGCCAGGAACAAACTGTCTTCGGACTTAACGCGTTGTTTTTCTTTTTCTATGGCTTGTCTTGGTTCGTTATGCACAGCAAAAAGCGAATCCTTACCGTAAATTTTTGTCAGGTAATCCCATGCACTCAGGGTTTGTTCTCTGCGCGGATGGGCTGAGGCATATTGCCCGAAAGATTGATTTTGTACACCGTTTTCAATTACGATGGTTTCAGGTAACGCAAAGTTCCCGCCTGCCAATTGTAGGTTTTCATTTACAGCCAGGATTACTACAAAGCTTTTATTGTCGTCTGACAAAAGATAAGCCATGCCAAAGTCTTCTGTGCCGAAAGACAACTGAAACTGTCCTTTTTCATTGGTTCGTGTACTGTCAATTGCGTAAGCATCAAAGCCGTTAAAGCCAACAAGTTTAATTTGTTGATTGGCAAGATTTGGGAAAATACCTGTAATTGTATTTTGTGAAAATGCGCTAACACCAATAAAGAATAGAACAATGATAGTGTATAGTAGTTTCATATAACGAACTGTTTTTAATTAGCGCCAGAAAGAAAACCTCTCTTTTTTAGGCTTTGCTTTAATTGGTGCTGCATTGTGCTTTTTCTGCTATTTCAAAAAAAATGACCACCAAAAGTAGTATTAAAAACTCCCTGCCCTGCGCAGGGCAGGGAGTTTAAGTATCGAAAGTGACAGAAATGTCTAATCCTTAATGCAACGCACGGAGAATCCAGCCGCGCGGCTCCAGCTGCTGAGGAAGGCACCGCTGCCGAAGTTGAGGTGGCGTGTTGACGTACCATTCACAGTAGCTGACCAATAATTGCCGGATGAGCCAACATATTCGAGCGAACCATCGCTGTAATTGCGGACGCCAGTAGCCGGCAATATAAGCGGAGAGGTAAAAGCCCCGTTTGCATCGGCGCTACTCCAACTTAGGATTTCTGCCTGCCACTCTGCTGCTGTAGGCAGCCTGTAACCACTTGGACAGGGGTTATTGATTCCGTTTACGCCTTGCCATAGGTTATCGTTTTTCGGGCTGCGCCAATCGTAAGGTGAACTGCCTGGAATAATGAAATCTCCATGCCCGGGATTGTCGCTGCTGCTTTGCGCAGAGGTAGTAGCTGATGTTCTAATTTGATGCCCATCGGCAGCACGACCCCACTGGTATAGGTCGCCATAAGCAAAAACATCATCACTGCTACTAGCAACCCTTGAAGCACCGAGATTGCGATCCATCCATGTTTTACCGGTAAGACTGGTTACAGATAAGGTTAAAGCCCGAACAGCACGTACGTATAAGGTGCTGCCATCCTTAGTAAAATTTGACTGATTGCCATTGCTAAAGTTCTGCACATAAGCAGCAGCTGGTGTACCTCCACCTTCTGTAGAACTCCAATAATAGGCATTAGCAAAATCGCTGCCTCCATTTGCTGCTGCCGTGGCATTAATAGCCGCTTTATTCTGATACATTGCATCAAGCTCATCTTGTGAGGGTAAAAACCAATCGGTATAGCCGTTTAATGATAAATCTGCACAAATTTGAGCAGCAATACCAGGCGTTTGACAAATTGCTACAATAGCATTGGTGTTTTGTAAGCCTCTACCAATGGTACTTTCTAGCGCCCCGGGAATTGAAACACCTTGGCAACCCCATGTTGCTGATGTGCTTTGGTCGCTTACCGCACATATCAAACCACCTCCATAACCATCAAGGTAAAAGACTACACCACCTTGAAGGAAATCGCCAGTTTCTATTGGTATAGTAGCTGTTCCGTCAGAACCTGCCCATGCCGCACCATTATAATAAAAGAGTTTATTTTCATCGGTATTATAGACCATAAGACCTTCTGCAGGATTAGGAATTGCTTTGATTTGCTTATTGGTCATCCGTGGCGGCAAAAAGCCCTTATTGGTGCTTTGCACATCCAGCATAGAAGAGGCATCGGGTTCTGAGTTGTCTGAATTGATGGCTACCTGAGCCAAAAGGCTGCCTGCAGTGAGCAGTAGCACTAATAAAATTGTAGTTATTTTTTTCATGGTAAAAAGATTTATTTTAATTCAAAAATTCAATGGATTCAAAGATTCAATCCCGAATCGGCGAGCCTCTCGGGACTTGCAGGGTTCAAGGGTTTTTAAAATTAATTTCCGGTTTTTCTTCCGGTTTTTGTTGTTTAAACTGATATACTTTTCGGGCGCCATAAGCTGCTCCTAAGGTGAGCATTATGCCAAGGCCGCCACCTATGGGTGCTGAACCACCGGTTTGGTTGCCGCTATTATTAGCACCTTCGCCTGGTGGATCTGGTGGATTTTGCGCCATCAGTCCTGTCGCAGTCATAAACAGCAAGGCTGTCAATAGTATTTTGACTGGTTTAAAAAGAGTTTTTTGATTGGCTTTATCTATTTTCATAGCACTGATTTTAAGGGTTTATATAGTATATGAATTCGTGCTTCTAATCTTGTAGCAGCAGCCGGGTGGTTTGCACGCCTTTGGTATGCAGCACACGTGCCAGCACGACGCCATCGGGCAGTTGGGTCATATTGAGGCGACTGGTTTGGCCGGCAGGCAATTCGGTGGCATAGAGCAGCCTGCCCATCAGGTCGAAAAGCTGTAGCTGCAGTGTGCTGCTGCCTTCCTGCTGACTTAGTGGCTGGAGTACGATTTCTTTGCGGAAGCTGTAAACCTTGATATTATTTATAGCGCTCAGGTTTTCGTCAAGCGCGGTAACATCATAAAAATGCAGCTTAAAACGGGCCGGATCATCTTCTTTGCTGCCAATAAAGCTGTAGATATTGTTATCGCTAAGGTCATGCAGCAAGTTCTCTTTCAGATCTTCAAGCACCAGCCTTTGATCGCCCAGACGGCTGAGGTCGGCAGTGAAACTTTGTTCGCCGGTTGTTCCGGCAATAAAATCCATCTGCACCACGCGGTGGCGGTCTTCGGAAAGCAAGGGCAGGTGGTTGATGCTTAGCGTGTTGTTTGCTAAAGGCTCAACCAAATACAGCTGCGGTGCTTTTTCGTCACCCATCATCTTGCTGCAGTCGTAACCATTATCAAAGCTTTCGGTTCCGTTGCTGCCAAAGGATACCATGATTTCGTCCCAGCTCTGGTTTTGGCTCACGCGCAGCTTCACAAAATATTCATAACCCGAGCCAACCTCCTGATTCGATTTATAGAAATCCTGACTGTGATGCAGCTTGGCTGAAGTGGGGATGGTAAGCACTGGATTTGCTGCCGTAGCCCGCACAAAAAAGGCCTGACCTTTAGGGAGAATGCCTTCTGTAAGTGTGCCACCACCACCTGAAGTACGGTTACGGTAATTGTTTTGACCACCCGACTGATCCAGCACCCAGATGCTTTTTTCCATATTGGTCATCGTCCAGTCGGTGCTGCCTCCGTTATCAAACTGGATTGCACTGGTAAAAGGGTTGCCAACCAGGTTGAAGCCCGGCGAGCCGGAGCTTGCATTATACGTTAGCGCAGGACTGCTGCTGCTATTGAGCGTGAACGCATCACCGCTGACTGTGCCTTCAAATTTGGCCGTTACCGAGTTATCGGGCATAAGCAAAAAGCCTTCTCCGTGGTGGAGCGCCTCGTCTATGTCAATCACATACTGCCAGGCGCTTTCTGTTGGCTCACTTTCCACAAAACGCATCAGCCAGGCAGAGGGATTAGCGTCAAAGTAGAAGTTGGCGGTGGTGGCACCGGTAGTAAGTGGCACAGAAACCATGT
This sequence comes from Bacteroidales bacterium, assembly GCA_023229135.1. Lineage (GTDB taxonomy): Bacteria > Bacteroidota > Bacteroidia > Bacteroidales > F082 > UBA5536. The sequence goes on from JALNZT010000023.1 coordinate 49,638, forward strand.
GCCAGTGGGGACTTGAAACCCCAACATACCTTTGAATGGTAGCTTCAGCTGTGCCGGAACCAAAAATAAGACTGCCTTCCTTATCGGCATCTGAACGCACCATAACATTGGCTGCATTAGCAGAAGTAAGCGTGCCGGAAACAGTGGTATTGCCGTAAATATCAAGCATTCCACCATCTTCAATCGTGGTATTACCGGATATTGTGAGGCTCGTACCGTCTTTTACCACCACATAAGTAGCAGGTTTGACTTTTACTTGCTGCGCCAAAACTTTTTGGCCAGGCCAGGCAATAAAAAGTGCTGCCGTTATTAATAGGAGTGTTTTTTGTTTTTTCATTGCTTTAAAGTATTGTTAAAAATCAGTTAGTTTATGTTGATTTGATTTATACAGGACTATCAACTTCAGCCTGTTTTTCTTGCAATTGTGAATAACAATTTGCACAATTGCCTACCCAAAACAAGTGGTTTTATTAAAAATCTTGCTAATCTTTCTTTGTAAAGTAAAAAATTTGTACTTTTAGCGGATATAAATACAATTATCATCACAACGCATGAAAACTCTATCACAGGCACTAACAGTTGTCAGGAAAAGAATTTTAATCAATTAGTTAGTATCGGGTAGTTGTTCTGACAAATTTATAATACAATTTTTGTGATATATGCAACTCTCAATTGTATTTCAGTAATAGGAGAGTTGTTTTAATCGTAAGACGGACAAAAATGAATCCACTAAACGTATATATAAACATTAAAAGCTTTAGGGAACTAAGGAAAATAACACGCGAAGATATTTCGGCACAGCTTGGCATGTCAGTAAGCGGCTATGGAAAAATAGAACGAGGAGAAGTGGATATTTCGCTGAGCAAACTCGTTGCAATAGCTGATATACTTCAGGTTGAACTGTCAATCCTGATTAATTTTGAAATCAGTGAGGCGTTTCAGTTTATTTTAGAACACACCTCTATGATTCAGTCGCCTGAACCGCGTGAAGACACGCTTAATATGTACAGAAGCCAGCTACACGAAAAATACTTATTAATGCTGGAGAAAGAAATTGAGCGTTTGAGCAAAAAACTAAAAGAAGGCCAATAATTTATCACTGTTTATTTCAAAGAATAAACTTGATTTAACAAGCTATGAAGCAGCATGTTGAGACGTTACGAAATACCATAATTGAAATTCAAAAAACGTATTGAAGTCGTTGGTATTGTGCTCTGGTTCTTTTCACTCCCTCCGTCACATACCAAGGCCCGTAATTTCGGCAAAAGCATCCTGTGAAGCATGGGTTCTGAGGAAGAAATCACCCAGCAGTCAGAAACTGTATATGCACGAAATGAAAGCTTGATCTCTTTTGATTAGACAATCGTTCCCGGCTTTCAGAATGAGACAATAAAGATCGGAATAAGACGAAAAGGCACAGACTCCTGCTCTCTTTTCTAAAACATCACAGCCCGTGTGGCTACAGCATCTTCAAGCAGAAACTCATAAAAGTAGCCCGAACCTAAATCTTTGTTCAGCACCAGGGTTCCTTCAAAAATGACGATATCTCCAACGGGAATAATATCTTGGGTGGTTACCGTGAGATCGAAATACTTGCCATAGGTTGTGCCGTCCTGGATGTGCGCCCAGTTTTTACCCATTATTCCAGCGTTAAACTTAGTGACTTCGCCGGTAACTTTCACGCGTTTATTGCTATATTTCTCCGCGTTTTCAAATAGCTCGGCCAGTTGTATAGCACCATCCCTGGCTTCTACTTTGATTTCCTTTTTGTCAGTTTTGGGGCGTCCTTGGTGTGGTGTGGCTTCTTGCGGTTGAGCTTGCTGCATATTGCCAAGTGTGGGTGTAGCAGCGGGAATTGGCAATCTGCTGACGTTGTCAACAAACAGCACGAGATCAAAAGTACGGTCTAAGTCACGGCTATAAAAGTCGGCCATCTCCATGGATTGGGTAAAATGCAGTTCGTCTCCTTTTCGGGCATCCATGATGGGTACAGCGATCCAAAATTGCTGATTGCCTTCTGAAACATTCAGGTAAGAATAGGCATTGGCCTGAACCACCTCGCTTACTTCTACCGTTCGGTTGGCCGGGTCAACAGCATAGCTAACCTTGTTTGTTCCTGATTCACAAGCGCTTAATATTATTAAACTAATAAACAAAAGGAATAAATTTCTCATCTTTTATTGGATTTGTTAGGTGTCAAAATTAACTTAAAAATTTACAATAATTTTCCTGCTCTACAAACAGAAATTCTCTACAAAATGTTCGTGAGTTTTACAGTTAAAAAAAATAATGCTGTCTTTATTATTGACAGCACTATTTCACCTTTCACTATTTATTGAAAAAAACAACTCAATGCGGTTCGTGATAACCATTCATCATACTTTTAAAATTACTTATCGGACTGCTTCCCATGGTTGAAAAATACACATGAATCACCAGGAACATCGAAAGCATAAAGCCCACGATAGTATGCAATATTGCTGTTAAGAAAATACCGGAACTCTGAAACACTTTTTCAATAATAAACTCCGGGAACATCAGCGCCAGGCCAGTGATGATGATGACAGGGATTAGTCCGTACATAGTAATCAGGTAGGTAACTTTTTGTAAGGGGTTAAACTTCCTGGATTTGGTCACTGGAAAAGGCGATGGACGTTTTTTAAATACGCCAAACAGGTAATATTCCATCTGAAGGATAAGTTCTTTATAGAGTCCGGATAATTTCAACTGGTAGAAACTGCCATTTTTTGTAGAGAAATTTCCTGCCAGAAAAATAAGGTAGTTAAAACTTAAAATCAGTCCGGCAATATTATGAAACTGCACAGCAAGGTCAAAACGGATAAGCGGCAGGTCGGGGTTTGAATATTGCATACTAAGGCCGGTAGCCAGCAGCACCAAAAATAAAAGCGCATTAATTCCGTGCCAGATGCGTAACCAGATAGGATATAAATAGATGCGTTCAGCCATGGATCAACGGTTTTTAAAACGGAAATAAACATGAATTGCAATCGCCAACAAGGCAAAGCCAAATAGCACAATACTTAAAATATTGAAGATATAGTTGCGATTAGCACCGATTACATAGGAATTATTAAGGATAACGGCATTGAGAAAACCATCCTGCCGTGCTTCCAGATTTTGATATTTATAAAGTGAAGCCATCAACATTGTATTTGACGAATGGCAGTCCACACATTTTTTCACAGCAAGTTCTTTTTCTAAAATTTGATGTGCCACCCACATGGTGTCTTGCTGCGAGGTGTGGCATTCAATACAGCGCACTGATTTGAGGTGTAGGTTATAACTTGGAATAAAGTTATGCACCTTAGCCAGATCAGGCCTAATACTGTCGCTCACTAACTGAAACTTCACTGGATCATTATGACAGTTAATACAAGCGTTGTTGTGTGTTTGAACGATTTCTGAAATCTTAAATTCGCTACGTGTCATCGCTTTATATGAATGCGGATCATGGCACATCCAGCAACTAAAGCTTTCGTCGTTTCTGGTAGCATGAACACTTTTCGAAAACTCTTCCTCTATCAGCTCAAAATGGTATTGGGCATAAGTGTCATCACCTCCGTGGCAATCCAAGCAAGTGTACATCGGTTCCAGCCGCGCTTCTCCCGGGTGAGGAAAACTTTCATATTCTGGCGAATGGCAATCGGTACAGGCGAAATGTCGATGAACGCCCTGATGAAAGGCTGTTGAATCCAGAATAAAATTAGGATTCATTGCTTTGCGCTCTATATTACCTGTCCAATCATTTTCGTAAGTATAAATTTGTTTGGTGTGGCATTCAAAACACGTTTGATTGCTCTCGAGGCTAGCCGGTTCTCCTTCCATTTCCACCAACAGTTGTGCACTGGCATAGCTGGAAAACAGCAGAAGCAAAAGCAGCATAACCGATATTCTTATCCTTGGCATGGGATGCGTAGTTTGGGAAAAGGTTTGCCCTGTTGAAATGCTTGTCAGTACTCCAACAAGGCAAACCTCTTTTAAAAATTAAATTTAGAGATTACTCTTTCAGTGAGCGTACGTAATTAATTACAGCCCAGCGTTCTTCATCGTCCACGATTTTACTTTCGTAGTTAGGCATATCATCGCGGCCCATGATGGACATATAATACAACTCACCATCAGTTACTGAATTCTGCCAGGCTGCATCAGCAAAATTACCTGGATCAGTATCTAAGTTTCTGGCTTTGGGGCCATCACCTTTTCCTTCGTTTCCATGGCATGAACGACAATGCTTGGCGTATAATTGTTTGCCGTATTTTTCCAAGGAAGCATCTCCTTTGTAAGTATTTTCCATTGTTTTATACTCTGCCGGAATTTCCCAGGGGCCGCCTTTTTTCTTTTCCTGAGGTACAGTAAAAGCTAACAATGCAAAAGCACCGATAACGATTGTTGCTAAAATTATGATTCTGTTTTTCATGGATATAGTTTTAAATTATTAAATAGTTAAGTATTGATTTTCTTTAAAAACTCCACATTCGGGTTATTGAGAAGCCGAGCATCATCTCGCCATCCATCCAATCATTCTGGTTAAACATGGCGTTATGTTGTGGAATAATGCCATTGGCAGTTGAGACATAAATATGGAAAGCATGTGTGCTTGTTCTGATTTCCCAACCTACTCCTAAATTAGGCTTGGAAGGGTTGGTAAAACCGCGGTGCTCTGCAATTCCTTTTATCTTTAGCGGTACATCATACTGAAATAAGATTGACGATTGTGGTGAAAATTGCGCCCGGCCATTGATGCCAATCGAAATCTTGTCATGATCAATCAGTGAATCTGTTTTATTGTAATGCGTAAAGCTGGTGTTGATTTGCAATGAAAGCCAGTCGTTCACTTTTCGACCAACGATTAGCTGGCTAAAATACGAGAAACGATCAGCTCCTTTGTAATCTTTTCCAAAGACGTCTTTATTTCTGCCATCAATACCCATATTAACATAAACGGCCACTGCCACCGGAATAGTATTAAGCCGGGTTTGCTCAAGGAGGGTATATTTTGCCGAAAAATCACTGTACATATTTAAACGTGTGATACCATATCCTACCTGAAGGTTTTTTATAAGGCTGTAATTCAATCCCATACGGATATTGGCGCCTGGTGCATAGAGACCAAAAAGGTCGCTAAAGCCATTGTCCATATTACCAAATTTGTGCTGAATAATGTATTCAAGTGTTTTGGCTGAAGGAATAACCGTGGTTTGGTTATCGATCAGATATCCACTTTCAAAGGGTGCAAAAACAGGTTTGTCTTTGGGTTTGCTTTCTTCATTTTGGCTATAAGTCAAGCCGGTAAAGCTCAGTACGATCAATATTGTTATAAATCTTTTCATTGATAATCTCTTTAAAGGTTAATTATTCTGAGCACCTTGTTTGATCCAGCCCAGGATAATATTGGCTTCATTTTGGCTATATTTTTTCCAGGCGTGCGTTTCAGATTGCGGATGGGCAAACCAATAAATAGCACTTGATTCAGGATCGTTAGTGTTTATCAGTGCAGGAACTATTGCTCTATAGGCCTTGTCAGGAGTAAGGTCAGGTGCGGTGGCACCTGTTGAGTGGCAGGCCGTGCATTTACTTCCTTCCGAAAAGATTGGTGCAATAGTGACTTTGAAGGAGATGGTATCTGTTGGGTCAATTGGATCAGGCTCAGGCATTTCAATAAAGTCGTAGTTACAAGACGATGCCATTGCCATCAGCATGATAACAAACAAACTTTGCTTTAAAAATCGCATTTTTGACATAGAATTAATTTTTTTAAAGGCATTATATTTATCAAAAATAATGAGGCTTCAATCCCTTAAAGCCTCACTATTTTAATTTTCTTTCAGCTGTTAGGGTAACGCCTCAATCGTGTTTTGCAAAAGTCTTTTTACATAAGTTGGGTTGTGCACACCTAAGCTGCGGTCTTCCGAGATGGCTTTGTAGTTGAGTACTGCTCCGGCAACTTCAGGAGCATAAGTACCAGCAATTGGGGCATCGCTTCCTGCATTCATGGCACCCATAGCATCCAGTTTTTCTTTAAGTTCTGCAAGCATAGCAGCAACTTCTGTCTGGAGCGCTGTTGTCATTACTAATAAGGCACTGTTGTCATTGTGGCAACTTACACAACCAGCTGTGTTAAGCACATCTGAACCATGATTACTATATCCAAGATACATGGTGTGTCCACCTGCCTCTGTACCATAAGCTTCGGCCATATGGCAGGTAACGCAAGTGTTAGTCATATTACTGTGAGTGCCATTAGCATATCCGGTGCCGGGCTCAAACAATCCTGTGCCTTTTACAACGTTGGCTTGCGGGCCATGATGCACGCCCCAATAAGCACTTGTAATGGTATAATCTGCTCCGCCTTCAACAGGGAATGGTTTTACTTCACGGCCCTGATGGCAGCTTGCACACTGACTTCCTTTTCCAAAATCAGGAGTTTGTGTCGTATTAAACATGGCAACAGTACCCGTAATAGTTAGTGCCCAATCAGCTTCGGTGTATGTTTCGTGCACATTGTGGCAAGTGTAACAGTTAGGTGGGTTTGGGTTGCTAATGGCAGCACCAGGTGCACTTGGATCGTAGCTTCCATCGTGGAAGCCAAGAAAACCCTGACTGGTATGGCAGGTTGCACAATCACCGGTATTTCTGGCATAATTGCCTCCAGTAGCATGGGTGGAGGCTTCCCACTGAATAGTTTTTGCAAATAAAGCCTGAGAATTGTCGTGACAGGTAATGCAACCTGCAGTGCCGTCTTGTCCATTTACACCGTCTTCTCCATTTTTTCCCGGTATGCCGGCAGGACCTTCTTTAGTGCAGCTAACAAAAGACAGAGAGGCCATAAATAAAACGGTCATCGCTAAAGTTAATTTTTGAATTTTCATCAATTTGTGGTTTTTTGGTTCTAAAATTACAATACGTTTCTTAAATCTTAAAAGTGTTAAAATTTCTTAATGCAAGATTAACTTTTAAAATACAAGTAGAATAGTACTCAAATATGAGATTGTCACGTCTAAAAAAAGATTCACATCGTAATATTAAGTGACCTAAATCACTTTTTTAGTATATTATTTGATCTATAAGACGGATAATGAGATATATACATTTTTTCGCTTCTCAAAAGACACCCTGTTAAATTCAGCAATCAAATGTTAATAAATGTGAAATACCTAAAAATATCAAGAAAATATCAAGCCTGATTTTGACCTTTTAAAGTGCTAATCAGGCTGCTGATTTTTCTAATTCAGTGCCACAATAAATTGAAGATAACAGACCAAGCTTGTCTTTTTTCAAGGCAATAAAATAACACGGGAAGACCGCTGACAAACCACACACATAAACTTTTGAAGCACCAGAAGCTTAACTTACAGCACTACTGCTCATGATAAAGAACTGACGTAACCACCTCGCCAACAATACGTAGTGTTTCTTTATCAATTACATCCAGATTATCACCGACAGTATGCCAGTGTTCAAAAAAAGTACCGTTGACGCTGTTGGGATCTAAATGGATTATATTGATGGTAGGGATTCCGGCGAATTCATTCATTGGAACGTGGTCATCGCTAATAGGTGATCCGGGTTTATTTACAAAATAGCTGCCATAACCCAAGTCAAATGCTTTACGCCAAACTTTATCAAGCACCCAGGAGGCATACTGTTGAGAGAAATACTCCCGTGGAAATACCGGATTACTTGCTCCCACCATATCCATCAATATCCCAAATTGTGCCTGATAACCTGGTATATGTGGTGTCTTTGCCCAATATTGAGAACCCAGTGCCCAAGTGTCTTCGCTATATTGATTACGTTCCTGAGTGGCCGGACCGTAGTCCTCCAAATCAAAGAGGACAATATCGATTCCCAGCTTTTTATCTATCGGGTTCTCGGCCAACAGGCGTGCTAACTCAATTAAAATACCCACACCGCTTGCGCCATCATTAGCTCCGTCAATAGGCGTGCGGTGATTGTCCGAATTGTCATCGTGATCGGCATACGGACGGCTATCCCAATGGGCTGCAAGCACAATGCGACGCTTAGCATCTTTGTTAAAACTCCCGATAAGGTTGACGCCATCAAAACTGCGACGGTCATAAACACGTGTACGAAACCTTTGTTGATAGAGCGTGTCTGCATAAGCCGAAAGTTTCTCGCTCAGCCAATCTGCGCAGGCGAGGTGCGCCTCAGAACCAGGCACACGTGGCCCAAAACTCAACTGCTTGACTACAAAAGCATAAGCAGAATCCGCTTTAAATACCGGTACATTTATAGCAACCTCTTCTTTTTGCTGCTGCTTTGCGGTAGACTCAGTCTGCCGTGCAGTAGGATTACAAGAAGATAGGCCTGCTGATAAGATTACAGTAATCAAGGATATTTTCACAGCTTTGGATAAAGAAGTAGTTGGTCTCATAGTCAATAGAATAAGTAAAATCACAGATTCAAATCAGCATATGGTGCTTAATTTTTTGTCATTTCAATAAAGCCTCACCAAATTTACCTGTAAACACCGTTTCTGAAATGGCACGTCGCACACGCATACCGTATTCCGTCTTTTTCAGGTTAGGGTGTAGTATTTCAGGGTCGCCAATATAGCCTACAGCAAATGCGGTCAGCACTTTAAAATCAGCAGGTACATCAAATATTTTCTCAGCTTTTGTAGCATCAAAACCAGCCATTTGATGAACATGGAGGCCATCAGCATGGGCCTGAAAACTTAAGTGCGCAATAGCTTGCCCCACATCGTAAATGTAGGTAGGATTGGGCAAGGTCGGATTTTTCAGGCTTTTGGTGTAGCCAATTGTAAGTGCTAAAACAGGAGCAGTGCCAGTCCAAAGCTGATTGAACTCATCAAACGTATCGAAAATTTTTTGGTAGGTTTCGTCGCCTTTAATGCCAACAATAAAACGCCAGGGCTGTTCATTACTTGCTGAAGGTGACCAGCGGGCTGCTTCAAACATTTGGTCAATTTTGTCATTTTCAACTAACTTTCCGTTGAAGGCTCTCGGACTCCAGCGGTTTTTCAATACGGGATGAATGGCGAGTGTTGTCTGTGCCTTTTTATCTACTGACTTCATAAAATTATATTTCAATTTAGTTTGTTCGTTTTGTTGCTATTGCAAAAATAGTCAATTGCACAGAGCATTCGTTGTATTTCGGGTCTTTAAAATACAAAACCCACTCTTTTACGAAAAGAATGGGTCTTGCTATTCCGTTTGGAGCATTTTTTTAATACTCCCAAAGTTGCTCTTCAAAGTTCATGATTTCTCTTTTCACCCTTTCGGATTCGAGTAAGGCATCGATGCCGGCTGCATAGGCGCCGATATTGCGATCGTAAACATTTTCTTCCTTATAAATATAGCTATCGAACATACGTTTCCAGAAAACTTCGTCATAAGTACGTCTTTCGGCTGAGTTATTGCGATTAAATACCATGGATTTAGCCAATACATCGCGTGCTTGCAGATAGCTGAACCAAAATAGCGGCTTGGTGATTTCCTGTCCCTCGCGTTCGACCATCAGCACCGGGCAAAGCGCTATGATACGCACCATAAGTTGCGAGCGCTGTTTATCGAAATACCAATCTTCTTTCACGCGCAGGCGCATCACCCGTGTTTCATCAAACTGTGTAACTATTGCTGTATCATATTCATCATAAGGCGGATAGCTGCGTTTGAGTGTACGTGTAGTAGTATCGGTTTCTCGTTCAATAATTTGATTGTAAGTGAGTGGGCTTAAAAACTCATCTGTTGGGTTGTTGCGCACATCGTAGGCTGTAAATTTGTTTTCGCGCAGGCCATCAAGTACCACGGTTATAAAATTTTTCCAATCGTTGTGGGGCGTAATAGGATAATAAAAGGCGTGGTTCATTTTTTGGCGAAAATCTATTTCGCGCCACACGCGTTTTTTCCACATCACATCGGCTTCGCGGATGTGTGGAAAAGGAACGGGATCTACATCCACAGTTCCATCATCTGCAAAGAGACCGTCAACGGGCCTTTCGTCAAGGATCTGTGCCTGCGCTCCTAAGGGAACGGCCATAAATCCACTGATGATGATAAGTAAGCTGATAAAACGGGTTTTCATAATGCCTCCGTATATTTTATTGTATTTCTAAGTTAATAGGGTTAAGTGTTACCGCTCTTCCACCGGGGCTCTTTGCTTGAATATTCATAAAGAATAATTTCTGTCCGCGGCGTGCACCTTTGATAGTGTTCTTAACGGCATCATTAAAACGGTTGCTTCTCACTGTTCCGGTTGACTGCAAATCGCCGCCAACAATGCTTTCGAGCTCATAAGAAACAATTTCGTAATAATAATTTTCAAAGTCAAAATCTTCCAGATCAGGAATAATCGCTCCGGCAGCCAATAGCGCGTCGCGGTCAATTTTTCCTTCTGTCATCCCGGCTATAGTTGCAATTGGCTTAGGAACGCGCTTAATCCTGAAATCATAGCTTCCCAGGTTGATGGTTTTACCATCAATAGTAGCTGTAGCCGAGATAGTCGTTAATTTTTCGTTAATTGGAACTTCTGCTTCCCAGCTACCATCACTTTTTTTGGTGAGTTTACCTTTGGTAATTTTGGGTGTTAGGTATTCAGTTGCAATACCTGGTGAAGAAATGCTGATCGGGTTTTGAAGCTCAGCATACAACACGTTCATCTTCAGAGGAGAAACGGTGAGGGCAGGTGGTGCCACAATATAATCACCTTTAAATTCATACTGCGAAAGTTCCTGTGTGGTAGGATCCAGCATTTCGATCACACCGGCATAGCGTTGTGGGCCAATAGAAGTCCCGGGGAAATCAAGTTTCACTGTACCGTTTATGCTATTAAACACTTGGGCATTACCAATATTGGCAGCAGTAATTTTATCTGCTCCACGTAGCACTTTTACCTGCGATTTGGTTTTTGAATCGTAAGCAGCAACAAGTACTTCGGCTTCATAGTTTTGCCCTTGGATGATATAGGTCGTCTTGGGAATAACTTTTGCGGCTACATTATCAAATTTGAAATCCTTTTCACTAATATTCCCGTATAACTGGGTAATAGCATCGAACTCAGCAGTTTGCACCTCGGCAATAATTTTATTTAAAATGGTTATATCCGCAGCCAAAATGGTGTAATAAAAATTATACCGCTCCCAATTCATGGGTGTATTGGTGGCATCTCTATATGTTCCTTCTGTGATAAGTCCGACACGGTCTTTATATTGATCGCCGACAACTCCTAAAATATAGTTGCGAAATTCAGTCATTTTCTTGGATAGCTCGTAGGCTTTACCATTATTGTTTTGCCCAATCATAAAATTGGTTGGCTCGTCAAATTTGTCTTTAGTGGGCACTTCATTGAGTTTAAGCATGTACTGCTCTTTCATTTGCCCGGGGTTAAACTGGTCAGGCACGTTCTCGAGCACAAAATACGTTTTGATTGCTACTTCCCGTGTCATTTTTTCGGAGCCTGCCACCAGATCAATTTTCAAATCCTCAATGTAACTGATTAGTTCGTTAGATTTTTCTCGGACATCTTTTGCCGTAACCCAGTATTCTTCAACTTTTCCTGGATTGAGATTGTATTGGCTTTCGAAGCGTGCATATTGGCTGCTGATTTTAGTAGCAAAGCTTTCGTTGGTGCTTTCCATACTGTCATTCACCACAATAAATGCATTGAGAATATCTTTTGAAACATTGAGGGCCAACAAGGCAGTGAGAACCAGGTACATCATACCAATCATCTTCTGCCTCGGTGTTTCTTTATATCCAGCCATTTTTTGTTTTCTTAATTAAATTTGATTTGTGCAGTTAACGAGCTGATTATGCTTTCACATTCATTGCCGAAAGCATGTTTCCATATACCTTATTCAAGGCACTCATACGTGTTGATAACTCAGATAACTGCTGGTTAAACTGTGCCGTGTTAGCAGCCGATTGGCTTACTTTGTCCAGGTATTGCCCCATGGTTTGATATAGCTTATCACTGGCTTCAGCAGCTTTTGACGATCCCTGTAGCTGAAGTTCGTAAACAGCATTTAAAGCACTAAGATTTTTCGCAACCTTCTGCATTTGCTGACTGTATCCTTCGCCATCAACAATACCAAAATCAAGCGACTCAGCGGATTTTTGGATCAGGCTGGCTGATTTGGCATAAGAATCTGCAAGCAGCCTTGCCGAAGAGGTAGCATCTTTTACAGTGCCGGCAAATTCTTCGGTACTTCTCATTTCCGATTTAATAATATCAGCTGCCTGCACATAAGCGGTGCTTAGTTTACCTGCACTATCAGACGCTGACTTCATATTGGTGATATAATCAACACTGGCGGTTGAGTCATTGCTTAAAACCTCAGAAGCTTTTTTGTAACTTCCTGAAAGCTCAGAAGCCGATTTGGTAGCCAGCTTGATATTATCAACATATTCATTGGTAGCTACGGCAGCGTTAGAAATATCTGACATCTTGGAAGCGTTTTCACTCAGTTTTTCAAAACCTTTGCTTAACCTTTCCAGCGTAGCCGATTCTATATTTGCCTCCTTAAACAACTCGTCAAGTTGTTGTGTAGGAGTGCGTTTGCTTGTTAGTTCTCTTTCTACATCCGTTTCTTGATACATGCCGGCGAGCTGAGGATAAACCAAACTCCAATCGGGCTCCACATGCGGCGGTTCAAAAGCTGAGAAAAAGAAAATTAGTGCTTCAGTACCCAAACCAACGATAAGCATTTCGTTAGCCATTGGGTAGTGGTTAATTTTAAATAGCGCGCCTACAATAACAACTGCTGCACCGATACCATAAAGTTTCGCCATGAAATTTTTATAGCCTTTACTTCTTAAGAATTTGCTAAATCCCATTTTTATTTAAATTGAGGTTAATGAAAATTATTCTGAGTTACTTTTACTATTTACTAATTGTATACCCTTGACGCTTTGTTGGGGTTATCGCCTTTGTTACGACCCAAGAAAGGCTGAATTGTGCGGAAACCGATATAACTTTTAGCGGTATCTTGGTATTCGTAAGTACGGGTAGTTACTTGCAAATAATGCGCAATGTCTTTCCATGAGCCACCACGAATTACTTTACGTTTCATAACTGGCGGGTCATTTTCTTTGGCATTATAGGTGTAATTCGGGTTCATGTCCCAGGTAAAGTTGTAGGAGGACGGATCAAAAGCGCTGTTTGTCCATTCGGCTACGTTACCGGCCATATCATACAATCCCCAATCGTTTGGGGGGAAATGCCCAACAATTACAGTTCTTAACCCACCATCGGCGATGTAATTTCCGCGAAGCGGTTTAAAGTTTGCCAGGAAACAACCTTTGTCGTTGCGGGTGTAAGGCCCACCCCAAGGATAGGGATTCAAGTGGTTGCCGCCGCGCGCTGCCCATTCCCATTCGGCCTCGGTAGGCAAGCGGAACTCAGCCAGGGCTACTTCACCTTTTTTGGCGCGCAGATAGGTGTTTAACTTCTCTGTACGCCAAACACAGAAAGCCTTAGCCTGACTCCAGTTTACTCCTACTACAGGATAGTGGTCGTAGGCGGGATGCCAAAAATATTTCTCGGTTAGTGGATCGTTAAACGAATAGGTATAGTCGTGTATCCATGCCAAAGTGTCGGGATAAACATTGATCATTTCTTTACGTACATAGATCGACCGGTTACTCAAGCCATCAGGCCTATTGGCTAAACCGGCATTTCTAAAGTCGGCACCATCCTGAAACTGCTTTTTAGCTGCAGCTTGTAGGTCAACCCAGTAATATTCATAAAAAAGTTTACGGGTATCTATTTCTTTACGTCTAAAATAACGCTCAAAATCAGGTAGATACATTTCTTCTAATGCATCTCTTACATCCTGGTCATTGCTGGTCCAATCGATTTTTTCTTTCCAGTTGAGGTATGGTGGATCATAAATTTCACCTGTTTTCTTATTTTCTGAAATCAGGAACTCGTCGGGGCGAACCTCACCCAACAAAGTACGTGCAATGGAGTCGCGCACCCAATACACAAACTCACGATATTCGTTGTTAGTGATTTCTGTTTCATCCATAAAAAAGGCTGAAACGGAAATTTCCTTGGGTTGATAAAGGCGGCTGTCTGCAATATCTTCACCACCAACACCCATAGTATAGCTACCCTGTGGGATAAATACCATGCCGTAAGGATCGGGCTGATAAAAAGGTTTAGACTTTTTGCGGGCTCCAACGAGCTCTCCCTGATTAGAATTGCTACAGCTTACCAGAAAAAGTGCTGCGAATGCGAAAAAAAACAAGTTCTTCATTTTACGTGCCTGAATTATTTTCGGTTTGCTACAATTAAAAATGTAGTTGACTTTCTTATCCAAAATATTTGTTCCTCTATGTTATAGGCGGCCAAAATTAACAAATAACCTTAACGCCACTCTAATTTTTTTATTTTCTCTTTATAAATATCGGGTGTTCCTATAATCTCTGGCTGTCTTATCTGCAGATATTTTGAAACAATAACCTATACTAATTTCATGTGACCCTGGTACAACAGACAAGCCTAAAGTGTTGATATCATAGGCGTAACCAATTCTTATATCTTTAATATAGACGCCAACCATCAATCCAATCGACTCCTGCAGCCTATAGTTAACGCCGCCCCAAAACTTATTATTGTATAGCACCTTGGCGGTAAGATTAATTTGAGTGCTCACACTGTTGGTCATCAAGCTCATCGAAGGATGGATTTCGTAAGCCGGCTTGCCCGGAATGGGAAATTCGTAACCTGCAACAAGGTAAAAAGTGCGGTCGCCTATAAAGCTGGCGCTGCTTTCGGCACTGCTGCCCAGCGCCTTACCTTTTGTTTCCAACAAGCTGGTAGCTGAAAAACCAACATAATAAACGTCTTCAACCTGCCAAAAAAGGCCGAGGTTTACGTCAAATAACATATCTGTTTGTTCGCCACTGGCCAGCACCGGGTCGCCCTCGCTGTGTGGTTTAAACTTTGAGAAATCTACTGAACGATTCAGCAGGTTTATCGCGGTGCCAATACCCAGCGTTCCGGAAGCTATTTCCGCATGGTAGCTGTATCCAATCTGCACACCGATATTATTTTCAAATCCAATTTTATCCTGAATAATAGCCAGACCAACGCCGCCCCTTAACCACCTGACAGGCATGTCGGCTGTTACCAGGAAATTTTCTGGCGCCACATTGTTTCCTGCTGCATCTTCAAAGCCTGCCCATTGCTGCCTTACAATGCCATTCAAACAAATTCCTTCACCCATTCCGGCAAACCCTGGATTGGTAAATGCATGGGTATTTGTGTGATATGTAAAAATTGGAGCTTGCTGTCCATAGGTAACTCCAATTGTAAGAAACAATAACGAAAATAAAGATAAGTATTTGATTTTCAGTTGAATTAAATGTTTAATCACGCTTATTTTGACCGGGCTAAAGTACTAATTTTCTATCAAACTTTTTATGCTATACTACTTTTTTTAATGTGGCGAAACGATTCTTACCTTTTCGCCATCATTCAAACTGCTGATTGCAGTAGAGTTTTTGGCACCAAATTTAAAAGTGTAAGTTCGACATCTTCTATTTGAAACATGAAACGAAAACTGAAAAACAGGTGAATTATTGTTCAAGACAAGTAATCGCCACCTCAAAATAAATAGCTCAAGCTTTTAAGCCTTAGCCGGTTTAGGTGTATAATATTTGAACAGTCCTTATTAGTTTGCACGAACTAAAACGCTTGATTTATAAAGAAAAGCACATGCTTCTCAGTTTTTTTTCAAGCGATAATTTCATCTGTAAATACACTAAAACATGGTAAAAAATCATGTACTTTTGCAGCTCATTTTAATATCAATTCCATGGCTTTTATTCAAAAAGATAAGGTATTCTCAAAAAGGTGGATTATAAATTATTCACTCATTACTATAGGCGCCTTTATTTTGGCTGCAGGCTTCGTACTATTTATCACGCCATATAAAATTGTTCCGGGCGGTGTTTATGGCATTGCCATTATGATTCACTATCTGATAGGCTCGCCGGTGGGCTTAACAGCACTGTTTATGGATGTCCCACTTACAATTATTGGCATAAAAGTGCTTGGCCCCCGCTTTGGATATAAAACTGTTGTAGGCTTTTTGCTCACTGCATTTTTTGTTGATGGAATCACGTATATATATGGTGATCTGCCGCTTGTACCCAATGAACCACTGTTAAGTGCGATTTTTGGTGGCGTGTTTTTAGGTACTGGACTCGGCATGATCTTTAAATCAAAAGCTACTTCGGGCGGCACCGATATTATTGCCATGATCTTAAGCCGATACACCCATCTTCCTGTCGGGCAGCTGCTTATTTATGTTGATTCCGCCATCGTACTTATCGGCTTGCTGGTATTTCAAGACTGGCGCATTCCACTTTATTCGCTCATCGTGATCTATATCACCGGCAAAGTGATTGACACTATTTTGCAAGGATTAGACTATGACAAAACGCTTTTTATCATCAGTGATAAACATGAAGAAATACGGGCAAAAATTATCGACGATCTGAATCGAGGCGGCACATATATCAAAGCAAAAGGTATGTATAATGGTGATGATAAAACGGTTATTTTCACCGTTGTGAACCGCCGCGAACTGGCGATGTTGCAGGACTACATAAACCATATTGATCCACACGCTTTTGTTACAGTAATCAATGCAAACGAGATTTTGGGAGAAGGCTTTAAGTCGCTAAATGAAAAAGTAAACTCCTAAACATGCCCTTCCTGGTAAAGTACCCGGCCTTTTCCAAATCCTGGCTGCATGCCTATGGATTAATTTTCGTTGGTGCTATACTAATTGCAGCAGGATATGTTTTTTTTATTACGCCACACAAAATCGTTCCCGGTGGCGTTTATGGTATCTCCATCGTCATCCACCACAGCTTCGGAACACCGGTGGGTTTAATTGCGTTGTTTTTTAACATTCCGCTCACGCTAATAGGTTTGAAGGTGCTGGGACCTCGTTTTGGAGCAAAAACCATTACCGGATTTTTGCTTACTTCGGGCTTTATGGATGGGATGAGCTGGTTTTTTGGCGGTGAAGCTCTTATTCCCGACGATCCATTATTATCGGCAATATATGGTGGTGCCATTATTGGCGTAGGTGTTGGCTTATTTTTTAAAGCCAAGGCGACTTGTGGTGGCACCGATGTGATGGCTATGATGCTCGGTAAATGGACTGGCAGGCCTTTGGGTCAACTGATGATGCTGGTTGATTCATCTATCGTACTGCTTGGCACAATCGCTTTTTCTGACTGGTCGATCCCGCTTTATTCACTGATAGCTATATTTGTAATGGGTAAAACAATCGACGCTGTGCTCGAAGGCTTCCATGTGGCAAAAGTCGCCTTTATCATCTCGGAGCACCATGCCGTTTTATGCCAAAAAATTACCCGCGACTACAAACGTGGTGCTACCCTGATAGAAGCAACAGGACTATTTAACGGCAGCGACAGAAAAGTGATTTTTGTGGTGCTTAACCGCAGAGAAATCACCCTGTTAAAAGAGTTTATTCGGGATGTGGATCCCAAAGCGTTTATGGTGAGCCTGAATGCTTCCGAGATTCTTGGAAGAGGCTTTAGGTCGTTGAAGGAGAAGTTAGAGAAATGATATCAGGCCTGTATTTTTGAGGGAAAAAGGAAGTGGAAGCTTGTTGTTTTTATCGGATTGTACTTCAACAAAACCCATGCTGGCACCGATTTGCTTGTTCAGATCACTCGTGGTTAGTGTGCTAAACCATACCGGAGTGCAATCAGTTTCTCTAAATAGAGTCTACTGTAAAAGTCTGTCGCTCGCCAGATTTAAGGCGACAAGACAAAGATGTATTAGCATACTTCGAGTCGCAGGCAACGAAGAAGATGGCGTGCGACAGGCTAACCAACACTAAAATCAGAACTCCTGACCTTTCGTGAACTATATTGTCGCACAAATAAAGTTTTTAAGGACAAATCGGGCTTTAGCCCTGCCAACATTTTCCGTTATGGCGTCGCACCTACGGAGCTCTATTTTCGTATTC
>JALNZT010000064.1 GCA_023229135.1 Bacteroidales bacterium
AAGCGAACCGCTGAAACAAACCATGGCTTAGAAAGCTGTAAAGCTAATTGAAAAATTTCTGTGCTATTCATGGCCTAAAAATAAATCATTTCTCTATTTAATTTCCACTCGATTTCATATAGACCCGTTTTTAAGGACAAATCGGGCTTTAGCCCTGCCAACATTTTCCGTTATGGTGTCGTACCTACGGAGCTCTATTTTCGTGTTCTACATCCTTTTCTACAAAGATTACGCCTTTCTGAGGCTTGAAATGTGGTATGTTGTACATAAAACATCACTCACCAAAAAATCAAAGCCCAGCTCACAACGGGTCGGGAGCGGAGGCCTTGTGTGTGCGGCGGGCGTGTGCTTGGCCTGGGCGATGAAAAACAGCAGGAAAACATGCAAGGCAGCCCAAAAGGCTGTTAGTATAATGCAATGCCCGCAAAAAGTTTGAATAGAAACTTAATACCCGAAAATATTTTCAAAGCACAGCATATAAAGGCATTGCGTTATACCCAACCTTGCATAGTTTTCCGCTGTTTTTTAGCGCGTGGGTGGATAGCTTCGCACACACTTGACTTTTGCTAGCTTTTTGTCAAGAAAAAGCGAAATAATATCTTCAATCCAAACCTGCTAACTTTTATTATCAACGACAATTCTATTTTACGAACAAAAACTGTTAGCAAACTGATTATCTGATAATGGGTAAGGATATCTGAAAGTAGAACGCAAGTGTCCCCCGGTACAAAAAAATATTATCGTCAGTCAAAGCCTGCGAACTTTTGCTATCTGCGACAATTGCTCTTTACGAACGAAAACTGCTAACAAGCTTACTAACCTGAGCTCTTTAATTTTAATCGAACTCAGCTTACTATCTGTTGATGGGGCAGGATATCTGGAAATAAAAACTATGGCTTATGATTTCCCAACAAAAAAGGCAGCCAACCGACTGCCTTTCTTAACCAAAATCACTCACTAACACCTTATTTCACAAAGTCTTTCACGGCTTTATTAAAGCCTTCCGGATTTTCAAACATCAGGAAATGTCCTGTTTTGGGCAGCATAACCAACTGACTGTTGGCTAGCTTTTCATGGCCGACTTCAGCTATTTTTTTGGTAAATCCCGGATTTAAAAACCGATTGGGGATGAGGTTGTCATTTTCACCGAAAACAATCAGCACAGGCTGTTCAATTTCTTCCAAATGATCCAGTACCGGCTCGTTTACCATGCCATGAACCGACTGCACAACCGCATAAGAATAGGCTTCAAAATCTTTGGCTGAGCGCATGGCGATGCGGTCGTCAATCATAAATTGTGCATCTTCAGGCATTTTATAAAAGTTGTAATACAGATTGGTCTGAATGGCTTCTACCGGCGTTTTCATCACGCTTTTGAGGGTCATCACCTGCCTGAACCATTCTTTTTGTCCGGCAGAAAAATGCTCGAACCCGGCAGGAGCTGCTAAAATTAAAGCTTTCACAATTTCAGGGTATTCAATGGCCGTAACCAGCGAAATCTGTCCGCCCATGCTGTGTCCGGCCAAATAAACTTTGTCCAGCTTGAGCGAATCAACCAATTCATTGATTACCGAAGCGTAGTAGGTCATCATTCCGCTATGCGGCAATTTACTTGATTTCCCGTAACCGGGCAGGTCAATGGCAATGCAGCGGTAATTGTTGCGCAGCACTTCGATATTTTTCTTCCAGGCAGGCAGATAACTTCCCAGCCCATGAATGAAGATAATGGTTTCATTGCCCGTTCCTTGATCTACATAAGCCAGCTCTACTTCGTTGCTTAGCTGCACTTTATGCACTTCAAAAGGGTAGGGGATTTCTTCAAAAGAAGTGTATTCAGGAAGGTTCATCAGGGGATTCATCTGACTGTAAGCATTTGTGTTACTAATAAGTGTTAAAGTGCTTATGAGCAGTATGATAAAGATATGTTGAATCGTTTTCATGATTTTCATTTTTTAAGGATTAAAACATAAGCCATTTCACAACCAGAAAACTCGTCCAGGGATTAACCGGACGCACGCCATAAACACCGCCGTTAATAGGTGCTCCGTAGCGGTCGTCGGCGCTGTCGTAAAAGTCGCCTAACCACATATGTGCCGCGTGCCACTCAATGCTCATATAAGTGCCAACATTATAAACCAGGGAAACGTTTGCTTCTGTGCCAATGGTTTTTCCACCGGCTTGTGGCTCGGCATTGCTCATCGCGAAGCCGCCACCAAGTTTAGCAATAAGTTTGTAAGGAATCAGTCCTTTGGAAGCTGTTGCACTGGCAAAGCTCATGCCGTAGCCCATATTTGAAAGGTCTGCTATTGCAGGTGTGTAGCGGTTTACCACATTACCGTGAGGCATCAGGATATAGGTTCCTGAACTGATAAAAATCGCTCCCGGAGCAGCCCAGGTATTGGCGGTCATTACACCGCTGTATTTTTTGTCGGCCAATCCATCTTCATCACCTGTTGTATAAACCAAATCAAGTTTAAAATGGTCGTCGGGTGTTTGTCCGTAGCGGTAAATAGTTTTAAGGTTCGCCCCAAAACCGCCCAGATCTGCACCTTTTTCGAAGATGCCATTCCGTTTTACGTCAACTGTTCCATAATTGTAATTGAAAAATCCGGTAAGCGACCAACGATCTGCCATCATATCCGCATTGCGACTAAAAAATGCGCCAGTCCAAAAGATATCAGCTTTGTAAGGGTCTGTTCCAAACTTAAATTTGAAGGTTCCCATATAATCGTTGAGCAACGAGTTTAGTCCTTGTCCAAGGATGGAAATACCACCTTTCCCGGCTGAGCGGTCGCGCACATAATTGAACGAAACGCCTACATTCCACAAGGGTGAAACGCTGCGTTCAGCCATTAACTCGAACATGTTTACATCGTCGTCCTGAAAAATATCGTTTTCGTAATATTTATAAAATCCGGCTTTGTATTTGCCGAAATCACGGTCGTGCCTGATAGTAACACCCACAGCGTCAGTGCCAAAATATCCCAGTCGGTAGCCGGTATTGGTCATCTTATCGAATAAAGTGCGGTAGGCATTGTACGGACTGTCAAACATGCGTTGCATTCCCAGGTTTATCGCCCAGCGATCCCAGGGAAGCAGTTCCAGTTCAATATTTTGTGTTTGCAGGTTTACCTGGTCTGCCGAGATGGCGCCGCCCAGGTTTCCACCGGTGCCATAAGAGGCATCGCCCCAGGTCCAGTCGATCTCGAATGAAGCCCTAAGAATCGCTTTCCCGTTGAAAAGGTTGGGCTGATAGATAAAAAATGGCACGATGCGCTGTTCAATATATAAAGCACGCGAGGTGTCGGAAGTCATTGAGCCGTTTTGGCCAAACAGCCTGCCAACAACTTGTCCGCGTAGGAATTCACTGGTAGGATAGAAATTGGAGGCAACGCCCTGATTGATAAAAAAAGCAAGAAACTGAAATTCTTTGTCTGACTTTTCAGGGATTTCCTTGCTCATAAAATGGGTTGTCGGTGCTTGTGCCAATAGCATGCCGATACTTGCAAACAGCGCTGCAACAAGAAAAGTAAATTTTTTCATGGTTTGAATTTTAAGCTAAAAATGCTGTTACAAAGGAATTAAAAATGTGTTCAACAATAATTGTTGCAAATGAAATACAACGACCGGCAAAGCCTTGCTTTGCCAGTCGTTGTGAGACAAGAAAGCTTAGAATCTAATATACTTTTGAACGTTGGATTCGCCATAAGCACCACCGCTTGTGCTACCAAATCCACCGGTAGCTGTAGGAGGTGTTACTCCGGGAATTTCCGGATCTGTTTGTGCGATTTCGTACTTCATGGTAACGCCACCTGCCAGCATCACTTCAAAAATACCTTCACTTACAAGGCTCGAAGGGCTGCTTTGATTGGTAGTGATAGTCCAGATATTGCCAGTGCCTGATTTGGCCTGAATGAAAGTTCCGATGAGGGTAGTTTTTGAGCCATCAACTGTATAACTTTCTACTACGTATGTGTTGTCACCTTTGAAGTTAGCAAAGATTGAATCTACGCCTGCATAAACCAGCAATGGAGCAACATTGACACCTGATGAAATCCACTGGCCGATGATGCCCAGCTCGTTCAACATCGCTTTTTTGCTTTCTGTGGTAGGCATTGCAGCGCCGGCAGCGTTATAAATGCTGGTGGCAGAAGCAGGAGCTACAACTATTTCCTCTGAACCATTGGCGATTCCGCCGAGTACCAGATTAAGTGTTGCAGTGGATGTTCCGGCAGTATGTGTAACGGTATAACTTGTTAAAGTTGCTGTTCCACCTGTGAGGGTAACATTAAAAGAGGCGGCCTCGAGATTGCCTGTTTTATCAGCCATTTTGTAAACTGCCTCACTGAAAGAAACGTCTGCTTTAGTATTGTCAGCAGAAACTTTTACATCAACAAAGCTTGCAGGAACTTTTGGGTCGTCTTCATCTTTTTTACAAGAAGTCATTACAAGGCTCATTCCGAGCAGGATTGCCATAAGGCTAAACAATTTAGTTTTCATAAGAATAAAAATTTAAGATTAGTGAATGAAATATTAATTATTTGGATTTAAAGATTTTCTATCAATTTTTCCCGCGTCATTTTTGGGAAGTGCTTCCACAAACCGAAAATGTTTCGGGATTTTATATTTTGCTAAGCGTTCGAGGCAGTAGCTTGTGAGTTGGCTGGCGTCTGTTTGTTTGTTGGCTTTCAATACAACAAAAGCCATGCCGACTTCGCCCCACTTTTCATCCGGAACACCGATAATCGCGACCTCTTCAATGTCGGGATGCTTCCGCAGCGCAAATTCTACCTCAGCGGGATAGACGTTTTCGCCTCCGCTGATATACATATTTTTGAGCCTGTCGATCACGTAAATATAGCCTTCATCGTCCTGACGCACAAGGTCTCCGGTATGAAACCAGCCGTCTTTTATTGTTTTTGCCGTTTCCTCTGGATTATTCCAATAGCCGGGCGTAACATTTGGGCCTTTCAGCAAAAATTCTCCGTCTTCTCCTGCTTTTACTGGCTTTCCGGCCTCGTCGGCAATACGGATTTCGTAGTAAAAATTCGGTTTTCCGATGGATCCTTGTTTACGAATCGCATCTTCCTGATTTAGCGACATCACGTTGGGTCCCACCTCAGTGAGGCCGTAACCTTGTCGGATTGGAATAGTTTTGCCGTGCCATTTTTCGATCAGCGGAATGGGCATCGCTTCTCCACCCACAACAAAATAGCGCACCAGGCTTAGGTCGGCGGTTTCAAAAGTCGCTTCATCAGCCATCATTTTCAACATGGTAGGCACTGCCCAAAAAATCGTCATTTTGTAGTCTTCCAGTGCTTTTAGTACCTGTTGAGGGTCAAATTTCCGCATCAGGAGCGTATAAGCACCATGATGCATAAAAGGTGTTTGCAGCACGTTCCAACTTCCGGTATGGAACGAAGGAGCGCAATTTATGGAGCGGTCCAGCGAGGTAATATCGAGGCGCATCTCAGTATTGATACTGTTCCAAAACAGCATTTTATGGGTGTAAACCGCGCCTTTTGGGAATGAAGTTGTGCCGGAAGTGAAAATCAAAAATATCGGATGATCTTCATCGAAATCGGCATTTTCAAAATGATATTCGTTCGTTTCTGACAAGGCCTTTTCCGAAATGATCTTGAGTTCTTCAAGTGAATATTTCTGGCTTATTTTATCGAAATTTTCGGTCTGTTTTAACTTGTCTTCAAACTGTTTCTCGAAGTAAATAGCTACTGGATCAGATTCGCTGAGCAAGAAGTCGATTTCTACCGGGGTGAGGCGGTAATTGAGCGGAACCAAAACAATACCGGCTTTTTGTGCAACCACAAATAAGCTAATGAGTTCCAGTCTGTTTTCGCTTAAAATAGCTACCCGATCACCTTTTTTTAGACCATATTCACGGCTGAATTTATCAGCAAGATAATTGCCGAGACGGTCAAGCTGTTTCCAAGTGAAGGATCTGCCGCTTTCAAATTCCTCGAAAGCAATTTTATCTGCTTGATATTGTGTCCATTTGGCGGTCCAGTCGAATTGATTACTCATGCTAAATTCCTATTTTTCTTGTTAAACAAATGCCAGACAAGTCCGACTAAGGTTGAGATGACAATCGCTGATGAAGCAGCAATAGCAGGGTTTCTGACAGGGCCTTCGATAAATTTCGTAAAAAATTCTAACGATAGTGGCTGAATTTCATGCCATGCCGGTAAACCATAATAAACCAAAAAGTGCACGCTGATGGCTGTTACGCTTGCCGCAAAAACCGTTTGTACGCGCACATCTTTGAAGAAAATACCAAAAATAACCGGTACAAAAGCAGCCGAGAAATAAGCATAAACGCCGTTTTGCGCAAAAATACCGACACTCAGTTTAGGACTAATTAATTGGCCATAAGCCAGATAAATAGTCACGGCAGCCATAACAACAATTGCCAGTTTGTTGATTTTAATCAGACCCGAATCTGTAAAGTTTTTGCGACCAAAAAGCGGTTGAATCAAATCAGAAGTAATTGTAGTAGAAACAGATTGCACCAAACCTTCTAAGGTTGACATGCCGGCAGCAATAAGTCCTAAAACCACGAATAAACCCACCAAAACTGCTACTGTTCCATCAGCAAAAACTTGCACCACATAGGCCGGAATAATATTATCGTTGGCAAGTGGTTCACCATCCACCATGAGATTCGGAAATTCCAATCGGGCATAAAGGCCGGCAATTACAACGGAGAAAAACAACATTTCGGCAATCACTGCGGTGACCAAAAATTTATTGACATCAGATTCTTTCTTGAGTAATAGCGATTTGGTGATAATATGTGGCTGCACTACTATGGCGATTCCTACCACCACCTGTGCGAAAATAATCTCAAAGAAATCGCGGAATAGCGGGCTTTGCGGGTTGGTAGCTTTAACAAGCACCGGGTCGATGGCTGCCAGCTTATCTAAAAATCCCTGAACGCCATTGCTGAAATGTTCAAAGCCGGAAGTCAGTAAAATCACCGCCACAATAAGCATTACAGCGGCCTGAATGGCATTTGTATAAACCATGGAATTTGCACCTCCGTACATCATATATCCAAAAACGAACAGTACGATTACGATCATCACATTCATTTCGTCGAGGTTGAGAGCTTGTGCCAAAACTTTGGTGAGGGCAACTACAATCAACACAATAAACGTAAGTAAAAGCAATGCCAAAATACCCATAAAAAAGGCGTAACGCTTGCTGTCATAGCGTTTTCCGATCCATTGCGCCAAGGTAAGTGCTTTCACAGTTTGGCCATGTTTTCGAAAGCTTTTGGTGAGTATGACCAGCGAAATCATGGAAGCTAAAGGCAGGAAAATAGCATAAGACAGCACACCTGAGATACCGAAATTGGCAATAAATCCGGGATTGATTATAAAAGTAGCGGCACTCGTCATGCTGGCTGCCAGCGACAAACCTACTGCTACCGGCGAAAATAACACGCTGCCGAGCGCGTAATCGCTGATGCTTTTGGTTTTGCCGGCACCCTTAAAAACAAGGTATAGTACCGCCATCACGTAAAGTGCGAGTAAAATCCAGGTTCCTGTTATTTGAGCTGAAGTAGCCATTTTTTATTTGTTTTAATATCTGAAAGCAGCGCTGGCAAAGGCCAATCCGCCGCCTGATCCAATAAAATACATTAAATCACCTCTTTTGATTTTCCCTTTACTGATGCTTTCGTGCAAAGCCAGCGGAATACAAGCTGATCCGGTATAGCCGTAATGGTGCATGACGGTGGGTGCTTTTTCACGCGGAACGCCCAGCTTATCCATGGTTTCGAAAATGCTATTGATATTGATCTGTGTGAGGAGGTAATGATCAACTTCATTCGATGTTTTACCGATTTTCTTGTTGAGATTTTCGGCCATCATACTCCACATTTCCGGATTCAGCTCCTTTGGAAATTTCGTTACAAATTTCAGCAGATGATCCTTATTATCAATAACTTCATGGTCCACTGGCTGATAAGTTCCGCCAGCATAAATGCCCATGTGATCGCAATATTCGCCTTTGGTGATCAGTTCGCTGGCCAAAAATCCTTGATCCTGCTTTTCTGTTGCCGACATAATAACAGCACCGGCAGCATCTGCAAAAAGGGTAACGGTTTTTTTATCGCTCATATTGAGGTATTTACTCATCGCGTAGGCGCCAATAACCATTACATTCTGGTAGTTTTCATCGGCTTTGATATATTTTGCAGCCATATCAATTGCGGTTACAAATCCGGCGCAGGCCGTATTCACATCAAAGCTGCCCGCATTGCTCATGCCCATCAAATGCTGCACTTTTGAGGCAGTTGAAGGCGAAATATATTCGGGTGTATCAGTAGCGATAATGAGTAAATCAATATCAGTAGCTTTCAGGTTAGCATTTGTCAGGGTGTTTTTTGCAGCTTCAATGCAAAGATCAGCAGTGGATTGATTTTCGGTGCACCAACGGCGTTCGTATATCTGCACATTCTCAGCCAGCCAGGTGCTTACATTTTCACCCAATAATTCGTCAAAATAGCTGTTCGGCACAATGCGCTCCGGAACATACATTCCGGTAGCTTTTAGGTATGCATTTCTGTTCATCATCATTAAATCGTTATTCCTCCGTCAACACTTAAAACTGCTCCATTGATAAATGCGGCTTCATCACTGGCTAAAAACAGGTAAGCTGAAGCGATTTCTTCAGGTTTGCCTAATCTGCCCACCGGCGTTTTGTCGCGCATGCCTTGCAGTACGTTTTCAGGCATTTTGGCAACCATCTCTGTGGCAATAAAACCAGGAGCTACAGCATTTACAGTAACGCCTTTGCGACCCAGTTCTCTGGCCAAGGTTTTGGTCATGCCAATCACCGCTGCTTTGGTGGCGACATAGTTTGTCTGGCCAAAATTTCCGTACAAAGCGACCACCGATGAGGTGTTGATTATACGACCAAATTTTGCTTCCGACATATAATCCGCTACCACTTTTGTGCAATTAAAAACACCCGTAAGATTCACGTCTATCACCTGTTGCCAGCTTTCTGGTGTCATGTTTTTGAGGCTGCTGTCGCGTGTAATTCCGGCGTTATTGATTAAAATATCAATGCGGCCTTTCTCTTTGAAAAGACTTTCAGCAGCCTTTTTTACTGATTCAAAATCGGCTGTATTTACCTGCTGAAAACTCACGCTAAAGCCTTGTTTGTTAAGTGATTTGCTTAGCGTATCTCCTTTTTCTGCATTCAAATCCCATATGGCTACGTGTGCGCCTTCTTGAGCAAAACGTTCAACGGTAGATTTACCAATCCCATCTGCGCCACCCGTAATGATGGCAACTCTCTTATCGAGTTTTTTCATAAAATCTTAAATTAGTGTAAGAAAGAAGATCTTTCTTTAGTGTGCTTTTCTTGCAAAGACAATCTATTTATTGCGAGAAATCAACATTGCAATGCCTTGCCCGCCTCCAATACAGAGGGTAGCCAAACCGCGTTCGAGTTCTCTTTTTTGCATTTCGTAAATCAATGATGTTAGAATCCTTGCGCCTGATGCACCGATGGGATGACCCAAGGCAATGGCGCCACCGTTTACGTTCACGATATCAGGATTGAGTCCGAGATCTTTAACCACCGCAAGTGACTGTGCTGCAAAGGCTTCGTTGGCTTCAATAAGTTGTAAATCATTGACAGACCAACCGGCTTTTGAAAGTGCTTTTTTTGTTGCAGGAACGGGACCATAACCCATAATTTTTGGATCTAAGGCGGCGTAAGCAGCAGCTTCGATAGTGGCTAAAGGTTTCAAGCCAAGCTGTTTGGCTTTTTCTTCCGACATCAAAACGAGCATAGCTGCGCCATCATTAATTCCTGAAGCATTTCCAGCAGTAACAGTACCATCAGGTTTGAAGGCCGGACGTAATTTGGCCAGTTTTTCAATGGTCATGCCGTGTTTCGGAAATTCGTCCTGATCTATTGTAATGGGATCGCCTTTGCGCTGAGGAATAGTTACAGGCGTAATTTCGTCGTTGAAGCGGCCTTCTTTTTGTGCTTTTTCGGCTTTCAGCTGACTTTTAAGTGAAAATTCATCTTGCTGTTCGCGCGTTAACTTCCAGCGCTCGGCAATATTTTCGGCAGTGATGCCCATGTGGTAGCCGTTGAAAGCTTCGGTCAGCCCGTCCAAAATCATGCTGTCAACCAATGTGCCATCGCCCATGCGATAGCCGTTGCGTGCTTTGGGTAATAAATAAGGTGCACTCGACATATTTTCGGTGCCGCCTGCCAGCACAATTTCGGCTTCGCCCAACTGAATAAGTTGCATACCCATCATTATTGCCCGCAAACCTGAACCGCAAACCTGATTGATAGTTACGGCAGGTGTAGTTTCTGGTGTGCCAGCATAAACACCGATCTGGCGAGCGATATTCTGACCCAAACCGGCTGAGAGTACGTTGCCGATAATAACTTCGTCAACTAACTCGGGTTCAATGCGTGCTCTTTCAAGCGCTGCAACAGAAGCAATTTTACCCAGTTCAACGGCACCTACTGAGGATAGACCTCCACCAAAAGTTCCAATTGCCGTGCGGGCTGCTGATACGATAACTACTTTTCTCATAAGTTTACTTATTAAGGAATACGGCAGCGTGAAGCTGTCATCTAAAAATTAATTTTGAGCAAACTTAGTGGCTATTAATAGATATGTCAACCGTTATCGTTTGAAAGTTAGGGTCGACTTATTTTAAATAAAGATGATTAAATTAGTTAAACTGCATGAAATGAGCTTAATAATTGAATATTATAACCTATTGACTTAAAGTTTAAACCAATTTGTTGAAAGGTTTTCTTTGCGCATCTTGCAGGAATCGTTCTGGACAGACAGAATCAGGTCGTCGCCTTCAATTTCAAAACTGTAAACGCCTTCCTTCATCCCGCAGAGGTCGTCGGACAGCGTGTTTACAAGGTGAAGGCTGTTGTTCGAAATCTTGAAATGGCCTTTAAGTTTAGGGCGTTCTTCTATGGAGGGAAACTCAACTTGAAATGTATTGTCTTTAAAAGTAAGCATGGCACCATTGAGTGTGCTGACCCAAGTGCCTTCAAGAGTGGTTTTTTGAATTGGTTTGTCCTTCTGCCCAGGCGGAATTATAGAACTGTTCTCTTGGCTGCCAGCTAAATTTGTAGTTGTTGAATTATCTGTAGATTGCTCGTTGTCAGTATTATAGGTAGAGGTTATTGTTTCTTTCATCCTATTGAAATACTGTCGGTAGTTGCCGTCGGTAATAAAATAGCTCAGTACAATGGCCGCAACTATGATGAGCAATAAAACTAATATGGTACCTGGTTGGTACTTGCCACGCTTGCGTGATGCAGTGTTTGATTTACGTTTAGGTACACTTCGTTTTTTTGATTGCTGTTTTGCCATGGGTTTCTTTTTTACAAAATTACAATGAAAATTTAAAAAGAAATAGAGTTTATTAAATTACCATCATTAAAAAGCAAAAGAAGTGACAAATGCTGCCTCCCAAAACGAATAAATGAAAGATGAAATGGCTTAATTTCTTGTTCTTTCGTAAGTAAAATAAGGCGCCGATAGTATAGCATACGCCTCCGGCAATCAAGAATAGCAAAGCATCCCAGGGGGTTGACTTTATAAGCGGAACTATGGCAATTACAATTAGCCAACCCATTGCTACATAAAGCCAGGTTGAAAGACTACGGTATTTTTGGTTGTAAAACCAAATTTTAAAAACGATTCCGGCAATGGCCAGACCCCATATCAGGCCGAATAAAACCCACCCAATTGCGCCATGCAGGTTCACCAATGCTATTGGCGTATAAGTTCCGGCTATCAAAACATAAATAGCGGAATGGTCCAATTTATTGAGGTAATATTTTACACGGATTTTTCGGCTGGCATGAAATAGGGTAGAGGCCACGTACAACAGTAACATACTTGTTCCAAAAATGCTGAAGCTCACAATATGCCAGGCTGTTCCGTTGATGGCTGCGAAAACTACCAACAAAGTAAGTGCTGCCACGGCAATTGGTATGCCGGCTGCATGAGAGAGGGTATTGAAGATTTCTTCTGTTTTCTTTTGTTTCAGGGTAAATGCCATTGATTTTGCTTTTCTGTAAAACGGAATTATTTAAAGCTTAGTATGTAGATTTTCCAAATGCTATAAGGAGTGTAAAGCTGTTTAATTTGATTGGAAAATTCAATTGACTTATCTTCAATTAAAAATATGTTAGGTTGCACGAAAAGTAAATCTGGGTTAATTTCGCGAAATATTTACACAACTAAACGATGCAAAACATAACTTTAGGTAAAATTGATAAGCTGATTGTTCATTACGTAGGAAATAAAAATAATGAGGACGGGGTGCGTTTTTCAGATGCTTTAACTGATTTTACTACTGTCGAAGAATATTTTAATCAATTGATTAACAATAATTTCAAATTAGAAGAACTATATCAATTTCATTTTCTGCCAGATTTGAACTTAAATCCGATGTATCAATTCATAAGCTCGATCTTTCAGAATAGAGAAACATTTATCGAGCAATCAAAAAATGCTGGCCGCTATTTGTACGATAAAAGTACACATCCAAATATTAAAGCAGGTGAGCTATGTGTATTCTATGTAAAAGATTGTAAAGTTAATCATGAACTTTTGGATTGTATAGGTATTTTCAAGTCTGAAAACAAGGATACAATTTTAAAGGTAAATACGACAAGCACTGGGTTTGACTTAAAGGATGAAAGAGGAATAAATACGAATAAGCTGGACAAAGGTTGCCTGATTTTCAATACTGAAAAGGAGGATGGCTATTTGATTTCTATTGTTGATAATACCAATAAAAACGCTGAAGCTCAGTACTGGAAAGATGATTTTTTGGGTATTCAGCCGCTTAAAAATGAATACCACCAGACCAATCAATTCCTGGGAATAGCAAAACAATTTGTAACTTTACACATTGGCGAGGAATTCGAGCTTACGAAAGCTGACCAAATTGATTTACTCAATCGTTCTGTTAAATACTTTAAATCCAACGATACTTTTGAGAAGGAAAAGTTTGAAGAAGAGGTGTTTAAGGAAAGAGATATCATTGATTCTTTCCGGCATTTTGATGACGGTTACAGACGAGATAACAAAGTTGAGCTTTCTGACAGCTTTGAAATATCAGTACAGGCAGTGAAAAAACAGGCAAGGGTTTTTAAAAGTGTTTTAAAGTTAGATAAGAACTTTCATATTTATATTCATGGTAACAAAGAACTTATCGAGCAAGGAGTTGATGAAAACGGACGTAAGTTTTATAAAATCTACTACGAAGAGGAAAACTAACTAATTTACGTTCTAAATCATATACTAACGGGCTTTTATTTTAAAAAATCGACTTCTCACTATAAGTGGTAAACCTTTCCAGTGCCTCGACACCGGCTACAGAATTTCCGGCAGTATTAAGTGGTGGCGACCAAACTGCAATACTTAACTGATTTGGTATAATGGCAACGATACCTCCACCGACACCACTTTTCGCAGGAATACCCACACGAAAGGCAAAATCACCTGATTCATTGTACATGCCGGTGGTGAGCATCAGCGCTTTAAGACGCTTGGCACGACTTGGGTTAATGATTTCTTCTTTCGTAAAAGGATTGGTGCCTTCGTTGGCTAAAAATAAAAAAGCACGTGCCAGTTGATCAGTACTCATCGCTAATGAACATTGATGAAAATAGAGGTCAAGCACCTCTTCCACAGAGTTTGTAATAGTACCAAAGCTTTTCATAAAATGAGCCAGCGCGTAATTGCGGTGCCCAGTTTCCTTTTCTGAAGCAGCTACGCCTTTATCATAAAAAATATTATCGTCATCAGCCAGCGATCTCACAAATTCGAGAAGTTTTTGTTTGGGATTTTTAATTAGCGACACAAGTATATCTGCCACAACGATGGCGCCTGCATT
>JALNZT010000051.1 GCA_023229135.1 Bacteroidales bacterium
TTCCGTCAATGGCTTTCACCACCTGAATAAGTTTGATTTCAGCCGCAGTAGCATTGAGGTAGAAGCCGCCATGAGGACCTTTTGTGGAGTTTACCAGGTTTTGTTTACTCAGTATTTGCATAATTTTGGCCGTGAAAGCTACAGGCGAATCAATTTCGGCGGCAATTTCCTTAAGTCCTATTTTCTCAGGTGCTTCGGCTTTGCTGGCCAAATATATCAATGATCGGATGGCGTATTTACAAGCTTTTGAAAACATAACAAATTCTTATTGAATAAGCAATGACTCCCGTGCGATAGTTTTGGGGAACAAAATATTATTTTCGAGATGAATGTGCTGGTGCAGGTCTTTTTCAAAAGCTTCCAACTTTGAAATAGCTACCATATAAGTGTTGCAAGCGTCTGCTGGAATACTATAATTTGAGGTGAGGCGTGCAATAGTTTTAAAGCGAGCGCCTTCATTTTCGTGTTCCCCAATCAACTCGCTTAATTTTTTTGTTAGAATTTCTTTTTGTTCGCTGCTGGTAAGCTTTTTGTCTGATTTAGCCAATTCACGCACCATTGGAAACAGCACTTTTTCTTCTTCTTCCAGATGGGAGAGTAGCGCCGCGGCGGCACCTTCGAACAAACTTTTAACTTCGGGCAATTCGGGGTGGTTATGTCCGTGTACTTCAGCAATTTTTGTGAGATAGGCGGTTAGTACCGGAATTTCCGTCTTCACAAATTTATGGTGTGTACGTTCAATAAAATCAGCCAAAAAGTCTAAATCCCAATCATTGTAAGCGAAAGCAGCCGGCTGTTGATTGCTGAACAAGCTATTTAATTCCGCAACAAGTATTGCGGGTTGTACCGGATAATGATTTTCAATCTCATGTAGTTTTATTTTTCCGCCGCAGCAGAAGTCTATCTGATGCTTGCGAAACACATCTGAGGCTCTGAAATCCTGAGCTACAATATCCGCTACTGTTAAGTTTTCTATGTTTTGCATTTGTGCTATTTTAAAATTCGCAGCAAATATAATTAGTATAAGGATATAAAGACCGTTATATCCTTTATTAATATGAAAATACCTATATTTAGGGATGGGTGAATAAATTTTGGATTTTTAAAACGCAAAGAAAAGCTCTTGAATACCAGGGATTAGAAGAAATTTCAGTTTAAAAATAAAATTTTAATCATCAGGAAAAAAAGTATTATTTCAAGCTCAAAAATTCTAATTTGACCTTTAAAAAACAAGGTGTTCGTAGGGGTTTTAAATATTTATGGTAAAACAATAAGTGGAGTTTGGCCTTCAAATACGAGTTCGTTAATCAGAAATTTTCTAAAAAACTGGTCTGTCAAATGGCGCGATCCTTTTTGAACAATCAATATTTCATCAATTCTATTATTGATAACTTTTTTGATGTCGAAAAAAGAGCTACTTCCTTCATAGATTTCATAAGTGGTGCTATACCTGTCTTCAAAGAGTTTTGAAAGCTCTTTTAACTGTTTTTCTATAGGTTTAATTTTTTCTTTGGGCTTTGCCAGATGGAAAAAGCATAGACTTGTTTTTTTATTGTCGTAGAAGCTAAGGAAGTTATTAAGCTCCAGGATGTTCAAAGGATGCTTTTCGGTGATTGCCACAAATATTTTTTCGTGTGAAAAGCTGGAAATTTCCTTAGGCATAGCAACAACGATATTATTAGTCCTGTCAATAACCTGTGTGGCTACACTCCCCATAAAGATTTTTTTCAACAGGCCGGTTCCCTTTAGTCCAATCAGGATCAGGTTGTTAAAGGGTTCTGCTAAATATTTTTCCAAAGTTGTTTGCAGATATATTTCAGAAACATCATAATTCACTTTCAGATCGGGTGGCAGTATTTGGCCGGCTAATTCTTTCAGTTTCCTCAAGGCATCCGCGTTGATTTGCCGTGCGATACTAACTCTGCTTTCGTTGTCGATAAGCACAGGAGCCAAAACTACCGTTTCATGCACCAGTAATAGTTCGGCATCTACCTGTTTGCTCCAGTCGTATGCGTATTTAATCAGGTTTTCTGAATGCTCCGAAAAGTCGATAAGAATAATAAAACGCTTTTTCATTTTCCTAAGGATTAAGTGGTTAACTGTTTGTTCAGGCTTTCGTGGGCTTCATCGAGTCCTTCCTGGTTGTCTGAAAGGATTACTAAAGTATCGTTTTCTTTGATAACCGTGGCACCATTTGGTGTTAAAAAGTTATTATCGCGTTTGATCATCGCGATAATAGCGCTTTTGGGGAAGCCCAAATCCACGATTTTTTTGTTTACAGCGGTGCAATTAGACGTGATATCTATTTCCCGCATCGCGTTTTTCGGGATGTCGCTCAGGAATTTTTCAATTTCCGAAACGGGCTTTGCATTTTGGGGAAGGGCTACATTCAACCATTTAGCTACAATAGGTAGTGATGTTCCCTGGATTAAAACAGAAGTTACCGAGATGAAAAACACGATATTAAATATCATATCGGCCTTTTCTATGCCCGCCAAAAGCGGATAAGTGGCAAACACAATTGGAACAGCTCCACGCAAACCTACCCAGCTAATATAGAAACGCCTTCTTAATCGCATTTTAAAGAACATCAAACTAAGAAAAACGCTTAGCGGACGGGCAATAAGGATAAGAAAAACAGAGATTATCAATCCAATTCCAAAAACAGGAAAAATGGCTGATGGAAAAACGAGAAGCCCCAGAGTGAGAAACAAGACAATTTGCATCAACCAGGCCAGGCCATCAAACATTTTCAAGATAGTTTTCTTGTGCATCAGGTTTTTGTTTCCCAGATAAACTCCGCAGATATAGATGGCAAGAAAACCATTTCCGCCAATAAAATCTGTTGCTGAAAAGGTGATAAACATCAAAGCAATGACCAAAACCGGGTAAAGACCTTCGTAATCAAGTTTGATTTTGTTAATAATTAGTTTGCCAAGCCGGCCAAAGCCAAATCCCGCCAAACCGCCTATAGTCATTTGCAGCAGGAACATCGGGATAATTGAAACAAAGCTTTTATCCTGGTTAATTACCAAGGTTAAAAAAGCAATGGTTAACACATAAGCCATCGGGTCGTTACTCCCGCTTTCCAGCTCCAAGGTGGGCCTGAGATTACTTTTGAGCGAGAGGCTTTTGGAGCGCAATATGGAAAACACTGCCGCCGCATCGGTTGACGATACAATAGAACCTAGCAACATGCTTTCGTAAAAACTGAAGTCGGTAACGAAATAAACAAAGCTTCCCAGGGTAATGGCCGTCAGTAAAACGCCCAGCGTAGATAGTATTATGCCTTCTCCGAGAATAGGTTTCACTGATTTCCAATCGGTGCTAAGCCCGCCGTTAAACAAGATAAAGTTGAGTGATACTATTCCGATAAATTGAGCAATTCGAGGATCATCGAAATGGATGCCGCCAATGCCTTCCGAACCGGCTAGCATGCCAATGGCCAAAAAAAGCAATAAAGTAGGAACACCAAATCGATAAGATGTTTTGCCCGCGATTACACTTATCAGTAATAATATGGAACCAACTAAGAGAATGTTTTCAATCGTTAAACTCATGTCTTTATAAAATTTCGCACTCGGCTTTGCAAATGTACGGTTTACAACTAAGCATTTAACTGCTGGCATTTTGCTTTTTGAGTGCTTAAATTGTTGAGAAACTTTCGGGCTAATTAGTTTTCCTGCTCTAACAGCTTCAAGATGATTAGGTTTCGCCTTGCCGTGAAAACAGCTGTAGAAACAAAAAAAACAGACAATGCAAAAAAAAACAGCCTTTTCAGACTGTTTTTTTAACTTCATTAGCGGGTAAAACCAGCAAATAATTCGTTGTTAGCCTTTTAGCACGCCCAGTTCCTTACCCACTTTGGTGAAAGCAGCGATACATTTATCGAGTTGCTCCCTTGTGTGTGCTGCCGAAATTTGAACGCGGATACGGGCCTGGTCTTTAGGTACCACGGGATAGTAGAAACCGATCACGTAAATCCCCTCTTCCAATAGTTTTGCAGCCATATCCTGCGACAATTTGGCGTCGTAAAGCATAACAGCCACAATAGCACTTTTTGTTGGTTTGATGTCGAAACCGACTTCTTTCATCTTACCAATGTAATAAGCGGTGTTCTCGTGCAAGCGATCCTGCAGGTCGTTGGTTTCGTCCATCATATCAAACATCTTGCTTCCGGCAGCAGCCACCATAGGAGGGATGGAGTTCGAGAAAAGATACGGACGTGAACGCTGACGCAACATCTCGATGATTTCTTTTTTGCCGGTTGTAAAACCACCAATTGCTCCGCCAAATGCTTTGCCAAGGGTTCCGGTGATGATTTCAACTTTCCCGCGAAGGTCGAACAATTCGGTAACGCCGCGACCGGTTTCACCAACAACACCGGCTGAGTGACATTCGTCAACCATGATTATGGCATCGTATTTTTGAGATAGTTCGTAAATCTTGTCCATCTTGGCCACGTTGCCATCCATGGAGAATACGCCATCGGTAACAATAATCCTGAAACGCTGTGCCTGGGCTTTTTTTAGTTGTTCTTCCAGATCAGCCATATCGCTGTTTTGGTAACGATAACGATGGGCTTTGCTCAAACGCACCCCATCGATAATGGAAGCATGATTGAGCGAGTCGGAAATAATGGCATCCTCTGCACCAAATAGCGGTTCGAAAACGCCGCCGTTGGCATCGAAGCAGGCGGCATACAGAATGGTGTCTTCAGTGCCGAAAAACTTGGCAATTTTAGCTTCCAGCTCCTTGTGTAAATCCTGGGTGCCACAAATAAAGCGCACTGACGAAAGTCCATAACCGTGTGTATCGAGGGCCTCCTTAGCGGCAGCAATCAATCTGGGGTTGTTGGAAAGGCCAAGGTAGTTGTTGGCACAGAAGTTCAATACTTCGTCACCACTTTGTACCTTGATTTCAGCACCCTGAGGAGTGGTAATTACCCGTTCTTCTTTGTAAAGACCGGCTTCTCTGATGTCGGAAAGTTCTTGTTGAAGGTGATCTTGAATACGATCGTACATAATTATAATTTTTTAAAGGTTAATGTCTGCTGTTATTCAAATAACAATTGTACAAAG
This sequence comes from Bacteroidales bacterium, assembly GCA_023229135.1. Classification (GTDB taxonomy): domain Bacteria; phylum Bacteroidota; class Bacteroidia; order Bacteroidales; family F082; genus UBA5536. Next base: position 5,082 of record JALNZT010000051.1, read on the forward strand.
ATATTACTTTTGATTTTGAAGGACGGTTTTTTAAGTAAATATTTGCACGTGCAGGCAAGAAGTATGGCTTCAAAACACGAAGTCTATGCGCTAATCCACGACGGGAATACTCTGATTTTTGAAAACCCGGGCTACTCGGACAGGCCGTTGTCCAAACGGCTTGTGCCGCCTGCCAAAAATATTCTCTGTTTTTACCACATTTAGATTTCATTTCACTATTCTCCAAAATATTGTACTTTTGTCGCAATAGTTGTTAATCCTTTCACAAATAGAAAAAACCTTAAAAAACGCCTATGAAAAATATTTTAGTTATTGGTTCGGTAGGTCAAATTGGCTCGGAACTCACGCTTGAATTACGCAAAAGATATGGCAGCGGTAATGTAGTTGCCGGCTTTCGTTCAACCAAACCCACTGGCGAACTGCTCGAATCGGGCCCATCGGAAGTAGTTGATGCCACCAACGTCCAGCAGATTGTTGATGTGGTAAAAAAGTATAAAATTGATACCATTTATAACCTGGCCGCTATTCTTTCAGTTGTAGCTGAAACCAAACCTCAGGTGGCCTGGAATATTGGCATAGGCGGCTTGATGAACTGCCTGGAAGTAGCCCGCGAGTATGGTTGTGCTGTTTCCACACCCAGCTCCATCGGCGCATTTGGTGGTGGCACTCCCCTGGACAATACGCCCCAGGATACCATTATGCGCCCACAAACCATGTATGGTGTGTCAAAAGTAACCGGTGAGTTGCTCAGCGATTACTATTTCAAACGTTTTGGTGTTGACACCCGTTCGGTGCGCTATCCCGGTATTATTTCAAACGCAACCCTTCCCGGAGGTGGAACTACTGATTATGCGGTAGAAATTTACTATGATGCCATCAAAACCGGTAAGTTCACTTGTCCACTTGGTGCCGGCACTTTCCTTGATATGATGTATATGCCTGATGCTGTTGAGGCAGCCATCGACCTGATGGAAGCCGACCCAACTAAACTGAAACACCGCAACTCATTCAACATCACTGCTATGAGTTTCGATCCGGAGATTATTGCCGCTGAAATCAAGAAACATATTCCCAATTTTGAAATGGTTTATGAGGTTGATCCAGGGAAGCAAGCCATTGCCAATTCATGGCCCAACAATATGGACGACAGCGCTGCCCGCGAAGAATGGGGCTGGAATCCGAAATGGGATCTTTCTGCCATGACCAAAGATATGCTAAAGGTAATTGGCGAAAAACACGCCAAAGGACTACTCTAGGATTGCAGATTGCAGTCGTGAAAAATAGCGGAACACTACCATTCGAAGTGAATGGCGGTGTCGCTTCTTAGCTAAATATACAAACGATAACTTTTGCAGATCGCAGAGGTTATCGTTTTTTTATGGTGATTTTATAGTCTGTAAAAAGTCAAGTCAAGCGTTTTCTGTTGTTCAATTTACAACTTTTTACAAAAAATAAAGCATTTCAGCTTGCGGCCAAGCCTTTCTACGGCATAAGCATAAAATTTTGTTACTTTGTATCCTAAAAATCAAGCCTTATTATGAGCACGGAAATTAACAGCAAATTATACATTACCAATAGTTTAGGTCGCAAAAAAGAATTGTTTGAACCCTTAAATCCGCCGCATATTGGCATGTATGTATGCGGCCCCACGGTTTATGGCGATGCCCATCTGGGCCATGCCCGACCGGCAATTACTTTTGATTTGCTGTTTCGCTACCTGAAACACCTGGGCTATAAAGTGCGCTACGTGCGCAATATCACCGATGTGGGTCACTTGGAAAATGATGCCGATGAAGGCGAGGATAAGATTGCCAAAAAAGCCCGGTTAGAAGCGGTGGAACCTATGGAAATTGTGAACTATTACACCCACCGTTATCACCAACAAATGGATCAGCTTAATGTGCAACGACCTTCTATTGAACCACATGCTTCGGCACATATTATCGAACAGATTGAGATGGTGAAAAAAATCCTCGACAAAGGCTATGCTTACGAAGTGGACGGATCAGTATATTTTGATGTGAGCCAATACAGCAAAAATTACCAATACGGAATTTTGTCGGGTCGCAAACTGGATGAATTGATGAGCAATACCCGTGAATTGGCTGGCCAAAGCGAGAAACGTAATAGTGCCGATTTTGCTATCTGGAAAAATGCCGAACCCGCTCATATTATGCGGTGGCCTTCGCCCTGGGGCGACGGTTTCCCGGGCTGGCACATGGAATGCTCGGCTATGGGCTGCAAATATTTGGGCAAAGAGTTTGATATACACGGCGGTGGCATGGATTTGCTGTTTCCGCACCACGAAGCAGAAATTGCACAGTCCACCATTGCCAATGGAAAATCGCCGGTGCGCTATTGGATGCACAATAATATGATTACCATCAATGGCCAAAAGATGGGAAAATCATTGGGCAACGCGCTATCATTAGATGATTTTTTCAGTGGCAACCACAGCGCACTCGAGCAGGCTTACAGCCCGATGACCATCCGGTTTTTTATCCTTCAGGCGCATTACCGGAGTACGCTTGATTTTTCTAACGAAGCCCTTCAGGCCGCTGAAAAAGGCATGAAACGCCTGATGGCAGCGACTTCTGATGTCAAACAGCTTAAAGCGGAAAAAGCTGCTCCCAACCTAAATATTGAAGCCATTCGTCAGGATTGCTATGCAGCGATGAACGACGATTTGAACAGCCCCATCGCCATTGCCAAACTATTTGATGCAGTACGTATCGTTAATACCGTGAAAGACGGGTACACGCAAATCAACCCCTTGGATTTAAAGCTATTACAGGAACTTTTTGAAGTATTTGTATTCGATATCCTGGGTTTGCAGGCCGAAAATGCCAACCAGGACGATCAGTTGTTAGACGGGCTGATGGAAACCATAATACAATTGCGGCAGGAAGCCCGCCAGCGTAAGGATTATGCCACTAGCGATTTGATTCGGGATAAGCTGACAGCACTCCAAATTGTGTTGAAAGACGGCAAAGAAGGTACGAGTTGGGATAAGAAATAAGGGGTGATTTATTTGCTGTTAAGCACAATTGGTCAGAGATTATTTTAACGGGCTTTCAAGGTGTTGTTTTTCTTTTCAAGACCTATCGATAAACGGTTTCGCCTTTCAAATTAGGTCATTGATTAGGTGTTTTGTTGTTAAATTGTTGTTAAATGATTAGTATTGAACTAACAAAAAGAGACTATTTCTGTTTAATAATAGATTAATCAACTAATTTAACAATTATGAAGACAAAATCTTATTTTATTATTTCCTTATTGGCCATCGCTTTGGCCTTTTCTCCGGCTATTTCTCAGGCACAAAGTCTGGCATCAGCTTCCAGCAAATCAGGGGTTATGACCAAGGATGACCAAGCAAATCTAACTTCGGAGGCAGCCTTGGAAGACTTGATGGCCGGCAACAAACGTTTTGTAGCCAACCGGCCCGATAAACTGGATATGCCAGCACAGGTAAAAGCCACTACCACAGGCCAGTATCCAAAAGCTGTTATCCTTTCGTGTATCGACTCACGCGTGCCGGTAGAAATGGTTTTTGACCAGGGAATTGGTGATGTTTTCGTGGCCCGCGTAGCCGGAAACACCGAAGACGAAAGCATCTTAGGAAGCATGGAGTATGCTACTGCTGTTGCAGGTTCCAAGCTGGTGATGGTGCTGGGCCACGAAGCCTGTGGTGCTGTTGTGTCGGGAATAAACGGCTTTGAAGCAGGCGATAATGTAGCTCACATGCTTGCTGCCATTGAGCCCGCCATTGAAAAAGTAGGAGGCGATCGCAACTCATCTAACAAAAAATACGTGGAAGAAGTGGTTAAAACCAATGTGGAAATGACCATTGATGATATCCGCGAACGCTCACCCATCATGGCAGGCCTGGAAAAAGAAGGAAAAATCAAAATTGTGGGTGCCTATTACGACCTGCATACCGGAGAAGTGGTTCTGCTGGATTAAAACGCACTTTTGTGAAGATATTGAACTCTCTGAATTAATTTTCAGGGAGTTTTTTTGTGCATTCTAAAACGTAAAGTTGATAGAAGGTTGAAGGGGTTTCTATATCCGATAAGCAATAAAAACTGAACCGGTTTTTAAAAAAAGCAGCTTGTATTATACTATTTCCTTGTTGGTTGGGTTAATATTAAAGCATAAAAAGAATCTAAACAAAAGATATCGCCTATGAACCTAAGTTTGATCGAAAAAAGCCAACAAATCATACGGCAAATCGAGGGCTTTGATACCAAGTTAAATAGCAATCTCAAATCTGGCGAAACCATTACAGTAGATTCACTGGTATGGTACACAGAGGCATTAGAAAACTACAATAATGCCCGACCCGATTTGCAGTATGAAAACTTCGCGGTTAGTAAAACCACTTACACCGCTACGCTCGACAACGGCAGCCTCAGCATGCAAGATGCATCAGCTTTGTTTAGCACCATGCAGGCTGATCTTGAAACCGAACTCGCTAACCTAAGCCCCACGGACGACAAGCTAAAGCTTACCGATGTAGCCTTAGACAGTATAGAGGGCAACACCGCTTATTTAAGTGCTAATAGGGTGTTTGGGTTGAAAATTTCGGTTTTATATGATGCCTTTGAGGAAGATGATGACTGGATTTGGGGGACAGTACGCCAAGAAGATGGAACACCACCAAAAGGCAAATGTGATGGAACAATGGTAGGTGTTTCTGATGGATCAGACGAACTGATGCGTCGGCTTAATAACCCAAATTTTGAATATGATCAGCAGTATATTTTTGTTAATTTGGTAACTGTATGGCAAATTAACGGCATTGATTGGCAAGATAATCTGGGAAATCCATTATTATTTGTAACAAATTCATGGGAATCAGATTTTTCTTGGGATTATTGTTTAACCAATGAATCGTTAACCCACTATTTAACGCAAACTCATAATATTCTATACAGTTATGCAGGAAATGGAGGAGTAAGGCCTTATGGAAAATTCCTAAGCAATGTTGTTATTTATGATGATGCCATTTTCTGGCCTCAGGAAACAACATTATTGCATAATCATGATGCTACTTATGGGAATCTTGTTATTAAACCACCCATTGAGGATTGACTTAGATAAATAGTTTCATAAGAGGGTGGTTTCATTGTGAAGCCACCCTTCTAAAAACATTAAAATGAAAACTTTCATAAAAGTTATTACTCTGCTAGTTTTATTTATAGCTGTTCGGGTTGATGCTCAGCAAGCCACCTGGGAGTTTCTTATGCCTACTCCTCAAGATGATTATGCGCGTGATATAATAGAAGAAAGTGACGGATCAATTTATGTTGCTGGTCGTTCCCGCAAACTTGATCAACCTTATAAATCGCAGGCATTACTTATTAAATTGAACCATCATGGAGTTTTTTTAGACTCAATTCAATTCAATTTTGAAGGACACAACACATTAATATCTCAGCTGTTAAAAAGTATTGATGATCAAATTATTTTATTATCACTCTTTCACGAGGCATCAGCTCATGGAAATAATGGAGGCTTATTGCTCAACTATGTTGACAATGAATTAAATATTAGCCAATCTACTACTTTTGTAGCAGATAGTAATTACCGTATTTTAAGTGCTAATGGAAATGTTTCAAATGAAGGACACCTTTTTTTGAGCATATCAGGACATTTATCTGGCGCATTATTTCATTCATACCTTATTGAAACCAATAATGATTTTGATATATTAAAATCTCGTTTTTTAAACACAGCTCCTTCATCCTATTTTCAACTACGAAAGCTTGACAACAATAACTATTGGGCTATTAATGAGTTAACTAATAAATATGAAATATTTGATTCACAGTTTAATCGAATTCAAGAACAAATTATCCCTGAATATCTTACTTCAAGTTTTGGTGTTAAATGGGAAAGTGATAGTAGTTTTTTTCTTTTGGGAGACAAATCTAATGATTATCATAGTTTAGGTTTTATCAACCAGCATTATCCAATTGATACTGCTAATTATTACTATAATAAATGGCAAACAAGTGACACGCTTAATGCGCCTGCAAATTTGAATGGTATTGATTTTAAAAATAAAGACTCTTTATTTATTGGAGGCACGCATAATATGCCTTATGTACTTGACCCATACCATTACCCATCTCCAAGCTGGTTTGTTATACTGCAAACTGACAGCCTGCTCAATATCCGCTGGGAAAGATTATATGGCGGTGATGCTAACTATGTAATGAGCAGGATTATCGCCACCCGCGATGGCGGCTGTTTAGTGGCGGGAACTCGCTTTGATTATCAAAATAATGAAACCCAAACCGATATCATCGTCCTCAAACTCAATAGCGAAGGCCTGCTGGTAAGCCAAAACGAACTGCAGGAAAGCCTGCTACGCGAAGCCATCGTGTATCCTAATCCGGGCAGTGAAGCTATACAAATACGACTGGCGGTGCAACATCCCAAAGCTTTGCTGGAGCTGTTCGATAGCCAGGGGAAATTGGTGCTAAGCCAGCAGCTCTACGAAAAGGAAAGCCGCATCAACACAGAACAACTGCCGCCTGGCACCTATATTTATCGGCTTAGCGCAGCAACGGGGCTAAACGAAAACGGGAAGTGGGTGAAGCGGTAAATTGAGCGTTTCAATAGTTTGTTGAGTAAAACTATTCACAATTTTTTACCAGCAAAAAAGTAATTTTTTGTTTGTTAGATGTTGTTTTTTATCGTAGTTTTGATGTGATTAATAAATAAACACGAGTATAAATGTTTAATGAATTGATAAACAGCATATTACCCCCCCCATAGACAAAGCTTACAGGCTAACTGCTGCATGTTTTGCGCAATTTGGTCTGTGGGTCTTGTTGCTGAACAGTTTGCTGACATCTTCTAAAGTTTATTATCGTTTCTTTGAAAAGCCTATTTTTTATCCCTGTTTGAGCAGGATAACAATTACAAAATCAATTTTCTGGTTAGGCAAGAATAAGTTCGTACGAAAAAGGCCACTTTGCATTTAAGCACAGATACTTATTCGTGAAGTGGCCTTGCTGAACAAATACTAAATTCTTAAAAAGGAGGAACAAAGTTCAGCTTATTCCCAGCTTAGCTTGATAGAAAAACGAATATTTTGAGATAAATTAGCTGGATATCAGCTTAGTGAAAAAAAATGAAAATTCTACGAATTATGAAAAAATTACATCTCCTTATATTACTTCCATTGCTGGTTGGCTTATTGTTTAGTTGCCAGAAGGAACAGGAGCCAATAGCCAATTCAATAGATCAAGCCCAGCTCGAAAAAAGCCAACAAATTATACGGCAAATCGAGGGCTTTAATACTAAATTGAATAGCAATCTTAAATCGGGCGAAACCATTACAGTAGATTCACTGGTATGGTACACAGAGGCATTAGAAAATTACAACAATGCCCGACCCGATTTGCAGTATGAAAACTTCGCGGTTAGTAAAACCACTTACACCGCTACACTCGACAACGGCAGCCTCAGCATGCAAGATGCATCAGCTTTGTTTAGCACCATGCAGGCTGATCTTAATACTGAACTCGCTAACCTAAGCCCTACAGACGACAAGCTAAAGCTTACCGATGTAGCTCTGGACAGCATAGACGGTAATACCGCTTATTTGAGTGCTAACAGGGTGTTTGGGTTGAGATTAATAGCAGGTACTTACTGGCCTTTTGAAGAAGGTGAAGATTGGTTATGGGGTACTCTAGGGCAAGAGTTTGGAAATCCTCCTTTAGGAAAATGTGATGGCACAATGGTAGGCGTATCTGACGCATCAGATGAATTAGCCTGGAAACTAAATCACCCTGATGTAATACCTGTTCAACCGTATATATTTACTAACATAATTACACTTGAGACAGAAGGGTTCTCTTATGAAGGTCGCCTTTATTTTGGCTGGGATTATCCCGAGAATAATTGTCTAACATCAGACACGTTAAACTACTATCTTGAGCAATCTCATTTAATTATCAATGATATTAATGAAGGTTTGAGACCTCCTGAATTACATTTCTCACATGTCAGCATTTATGATGCTTTAATCCCTGGTGGAGAGGAGAGTTCATGGCATTTTCACTACTATTATGTAAGCTATGGCGATAAGGTTATTTCTGGAAATCAACCAGATTAACGAAACCAAAAAAAGAGACTGACTATCAAAATCAAGCATTTAAAGTAATTACTTTATTGTTTATCTTTATTAAACGCCTTATTAATTTGATAGTCGGTTTCTCACTATTTTATTTACATTGCAATAAAGACAAATTCACACAACGCTATAACAGATGAAAAAATCAATTTATTTTAGTGTCTCACTACTTTCAATATTAGTTTTTAGATTTAGCTTATATTCTCAACAAACTACCTGGGAATTCAAAATTAAAACCCCTGAATATGAATACTTTAATGACGTGATTCAAACACAGGATAACAAAATTATCTTAACCTACACTACAATTCTCTCAGCTGCTGGTGAAGATGATATTGCGTCGGTTATTCAGCTTAGTAGCGAAGGAAATGTGTTATTAGAAAATCATTTTAGTCACTTAAACAGAGACCTATATATCAATAATATTTTTGACTCTATAGATTTTCTATATCTAATTGGCTCTTACTCAAATAAAGATCAACAAAAGACCCAAGCGGGTATTGCATTTTATAAAATGGACAAGAACTTAAACCTGCTTGATTCATCATTTTTTGATTTCCCCCCTTCAAATAGGTTGTTTGCGTTGCATGCAAACGTAGCAAAAGATGAATATCTTATAGGCGGCTCCTATTACATTAATCCTAATTCATGGGGCAGTCCTTTTTTCTATACTTTTAGCCATGAATTCGACAGTGTCAATGCAATTATATTTCCTGAAGTGTCTCAAAACGGCTATTTTAACAAGTTTAAAAAACTTTCTACCAACGATTATTGGCTGGCTGAAATAGCACAAAGGAAATATTACCAGCTTGATTCAAATTTATTGTTGATTGAAAAACATCCTAACTTAACATATTTACCTGGTAGTATTGGCATAAAATGGGATAGTGATACCACTTTTTATTCTGTCGGTGAAATAATAAAACCACAATCTAATATTAATTTAGGTTACACCAGACAGTTTCATCCATTTGACACTACCGGAAGCCTATCCAAACATTGGAATATCTCTGACACTGTTGATTTTCCTGCATTCAGGGAAAGTATTGACTTTAATAACAAGGATTCTATATTTATAGGAGCTACTAGAAACCTATCGGTACAAAACCCTTATTTTGCTCAACAAGCTTCCTGGTTTATAATTCTTCAAACCGACAGCCTGCTCAATGTTAGATGGGAACGATTTTATGGAGGTGACGCCTATTACGTGATGGGAAAAATCATTTCTACGCATGATGGCGGTTGCCTTATCGGGGGATGGAAATATGATTATCAGAATTCTACAACAAACCAAACAGATGTAATACTACTCAAACTCAATAGCGAAGGCCTATTGGTTGGCCAAAACGAGCTGCAGAAAAGCCTGCTGCGCGAAGCTATTGTATATCCCAATCCGGGCAGTGAAGCCATACAAATACGACTCGCGGTGCAGCACCCCGAAGCTTTGCTGGAGCTGTTCGACAGCCAGGGGAAATTGGTGCTAAGCCAACAGCTACACGAGAAGGAAAGCCGCATCAATACAGCGCAGCTGCCGTTTGGTACGTATATTTATCGGCTGAGTGCGGCAACGGGGCTAAACGAAAGCGGGAAGTGGGTGAAGCGGTAAATTGAGCGTTTCAATAGTTTGTTGAGTAAAACTATTCACAATTTTTTACCAGCAAAAAAGTAATTTTTTGTTTGTTAGATGTTGTTTTTTATCGTAGTTTTGATGTGATTAATAAATAAACACGAGTATAAATGTTTAATGAATTGATAAACAGCATATTACCCCCCCCATAGACAAAGCTTACAGGCTAACTGCTGCATGTTTTGCGCAATTTGGTCTGTGGGTCTTGTTGCTGAACAGTTTGCTGACATCTTCTAAAGTTTATTATCGTTTCTTTGAAAAGCCTATTTTTTATCCCTGTTTGAGCAGGATAACAATTACAAAATCAATTTTCTGGTTAGGCAAGAATAAGTTCGTACGAAAATGGCCACTTTGCATTTAAGTACAGATGCTTAGTTGTGAAGTGGCCTTGCTGAACAAATCTTAAACTCTTGAAAAGAGGAACAAAGTTCAGCTTATTCCCGGCTTGACTTATTAGAAAAACGAATATATTAAGCTAAAGTAGCTGGATATCAACTTAGTGAAAAAAATTAAAATTCATCGAATTATGAAAAAATTACATTTCGTTATATTACTTCCATTGCTGGTTGGCTTATTGTTTAGTTGCCAAAAAGAACAAGAGCCGATAAGCAGCAAGATAGATCAAGCCCAGCTCGAAAAAAGCCAACAAATCATACGGCAAATCGAGGGCTTTGATACTAAATTGAATAGCAATCTTAAATCAGGCGAAACCATTACAGTAGATTCACTGGTATGGTACACAGAGGCATTAGAAAACTACAATAATGCCCGACCCGATTTGCAGTATGAAAACTTCGCGGTTAGTAAAACCACTTACACCGCTACGCTCGACAACGGCAGCCTCAGCATGCAAGATGCATCAGCTTTGTTTAGCACCATGCAGGCTGATCTTAATACTGAACTCGCTAATCTAAGCCCTACAGACGACAAGCTAAAGCTCACCGATATAGCCTTAGACAGCATAGAAGGCAACACCGCTTATTTAAGTGCTAACAGGGTGTTTGGACTGAAAATTTCGGTTTTATACGATGCCTTTGATGAAGATGATGACTGGATTTGGGGGACAGTAGGACAAGGGGATGGAACGCCTCCAGCCGGTAAATGCGATGGAACAATGTTTGGTGTTTCGGATGGGTCAGATGAATTACAGCGCAGGCTGAATAACCCAAATTTTGCTTTTGATCAACGGTATATTTTTGTTGGTTTAGTACCTGTCTATGAAATAAATGGGGTAGCCTGGCCAGGTTTGTTTATAATAAACGATGATCAACCCGATTTCAGCTGGGATTATTGCCTTACTAATGAAGCCTTAACAGAACAGTTAGCCCACGCTCATACTATACTCTATAGTTACGAGAATCAGGGAGGTGTGAGGCCTTCTGGCAAGCATTTAAGTAGCGTAATTATTATTGATGACCTATTGACTTGGAATTATACATCTCATCTCCTCCATAATTATCATGCAACTTATGGCACATTGGTGCCAGCACCGCCTATTGATGATTAAGTATTGATATTAATACGGGTGGTTTCAGAAAGAAACCACCCGTTTAAAAACTTGAATATGGAAAAAATTAAATACCTTGTTTTAGCGGTTTTTTTGCAAACTGCTACAATAGTATGCGCCCAACAAACTACCTGGGAGTTTATACATCGAACACCCAACGATGATGAGGAATCCATTGCTCTGGTTGAAGGCTCAGATGGTTCAATATACTTTGGAGGCCGAACCATAGCACTTGGGCGGGAATATTCTTACAAATCATTCGTTTTCAAACTGGATAAATACGGAAATTTTGTAGATTCTATTCTGTTTAATTTGCCCGGGAAATGGACTTCGTTATCACAAATTATTCCAAAAAACAATGAGGAATATTGGCTTTTATCAACCGTTCGCGACCATAACACTCCCTATTTAAATGGAGGATTGTTGTTGCGCAATATGAATAGCGACCTGGAATTATTTAATCAAAATGTGTTTTGGGCAGATACAAATTACAGAATAGCTGGAGGTGCTGGCTATAAAGCATCAAATGGTAATTTATTTATCAACTTGGCAGTTAGTATGCCGGTTGTAATATATCATTCTTACTTAATCGAAACAGACTCCAACTTTAATATTCTTAAACAAAAGTTACTTACAGATTATCCTAAAGCATATTCACACCTGAAAAAACTTGATAATAATACCTATTGGGGTCTAAATTTATTTAGAAATAAATACGAAATTTTTGATAATGATTTCAATATGATACAAGAGCAAGCTGTACCTGAGCTAATGACAGCTAGTTTTAGTTTAAAATGGGATAGCGACTCTTCATTTTATTTGTTAGGAGATTATATCCCAAATAATAAACACAATTTAGGATTTATTCGTCAGTCTCACTATTTTGACACAACCGGTTACCTGTTCAACTATTGGGGTCGAGCTGATACACTCGATTATCCAGCAGTATCTAATGGCATAGACTTTCGCAACAAGGATTCTATATTTATCGGTGGCACCCACAATATGCCTTATGCCCTTGATCCCGGGCAACAACCTGTACCCACCTGGTTTGTTATTTTACAAACCGATAGCCTGCTCAACATCCGCTGGGAAAGGTTTTATGGCGGCAATGCAAACCACTTGATGACAAACCTAATAGCCACCCGCGATGGCGGCTGCCTGATAACCGGCACACGCTACGACTACCTGAATGACCCCGTACCCCAAACCGATATCATCGTCCTCAAACTCAATAGTGAAGGCCTGCTGGTAGGACAAAACGAGCTGGAAGAAAGCCTGCTACACGAAGCCATTGTATATCCTAATCCGGGTTGTACCATCATGCAAGTAAGGCTCGCTGTGCAACATCCAAAAGCTTTGCTGGAGCTGTTCGATAGCCAAGGGAAGTTGGTGCTAAGCCAACAGCTACACGAGAAGGAAAGCCGCATTAATACAGCGCATCTGCCAACCGGTACCTATATTTATCGGCTGAGTGCAGCAACAGGGCTAAACGAAAGCGGGAAGTGGATCAAACAATAAAAAAACAGGAAACAGCCTAACCGTTTCCTGTTTTTACTTTCAAACTTTTGCAGTTATTATTTCCGCATCTCAATTAAAATATCAAGCATTTTAATAGCGGCTTCGGTTATCACCGTGCCAGGGCCAAAGATAGCTATAGCACCGGCATCATACAGATACTGATAATCCTGGTGCGGAATCACGCCACCCACGATCACCATAATATCTTCGCGACCCAGTTTTGCCAGTTCTTCAATCACTTGTGGCACCAATGTTTTATGGCCTGCTGCCAGACTCGATACGCCCAGTATATGCACGTCGTTTTCGGCAGCCTGACGGGCAGCTTCTGCCGGCGTTTGGAACAAGGGACCGATATCCACATCAAAACCAATATCAGCATAGCCAGTAGCAACCACTTTAGCACCGCGGTCGTGGCCGTCCTGGCCCATTTTGGCAATCATAATACGCGGACGGCGTCCTTCGATGCTGGCAAATTCGTCGGCCATAGCGGTGGCTTTGGCGTATTTCTCGTCTCCGCGTGTTTCAGCGGAATAAACACCTGAAATAGAACGAATAACGGCCTTGTAGCGGCCAAACACTTTTTCGCAAGCCATAGATATTTCTCCTAACGAAGCCCTTTTTGCGGCGGCATCAACGGCCAGTTCCAGCAAATTGCCTTCGCCTGTTTCACATGATTTAGTAATAGCATCAAGAGCTTGCTGCACCTCAGCTTCATTACGCTTGCTGCGCAGCAACTCGAGCCGTTTTATTTGCGACAGCCGCACAGCGGTATTGTCAATGTCCAGGGTTTCTATGGGGTCTTCCTTTTCCAGGCGGTATTTGTTGACACCCACGATCACGTCTTTATGCGAGTCGATACGCGCCTGTTTGCGGGCTGCCGCTTCTTCGATACGCATCTTGGGTAAGCCGGTTTCAATGGCTTTGGCCATACCACCCATGGCTTCTACTTCTTCAATAAGTGTCCAGGCCCTGTCGGCAATTTCCTGGGTTAGCTTCTCAATATAATAGGAGCCGGCCCAGGGGTCAACCACACGGGTTACCTGGGTTTCTTCCATCAAATATATTTGGGTGTTACGGGCAATGCGTGCCGAGAAATCAGTCGGCAGCGCGATGGCTTCGTCCAGGGCGTTGGTGTGCAGCGATTGGGTGTGCCCCAACACGGCACCCATAGCCTCGATACAAGTACGTGCCACGTTATTAAACGGATCCTGCTCGGTTAAGCTCCAGCCCGAAGTTTGGGTATGCGTACGCAAAGCCATCGACTTGGCATTTTTGGGATTGAACTGCTTCACGATTTTAGCCCAGAGCATACGTCCGGCACGCAACTTGGCAATCTCCATAAAGTGATTCATACCCAATGCCCAGAAAAACGACAGCCTTGGTGCAAAGGCATCAATATCTAAGCCTGCTTTTAAGCCGGTGCGGATATAATCCAGGCCATCGGCAAGGGTGTAGGCCAGCTCCAGATCGGAGGTGGCTCCGGCTTCCTGCATGTGGTAGCCCGAGATGGAGATGGAGTTGAACCTGGGCATTTTTTGAGAAGTAAACTCAAAGATATCTGCGATGATACGCATCGAAGGCTCGGGCGGGTAAATATAAGTGTTGCGTACCATAAATTCTTTCAGGATATCGTTCTGAATGGTGCCGGCAAGCTCTTCCAGCTTAGCACCCTGCTCCAAAGCCGTAACGATATAAAAGGCCATTATCGGCAATACCGCGCCGTTCATCGTCATGGAAACGGACATCTTGTTGAGCGGAATCTGGTCGAACAAAATCTTCATGTCCAGGATAGAATCAATAGCAACCCCGGCTTTGCCCACATCACCTGTTACGCGCTCATGGTCAGAGTCGTAGCCACGGTGCGTTGCTAAGTCAAAAGCCACGGAAAGGCCTTTTTGTCCGGCAGCCAGATTGCGGCGATAGAAGGCGTTTGATTCCTCAGCGGTAGAAAAACCTGCATACTGGCGTATTGTCCAGGGACGCATCACGTACATGCTGGCATACGGGCCGCGCAAAAACGGCGGCTGGCCGGCTGCAAAGTGCAGGTGCTCCATGTTTTCGAGTTCAGCCTGCGTATAAACAGGCTTCACCATGATGTGTTCGGGCGTTTCCCAATCTGCTTTCACGCCTTGTTTTTCCTCCCATTCAGCAGGGTTGAGTTGGGCGGCAGGATTGGTATTGATATTTATATTTTTGAAATTCGGTTTCATTGTGGCTCCTTTCTTTTAATGATTAACGATGCCAAGTGCTTTCTGGAAGCCTTGTAAAGTGGCCAGCAGATTGCTTTTCACATGAATAAAATGTTGGATTCCGGCAGCTTTTAATGCTTCCATTTGTGCGGCAGGATAACCAGCCAGCACAACAATTTGGTCTGCACTCAAGGCCTCGAAAGCTTTTTGAGCATTGCCTTCATATTCTTCATCAGAACTACAAAGTACCACGATTTCTGCTTTAGATGCTTTGGCAGCTTCTATGCCTTCTTCTATGCTGTCGAAACCCAGATTGTCCTGGATAGCGTAGCCGGCACTGGCGAAAAAGCTGCTGGCAAATCCCGCGCGGGCTTTGCGCATGGCCAGATTGCCATAAGTGAGCATCCAAACCAGTGGACGTTTGTTGTCGCGGCTGTAAACGTCAGTTTCGTAGCGCATTTTCTCAAATGCCTGCGCACCGCGGTAGGTAGCGATGGTATCAACAATTGCTGATTCGCTACGGCGGTTATCTGCTTCAAACACATCGGCGGGCAGGTTTTGTTTGATCTGCTCGCCAGCATTGGGATATTGGTTTGTTCCCAGGATAATTTCGCGCCTGCTGGCAATCTGCATATCGCGTTTTTGTGCTGCTTCTTTGATTTGCTCCTGAATAAATCCTTGTTTCACAGCTTCGAGATAGCCTCCTTTTTCCTGAATTTCAAGGAATAAATCCCAGGCAGCTTTGATAAGCGAATCGGTTAGTGACTCAATATAATAAGAACCGGCAGCCGGATCAGCTACTTTATCAAAATAAGATTCTTCTTTGAGAATCAGCTGCTGATTGCGGGCGATGCGCTCGGCAAAGGCAGTAGGTGTTTCGTAAGGCACATCAAAAGGCAATACGGTTAGCGAATCGGTGCCACCCAATATGGCCGACATGCTGCTGGTAGTTGTGCGCAGCATATTCACATACGGATCGTAAAGGCTGAGGTTGTAGGTGGCATTGGTGAGGTGCATATTCATCTTGCCGTTGTTGGCATCGTTGAGGCCGTAAGCGTTGGTAATATTGGCCCACAGCAGGCGATAAGCCCGCAGTTTGGCGATTTCCATAAAGTAATTGGAACCTACGGCGAGGTTAAATTTCAACCGTGGGCTAATATCGCCAACAAACAAACCAAGATCGGTAAGGCGGCTCAGGTATTCTGCGCCCAGCGCCAGCGAAAAGGCCATCTCCTGCACGATGTTTGCACCGGCATTGGTAAAAACATGGCCGTTAACGCCAATTACACGAAGATGTGGCAGGTTTTTGGCGGCCTTGATAAGTGCTGCTGCTGTTTCAAAGTCGGCTTTTTCGTTTTTGTGCCAGATTCCGCGTCGCAGCAGGCGGGCCAGTGGGTCGTAATTTATCGAGCCTTGAACTTTATCCAGCGGACGGTTATATTTTGTTACCAGTTTTTCGAGCATCTGCACTAGCTCAACATGCATGGGCGTGCTAAAAAAGTTAAGCTCAGCAATGTCTGCCCTGATATTTTTCAGCAGCAGCTCTATTTCTTCCAGGGTGTATGTTTTATGGCATCCCAGCTCAAAGCCCAAAGCATCAACGCCTTTCATCAAAAGATCGAGGGCTTTTTCGTTGGCGGCTTTTACGTTATCCACCTTTAAATCCTGACGCACCAGCCAGTTGTTTCCTTTTTGTTTGTTACCCCTCACAAAGGGAAACATATCGGGCAGCGACCGCAGCCAGGCAATCGGTTCCAGGTCTTCGGCACGGTAGTATGGTTTTACGTCGATGCCTTCGTTGGTTTTCCAGATCAATTTTTTAGCATAGTCGGCTCCTTTGAGGTCCTTCTGCAATTGTGCTTCCCATGCTTCTGTCGAAACCGGCTGAAAATCAGCGAACAGCTTTTTTTCCTGCTTCTCCATATTATTTAGGTTTTAATTTTTTGCGTTTAAAGAGCTGCCCTGTCCCGCCTTGTGTGGGCTTTGTATCGGGTTTACAGCTATTTAATGCGATATTTCCTGCAAAATTACGACAATAATTGAGAAGAAACAGGCTATAAAATAAATTCCTGTGAAAAAATTAACAGATAAGCTATTTTTCTAAACAAAACTTCCGAACATGCTTTCCGTTAAATTGTTCTATTTTTGCCATAAGCTGCTTGAAAAATGCAGGGAAGGCCGTTTGAAAATGAAAAGTACATCAATTTGAGCATGTCGAATTTAGAACAGATTAAGAGACCGATCAGCAAAGAACTTGATCATTTTGAGCAGTTTTTTAAAGAGAGTATGCGCTCACGAATTGGGCTGCTCGACAAGATTACGCGCTATATCGTGAAAACCAAAGGCAAGCAGATGCGGCCCATGTTCGTGCTGCTTTCGGCTATGGTTAACGGCGGCATCAATGATTCCACTTACCGAGCTGCCACGCTGATTGAACTGCTTCACACCGCGACTTTGGTACACGACGATGTGGTGGACGACTCCAACGAGCGGCGTGGGTTTTTCTCGATTAACGCGCTATGGAAAAATAAAATTTCAGTATTGGTTGGCGATTTCTTGCTTTCGCGCGGTATGCTGCTGGCATTAGATAATGGTGATTTTGAGCTGTTGCGTATCGTTTCTAATGCCGTGAAAGCCATGAGTGAAGGGGAGCTTTTACAAATTGAAAAAGCACGCCGCATGGATATAAAAGAACCAGTCTATTTTGAGATTATCACCAAAAAGACGGCTTCGCTGATAGCTTCTTGTTGCGCTGTAGGAGCGGCTTCGGCAGGTGCCGACAAACAGACTATCGAGCGGATGCAGCAATTTGGCATCAATGTAGGCATTGCTTTTCAAATAAAAGACGATATTTTCGATTATCAGCTGAACAGCAAAACCGGAAAACCGAGCGGCATCGACATCAAAGAACGTAAGATGACATTGCCGCTGATTTACCTGCTCAACCAATCTGGAATAATAGAAAAACGCCAAATTATCCACCTGGTGAAACGCCATGGCAACAATCCTGAAAAGGTGGCCGGACTGATAGAAAAAGTAGAACAGGCTGGCGGAATTGCCTATGCCGAGCAGCAGATGCAAAAGTATATCGGCCTGGCGCTGGAGCAGTTGGAAGGCCTGCCGCCAAGTGATGCGCTGGAAGCTTTGAAAAAGTTAGTAGATTATACGATTTCTCGAAAGAAATAGGATTTAAAAATTAATTTTTCAATACGCTGTAGGCGTATCCTTTGCATAATCCCCGGATTTATCCGGGGGATATAAGAAGCAACGATGACTCCAAAACTCTGTAAGAGTTACCCTTCTGATTATTTATCAACACTTTTCTTTCGATGACTTGACGGGAAACCCTTAACAGGGTTTATGTGTATTTGGTTACCAGTAATCACCCGGATAAATCCGGGCGTTATGTACAGGGAAGCCTTACAGGCTTTTTCGTTGGTGTTTTTTCAGACTTCAAGGCTTTTGAAAACCCTTGATGTATAAAACATAAAAAAACCTGAGAGCTTCAGAATGCACTCGGGTTTTTCAATATTCAATACGCTGTAGGCGTATCCTTTGCATAATCCCCGGATTTATCCGGGGGATATAAGAAGCAACGATGACTCCAAAACTCTGTAAGAGTTACCCTTCTGATTATTTATCAACACTTTTCTTTCGATGACTTGACGGGAAACCCTTAACAGGGTTTATGTGTATTTGGTTACCAGTAATCACCCGGATAAATCCGGGCGTTATGTACAGGGAAGCCTTACAGGCTTTTTCGTTGGTGTTTTTTCAGACTTCAAGGCTTTTGAAAACCCTTGATGTATAAAACATAAAAAAACCTGAGAGCTTCAGAATGCACTCGGGTTTTTCAATATTCAATACGCTGTAGGCGTATCCTTTGCATAATCCCCGGATTTATCCGGGGGATATAAGAAGCAACGATGACTCCAAAACTCTGTAAGAGTTACCCTTCTGATTATTTATCAACACTTTTCTTTCGATGACTTGACGGGAAACCCTTAACAGGGTTTATGTGTATTTGGTTACCAGTAATCACCCGGATAAATCCGGGCGTTATGTACAGGGAAGCCTTACAGGCTTTTTCGTTGGTGTTTTTTCAGACTTCAAGGCTTTTGAAAACCCTTGATGTATAAAACATAAAAAAACCTGAGAGCTTCAGAATGCACTCGGGTTTTTCAATATTCAATACGCTGTAGGCGTATCCTTTGCATAA
>JALNZT010000004.1 GCA_023229135.1 Bacteroidales bacterium
TGGTGTTTTTTCAGACTTCAAGGCTTTTGAAAACCCTTGATGTATAAAACATAAAAAAACCTGAGAGCTTCAGAATGCACTCGGGTTTTTCAATATTCAATACGCTGTAGGCGTATCCTTTGCATAACCCCCGGATTTATCCGGGGGATAGAAGATGCAACTGCACCTCCAAAACTCTGTAGGAGTTTCCCATTCAGGTAATTGCCAATGCGTTTTTTTCTGTGCTTTTGACGGGAAACCCTTTACAGGGTTTATGTGTATTTGGTTACCAGTAATCACCCGGATAAATCCGGGCGTTATGTACAGGAAAGCCTTACAGGCTTTTTCGTTGGTGTTTTTTCAGACTTCAAGGCTTTTGAAAACCCTTGATGTATAAAACATAAAAAAACCTGAGAGCTTCAGAATGCACTCGGGTTTTTCAATATTCAATACGCTGTAGGCGTATCCTTTGCATAACCCCCGGATTTATCCGGGGGATAGAAGATGCAACTGCACCTCCAAAACTCTGTAGGAGTTTCCCATTCAGGTAATTGCCAATGCGTTTTTTTCTGTGCTTTTGACGGGAAACCCTTTACAGGGTTTATGTGTATTTGGTTACCAGTAATCACCCGGATAAATCCGGGCGTTATGCACAGGGAAGCCTTACAGGCTTTTTGTTTGCTATTCTTTTAAACCACAAAACATTTGTGGTTTAAAAATCATAAAAAAACCTGAAAGCTCTGAAAAACCCTTAGGTTTAGTTTATTTAAAAAGACTGTTTTAAAACTCCAAATGGAAAGGTGTGCGCGGGAAAGGAATCACGTCGCGGATATTTCCCATACCCGAAACAAACAGCATCATGCGCTCGAAGCCCAAACCGTAACCGGCATGTGGAACCGTTCCGAATTTACGTGTTTCCAAAAACCACCACATCGACTCCATCGGGATATGCATTTCTATCATGCGCTTGTGCAACTTGTCGTAATCTTCTTCGCGTTGCGATCCGCCGATAATTTCGCCAATGCCCGGGAACAGCACATCCATAGCACGAACTGTCTTGCCGTCATCATTTTGCTTCATATAAAAAGCCTTGATTTCCTTGGGATAATCAGTTAATATCACTGGCTTTTTAAAATGTTTTTCTACCAGGTAGCGCTCGTGTTCCGACTGTAAATCAGCTCCCCAGGCTTCTATTGGATAGGCAAATTTCTTTTTCTTATTGTGATTAGAGTTTTTCAGGATGTCGATGGCTTCGGTATAGGTGAGGCGTTCAAAAGGACTTTCCAGCACAAATTTCAATTTGCTAATGAGTTCCATAGAACGTTCATCGGCTTTTTTATTTTTTTCTTCGTCCTGCTGTCTTTTGCTCAGAAAAGCCAGGTCGTCGGCGCAATTATCCAGGGCGTATCGGATCAGGTACCTGAGCATCTCTTCGGCCAAATCCATATTATCGTGGATATCGTTGAAAGCCACTTCTGGCTCTATCATCCAAAACTCGGCCAGGTGGCGCGAAGTGTTTGAGTTTTCGGCCCTGAAAGTAGGGCCAAACGTATAAACTTTCGACATGGCCAGCGCTGCCAGCTCGGCCTCAAGCTGTCCGGAAACGGTGAGGTTAGCGGCTTTGCCAAAGAAGTCTTTTTCAAAATCGATGGAGCCGTCTTCTTTGCGCGGAGGATTATTCAAGTCCAAAGTTGTCACTTTAAACATCTCGCCGGCACCTTCAGCATCCGAGCCGGTGATGATGGGCGAGTGGATATTGAAAAATCCACGATCATTAAAAAACTGATGAACACCAAAAATCATCGCGTGACGCAGCCGGGTGATGGCACTAAAAGTATTGGTACGAAAACGCAGGTGGGCTTTCTCGCGCAGAAACTCCAATGAATGTTTTTTGGGTTGCAGTGGATAGGTGTCTGGATTGGCTTGGCCCAACAGCTCGATTTTGCTAACGGCCATCTCTACATTTTGACCACTTCCCGCCGAGGAAACCAGTTTTCCGGTGGCCGAAACAGAAGCACCGGTATGCATCTGTGCCAAATTTTCCTCCGGGATTTGTCCTAAATCTACCACCAACTGCAGGTTATGAATGGTCGAACCATCGTTGAGGGCGATAAAACTCACGTTCTTGCTGCCTCTTTTTGTTCTTACCCAACCCTTTACATTAATTTCATTTTCAAGGTCTTGCATTTGCAAGGCCGCTTTGATTTCTGTTCGTTTCACGGTATATATTTTGATGCATTAATCAGACTGCAAAAAAACGAAAATTAATGCAATTGGGCTACTCCTTTAATTACTTGTGCCAATTTAATTTAAAAAGAGGCCAAACAGAGGTCTAACAAAAGCTGCTCTGAACTGTTTAAAGGAGACTATTCAATGGCTTTAAAAAATCGGTACTTGTTGGGTTAATTGTAACTTTGCCGACTAAAATTAAGTGGACAAAATAAATAAAATGAGTCCTGAAACTGATATTAAGACGATTAAAAACTGGCTTCCACAATCTGTTGAGCCTTTCGTTATTTCTGGTCCGTGCAGTGCCGAATCGCGTGAGCAGGTATTGCAAACTGCTCGCCAACTGGCCAAATTGCCACAGATAAAAGTTTTTCGCGCCGGCATCTGGAAGCCGCGTACTCGACCCAATGGTTTTGAAGGTGTTGGCACCGAAGGCCTGAAATGGATGCAGGAAGCAAAGGCAGAAACGGGTTTGCTGCTGACCACTGAAGTAGCTAATCCAATACATATTGAGCAGGCTTTGGCGCACGGTATAGATATTTTATGGATTGGAGCCCGCACTGTGGTGAATCCTTTTTCGGTGCAAGAGCTGGCGGAGGCAATCAAAGGCGTAGATATTCCTATTTTTGTAAAAAACCCGCTTACGCCCGATATCAAATTGTGGATAGGTGCTTTGGAACGCTTTCACAAGGCCGGCATCGATAAGCTGGGCGCTATACACCGCGGCTTTCATTATTTCAAGCAATCGCCTTACCGCAATGCACCCATGTGGGAAATTCCGATTGAGCTGCGGCGGCTGATGCCTACTTTGCCTGTGATTACGGATATTAGCCATATCTCGGGACGACGCGATCTGCTGCAAAGTATTGCCCAAAAAGCACTCGACCTGGAAACCAGCGGCCTGATGATCGAAAGTCATTTTGACCCTGATAATGCGCTAACAGATGCGGCACAGCAAATTTCGCCCGCCGCATTGGAACAGCTTTTGGCGCAATTGGTGGTACGCGAAAGAACCGGTAGCATCGACTTTCAGCATAAGCTGGAGGAGCTGCGTACTGAAATTGATAAGCTGGATGGCGAGCTGATTGAGCTGTTAGCCAGGCGGATGGAAGTGGTCAGGGAAATCGGGGCTTACAAAAAGGAGAATAATATCACGATTTTACAGCTCAAACGCTGGAAACATATTATGGAAGACCGCATCGCTATTGGCACAAATATAGGTCTGGATAAAGAGTTTTTGCTGTTGTTGCTTGAATTGGTGCATGAAAACAGCATACAGCAGCAGACCAAAATTTTTAATCAGAAAGGTGAAGCTTAGAGGCTGCATGGTAAGGTTCTTAAACAGTTTGGTCTCGGCAATCACTTAGCTAAAAAATGGTTCTAACTTATTGATATGATTTAGATTAGTTACCAATAATTATTTATTTCAAAGCATTTCTTGTTTAAAGTTTGACTCCACTCCGAAAAGTATTATATTGCCACAAAGCGATGCGCTGGGCGTGCCGAAGTGGCAGAATAATACTTTTCGGAGGAGGCTCGGGTTTTGAGAAAAGAATGTGATTTTTCAGTTGAGGCGGAGCGGTTTTTTGGAAAAACTAATTTTTACAGCCAGTTTACACGATCGCTTTTCAATAAGCTGTAGCGTTCCAGATTCACAAATAGACCGTCTGAGAGTAGCTCCCCATCTCGTTCAATTCCTTCTAATAGAAAGCCCAGTTTCTGCGGAATGCGGCTGCTGGCTTCATTTCCGGCGGCGCAATTAATCTCTATCCTGTTAATCTCCAATTCGGTAAAAGCATGTTTCACCAAAGCTTTTACCGCATTGGTAACTATCCCCTTTTTCTGAAAAGGTTCAGAAAGCCAATAGCCGATTTCCGTTTTTTTATTGAAATTGTCAGTTTCCCTAAATCCAATTAATCCCACAAAATTATTTTGATAATTCAA
This sequence comes from Bacteroidales bacterium, assembly GCA_023229135.1. Classification (GTDB taxonomy): domain Bacteria; phylum Bacteroidota; class Bacteroidia; order Bacteroidales; family F082; genus UBA5536. Next base: position 4,153 of record JALNZT010000004.1, read on the forward strand.
TACATAAACTTTTTCCTCATCCTTGTAAACTGCTTTTATAAACCGTATAGAATCTTCTATTTCCCTTGTGTAGTCAACAAATGGAAGCCATTTTCGCAAATATGTACGCTGGCTGTTTATGGTCTCGAAAATGGCGTTTGCATCCGAAAGTTCAACTCTTTTTAAAAAAAGTGCTGTATTGATGGGTATAGTTTGCATTATTGGAGGCTTTTGAATGTGTAAAGTTACGCTTTTCGTCTGAAACCAAAAAAGGCGATTCCAGCTTTCCTTTTGAAACAGAAATTACTTTTCTTTGCAAAAACTTCGTGTCATGAAAAAGCTTTCTTCTCAGGTTTTATTGCTCATCCCTATCGCTTTTTTAGTTTACGTTTTGCTATTTAAATTCTATTTTTCTACTTGCTATAATTTTTTGCTTTTGATTGTAAACGAAAGACTAACCTCTTATTTTCTATCGTATCTAGTCGTGGGACTTCCGATATTTATTGTTAGCTTTTTAGTTTTTCGAGGTCGGTTACTTAGCAGCCTGGGTTTTAAAAGTAGTTTTGGCTACGGCTTTGTTTTTGCGCTGATTAGCACGGCTCCCATGCTTGTTGGCTATGCCTTTGTCTATGATTTTAACTATGCTATCAGCTTGAAAGAAATAATTGTTGGAGCAGTTTTCGCTGGGTTTTTTGAGGAACTCTATTTTCGAGCCTTCTTTTTCGGGCTTTTGTTTCGGTTTACTAAACTTGGTTTTGTTCCTGCCTTGCTTTTTGGCGCTCTTATTTTTGGTGGTTTCCACCTTTATCAAAGCACTGATAGCGTTGTGGTGCTTGGTGTATTTATGACGACAATTCTGGGAGCAGGATTTTTCGCCTGGCTCTACGTGGAGTCGAATTACAACCTCTGGCTTATCGTAAACCTGCACTTTTTGATGAACCTGAGCTGGATGCTTTTTGATGCTGGCGAGAATGCGCTGGGACCATTGCTTTCCAATGTTTTCAGGGCATTAACGATTGCCTCGGCTATACTACTAATGCTACAGCAAAAGCGGAAACTACAACAGGATTTAGTGGTGAAACGCGATACGTTGTGGTTTAAAAAGTAGTGGAGTTGCCACTTAATGAAAAAGTTATATTTGGCAGCGGTTCACAAAACCATCTTGTTCACGTTACGTGAACAAGAAAAAAATGTGAACAGAGTTTATCCTGTACTTTTTAGCAAAAATTAGCAGCCTAAAAATCACTCTAAATTTATTTTTTGTACTTTAGCCCAAGTTTCATTTCATCAATTTTCAAAAAAATAATGCGACTTTACCCCACAACTAACTTATACCACAACAACGGCAAAGGCCTCTTTGCTTGCTGGATTTGCTGATTTTTTCACTTCCCATTTCTCCATTCAAATTTCTATTAACAAGACTTTTTATGAAAGCCATAATTTTTGATATTCGCAGTTTTTCTGTACACGACGGTCCCGGCATACGCACCAGTTTTTTCTTTAAAGGATGTCCGCTGCGCTGCACCTGGTGTCACAATCCCGAAAGCCATTCGGCGGAGATAGAATTCGTGTGTGCCACAAAAAAAATGGAACGCCACAGCTTACGCGAAACCGTTCCCATTGGCGAAAGCGTCAGCATCGAAACTGCCATCGCTCGGGTAAAAGCAGACAGGCTGTTTTTTGAAGATTCCGGTGGTGGAATCACCTTATCGGGTGGCGAACCGCTGATGCAACACCAGTTTGCAAAAGAACTTCTAATGGCTGCTAATGCGCTGGATATACATACCGCCATCGATACCTGTGGTTTTGCCACTGAAAAGATATTTCAGGAGACTGTGGCTTATGCCAAACTAGTATTATATGATTTAAAAATCATCAATTCAGCACTGCATAAAAAGTTTACAGGGCAAGATAATCAATTGATATTGAACAATTTCAAATGGCTTCAGCAGCAAAATAAAGCCATGATTATTCGCATTCCACTTATTGAAAATATCACCGATACACCAGAAAATTTTGAAGCTATCCATACGCTTCTAAGTAGTTCAAAGAATATCCAACGCATTGATTTATTGCCTTTTCACGCCAGTGCAAATCAAAAATACCTCAAGCTCAATAAAGTTTATCATCACGCAAATTCGCCTTCTTATCCTGCTGAAAAAAGCGAAAAAGCCCTCGATTTTTTTCACAGCTTAGCACCAATAGTCAGCATCGGCGCTTAATTTAAAAATCTAAAGTCATGAACAACCGCATACGTTTACTTCGCGAAAACAGCCTGAATGCTGTGCCAACAATTTCGGCAGAACGTGCCATTTTGGTAACAGATTTTTATGCCTCAATGCCTGATCAACTTCCTGTTCCGGTTCAGCGCGCGCAAGCTTTTCGCTATATTTTGCAGCACAAACAGATTTGTATTCTGGAAAACGAACTAATCGTGGGCGAGCGAGGGCCTGCACCAAAAGCCACACCAACTTATCCCGAAATATCGCTGCATAGCCTGCAAGACCTGGAAATTCTGGATCAACGCGAAAAAGTCAGCTTCAAGGTTGATGAGGAAGTAATAGCTGCCTTTCGCGATAAAATTATTCCTTTCTGGACAGGGAAAAGCCAGCGCGACCGTCTTTTTGCTGCCATGAGCGATGAGTGGAAGCAAGCCTATTCAGCAGGATTTTTCACGGAGTTTCAAGAGCAGCGTGCTCCCGGGCATAGTGTGGCCGGCAAACGGCTTTTTAACACTGGCTTGAAAGAGGTGCTGCAAGAAATCCATGCAATTCGCGAAACCGGAGTAGATGATGCCGGTTTAGCTGAACTAGAAGCCATGGAAATTGTGGCGCAAGCTGCCATTGATCATGCGCAGCGTTATGCTTTGGCATTAAAAGCCCAACAAGACAAATGTAGCAACAGCATCCGAAAACAAGAGCTGGAAAGCATGATTCAGGTTTGCCAAAATGTGCCGGCCAATGCACCCAAAACTTTTCACGAAGCTTTGCAGCATTATTGGTTTATCCACGTCGGCGTAATCACCGAGCTGAATCCTTGGGATTCATTTAATCCCGGGCGTCTTGACCAGCATTTGTGGCCTTTTTATGAAGCCGGAATAAAAGAGGGTAGCCTGACACCCGAAAAAGCAAGCGAGCTGCTACAGGCATTCTGGATTAAGTTCAACAACCATCCGGCGCCACCAAAAGTGGGTATTACGGCGCTCGAAAGCAACACCTATACTGATTTCGCGCTGATAAATCTCGGCGGACTTACCGAAACCGGTGCTGATGCCGTCAACGAGCTCAGCTTTCTTATCCTCGATGTGATTGAAGAGATGCGGCTGCTTCAACCCAGCTCGATGGTGCAGATTAGCAAAAAAAACCCGGATAGGTTTATCAAAAGGGCCATAAAAATCACGAAAACAGGTTTTGGGCAGCCTTCCTTTTTTAATACCGATGCCATTGTGCAGCAGTTGTTACGTCAGGGCAAAAGCATTGAAGACGCACGTAATGGAGGTGCAAGCGGCTGCGTGGAAACCGGTGCTTTTGGCACTGAAGCCTATACGCTTTCGGGTTATTTCAATCTGAATAAGGTGCTGGAAGTCACGCTTTATGGTGGCTTTGACCCATGCAGCAAGCAACAGATTGGCCCTAAGACGCCGCCGCTTTCGGCCTGCCAAAACTTTGAAGCGTTTTATGAAAGTTTCGAAAAGCAGCTGCGCTATTTTATTGATTTGAAAATTACCGGCAACAACCGTATCGAGGCACTTTTTGCCAAGTTTATGCCTGTGCCGTTTTTCTCTTTATTTATAGAAGACTGCATAAAAAACGCCAAAGATTACAATGCCGGCGGAGCGCGCTACAATACAAGTTATGTGCAGGGCGTGGGTTTGGGCAGCATTACCGACAGCCTTTCGGCCATTGAAAAATGGGTTTTTAGGGAAAAAGAATTCAGTGGTAATGAGCTTTTAAAAGCACTTTATGCTGATTTTGAAGGCTTTGAGAAAATGCGTGCTAAATTGATCTATCACAGCCCGAAATGGGGAAATAATGATCCTTTGTCCGACGAACATGCTGTGCGGGTTTTCAACAGTTTTTTTACCGCAGTGGATGGGCGACCAAGTCATCGCGGTGGCGTATTTCGCATCAATATGTTGCCCACCACCTCGCATGTGTATTTTGGCAGCGTGACGGCAGCTATGCCCGATGGCAGAAAAGCCTTTAAGCCACTGAGCGAAGGCATTAGTCCGGTGCAAGGTGCTGATATTCATGGACCTGTGGCGGTTTTACAATCGGCGGCCAAAATTGACCATATCAAAACCGGTGGCACATTACTGAATCAGAAATTTGCGCCAGAGTTTTTCAAGACTGATGAAGCCATTGATAAGCTTTGTAGCTTGATACGCAGCTATTTCCGGCTCGACGGCCATCATATTCAATTCAACGTGGTGGATGCCGAAACCCTTAAAAAAGCACAGAAAAATCCTGAGTCTTATCGCGATCTTATCGTGAGGGTAGCTGGCTATTCAGATTATTTCAACGATTTGGGGTCAGATTTGCAGAACGAAATCATCGAACGCACTGCACATGCCTCTTCTTGATTTTTTGTTTTAATTTGTTTCAGCCAAAAAAGTAGGTTAACCTTTGATATTTAGTGCAAAAAATAAATATTTGTGATAATTGCAAAGAATAGTGTTGCTTTTCAAATCCAATTTTTATTTTTGTCTTACATTCGCAAAAGATTAATGCATCACAAGAAAACTAAACATTACTTGCTTTTTAAGAAAACATAATGCTGAACCAAAGACTACAACAGAAGTTATTACAAAAGCTTTCGCCGCAGCAGATACTGCTGATGAAGCTTTTACAGATCCCTACGGTAGCCCTTGAGCAGCGTATTAAGCAGGAGATAGAGGAAAATCCTGCGCTGGATTTTGAAGAAGAGGAGAACACAGATGAAGCTTCTGATGATTTTGAAGATACTGAAATTGAGAGTGATGACTTCGAAAATGAGGAAGAATATGACAGCACGGATGACGAGTTCGATTTTGATGATTATCTGGACGATGACGAGATCGCCAGCTACAAACTCTCAGCCAATAACAGCAGTGCCGATGATGATCACTATGAAATGCCGTTTTCAAGTCATCAAACCTTTCATGAGTTTCTTTTACAGCAACTTGGGTTTAGAAAGTTAGATGAGAAATCACATAAGATTGGTGAGTATATCATTGGCAATTTAGACGACGCAGGCTACTTGAATCGCCCGCTGGAGGCTATTGTTGACGATTTGCTGTTTGCGCTCAATATTAAAACCAATAAAAAAGAATTACTCTTTGTTTTGGAGGTCATTCAGGATTTTGATCCACCTGGGGTTGGTGCAAGAAATCTACAGGAATGCTTGCTTATTCAGCTGAGTCGGCTTCAATATGACGAGCCGGACAAGGACTTCAAGCTGCCCATCATGGTTGTGGATCGGTTTTTTAATGAATTCACCAAAAAACATTATGATAAAATTCTGAAAAGGGCAGAAATAACAGAAGATCAGCTAAAAGATGCTTTGGCAGAAATCTTGAAACTCAATCCCAAGCCGGGTAATTCTATGAGCGATGCCTCACGTGGCAGCCATTATGTGATGCCCGATTTCATTATACATAACAATGAGGGCGAACTGGAACTTAGTCTGAGTAGTCGAAATGCGCCCGAATTGCATATTAGCAGGGCTTACATGGATATGTTGAGGACTTATTCCGACAATAAAAAAGACAAAAGCAATAAAGATGCGCTATTGTTTGTGAAGCAAAAAATCGACTCTGCTAAGTGGTTTATTGATGCCATAAAACAGCGCCAAAATACGCTTTACTTTACGATGCGAGCCATCATGGATTATCAGTCTGCCTATTTTTTATCGGGAGACGAAACCCAGCTGCGGCCAATGATTTTGAAGGATATTGCTGAAATAGTCAACCTTGATATCAGCACGATTTCGCGCGTGGCCAATAGCAAATATGTGCAAACTCCTTTTGGTACGTTTCTGCTGAAGAGTTTTTTTAGTGAATCCATGCAAAACGAAGATGGTGAAGAGATTTCAACGCGTGAAATTAAGAAGATTTTGAGCGATTGCGTCGATGCCGAAGATAAGTCAAAGCCCGTAACTGACGAGCAACTCACTGCGCTTCTCAAAGAAAAAGGCTATAATATTGCACGTCGCACCGTGGCCAAATACCGTGAGCAACTCAGCATTCCGGTTGCGCGCTTGCGAAAAGAACTTTAACCCTATTATGCAAACGGAAAACACTCTGGCCAAATTTTTTTCAGTAATTTTTCATCCACTGCTTATACCTGCCTGGGCCTACCTGGCCTTGATTTGGCAAGGAAACTTGCTGCTTTTGCGTATTCCGTTCAATCTGGTGTGGACACTGGGAGCTTTAATTTTCCTCACCACTTTCTTGTTACCCACAGCAATAGTGTTGTTGATGCTGCGCTTTAAGATGATCAGTAGCCTTTCAATGCCCTTTCGGAGTGAGCGTATTGGACCGCTGGTAGTTACGGCGATATTTTTTTATATGACTTATTACCTGCTCAAGCAGCTACAAATTGCTCCCGTCATTTATTTATATATGCTTGGCGCTACTTTGCTGGCGGTTATTTCAGCTGCCGTAACGCTTTGGTGGAAAATCAGTTTGCACAGCATAGGTGTAGGTGCACTCGTGGGTGCTTTCGCTGCATTAGCGTTGCTTTCGCCCGCCAATTACAGTTTTTTATTGATATTAAGTCTGCTGATGGCCGGCATTACAGCCAGTTCGCGGCTGATGCTTTCGGCTCATAAACCTGCTGAAATTTATGCTGGATTTGCTACCGGAGCAAGCCTGATGTTTACCTTGTTTATGTTGGTCGGGCAATAATTTCAGTTTTTAATGCACGATCAGTTTTGTGGTTTTTTGGGATGATTTCCCTGAAAAACGTACCAAATAATAACCGCTTGGCAGTTTTTCAATATTTATTTGCAATTTTTTTACCCCTTCGGGAAAAGTGCTTTCAACTACTATTCTTCCGCTCAAATCAACTATTTGCACCAGCGATTTTTCGCTGTCATTAGCAGCACGATTAAGTTGTATTATGTCCGTGGCCGGATTGGGAAAAATAGTAAAATCAGAAACGGATTGCTCGATAGTTCCGGTGCAACTGCTTACCTCAATAAAATCATCTAATACAAAGCTGTTTGTCTTCACTCCTTGTTTTACAAGAAGTTGCACGCCATATTTTCCGGGAATATCAAACTGAATTACCGGATTTGGGATGTCGCTGTTTTCTGGGTTTCCACCTTCAAAAGTCCAGGAATAAGTGTCGGGATTTCCCATGCCCGAGAACGTAAAACTAATAGATTCGCCTGCGCAGATTAAACGTTTGTTGGCCTTAAACTGTGCTGCAAGTGGGAGTGATTCGTAACCAAAGAATGACAAATAGCGTCTGGCTAATTCACCTTTGCTACTCATTGTGTTTGTCGGAAATAAACCACCAAACTCCAAAGAAGTGGAGATGGCTTTGTAATTTCCCGAGTCGATAGCCGTCATAAAGTTGAAGCCGGTACTGTCGTCTTCAAACAAAGCCACTGCAGGTTCGAGCGGGATTAAATTTTCTCCAAGTGTTTGATCTCCATAGTAATAAAAACTCAATCCTTGCATTAGTCCGCCTGTAATTCCAATAATGTTGTCGGCTGGTGTTTCTGATTGAACAGCATCAAAAGCACCCTTTGTCCGCAAAAAATCACGTAACCAACGGGGCTGGTCATATTTAAAAAAGGAACCACCTTCGAGGTACAAATTACCACCATCTTGCAGGTAGTTGACGAGTAAAGTATCTTCGTTATGCCTGAGGTTGTGGTTGCTAGGTAGAAATCCCAGTGCTAAAAAAACCTGGTCATATTGCAAGAGATTGCTGTCGATATTTTGCAAATAATCATATTGAATATTCATTTCACGCAAGGCCAAAGCCAGATGCGGTAAGGAGTTCCGGTTGCCGTCTTTGTCGATTAGTAAGATCGGTGTTTTGCCAATACTAAGTTGGCTTGTCTGTTCCAAAATCAGGCCATTTTCATCGCTGATACGTACCTTAAAATTGATCAAACGACCGTTTGGCGCGGCTTCATTAACCTTAATACCAAAGCTGAATTTTTGGATTGAAAGCCCATTTACCGGTGCTGTTACCAAGCTGTCGGAAGTGGTGATGGCAGCATAAGGATCAGCAAGAAATGCCTCGATACTCAATTTGCCAGACGAGGCTAAACCACTGTTGTAGAGCTGAAAAACCAAATCCGTTTCCTCGCCGGGATCAAGCTGTTGATTTTGCTGATCCATGACAAGCGGTGGCGTAAGTTCCAGCTTTACCACAGCAGGATGAAATTGCTGATAAAACCATTGTTGCTGTCCATTTACTGTAGCTGAAAGCTTGATTAAAACCGGTAAATCTGGGTTTACGGCTTCGCTTACGAGTAGCTCGAATTGCCTGGCAAGCAGCCCGGAGGCACCCGGAGCAAAATATATTGGAGAAAAGGTTTTGGCAATAATACTTGCATGCTGTGTTTCAGTTGTCAAACTCAAATCACTAACCAAAATTGTTTCCTGACTATGATTGGTAAGCTTTAGCTTTAAGGGATGTGCTTCGCCCAAGCTGAGTAATTCAGAAGGGTTAACCAAGTCCATCTCAACGCTTAAACCATTAGTAAACAGTAGTTTTGTGCTTTTGTAATTTCTTCGCGAATCCGTTACAGTTAGTAGAACACTTCCTGATATATTTTCAGGATTCGCGAGTTGTAGTTCGCCGTTTTGTGTCATTGAAATTCCTGTTAGCGGAAGCTCAGGAATAAAACTGATTTTTCGGCCAACAGGTGGAATACTATTGTTGTTTTGACTGAAAATACTACTTTCTCGGCTGCCATTGCTCAGGCCAATAATAGGCAAAAAAGGATGATCGGGAGCAATATTTCCATACTGGAAATCAACGCGGCCATCAGCATGGAGTGTCGTGGAAAATTGAACTTCCAAATCGCTTTCCTCTGCTGATATCTGCCAATAAAAAACAATCTGGTCGCTGTATGCCGTGTAGGATAAATAATCAGTGGTATTGTGCAGTCCGAGTTTGTAATTCATATAGCCCGCGATGGCTTTTATTTGCCGCAGATAAAGTTCATCAAACAACAAATAATAAGGAGAGTCTTGCCTTTCAAACATCAAATAACCATTGACGTGCATAAAAATCGTGTCATAAGTTTTATCGCCAAAAGGAAAGCTAAAAGGCAATGGCACGGCAGCATAGCCGATGCTATTGTCGTTGGCTTGCAGTGTTATATCTCCGCTTGGATTGTACGTTGTCTGGCTGTTGTTTTCGTGCCAAATTTGGTTTAACTGCCAGTTGTAAGCTGCTGTTCCGCCATTGGCAGAAAATTGTATGAGTGTATCCGTTTCATTAAGCACAAAAGCCGTATTCTCAGGTTCAATATTTATGGCTTGATGGTTGTGCTGCACGACTACGGAAGTTATGGTAGTGCTATTATCCAGGATGGCTACTGGCATTTCTGCGGAGGCAGTTTCGGTGATTAAATTGCCATTTTCGTATTGCATAACGGCAAACTGTTGCACTGTGCCATTTCCTTTGCTATCGGGATCGTCTTCATCTATCATCAGGAAAACCCGAAAAGGTATTTCTGGTGCTACTTCGCTGAGAAGTGTTGAAATGTCGAGACCCAGCTCCAGTGCCGTATTTCCGTCTTTTCCGCCCATTGGGAAATCGCCACCCTGAAAGTTAAAAATGGAAAAGGAAAGGCTTTTTTCAGGGAATTGCCGCGCGGTGTCGGTAGCTATTCCTGCCCGCAACCTGATGCGCTCGCGTTTGTTGTAATTTATGGTAGCCTTGATGGTCAACTCAGGCTGATAAACTGAATCGGGAAAAAGCACATGAACAGCATTGTTCCAGATGCCGCCTTCGCCATATTTGGTAGCCAGCGTGCTGTACAAAATGTAGGCGAAACCATCATTACCCCAGTTGTCGCCATATGTGTTGACGAATCTCACACCACCAATTTCCCAGTCTTTTACATCAACAATACCATCGCCATTGATGTCGGTGTCGTTGGTATATATTCCGTCATTATTCAGATCGAACCTGATAGAATCATTGTAGCCCACTATTGTCATACCATGTGCTGCTTCTTCGCCAAATATGGTAAACACTATTTTCCCGGCTTCCGGTGTATCTTCGGGAAGTGTTTTTGATGAATACTTTAGCCCCGCTTGAAAGCTTGCTACTCCGCCAGCAGCAGCACCTTCGGCATGGTTGTGCAGCCAGTGTTTTAAAGTGCTTATTCCTTTGGCATTGCTCACATTGATGGAACGCGCGCCTGAAATACGGTTTTGCATGGCCTGGTAGTAGCCGGCGTAGCCGCTCATCCAGTAATAAGGGTCGTCAAAATCTATGGATCCAAAAAGGGCTTCATTTGGCGTTCCTGCATCAAAAAGCAGGTCGAAAGTGTGTATGTAATTTACGCCGGCACCGTAATAAGGTTTGGTGTCATTCATAAAGTTCCATGCAAAATGACTTGGATACAGATTGTCAGCAGTGTCAGAAGCCAGTTTGCGCAGGCGATTTATTTCGTAGCAAAAGTTGTAGCCCACAATGGTTGACTGCTCACAGGAAGCTCCCTGCTGATCGAAAACCGGACGCATAAAAGGCAGAATTGAGTTATCAACAATGGCAGGTAAAATCATTGACCGGCTGGCTTGTGAGAGCTGTAGTGGTGGATAATCCGGAAAGTCGAGACCATTTTGCAGGCTGCGGTTTACACCTTTGTTTTGGGTTTGCAGAAGTTGTTGATTGCCGTGGTTTTGCGCGCTAAGGCTGAGACTAAAAAGGAATAGTAAAATAAGAGGAAGGACGTATTTTGGAGTGGGGTTCATGAGTTATTCGGGTTTTTTTTAATCACTATTTCAGTTTGAGCATCAATACGAAAACCATTAGTCTTTTCAAAAAAAGCTTTTCTTTCTGCTGCGTCAATCACAGTAAAATATGGATGTTTCTTATTACAAGCGTATGCTTTCTTGTATTTGAATACACTTAGGTCGTGATTTTCATGGAGTAATTTAATTGTGTTTTCCAGCTGACTTTTCGCGTCTGGCAGCCAACCGCCTGTTCCTTGCTTTTTCAATTCTACCAAATACAGACTCTCATGGAATGTCAGCATACCATCACAAGTACTTTCTTTGTCTTTTGTGCCTTCCTTAAAGATAATGATACAGTTGTCAATTGCAGTAAAGGAAATCGCGAAATTCATATTGTTAGTTACTTTGGCAACCCATTTTTCAGTATCAGTTAAGCTTCTAAAAGCCCTACTGCCATCTTGGTTATCACAAATTCCAAAAGTATTGCCTGTTTTTGCCGGTTCTTTGCAGTCTGTCTCTATAAAATTCATAGTCCTAACTCTTGTTCAATTTCAAGTAATGAATCAAATAGATGATTGCCTTCCGCAAGTCTATCATTTAAATAATTTTCATCAGATGGTATCCCATCAACCGTATCAAGTTTTTTAATGCTTCCATCTTGTTCGTCAAGCTGATAAATAATAACATTATTTGAAGAAACAAGCGCCTTTTCTGGAATAAGCGCATATAATTTTGGAAGTAATTCGTTTCCTTTTTTTGTTTTCTTTATTTTATTTTCCAAATATTTTCCTTGAACTGAGATGCTCAGATAGTTGATAATATATGGGCTATGAGTAGTCATTATCAGTTTATTACCCTTATTCATTTCGTTAAAACCTAAAAGACTTTGAAGCATTTGCCATTGCGATGATGGAAACAAATTCTGTTCTGGTTCTTCAACAATGTTGATAAATGCTGTCTTATTGAATTTTGAGGAAAGAACAGAAAGGGCAACTCGCTTTTGCTCATCGGTTAAACTATTATTATTCCAAATATCTTCAACTCCTTTTTTAAATCGTTGGAGTTCTTCACTACTCATTGGTTCTTTATTAGATTCACTTTGTTTCTTTACCGAATTTGCTAAATAATTCGAAACCATATATAATGGAACAAGCGATTGGAACCCGCTGGATGCTTCAGTAAGCATTACTTTATATCCTTGGCCCTTTAGGTTGAGCGTATCATTGAGTTTGTCGTATTCTATATCTACATTATTTATTGGAAGCTTCTCTAATCCTTTCATTTCATTTTTAGCATTGTCAAATTCTGTTAAGAATTCTTTTAAAGAATCTGATGAAAGTTTCAATTCCTTTGGTGTTTTTACATAGGTAATAAAATTCCTTTCTGCCGGCACATACATTATCTGAGGCAGAGGATAGTTCTTGTTGGTTATTTCATTAATTTTTAGAGACCCGTTTTCAAATTTAATTGAATAAGCTTCACCTTCATATTCAATTGTAGTATCATCAGCACTATCACTATTAGTTTTAAAGTAATTTTCTAAACGATGATAGTTCAGATATTGATTCTTGAGTCTGTTCTTTCTCTCGAACCATTTTTTATTATAATCACCCCTAACTAATGCTTTTTCAATCCATGTAAAAGTAGAAATGATTTTCGCTACCGTACTTTTACCAGAACCTTGATTTCCTATAAAAACAGTCACTTTTTTAATCTCAATCCAACCATCATTGGGTGCAAACCCATCTTTTATAGGACCAAAATTTTTTATTTTTATCCTGCTCATTTTATTTCGAATATAGACTACAATAGTACAATTTTTTTGGTTTTCCGTTTCATATTAGCCTAGTCTCATTTCATGCAATTGGAAGCCAGCCGTTGTTTTTATACACCACCTAAACCATCTCTTTTCATGTATTTTTTCTTTACAGGCTAAAAGTAAAACTATTTTTAGTAGCAAGGTGTCATGCGCCAGGCCAAGTTGTGCATAGATAGCAGCTTTGGAAAGCTACAGTTTGTTACAGAAAGAAACAGTTTTCTGACAAGAAAAAGAGGAATTTTACCAGCAAATCAGCTATTTTTATTTTTTAACAGCGCTTTGCATTTTGCACAAAAATCAGCTTTCTTCAGGTCAATATCTTCCACATAAGTGCTTGCCTGCATCACGCAGTAAGGGGTATGGCAATGCACCAGGCCAAAAGCATGACCCAGCTCGTGAATTACTTCTTTGGCGAAACGATCGGAGAGCTGGTTGGTGTTTTTCAGGATTCCATAGCGCTCGTTGCCAAGTCGGTAGCTTGAAGCAACAGCTGTTTGCCCGTTCAAATAGGCTTGTCCGAATATATAGGTTAGAATGGGAATGAATAAATCGATCTGAAATAAACCAATCGTTTTGTGCTGCTCAGAAGCGTAATGATCCTCAACCATTTGAATCAGTTGATCAGCGTTGTATTGTCTGCGTTGGCCATCAAAATACTGTCCCAATTCCAGCCGTGCTTCTTTAACAGTTACAGACCGGTTGAAGGCTTTCATAACGCTTTTTGCAATTTTATCGAGCAATCCCTTTTCGGGAATGCCAAACGAAACAAGCTTTATATTTTGTGAAGGAACCATATTTAGGCCGTGGATTCGGGCAATGCTGTTGCCTTAGTCATTTTGTTTTAGGTCGTATTTCTTGATTTTGTTGTAAAGTGTAACTCTATCAATTGACAGTGCTTTGGCAGTACGCGATATATTCCAGCTGTATTTGCCTAAAATATTTACGATATGTTGTCTTTCCAGCTCGTCGAGACTTTCGATTTTGTTTGTGCTCACTTCCTTGCTCAAGGGCAAATCTTTTAACCTTATTTCCTTGCCATTGCCCACAACGATGGCACGTTCAATGATGTTTTCGAGCTCTCTTACATTGCCCGGAAAATCATATTCCTGAAGTCTTTTCATGGCTGTTTTATCCATTCCTACCTTGCTGCGGCTCATGCTGGTGCAATATTTTTCGATAAAATAATTCACCAGCAACGGAATATCATCTTTGCGTTCGCGTAATGGAGGAACTCTGATATTGACCACGTTAAGCCGGTAATAAAGGTCCTCGCGAAAGCTGCCTTCCTGAACCATTTTCTTGAGGTCGCGATTGGTCGCGCAGATCACCCTGAAATCGGAGCTTATCGTTTTGTGACCGCCCACACGCACAAAAGTTTTCGACTCAAGAACACGCAGCAATTCAACCTGCATTTTGGTGGAGATTGTCGCAATTTCATCTAAAAATATTGTGCCATTATCAGCCATTTCAAAGCGGCCTTTGCGATTATAAACGGCACCGGTAAAGGCACCTTTTTCGTGGCCAAAGAGTTCGCTCTCAAGCAAGCTTTCAGTTAGAGCACCACAATGAACGCTTACTAAAGGGAAAAATCTCCTGGAAGAATTAGAGTGAATAGCTTTGGCAATCAGTTCTTTACCTGTTCCGCTTTCGCCTGTTATGATTACAGATGCATTAGATTGAGCCACATGCTCCACTTCGGTGAGCATTTGTTTCACCGGCTCACTTTCGCCTATGATATCTTCAACATTTTCCAGGTCAACAACCAGGCTTCTCAGGCTCTCATTTTCTGTGCTAAGAGTAATTTGCTTGAGTGCGTTTCTTATCAGGTGTGATAAATCGTCTGGATCAAAAGGCTTGGTCACATAATCGAAAGCACCGTCTTTTAGCGCTTGCACAGCGGTATCCACCGTTGCGAAGGCAGTGATAACAATTACTACAGCATCAGGGATTATTTGCTTGATTCGGCGCAGCATTTCCAGCCCATCCATTCCGGGCATTTTGATATCTGCCAGAATAATGTCAAACCTTTGGTTATCAAGCATATTTAACGCTTTGGAGGCGTTTTCGGCACAAGAGACCTCGAAGCCGTCTTCCAAAAACCAATTGTATAGCGAGTCTCTTACTGAGGCCTCATCATCAACGATTAAAATTGAGTTCTTTTTCATTGCATTTAGTTTTTTTCTTGGCTAAGGGGTAATATAATGGATATGGTCGTTCCTTTACCCGGCTCAGAGTTTACTTCTATTTTTCCGTCGTGGCGTTGCACAATACCATGCACTATGGCCAGGCCAAGCCCGATGCCGCTGACACCTTGTTTCGTTGTATAAAACGGTTCAAAAATATGGAGCAATACTTCTTCGGTAATACCGACACCATTGTCAGAGATTTCAATACTGACGGTGTTTTCGTCAGGATTTTTTGTTCTCATAATAATCTCACCATTTTCAGAAACAGCCTCGCTAGCATTCATAATTATTGCCACACAGGCCTGCTTGATCTGATTGGCACCACACTTTATCAGGTCTTTTGTAGCGGCAAAATCTGTGATAAAACTTATGCCGGTCATTTTTACAGGATGACTCATCAGATCATAGGTTTCTGCAAGAATCTGATGCAGGTGAAGCACAACCATATTATCCTGTTCTTTCTTTGAAAAATTGAGCATGCCTCTCACGATATCACCGCAGCGTTTGGTTTCTGACTCTACGAAACTCAAATGCTTTAGCATGGATTCTTTTTTAGAAGCATATAGCTCGACATTACCGAGTTGCTTTGCAATCAGTTTGGTATAGATTAAAATGCCCGACAGCGGGTTATTTAGCTCATGAGCTACAGAAGCAGAAAGCTTGCCCAGTGAAGCAATACGTTCCAGCTGAATGAGTTCGTTTTGAGCGGAACGCAACAATTCGGTTTTTTTCAGAACCTTGTACTCCAGCTGTTGAGACCAATTTTCGAGCTCTATCGTAGCTTGTTGTAAATTATCAAGCATATCGTTAAAGGTAACCGCTACCAAGCGCATATCATCGAGTTGGTTGTTACCGATATCAATACGGGTGTTGAACTGGCCCGAAGCTACATCTTTACTGGCTTTTATCAGGGCGTTCAGCGGTTTTTTTATCTTTCGGGTAGTCAGTAGTATCAGTAGCCCCAGAAGAATAATCGAACTGATGATGGCCATCACATAAAAATCTATGGATGATTTTTGCACCGCCGTATCCAGTTGTCTGAGCGGCATTTTAATGATAAGAGAGCCTAAAATTCTTTCTTCAGGATCATGTGCATGGCATTCTGTGGTGGAACACGAAGGCTCGTTCATAATGGGTGTGCGAATCAGCAGTTGCCTGTGCTTATCAAAAGTTGTGCTTTCGCATTTACTGTCTTTATCGAAAATATGATAGGATTTTTCAGTGGGCGGAAACAAAGAGTTCATATCATTATGGCAATTGATACAGTCGGGATTGCTCAGGTCATCATACAACGAAAAAGACCCGTAAACGAGGTAGTTTTTGCCATCATAAAGATTCACTTCGTCGATGTTGGGAAGTGTATTAATTACATCGATAATATTGTACAACTCACTTTTATTATTTTCGAGCATTGAGTGATACATGGCACCTTCCACGATTGAGCCAACGTTGTTGCCGCTTTGCATGATTACTTCATTCAGCTGATTTTCGTGTACAGAGCGATAGATCAGTCCAAACGAAATAAAAAGAAAGAGGGTCATAAGCCCAATAATTAGAATAACTCTACTGTAAATAGTAGAGCGAAACCAATGGCGGGGGAACCAATGAAAATTGCGCGGTGGAGTTGATATTTTTGTTTGTTTAGTATTCATTTCAGCCATCTTTTCCCAGATATTACAACAGACAATTACAAAAAAGAAAATCCTGCTCTTTTTGATTGCGGTATTTGCTTCAAAAATACAACAAAAAGAGCAGGTGATGATGGCGAAATACACTAATTTTCAGAGGGCATACTTAAAAACGCTTGTTGAAAATCATTCCAAATAGGTGCTGGCATTTCATGCAATAATTCAGGATTGATTTCGCCTCCGTCCTGAAGTATAATGTGTTGATTGTAAGCGGTAATCGCTAATCTCCCGACAAAAAAGTCACGCATCCGGCCTAATTCTAGAGAAAGCCAGTTTTTAGCAGTTTCGCCACTCATCAATCCCTGCGCTTCCACTTGCCAGTTTTTAGGATTAATATCCACCATCCAATTGCTTTCATAGGGCACCTGGCCTACGATCACTTTTTGATGCTGTAGCTTGGGGTTGAGGCCACTTATAGTTCCTGAAACAGGGGCTAAAATATTTAGCATTTTGTCAGCGTCACCAATTTGTGCAATCAAATCTCCTTTGTTTACATAATCTCCGTTTTGCTTGAAAAACTTAAGCTGATTTTCACCTATCATATTTATTATCAGGTCGTTCAATCCTACTCTCACTTTAGTTGGGTGTAGTATTTGAACCCAGGTATTGTTCATTGACAGGAGAATTTCCTGAGGAATAGATAAGAGATTGTCTAATATAGATGCAGGTTTTGAAATCAAATTCGGAGTGCTTACTTTACGGTTCAGCATAATCCAGAATGGAACCAGCAATAGAAAGAATACAATAGTTAGCAGATATTCTGCTCCTTTTGTTTCGAACAGGTTGTAATAATGAAATTCGCTCATGGCATTAAATATTATTTGGTTGTTAATTTTTAGTGTTCGTCTTTTACCCAATCAGGTGATTTTCTGAGAACGGGCATACGTGTTATGACCCACCTCAGCACCCAAATCTCTATGAAAATAATCGTGAGTGTTACTACAAATTCTTGCCAAGTAGGAACATAGCGAACTGCAGCCTCCCATTGAAAAGCAATGATAGAAATGTTCATCCTATTGAGTACAATACCTATAATGGAGAGTACTCCTGCGATTTTTACCAGTGTAATATTGTAGGTTCGGTAACTAATAAAAAACATGACCATTGGAAGGAGGACAAAACCAAGCATTTCGACCAAGAACCAATAACCCATCGGACTAAAAATGTAGGCATAGTTTTGCTCGTGTACAAAAATGATAATCTGCATAAAGAAATAAACAAACATGGTTACGGCACAAATTTTTGCCAGTCCGTGCATGATACCGCTATGCTGTCTGTTATGGTTTTTATCCGTTTGATAATCAAATACTTTGCTGCTGATGCTCCCTTCAATAATAACTACTGAAATACCACCAAACACACTGGAAACCACAAACATAATTGGCATATAGGCGTTGTACCAAAGCGGATGGATCTTATCTATTGCCATTAAAAATAAGGCACCGATTCCTGACTGGTGCAAGGCAGAGAGTGTTATTCCGAAAATTACGGCAGCCAATGTCATTCCTGACAGAAATTTTCGTGCTTTTCGCGCATTGAGCCATTCGGCGATTGCGGGCGAAAATTCGAGCAATAAAGCCAACATATAAAGCAGGAAGTGCCATCCCACTAAAAACAATACTGAGCTCATGCCGTAGTCGTTACCGATAATGACATTGATGATTTTAAGCGGGCGACCCAGATCGAGCAGTAAAGCTGCCGAATAAAACAGGTAAGCCAGAAATCCGTTAAGGACGGTTACCCTGACTATTGGTCTGTATTTTTCAAGATTGAGGATATAGACCATGAAAACAAGTACGTAGGCACCGCCGGCAAAAGCAACACCGGTAACTACGTCAAAGCCAATCCACAAACCCCAGGGCACTTCTTGTGAAAGATTTGTAACAGAGCCAATGCCTTGTGTAAAGCGGATATACATGATAATAATACCGACAATAATAATCGGAATGCTGATAACATTAAAGGGAGTAAAAATTTTACCTTTGGGTTTCAACTCACTCAATAGAAACTTCAAGGTTTTACCTTCCTTATTATCAAGAAATAGGGGTTGACCCGTAGAATTTGTCATAGCTATCCCTCCTTAGTATTTTGGGTGGTTTTATCTTTTTTTGTGGCTTCGTAAATTCCCAATAACACTGCCGGGAGAAATATATCAACAGGCGCGATGGACGAGATAAATCCTTTTGTAAGTGATGGATAGGATATGTTTTGGATTTTGGTGTTGAACCCTAACTCCTCAAAAGGAACCGGTGAGAGATACATCCAACTGGAGCCCCCTGCTTCGTGTTCTCCAAAAATATGCGGATAATAATCAGCAGGATTTTCTAAGATTCTTTTATTGGCTTCGGCTATCAATTCGCGCCGGGTTCCAAATAAGAGTGCACCATTGGGGCAATTATAGGCACATGCCGGTTCTTCGCCTTCTTGTTGCAAATCGTAGCACAAATCGCATTTTTGAATTTTCGGATTGGTACTGTGATATTCAAATTTTGGCATATCGTAAGGGCAAGAGATCATGCAATAGCGGCAGCCCATGCATCTGTTTTCACGCCAGATTACCGGGCCGTCGATAGTTTTGTGCATAGCCTGTGTCAGGCATGCTGATCCGCAAGCAGGATCGTTGCAGTTCATGCACTGCCTTTTAACATACACGGGTCCTTTGGAGGTTTGATACAGGTTGATTACGGTACGTCGGGTTTCATCAGTTTTTCGGATAATGGTGTCGTCAACTTCGCCCGGTTCCGCGAGACCGTGCTGCCACGCACAATCGAATTCGCATCCGTAGCAGCCCTTGCATTTTACTGAATCATATAAGATTCCTTTTAATTCAGATATTTCCCCAGTTTTGATGTCAGTTCCTGCATCAGATCTATCAATGCCAACCGCTAGCGTTGCAGCGGTAACACCCATAGCCTTGAGAAAAAATCTCCTGTCGATTTTTTTCATAAAGCCTGTGTTTTTGTGTAAATATGGTTTTTGGATTCTTTAACGTGAAGGATTGATAAACTGTGTCTGGAATTGTTCCCATGTTTCCGGGCAGCAGTCTTTTAAGATACCTGTCATTATTTCGCCACCATCCTGTAGCACGATTGGCATATTCTTTTGAGCTGCATGGACATTGCTAAGTGCGAAAAAATCGCGTAGGCGTTTCATTTCGTTTTTAATAAAAGTGCTGTAGGTGTCAACCATCATCATGATTTGGTTTTCATTTTGCCAGTTAGTTGGTTCAATTTCATAGAGCCAACCTGAGTCGTAAGGAGAATTATTTAGTTGTTCCATGTTCGTTGCGAGCGATTGATTCGAACTTTTTATCACTCCGGTGACCGGTGAAAAGATGGAAATGCTTTTGCCGTTTTGTGTCAGGGTAATGATAGGATCGCCTTTGCTCACTTTTTCGCCGGCTACTTTCATTTTCAGGCGTGTTAAAGGGCCAGTGGTTTTAAGCAGAAACTCATCAAC
This sequence comes from Bacteroidales bacterium, assembly GCA_023229135.1. Classification (GTDB taxonomy): domain Bacteria; phylum Bacteroidota; class Bacteroidia; order Bacteroidales; family F082; genus UBA5536. Next base: position 24,199 of record JALNZT010000004.1, read on the forward strand.
ACCCATTTTCAGGATGCCATCTTTTTGCATCAAAGCCCAGGTGTGGGTGCGGTCGAAAAGTAAGCCTGCAGGGGTATTAAGTTTTGTTTCGTCAAAAACACCAGCTAAATCAGCTACAGGACTTATGATCTTTGAATGGCCCTTTTTACCAAGATAGATTATGCTGCTATAGAAACCGATAACCAAAAGCAGACCCACTATGAGAATGATAAGCTGTGGCCTGTGGCTTGGTGTAAGCGGAGAAAGTGGAGCAACGGGTATATTGTTGAGTTTGGCAATATTTGAATACAATTCTGTTATTGGCAGCTGTCCGATTCCGGCTTCAGCTAATATCGTTTGTCCGTTTTGCATCGCCCAGCGGGTAAACAAAATTTGTGTTTCAGATGGAACAGTGGAGGTTGCTACAAAATAAGTGTTTGTAAGTTCTTTGGGATATTTTCCAAGCCATACAGCGCGCTCAAAACTGCTTGATTCATTGTAGAAATTCTCTATATGGTCGATCTTTCCATTGCCATTGCGATCAATTGGCAGAAGGCTTATCTGACTAATCTCCCCTGAAACAATCGCGTTTCTTAAAACTGAAAATGAACAGAATCCAATTATTTCCGGATTGTTTTCAACCTTTGCGATTAGTTGCTGATCTGTGCTAAACATTTGAGCTTTCCAACTTGCCATTGGATGATTTGTATAAGATTCCAAAAGTTGGTTCATTTCCAGATTTTCTGTAACAGCAGCTTGGTTTTCGCTTAACAGCTTGGTGAACAACGCTTTGGTTATCCCATTTTCTATCCAGGCTTTAGCCCGAGGATGTTCAATGTTGATAATTGGAACAACAACATCGCGTCCGATGGCCATATGCCAGTTTGAAGCAGGAAGTTGCTGTAACTCTTCCTTGCTTAGGAGCATAATGCTTTCTGAATCAGGAATAATGATAGATCCGTGATCAGCTGTAACGATATGAATAGTACTTTTTGAACCTTCGCGGGCAAATGCTGAGGTAAGGTTTTTAGCAACCGTTTGAATGGAAACCTTTGCATCAATTTTTTCCTGTTTGCCAGTGGTGTTTGGGGCAGCCACTGACGTAAAGCTGAGAAATACTGCGAGAAGTAGTGTGTTTAAAATGAAAATTTGTGTTTTCATGGTATTATTTTTTTAGCGTTTGATTTCTGATCTATTCATTGACGATTTATTATGCTCGTCGCAGCTCCCTATTCAACTTCAGTGCCAAAGTCGAAAAAAGACCATTAATGTGCAGTAAATCAGCGAGATGGCATTTTGAGAAATTTACATCTTTCCTTCCTAAACTGTTGAACAATTCAACAGTAAAAACTATAAAAGTTCGTAAAGGACAGAATTACAATTAGATACCTATGGTGTATAATAAATATACAGCTGTATAATAATTCAACAGTACCAAAAAATGAAAGTGTAAACCATTTGATATCAGATAGATAAAATTAGATTTATTTCGAGAATAGTTTTTCTTAATCCGAGGGCATGTAAAAAAACGCAATAAATATTTATAGGTTGCCGCCAAAGCTGCCGACAGAAAAATAGTTTTTTGCTCAATTTGGACTAAAACAAGTGAGAAAATTAACTTAGTCCTTGGAATTGTTTTCACCAAACCTACCTAAGTCGAGGAAATTACAACAATATTTTTCACCTGAAATTTAGGATCTTTCGCAGGCCTGCAATCACCATTTTTTGAAAGGATTTTTTACCAGGAAGGAATTGTAATATTTCATATCACCGGTTACCTCTTTACCTAACCAGGATGGTTTTTCAAATTTTTCATCTTCTGAGCTAAGCTCCACCTCAGCCACTATAAGGCCTTCGTTTTCGCCATAAAACTCATCTACTTCAAAGGTGTGTTTGCCGGCTTTAACCAAGTATCGGATTTTATCGATCATACCGGGTTCGCATAGCTGCATCAGCTCTTTGATTTCATTAACAGGCACTTCTTTTTCCCATTCGTAGCGACTTGCTCCCGAGGCACTTGCAACACCTTTGATGGTAATAAAGCCTTTTTCACCTTTGATGCGAACCCTTACTGTGCGTTCGGGAATGGAGGATAGGTAGGCTTGGATAAGGCGGATGGATTTGTAGCTGGACGACTTAAAATCGCCGACTACCAGAAATTTACGTTCTATTTCATTTGCCATCTCAATCGTTTGTTAAAAATTGATTCATTAAATCTTTTAGGTAATATATGCCTATATCCGTTTCTTCACTTTTGGGCTCAGCAGTAAGGCAATAAAAAAGAGAGCTGTCAAGCCTTTACCTATCCGTCAAATCATAAGCACTAATTTTACTTATGCGAAAGAAAATCCCAGTATAGAAAACGACCAAAGCCCAAGCTTTTTTATGCTAATACTTTATCAGCTTTCCACTGATCAGTTGCTGTTCGGTTTTGATTTGGTAAAAGTATATTCCTGCTGTGCCAGTTCGTCCGTTGTTCGCTGTACCGTTCCATTCCAGCGTACTTTTCCCGGCCGGTACGAGCCCTTGCTGCACAAAAATCTGTTTACCGCTTAGGTCAGAAATAATCAGGCTGTACTCAGTTTGTCGGGTTGTCGTAATCTTAAAGCTGGTCTTATCCCTGAAAGGATTGGGATGCACAACCAATGTTGTGGCAGCATAATCTTCTGACATACCAAGAGGCTCTAATACTTCCAACGCAATCACGAAAACAAAATTTCCAGCCAGTCCGGCATCTAACTGTAAATGTGCATAATGCATGCCGACTTCCAGATCCTCTGTAAAGAAATTCATCACAAGAGCGGCATTTTCACCACCTGGCAGATTAATAGTGTCAGTTTCCAACGATAGCCAGTCATGGGTTTCATCAAGGCTAAATAACAGCTGCAGGTCAAAACTTCCGGTATTTTCAAAAACAATTGAGTCAGCGGCAGTTTCAAACAGTCGCGCACTAACCAATAGGCTGTCGTTGATAGAATAGCTCAGCTGAATATTTCCAAGCAAAAGATTGATGGCGTTGTAAATATTCAGTCGGCCACCCGTAACGGTAATTCCATCAAGGCTTTCGAGTGGATCGGTGCCATTCAGCAAGTATTCTTTCATAAACAAAGCATATACCCCCGGATTTTCGTGATAGGCTTCCATAAAATCCGAGTCGGCAGCAGCAAACAATAAGCCCACAGCTCCTGCCACATGCGGTGTTGCCATGCTGGTGCCGGTAGCATAACCATAATTTGTAGGTGCAGGGCGTGTGGAATAAATCGTTGTGCCGGGCGCACCCAAATCAATCGAAAGCAAGCCGTATCCTGCACTATTATATTTTTCGTCGCGGTTAGTGGTGTTGGTCACGGTAATCAACCACGGACTTTCAAAAGCTGTCGGAATATCGCCTTGCACATCCACATTCACATTGCGGTTTGCGGTAGCACCAGCACTTAAAACCCCGATTGCTCCAAGGCTGTCGTACATAGCGCCCCAGATGGGATAATTATCGGGGTTACCATTGTCAACGCCAAAAGAAGCATTTGTAGCTACCACAAAAGCGCCGGAATCTCCCTGGCTTTCGTTGTAGGTGTATCGCATCTCATACACATAGGAATAGGCTTTTACCACTACTGATTCAATGGAAGATGAGCCGGAAATCGGCATCACTTTCACATTCCAGTTTACACCAGTTACACCCAAATCGTTATTTCCAATGGCGCCAATTGTACCGGAGACGTGTGTTCCGTGTGAATCGTTGGAAACATTTCCGCTGTTGTTATAGGCGTTCCAACCATCGTAATCGTCCACATAGCCGTTGTCGTCGTCGTCGATGCCATTGCCTGGAATTTCGTGTCGGTTTTTGAAAAAATTAAGGTCTTCGTGTTGCAGGTATGCGCCGCCATCAATCACGGCAACTACAATGGTATCGCCGGTTGCGGTCAATCCACCTGTCGTAAAATCCCAGGCACGCAGGGCGTCAATATCAGCGCCTGCGATACCTCCTCCCGAGCCATCGTTATGCAATCCCCACTGGTTTTCAAAAAACGGATCGTCGGGTATTGCTTCGGTGGCTTCGCGCAAAGCAACTTCGTGGTTGGCCTGCGCCAATGCGATGCTGTTATGCTTTTTCAAACTGCTGATATGCTGCGCCGCCGAGCGTTGGTTTTCATCAAAAGTAAGCAGGTAAATACCCAGCCTGCGCGAAAGCTGTTCCTTGACTTGCAGCTTGTTAGCGTCCAGGAAATCCTGAACAGATTCAATACTTTGATGGGCTTTCAACTGTATCATCACTTCGCCCGGGATGGCCTTTCCTTGTTGGGCTGTAGCCGAAAAAAATGTTGAGAAAAATAAAACGAGGGCAACTATAAAAAATCGCATTTTGAAGCAGGTTTTAAATGAGTAGTAAACACCTTTTATGGGTATTGTTTTTTGCGAAAGTAAGTGTTTCCTAAAAAACAAGGCAATTTCAGGTGATGTTTTTATTCGGAATAATAATAAATTATAAGAACAGTAATAGATAACCTGTCACCTTTCTTTCAAACCGTGATGAAGTTTGTAGAGTTAAAATCTTTACACAAAATACTTTACGTATAATTACAAATGTAGAATATTAGGGCTTATTCTTTAGTCTGTAAAATTTCTTTGAATTTCGTTAGCATCATCCCTTCTCTTTGCTCAAAGAAGTCTATGAAGTTATTAAACTTCCATTCTGTATCAGGAATCAAGTGTTTTGCTATATAGTCCTTTTGCTCTTGTTCTGATTTATACGTTTGCTTAAACCAAGCATCAAAGTCCTTATCAAGTTTTTCAATGTTAGGTGTCGCTTCTAAAAGTTGAAGATTTCCTATAAAGTTAAAGTAGTATTGAAAAGTTTCGATTTTATCTTCGTCTATTCCTCGTTTTCTAAGTTTTGATTTTGTGAATTGACTTTTAGGGAAAATATGATCAATATGAAACAAGTTTCGAAAATCTAAGCTTGGATAAAGAATTGATAAAACTGAAAAAGTAAAACCTTGACCATATTTATAATACAATAAGTTATCAATATCTTCATCAGAGAAAATCAATGATTTATTGGTTCCTCTAAAATTGTCAATTATCTTATCAATTGGGAAGCTATTTGTATTTTCTTGCAATATTTTTCTAATAGGTCTTAGGATATTGTCAGGTTGACCACTAAATGCTCGTTTGATTAAGGTCAGTATAAGCCACTTTTTAATTTTTGTTTTTTCTTCAAGGTTTTTACTTGAAGTTATGTAATTATCCTTTGCATCTATTTGCATTAAAAAATATGCAATTGGTATCAAAGCATTATTTGACGTTAATGTTTCTCTATTGAAGCCAAAACTTGAGACAAGACCTGTAGCAATTCTAATGGAATTTGTGATCTGTTCCCAGTTATTCTCTATTTTAAGCATATTGGCTTTATTGAAGTTATCTACTTTAAAGGCAATATCTTTAAAATCGCTTAAAACGAGACAAGCTTTTAAAACAAAATCCTTATTGAAATTAAATCCATCACCAATACTATTTATTTGGTCAACAAATGAAATTATTTCTTCTCGTGCGTCTTTTGTTTCCCATTGTGCTGTTGCTATTGAAAGCAACAAATCAGAGTAGCTCAGTACAGTTCCACCACTATTAATTCTAATAAAAATATTTAGCACTTTATCTAACAACTGGCTTTTTTCTTGGTAATAGCTAATTGAACCTTTTTCGTGGATAATATTATGTAATTTGAATAAAGTCCTGTTTGCTAACTTTCTTGCCTCCGTTGCGTAATCATCAAAAACAAATTCAGTTAAATATTCGCTAACATCACCTGGCTCTTTTAAATCAAGGATTTTCCCGACGGGGAACCAAAAATTAAATTCGTTATTCCTGATTTCGTTTTTTGATAAAAACTTAAAGTCATATTCCAATTCGGGTTCGTCTGCACTTTTTACCAGATTTAAATATAGCTTGCGTTTAGGATAAGCTTGGTCATTATCCCAACGCTTTCTTGGTAACTTAAAAGCGTATGTTCCTTTTAGTGCAATGTAAAGAGAGGTTAACCTTTGTTGCCCATCTAAAACAGCAGTAATTTCTTCTTCACCTGTTATATTAGCCTTAGGATTATGTATGTTATCTCTTTCGTGATAATTTCTCAAAAATTCATAGAATTCATACTCATTTACCTTCTCTTTTTCAACTTTCCAAAAAAGAAATGAACTTATAGGATAGTCTCGCATTAGACTATCAAATAATCTTTCTATTTGATATGGTCCCCAAACGAATTCTCGCTGAATTGCGGGCAAAAGATATCTCCCTTTATGAATATCTTTGACTACATCCGCAATTTTTAATGCTGTTTCATATGACATATTATGTGTTTTATTTTGAACTGGTTGTTCATTATGTATGCACCATCAAATAATAAATTCTATTTTAGTCGGCAAGATGTTCAGCCAATCCTAAAAACCAAAACAGTATTTACACGAAACGCTCGCCTTTTTCTACTTTGATGTCATTTACAAACTGACGAATCATTTGCTCGTCTTCTTTTTTGCAAATCAATAAGGCGTTGTCATCTTCTACCACGATATAATCCTTCAATCCCTGCAAAACAACCAGCTTATTTTTCGGCATATTTACGACACAAGATTCTGTTTCATAAGTCATTACATTATTACCTACGATGGCGTTATTGTTTTCGTCTTTGCTGCGTATTTCGTACAAAGAACCCCAGGTTCCCAGATCGCTCCAGCCAAAATCAACCGACATAACATATACATTGTCGGCTTTTTCCATCACGCCGTAGTCGATGCTGATATTGCGGCAAACCGAATAGGTTTGGCGGATAAATTCTTTTTCGTGAGGCGTACTGTATTTCCCTTTTCCTTCTTTAAAAAGCTCGTTCACTTCGGGCAGATAGCGGTCGAATGCGTTGTTGATACTTTTGAGCGACCAGATGAAAATGCCGGCATTCCAAAGGAAGTCACCGCTTTCGAGGAAGCTCTGTGCGATGCTCAGGCTGGGTTTTTCGGTAAAGGTTTTCACCTTTTTCAGCTTAGGCCTTTCCGGTAAAACGCCTTCTTCTAAAAACTGGATATAGCCGTAGCCTGTGTCTGGTCGGCTGGGCTCAATGCCGAGAGTGATTAGCCAATCGTTTTGTTCTGCAATACGCATGGCGTCGTTCACGTTTTCGGTGAAAACATTTTCTTGCAAAATGATATGATCAGAGGGTGCCACCACGATAGTTGCATTGGCGTCGCGCTCCATAATTACATGGTTGGCGTAGGCTATGCAGGGCGCGGTATTGCGGCGTGCCGTCTCGCACAGAATTTGATCGGGAGCTATGCTGGGAAGCTGTTCCTGAACTTGATCACGGTAAATTTCGTTGGTTACAATATATATATTTTCAGACGGACAAAGATGTGTAAAGCGGTCAAACGTCATTTGCAACAAGGTTTTGCCAATACCTAAAATGTCGAGAAACTGCTTGGGGCGGGAAGTCTTGCTCATGGGCCAAAAGCGTGCACCAATACCACCGGCCATGATGACACAATAACGATTTTTGAGTTGTTCCATCTATTCTGGATTTATTTTTTGGGCAAAAACTGTATTTTTTGATAGTCTTGCTCCGGTTATTAATCATAAGTGCTACAAAAATAAGGCTATTTTCTGTTCTTCCAAAGAACAAGGAATTAATAAACTGCCTTCTGTTTTGAACACTTGCTAAAACAGGTAATTCAGGCCAATGTACAAACCGCTTTTCCCGTCCTGAGCATTCAGCGCAAGGCCGTAATCGGCAGAAAGAATAAAATTCTCGTTCATGGCAATTTTCAGTCCCATGCCAACACTCCAATGCGGTTTTTCGGCATCTGCCTTGTAAAAATCTGTCAGCTTATAATCCAGAAATTCTTGAGGCAGTCTTTCAAAAAATTCTGCAACGTCAATCTTTCCGGTTACTTGTCCCACATCGGTGAAACCATTTACAGCCAGGTAAAAATTCTGGTTAAAAAGCCTCCGCTGGATAATTTTCCAGCGCAGCTCGATATTGGCGTAGGCCATGCCATCACCCACCACGCGGTTACGCATTATACCACGCAGGCTACGCTGGCCGCCCAGCCCTTCTGAATATGCACCCAAAAGCCGGGTAGTTATCAGCAACGGTTGCGCATAAAATGGTACATGACCGCCGATGCTGCTTTGCCAACCCAGTCTTCCGGCTAAGACGAGTTTGTTGGGAACAAGGCTAAAATACTGCCTGTGCGTGAGGCTGATACGCGAAAATCCTTGTTGTAAATTAGAAAACTGTCGGGGTGCAACATACAGCATTAAGGCTGTCCAGATGCCGCGTGTAGGATTGGGTTCAAAGTCGCGTGAGTCGTAAATCAAGCCGCCTTTAAGTGCCAAAAATTTTCCACCGGTGGCTTCCTCTGCCGAAATAATACCCCACTGCTGATACAGCTCAAACAAACCTGAAACATCTTCAACAGCAGGCAGCTGATCTTCTTCTTTTTTACCTTTGTTAAGTCGGTCGATATCTACTGATCCAACCACAAAGTTGTAAAACTCAAAACCGGCAGCCCATTGCAGAGGCGAATTGAATAGTGAACCACTCAAATCGGTGTGTAGCCGCAGCATATCGCGTTTGTGTTTGTAAAACATACGTGAGCGATATTGGTGGTTGCCGTCTTCCACCCAGTCAGCATTATAAACCGCTTCGTAGCCATTGAAGCCGAAAAAATCAATGGCTTGCTCGGGCATATAACTCAGGTCGAAACTCAGGCGGACGCCTTTAATCAGTTGGTCGCTGTCATAGGCAAAACGGAATAAACCACTGCCTTTGGTGTAGCGCGAGGCCTCAAAATAAAAGGAATGATCGTAGTTGGGATAGCGACTTCCATCGCCGTAATGAAAAAGGTTGACCAGACCGCCATACTGAAAACCCAGATCGGTATTGAAGGAAACGGCAGGCAGCAGACCGAAATTCCAGCCGTCTTTTATCACTGTTTTTTTCTGTAAAAGGGTGCTATCTTCCTGGGCGTTTAAACTTGTTGAAAATAGCAAAAGCAACAAAATAAGATTTTTCATAGAGATTCGCATCGGCGGATATTTGTCGATAAAAATACAATTATTCTGCTATTGCCATAAGCCACGAATTATTTATCCTCTGCCAGCCGTGTCCTTGCCGTAATGCTGTCTTTTTCCAACTGAAGGCGAAGTGCTTCCAGGTTTTCAAACTTGTGCTCATCGCGGATGCGGTCGATAAAGCTAATGGTAATTTCTTCTCCATAAATCTCCTTATCAAAATCAAAAATATGGACTTCTACTGTTAGCTCGCTGTCCGAAATCGTTGGTCGGTAGCCCACATTTCCCATGCCATCGTATAGCTTCCCGTTATACTCAACCTGGCAAGCATACACGCCGCCCGCCGTGATGAGCTTATATTGGCTTGGCATTTCGATATTGGCCGTCGGGAAGCCAATTTTGTGTCCAATCTGATTGCCACGGAACACTTTGCCTGATAGGGAATAATTGTAGCCCAGCAATTGATTGGCTTTGGCTACATCGCCCATTTCCAAGGCTTTGCGAATCTTTGTGGAGCTCACCGCGATATTCTCCACGTCCTGTGCAGCAATGCGTTCTACCTTAAACTGAAATTTTTGTCTCAGGTCGAACAACAGCTTGAAATCACCGATGCGGTTTTTGCCAAAATGATGATCATATCCCACCACCAATTTATACGGCTTGACAGGCTTCACAATAAAATCTCTTATAAAAGCTTCGGAGCTGGTGCGCGAGAAGGCTTTGGTAAACTCAATAATAATCAGGTTATCGATACCAATGGCTTCGAGACGTTCTATTTTTTGCTTTTGTGTGCTGATAAATTTCAGGTTTGAGCTGTCGATCTGCAACACCAGCCGTGGATGCGGATAAAAAGTGATGACTACTGTTTCGCCGTTTACCTTGCGTGCATCAGCTTTCATCTTATTTAATATAGCCTGATGCCCCAAATGCACGCCATCAAAGGTTCCGATGGTTACAATGGCATTGTTTACCGGCACAAAATCTTTTATATCATGGTATATTTTCACAATCTAACAAGCTTGTTATCAATAAGATATTTTGCAATTTGAACCGCGTTGGTTGCCGCGCCTTTGCGCAGATTGTCCGACACAATCCACAAATTTAAACCAGAAACAATACTACTGTCGCGCCGGATTCTTCCAACAAAAACAGCATCTTTTTCGGCAGCAAAAAGCGGCATAGGGTAAATGCTATTTCTAGGATCGTCCTGCACCACAATCCCGGGCGACTGCTCCAGCAGTTGGCGCACCATTTCGAGACTAAAATCCTGCTCAAACTCCACATTTACCGACATCGAGTGGCCGCCTGTGACGGGAACGCGAACCACGGTGGATGTAATCGCCATCTCAGGCGCATCTAATATTTTTCGGGTCTCAAAAAGCAGCTTTTCTTCTTCTGAAGTATCGCCGTAAGCATTAAAATCTCCTCCCTGTGGTATCACATTTTTGAAGATAGGATGTGGATAAGCCGGCTCGTTCACTGTATTTTTATTTTGTTCGTCTTCCAACTGTTGCAGGCCTTTCAGCCCACTGCCGCTCACCGATTGATAAGTGGAAATCACCAATCGCCGGATGCCAAAAGCAAGATGCAAAGGTGCCAGAGCCATCACCATCTGTATGGTAGAGCAGTTGGGATTGGCGATAATACGGTGATTGGCTTTGATGGCTGCGGCATTTACCTCCGGAATCACCAGCGGAACGGCCTCATCACGGCGCCAGGCCGAGCTGTTGTCGATCACCAGGCTGCCCTGCGCCGCAAACTGTGGAGCCACTTCGCGCGATAGCATTGCTCCGGCACTCATCAGCACAAGCTCAGGTCTGGCTTCTAAGGCTTCACGCAGGCTGACAATACTGTGTTGTGTGCCGCAGCAATACAGCGTTTTGCCAAGCGATTGTTCGCTTGCTACCACAATAAGCTGCTCAGCCCGAAGATTTTGTTCTTCAAGTAGCTGCAATAATTTTTGTCCAACAAGACCGGTAGCTCCTATCAGGGCGATTTTCATGCAACCAAATCAATTAATTATTCTAATTTTACACGACTTAATGCCGGCTGCAAAAGTATAAAATATTGACTTGTAGAATGGGAATATCAACTTCCGGCAGGTTTTATTGCTTCTAAACATTTGTATATATGTTAAAAAACACTTTTTCGAACCCGATGGCAACGGCTTTTGTAGCCCTACTCATGCTGCTTCCTTTTGCAGCCTCAGCCCAATTGATTGACGATTTCAGCGATGGCGATTTTACTAACAATCCTGAATGGACAGGAACCGCCGATTTATTTCGGATAAATGATGCCTTTCAGCTCCAGCTCAATGCCACCGAGGCCGGAAAAGCCTGGCTGAGTACGCCATACGAGTTGGCAGCAGGCAATATGGAATGGAAGTTTTATATCCGGCTGGCATTTAGTCCGTCAGGTTCCAATTATGCCAAAGTATATTTATCCGCCGATAATGCCGACCTCAATCAGCCATTAAATGGCTACTTTTTACGCTTTGGCGAGGCCGGAAGTGATGATGCCATAGAACTGTTCAGGCAAAATGGCAGCACCGAAACAAGTATATTAAGAGGTACTAACGGATTGTTGGCCAGCTCTTTCACACTTTGGGTACGTGTGATTCGTTCAGAACAAGGCGCGTGGCAGCTTTTTATAGATCAGGATGGCGCGGGAATATATAGCCCCGAGGCTTCGGGTAGCGACAACAGCCTGCAAGTGGGTGGGTTTTTTGGCTTTCACCTTATTTATACTGTGAGTAATTCTACCAAAGCATACTTTGACCAGGTGTATGCCGGCGCAGAAATTGTTGATAATGAAGCACCTCAACTGCTTTCTGCTAAGGCTGTTGATCCATTTAGCGTTCAGCTTACTTTTGACGAAGCACTCGCCGAATCCTCCGCCCTAAACCGCGATAATTTTGTGGCCGACAACAACCTTGGCAAGCCCGAATCTGTTGCCTTCGGGAATAACCAAAGCGAATTGATCCTAAACTATTTAGAAGCTTTTGAAAACGGCTATTACTACACGCTCACCATTTCTAATATCGCTGACCTCGCGGGAAATGTCAGTCAGGCCATCGAAACTAATTTCAGCTTTTTTATGGCCGCTACCAATGATGTGGTCATCAACGAAATTATGGCCGACCCAACGCCCTATGTGGGCTTGCCCGAATGGGAATTTGTCGAGCTTTTTAACCGCACTCCTTTTGCTATTGAATTGGAAGGCTGGAAACTTCAAATTGGCACAAGCCTCAAGGAAATAGGTGCTGTAACGCTGGCTTCCAATGGCTATCTCATCCTCTGCCACCAAGATGGCGCTGCGGCAATGGGTACTTATGGTGCCGTTTTTGGATTCAGCAGCCTACAACTGGCGAACGCAGGTGCATCGCTATCGCTGATCAGCAATAATGAGCGAGTAATTTCTTCAGTGAGCTATACTGACAAATGGTATAACGATCCCGCGAAAGCCGCCGGTGGCTGGACGATAGAACAAATCGACCCCAACAATCCCTGCGGTGGAAAAAATAACTGGACAGCAAGTATCCATCCCGACGGCGGAACACCGGGAAGCCTCAACTCGGTGGACGCACCCAATGTTTTTGCACCGAAAGTGGCACGTTTTCAACTTCAGAATAATGACGTGATTCAACTGTGGTTTGACCAGCAAATGGACGAAGTAAGTCTGAGCCAACCCAATGCTTACACCATAGAAAACAGTGGTTTACATCCTATTCTAGCAACTTTAAATCCTGATGACGCCAGCTTTGTGGCCTTGCAATTTGCTAATCCATTTGAACCGGGAAATGTGTATAAATTACTACTTTCGGAAGATTTAATGAACTGCGCCGGATTAAATGTAGAAGCAGGAAGTCATATTGTTTTCGGGCTTCCCGATGAGGTAATGGCGGGCGATGTGTTGGTCAACGAAATTTTGTTTAACCCGCTGGGTGATGGCGTGGACTATGTAGAAATTTACAATATCTCCGATAAGGTGTTGGATTTGAATCAGCTATGGCTTGGCAATGTGCGCCAGACCATTCCTAATCCACCCGACACAACACTCAAAAGCATTACCGACGACAGCTACCTGCTTATGCCCGCGAGTTATGCGCTGCTCACAACAAATTCCACGAAGGTGCTGCAGCAGTATCCTACTGCCGACACCGCTGTTTTTGTAGAAATGGCATCTTTCCCCACATACTCAAATAGTGATGGAACAGTGCTGCTGAAAGCGAAAACAGGTGCTTTGATAGACCTGTTCTCTTATACAGAAAAAATGCACTATCCGCTGCTGACTACTTATAAAGGTGTATCGCTGGAGCGCATTTCTTTTGACAGTCCTACGAATGAAGGCAGCAGTTGGCATTCGGCGGCAGAATCTGTAGGTTTTGGGACGCCAGGACTGCAAAACTCGATGTTCAGGGCTTTTCCGGAATTAGACGATGCCATCACCATTGAACCGGAGTTGTTTTCGCCCGATGGCGATGGTCGCGACGATGTTACTTCAATCGCTTACAGCTTTGACGAATCAGGCTACACCTTAAATATTCATATTTATAATAGCGTAGGCCAGCCGATCAGGCATTTGGTAAAAAGCCAACTCGTTGCGCAGCAAGGCGTTTACCATTGGGATGGCATTGACGAAAACGGTAACAAAGCCGGCGTAGGAATTTATATCGTTTATGCAGAAGCTTTTGATTTGGACGGCAATGTGAAGGCGTATAAGAAATCGGTGGTGGTGGGGACAAGGTAGGTTTGTGGTAAGGTTGAAAAAATATTGAATTGAAACAGAATTTATAACTTTGAATAAAATATTTGGAAATGGATTTGCAAAGCAGAAAAATAGAATTTGTTCAGGAATTTTTAAAGCTTCAAAGTGAAGAAGCAATTTCCCGGCTTGAAAAACTACTGAGAATAGAGAAAAAATGGGATAAAAACAGACTTGAACCAATGACCGTTCAAGAGTTCAACGCTCGAATTGAGAAGTCGATGGCGGACGCAAAGAGTGGAAGATTGACCGAAGTTAGCGACCTTCTTGAAGAAATCGAAAAATGGAATTAACAATTTTATGGACGGACTTTGCAAAATCTGAACTAAGCAGAATTCGTTGTTATCGGCCTTCTTTCTAACCACTCTCCCCTACAAAATATTCCTCCTATTCGCATCTTGTTTCAAAAACACAAAAAACATCAACGTAAAAGCCCACAAACTCGATCCGCCATAGCTGATAAATGGCAGCGGAATACCGATTACCGGCACCAAACCTATCGTCATGCCGATGTTGATAGCGAAGTGAAAAAACATCACAGCGGTGATGCCATAACCATAAATTCGGCTGAAGGCAGAGCGTTGGCGTTCGGCCAAAATAATCAAACGAATAAAAAGCATCAGATACAGCAGAATAACTACCGTAGTGCCTACAAAACCCCACTCCTCGCCAACCGTGCAAAAAATAAAATCGGTGCTTTGCTCCGGCACAAAATTGTATTTGGTTTGGGTGCCCTGCAAAAAACCTTTTCCGGTTAAGCCGCCCGATCCAATAGCAATTTTAGATTGATTTACATTGTATCCGGCACCCATCAGGTCAGTTTCCAAGCCAAGCAACACATTGATACGGATTTTTTGATGTGGTTCGAGTATGTTCTCAAAAACATATTCCACGCTAAAAACAAAGGCAGAAATCAGCAGCAACAAAGCGAGCAACTTTTTGATATTGGCTTTTGATCGTTTTATGACAAACAGCATCAGGCCAAACAACAGCACCAAACCGGCGATCACATAATACTTATCCGTGAATAAAGTAATCAAAAATAAAGCGGCAGCAATTAAGCCAATCACCAGAATAGAAGCCGACAAACCTTCGCGGTACAGCACCAGAATAAACACACCAAAAACCAAGGCAGAACCGGTGTCGTATTGCGCTAAAATCAGCAGGGCAGGCAAGCCGATAATCAGGAAAGCCGTAGCCTGAGTTTGCCATTTTTTCATATCGCGGTTAAGCTTTCCCAGGTAGCTCGCCAAGGCCAAAGCGGTGGCAAACTTCGCAAATTCAGCCGGTTGAATCTTAATTCCTCCAATCTGAAACCAGGATTTGGAGCCGGCAATGGTAGTACCAAAAACCAAAACACCCACCAGCATCAACAGCACAATCACGTAAATGGGAATAGAAAATGCATTGAAAAATTTGGCGTCAATGAGCAGCACCACAGCACCCAACAGCAAAGCCAGCACAATCCAAAGCAGTTGCTTGCCATAGCGCTGCGAAAGGTCGAAAATGCTGCTGTGGTTTTCATCGTAAACCGCCGAATAAATCATCACCCAGCCGGTGAGCATCAGCGCGAGATACAGCATAAAGCTGATCCAATCGATACGGGCTATGCGGCTTCGTGCTGTCATGGTTTACTCTTTTTTTGGTGAAAATTAGCATTCATCATGCGCTTTTCCAAGGCTTGGCGTGTGGTGTAGCCTTTCAGGTATTTTTCCATCATCAGGCTGGCTATAGGTGCCGCCCAGACGGAGCCATAGCCGGCGTTTTCGACCACCACAGCAATGGCAATTTCAGGCTTGTCATAAGGCGCAAAAGCAATAAACATGGAATGATCCTCTCCATGTGGATTTTGCACCGTGCCGGTTTTCCCGGCTGCCAGGATGCCTTCGATCTTATTGTAACGCGCCGTTCCGCGATCGCCTTCAAACACATCCAACATCGACTTTTTAACCACCTCAAAGTGTTTGGCATCAATGCCCGTCTCCATTTTTTCTGTAAAAGGCGCATGGTAAGCCGTGTCATTTTTGATGGCTTTGATCAGGTGTGGCGGATAATAAAATCCCTGGTTGCCAAAGATAGCAGCCAGGTTAGCCAACTGCAAAGGCGTGAGCAAAATTTCGCCCTGGCCAATACTCAGCGAACGCACCGTGAGCGCATTCCAGCTGCCGCGATACAGCTTGTCGAAATAATCGCGTGTAGGGACATTTCCGCTCAGCTCGAAAGGAATATCTGTATTAAAAGAATGGCCTAATCCCATATTAGCAAGCAACTTATACCAATAATCGTAAGCTTCTTTTTGCGACTTAAACTTTGAGCTATGGAGCGTATTACGAAAGGTATTCCAAAAATAGGGATTACAGGAGTTTTCCATGGCTTCTAAAAGCGCTAATGGTGTATTGTGATCGTGGGTGCACTTGATGGGTCGGCTCAGCTTTCCTTGACAACTAAATTGGGTGTTTTCGGTGATGGCACCACTTTGAAGCGCTACCAGCGCATTTACCATTTTAAAGGTAGATCCAGGCGGATAACTTCCACTTATAGCTCTGTTTAACAATGGCTTAAGGCTATCTTGTTGAAGCGCATTATAGTTTTTTCCACGCACACGACCAACCAACAAATTCGGATTATAAGACGGGCTTGTAATGAGCGCGAGGATCTCGCCCGATCCAGGCTCAATGGCAACAATACTGCCGGTTTTGCCCTGCATCAGTGCTTCGCCGTATTGTTGAAGATCAGCATCAAGGCCAAGAATTAAATCACTACCCGAAACAGGAAGTGTATCATAACGCCCATCCTGAAAGCTCCCTTTCTCGCGGTTATAAACATCAACCATCACGATTTTCAGGCCTTTTTCGCCCCGCAACTCAGTCTCATAAAAACGCTCTATGCCACTTTTTCCAATATAATCTCCCGATTTATAATAGGCGTCTTTATCAATATTGCCGCGGTTTACTTCACCCACATCACCCAGCACATGGGCTGCAACGGGTCTGGGATAATGCCTCAAAGTTCTGGCCTGAAAATAAAAACCGGGAAACTGGTATAGCTTTTCCGCAATAAAGCCATAATCTTCTTTAGAAATTTGTTCCAGAAAAACTGAAGGCCGGTAGCGGGAATAGCGTTTGGCTTTTTGCAGGCGTTCTTTAAAAAATTCCTTGCTGATACCCAGCAAGCCGCAAAAATCAATGGTATCCATTGTTTTAACCTGCTGAGGTACTACTAATAAGTCGAAGGCGGCTTCGTTGTAAACCATCAACTCGCCTTTTCGATCATATATTTTTCCGCGGGCCGGATATTGAGTGATATAGCGAAGCACATTATTTTGCGAAGACAATTTGTACGACTGATCCACCACTTGCAGGAAAAACAGCTTGACAATAAAAACCAGGGCCACAATACTGAATATGAGTATTATAATACTTTTTCTTCCCGATAGGTTTTTATTGATCATCAGATTAGCTTTCCTGTGCAAAAATAAACAATCCAAGCGAGTGGGGGAGGATAAAAGAACGCGAGTACATTTTAGTAGCCGTAAGATAAATTCCGTTTGTTGAAGTCTGCAAACCATCATCTAATCCCGATGAAAAACATTCATTTTGAAAGCTGAAATCTTGTGTGAATCAATCCGCTCGGGAAATCAGCTATTTAAAAACAGGTGCGATTTGAAGCTTGAAACTTCCTAGGGTAAACATCGTAGCCTAAATACGACTTCATACAGACATACTGAAACCTTGTGGCACACTAATTTAGCTCACTGATTGTTGAAAATCACATTTAAGAGTTTAGGCCGCGAAAACGGACAAATAAATTCACAGCTACTTCTGCTTGCTCATGCCTTTCGTTTTGAGGTTTTCAACAATCAGGCAAGCCAGAAGGGCTGTGTCTTTTTTGTAATAACCACTTAATATTCAATAAAATGAAAAAAATTTGCGCGTTCTTAGTAGTACTTTTTATGGTTTCTTTTTTTAATCTTCATGCACAAGAATTAGGGGATTTTAAACCCAAAGAATCCTCCTTTAAAACCAAAAAAATTGACGAAGGTCCCAAAAAATTGTACATCTCAAGCTTTAAAATCAACTTTGAAATCTATAAAGAAGCCGTTGACACAAAAGCAGCTGGAGGTTTTGGCAGATCAATTAAAAATGCGGCAAAAGCCAAGGCTGCGATAGGGCTGTCAACGCTGGATAAAGAAGCCATGCAGGCCAAAGCAGATCAATTGTTTACTGAATTCGTAAATGAGATGAAAACAAAAGGTTATACGCTTATTTCAGCAGAAGAAGCGGGCAAAACCGATACCTATAAAGGTTGGGAAAACATGGCAGGACCCGCCATAAATGAAACAGATATGACAGGTATTTTAACTGTTGTTCCCGCCGGATATTCCTTTTTTTACAAAGACCGGAACGCTTTTTCGGCTACCTTAGCCGGATTTGATAAAACACCTCAAAACTTGTCGGAAGATCTGGATAACGCCCTAATTGCAGATATTTCCCTGCTTTATGTTTTTTCAGAAGAGGGAAACGACTGGAATATGGGTGGCAATCAGGCCAAGGCAAAGTTGTTCGTAAACTACAGATTAGCCAATTCCTATACAGTTTCTGACGAAAAAACCTCTTCCGGACTCACGAGTTTAGTAGATAAATCGAAGCAATCCGTGGCGCTTAGCAGCAATGTTAATTTTACACGCGGCAAATTAAAAATTGGCGGCAGCGCCGAAGCCCAATATCTTGGCTATATGAAATCTGATTTAGAGATTGAAGGCGTACTTAAAAAAGAAAAAGTTGTGGCTTTCTCCACCCAAACACAGGCAAGAGCCACTTATCAAAATCCAATAGTTATCATTAGAGGCGATAATTATAGTGAAAAAACCAAATGGTTAGAGCCAAATGGTCAAAAATATGCAGAAGGTATGTATTTAGCTGGAAGTAAGTTTATAAAGCATCATGTTGATGAGGTATTCGAGTAGCGTATAAATTGAACACCAAATAGCACCGGCTACAAATCGTCCTAAAAAAGAGGCCGTTTCAAATGCTATTTGAGACGGCCTTTTACTTTATTTTGAAATAAACAAATTGACTCAAATGTACTGTGCATCAGTAGATAAGAATAAATAAACCATCTTACCTTAAAACAAAAACCCAAGCTTAAAATCAATATATGAGACTTGGTGATTGATGGTAGTCGATGCCCAGGTAGTGTATTTGGCATCCTCGCTTGTGTATTGCCGGACTGCCAAATTACTTTTGAAGTTTAACTCGTGTATATTAAAATCTTTAAAGCTGGCGTAATACCTGAAAGTCATATTGCTCCACGCTAGGGCGTAACTGGCCGAAACCATCAGTTTTTGCTTTTTTCCAAGCGGGAAAAGGTAGTCGATTCCAACGCTCAGACCGTATCCAAGACTTTTTTCAGGAAATTCAATAAGTCTTTCCGGCGTAATCACCAAAGATTTATATGGTTCGGCCAGAAAGACTCCTTCTTGCGCTATGGAAAGCTTTTTGTCGCCAAACACACCAGCAAAAAGCTGTAGCGAATTGGACTTTTTTAAAGGCCGGAAAACAAGATGAAGCGGCAGGCGAATGCTACTTAATTCGATCCTGGTTTCCGCGTTGCTGTATTGATGTGTTTGATAATTAAGCCCGAGCCTTAACCCAAATTGTTTTGATAGGCCGGCGAATGACAGGTCGGCTGCAACAGCAAATACCGGCGCGGATGAATAGCCGTATTGACTGCCAAGGTTATTGTGCTTTGTTTCAGGAAATTGAATTTTAGATAAGCTGTAACCTGCATGAATACTGAAGTTCAATGTCATTCCCCGCTCTTTGTCTTCAAAGCGATTACCCGGATTTCCAGCCTGATTTTGTTGGTTATAGGCTTCGATCATTTTAAGCACACCATCTTTCGTGAAAGGCTGTTTATAAACCACTTTCCTGATGTTATCCTCGTTTCCCAGCAGGAAAATCAGCCTGCCTTTCGCCTTGCCGCTATCGTTTGGCGCTTTGGGGTCGTTCACTTCCTGGATGACACCCAGGCTGTCAGAAAACAAAAAACGGTTTACGCCGTCATTGTCAACAAATAGCAGCAAGTCAGCGAAGCCATCAAGCAAAACTTGCGCAAAACGCTTTTGGCTTATCCCTTGTTCCAACACGGGTACAGCGCGGTAATGCCTTCCATTTTCAACAGCCCAGGCAGAAATAGTTTCCGGTCCATATTCCTGTTTGTTGCCATTGGAATCAATAAAAAGACAACGCAACTGTTCCTTGTCCCGTTCCTGTTCGATTAACTGACCTGTAAGGGTATCACCGGCCTTCACAACGTAACCTGCTGACATTGTTTCCTGTGCCGAAAGGCATAGCGTTATCAGGTTTAAAAATAAGAAAAGCGAAGCGAAGCGGTAAAAATTTGTTTTCAACATTCAGGCTGCTGTTATAATTTGGAGAGACATGCTTATTCGTGTGATTCTGTTTGCAGAGCAAAAATACATAAATAGCCGAAACGGAAAAAACCCTTTTCTATCGACTGGGCTTTTTTGTTTTTTGTGAATCGTGAATATTGGTTTTTGAGGCTGGCAAATCCGCCTCTGTTAAAAAAATCAAGTATATTTGACCTATCAGTAGAAAATGTAAATTTGAAGAAGCCAGGATTTGAACTATGAAAATAGATACCACTTACTTTGGATGCTACTGATTTAGCTAAAATCATTAAAGAACAAAACAATGTTGCTGAGGACTAAAGACAGAAATAGCTTGCTGGAAATATTTTCATCAATAGATTTTCCTATAGAAGTATGGGCTTATGGCAGCCGTGTAAGCGGAAGCGCGCACGAGGGCAGCGATTTGGACTTGGTTGTTCGCTCCCAAAGCCTTGATAAATTACCTGCTGACATTTACATGGAGCTAAGCGAAAAAATCAAATACAGCAATATTCCCATCCTGGTGCAATTGTTTGTCTGGGCAAGGCTGCCCGAAAGTTTTCGCCAAAATATTGAAGCACAGCATGAAGTGTTGTTTAACAACATTAAGCTGATGGCAAATGAACCCGCCGGAAAATATAAAAAAGCGTCAGGAAGTAAATGAGTTTTATATAAGGCTGATATCGAACCATGCCGAAGTGAGCCTGCCTGTTGTGTCAGACAGGACTGCCGAAGTATAATCCGTGCCATAGTCCTCACTATATCAAGTTATCAGAATAATGATTTTCGATTTTGTAATTTGACGTTTTGAAGTCCTGTCGGACGTTCAAAAGTCAACATTCGCGGCAGATGGCTTTCCAATAAAGTTTAATGCAGGTAAATCCTTCTCAAATCCACGCCAGCATCCACCTTATCTGAAAATATTTGCCATTAGTGCGAACCCATAAGCCAAACCGGCAAGTAGCATAACCCAAAAAAAACCTGCTTCAACAGCAATAATGCTTGCCAAAACCGTGCTTATCACAGAGAAGCACCCGTTGATGCCCCATGCCCAGGGGATAAGGGTGTTGTTTTGCCCGTCGAGGTATTTTAACCCGATTGGGAAGGGCATGCCCATGAAAAATGCAAGCGGTGAAATGAGAAGTATGGAAAAAAGAATTTTCAGGAAAAAAGGCAAGTTAATCGAGGTCCTTAAGGCAGGAGTAAGCATAAACGCGTAGAATACTATAAAAAGGATTACCAGGAAAAGGATTCCCGTAATGTTCCTGTTGCTTTTTTTAAACCTTGATGACACCAAACTCCCAACACCCGAGGATATTAACATCCCGCTTAAAACGGCAGAGGCAGCGCTAACAGGATTGCCAAAATAAAGAATGAATTGCTGAATAAAAATAATCTCCACGAACATAAACCCTATCCCTATCCCGCTGAAATGCAATAGGGTATAAACTTTCCCCTTCCCTTTCCACCTGGTGAAAAACAGGGGTAAAATTATCAGGAAAAAAGCGAATAGGGATATCTGGACAAAAGTAAGCAGTGTAATGAAGTAACCTATTTCAAGAAAAGGGACAGCCCCTTGCCCGAATAAATTATGCAATTTGCTTAATCGGTCAAGCTTAAGAAATTGAGAAAAATAGGGTTTGCTATCGGTAGCAGGTCTAATATTAAAATCGTAATTTTTATAAAAGGAATCTCTTTCCGGGGAAACTATATGATCAACAGAACTAAAAAAACTACTGTCCTCCAGATGATTGTAAACCGATCTTTCAGCAGCGGTAATTCCCGGCAATAAAACCGGATCGAAATACATGAGTTCGCAAAAATCTCTTACGCTTGATACCTCATCAGGGGTGAATGGTGTTTTTTTTAGCACGAAACTGATTGTCCCCCAGCTTCGAATCGCTATCAGGTGTTGGTCAATCTCCATATAGCCTTTCTGCTCAAGCGTTTCAACGAGCGTAGCCAGGATTTTCAGCGGATTACGTACAGGATAATCCATCCAGGAGGTAATTTCAATCATACCTTTATCGCTCAGATGATCCCAGATATCGCTCATGGCATCCAGCGTTAATATGTACTGCTCCTCAAGCGCATTAATCCCGGAGCTGCCCCCGAAACTTTCTATTGGTGGCAAAACTATAAGATCATACCGGGAAGTATCTGCCAGCAGAAAACTTCGCGAATGCAAACCTATCGCGCTAAGCCTTGGATCTGAAAACAGTGAATCAATCTGAAAAGCCAGGTCATTCCCGAGTAAACCCAATACCTTTTTGTTTTCTTCTACATAAGTAACTTTTGAAGCTCTATTCCAAAGCGCATGGCCAGCATATAAACCCGTTCCTCCATCCAAAATAAGGACGCTGCCAGACTCAGAAATCACGTAAGGCAAGTTATGGGTGGTATAATCGAGGAAATGGCTTTCGTCATGCTCAGTTCTACCGGCAAGAGGCCCAAACCAATTCCCGTTGACATATAAAACATCGCCAACAGGAATTTCCTCCTTGAAAGAAAGGCTTAAACCGGGGGCATAACGTAATGAAGGACAGGCCATGACTTGAATATGCCCGTAAGGACTCTTTCTTTCCATGTAAACCTCACTCCCGGGCATATTCAACGCCTTCGAGATACTTTTAAATTCCGAAACCGGAAGTTCTGAAGGGAAAATAACCAGGTAAAGCGGCAAGAAAAGAAGCAGCAGGGATGGAATTATCAATCTTCCGAACCATGCTTTAGGGATGATAAGTATCCCGGCGACAATTGGAAGGACAGCCACTGCCGCAGGCAGCTGCACCGGATAAAGCACCCAGAGTAATCCCAGCAGGAAAATTCCTCCAAGGCCTGAACCAAGTAAATCAGCGAAATACATGGTTCCAATACGGCTAACGTATCGGATGTAAATCAGCCCGATGGCAAGTGCTCCAAAAAAGAAGGGGATAAAAAAAGAAAGATAGGAGAGAAATAGATATTTAACGTTGGAGAAATCAACGAAAATCAGGTAGGTATCGAATTTCCCGAAAAGTGCCGATGAAAACAGGATAATACCGCTCATCGAAACTCCTGTGAGGAGCATCAGTGAACACAAGGCAAAGTCAGCGTGTCGTTCAAACCACTTCCTTGACAGCGCGAGAAGC
Source organism: Bacteroidales bacterium (assembly GCA_023229135.1). Taxonomy (GTDB): domain Bacteria; phylum Bacteroidota; class Bacteroidia; order Bacteroidales; family F082; genus UBA5536. Next base: position 47,545 of record JALNZT010000004.1, read on the forward strand.
GTACCGCTGGCACCGAATCCCAGCAAAGCAATCGAAATTACCATATAGGCAAAATGATTCCATTGCACGGCAGAAATCAACTGCATCAACGCCAACTGAAAGGCTATTAGTGATGCGGAAAGCAGCCCGAGTGAGAGGTAAATCCTTCTATTCCCTGCATTATTCATAAAAAAATGATTTAAGATTTGGAATATTAGTTTTTAGCATTTTGTGAATAAATTATAAAAATCATTTTTTTACGAGAGCGTTTATTTTAACGCATCTACATCGCCTGCCTGCAGCAGGCAGGCCTGCCTGCTGCAGGCAGGCCTGCCTGCTGCAGGCAGGTTGCGAACTCCTTGAAATAGGCTACTATATCTGCGAAGTGCGACGCCTCGTATCTGCATTAAACTAAACGCTTGAATAATGCAGGAATTCATTTCTTATGCTTTCAACTTTACTACTCGCGGCTTCTCGTGAATGGCACGAATCTAACCGGCATCAGGCTCGATGTAGATAGCTTCCCTTTCTTTTTCTCAACCAGCATAAGTGTCTGAACAAGAAAAGGTGAACCAACAGGGATAATCATCTTGCCTCCTTCCTTTAATTGCTGAATGAGAGAAGGAGGAATATGCTCAGACGCCGCTGTTACAACGATAGCATCGAAAGGAGCGTGTTCTTCCAGGCCATTATATCCATCAGCTTTAATGACTTCTACGTTATCATAACCAAGTTTTCGGAGCCTGTCAGTGGCTGTTTCCCCGAGTTCAGGAACAATCTCGATGGTATATACCTTGTCAACAATCTCAGCTAAAACAGCAGCCTGATAACCTGAGCCTGTACCGATTTCCAAAATTTTATGCGTTGATTTTGGTTCTATAATCTGTGTCATATAGGCCACAATATAAGGCTGCGAAATAGTCTGACCATAGCCTATTGCCAAGGGGCTATCAGCATAAGCCATCCGGGTATTCCCGGGAGGCACGAATAAATGTCGCTCAACTTTTCTCATTGCATCAAGCGTTTGAACATGCTTAATGCCTCTTCTGGCTATCTGCTCGCTCACCATTTTCTCCCTTTCTTGCTTATAATCCTGTGCTTGCGTTGACCAGGGGAGAATTAAAAACGCGAATAAAACATATAGATATTTCATAACATAAATTAAGCAGACAATATACGAAAAAATTCTATGTTTTACACAATATCAGGCCGATAAAATCCCATGATAATGGATGGTGCAATACACGCCTCATTACTTATTCTGTATTTTGAAACACTATTGTCCGGTAAAAAAATAGGAGATTCATCGCTTCGCTCTGAATGACAGTAGTTTGCGATTTATTGGCTGGTTTGGGGGCTTGGAGGAAGCAAAGCTTCCTCCAAGCCCCCAAACCAGCCTCAATTAAAAATTAATATCCTGTCATTCAGAGCGTAACGAAGTGAAGCGATGAATCTCCTTTCGAACAAAAATGTTTACCGGACAGTATTAATTTTGAAACAAAGCCTTAGCCATGAAGTAAAGCCTTCGATTGCACTAAAATTTGTTCTTTAGAATCATCCGTAAATCCACTGCTTTCAGATTTATCTAATTTAGCGCTAAGCCAGTCAATTTGCACTTGTTGGTTTCTGGCCTGTCTAATCAAATCATTAACAAGCTCACTTTTGCTGGTGTATTCTTCCTTGTCCACTTTTGCTTTTAAGCATTCATCATTAGGTTTGCTTAAAGACTTACTTTGTCGTGCCATAGTTTTAGCTTTGATGCAAAAATACACCAGAATCGAACCGTTTTCAAGTGTTGTGTTTTTTCTCAGGACGATAATTGCAATGACAAATGACAGCCATGCGCATCAGCACAGATTTTGAGCATAACAAGCTCCTTGAAGTATATTATTACGACGAAAAGTACAGGCTGGTCCAAACCCTGCTCCAAAACAATAACGAAGAAACACTTTGGTTTACCGGAAATGTGTATAACTTTGAAGGCATGGTACTGCAAACCAATAAAGAGTTATTAGATACAAAAGGCAATAGCCTGGTAGGCTACAGTTTTAAATACGACTATAACCATGACTGGCGACTCACGAAAACCAGCCAGCCCAGCCGCATCAGCCATGCGGATGGCTATGTGAGTTTGGATGAGAATGGAGAGGCTACTTTCTACTATTATCTTACGGATCACCTTGGTAACGTCCGTTCCGTTATCACACCCGATGCTGACGGCAAGCCACGGGTGGAGCAGGCCAACGACTATTTCCCCTTTGGGATGAGCTTTGAAAGTAGGCTGCCTTTGCTCACTAAAAGCGGCAGTGGCAACAATAATTTCAAATACAATGGCAAGGAGGAACAAGAGATGCCGGGGAAGTGGCTGGATTATGGGGCGCGGTTTTATGATGCGCAGTTGGGGAGGTGGCATACTTTAGATCCATTGGCCGATAAATATGTTGATTGGTCTCCCTATAATTATGTTGGAAGTAATCCGATTAAAAGAATTGATCCAGATGGTATGGATTGGGATATTGTAATTGACCACGACCAACAAAGCATTACTGTCCAAGCTAACTTTATAACATTTTCAGGTAATGATAATACAATTCAAGGTTCTGCAGATACATGGAATGCACAAAGTGGAAAGTTTAATTATGTTGTAGGGAGTGGTGATGATGCGATTCCCTATTCAGTAAATTTTAAATTAAGTGTTAATGATGAAAGTAATGAAGCAAGTGCTGATAATATGATAAGTGTAGCACCTGATGATTCAAAAGTTTTTACTGACAGAGCAAGAACTGAAGATGGGAATGATGTTACTGTCGGTGGGATTTCTGACGGGGTTAGCATTTTAATGCCAGAATCCCAAAAAGAAAGTGTCCAAAAGACTTCTCATGAAATAGGACATAACTTAGGAATGGGACATACTTCTGGGTTAATGGCTAAGACTGGTGGCAAGAAACTTAAGGCCGAAAGTGTTAATGAGACACTAAAGCATTCTGGAATTAAAGAAACAAATAGAAGTGGCGAAAGTCCTAATGCCAAATTAAAAAATACAACTACAAATGGGAAAGCACCTAATGGTTTTAATAATGGTAAAATTCAAAGGAACAAAAATTGGGAAAAGAAAGATTTTAATTAAGCTATTTTTGGTTTTGGTTTTCTATACTTCTTTTAATGACCGCTTATTATCTCAAGAAAACCAGATTGATAAGTTTGAAGAAAAAGCAATAGATTATTTTTGTGAAAATCTTAATAGTATAATTCCTAGTATGGCGATATCTAATGTGCGTTTTAGTGGAAAATCTAAAGGTATTCCAAGTAGTGTTATAAATATATCTGATTGTATTGGGGAGATAAACATCATGAAAGATAGTATTCCTAATAAAACAACTCTTGATAGCTTAGACAAGTTATTTAATGCTTATAATTATGCAGAAGTAAAGATTGGCAAAAAGTGTTTTAAATCAACCAATAGAATTTTTAATAAATTCAATAAATCGATTTATACTTTAAACTTGTTTAACAAAGTTGAATACAAAGGAAATCTATATATTGAGTTATTTTTAATAAACAAAAAACTAAGAGCTTATATTGTCGTATTGAAGTTTAACAGAGACTCAAATGTTGTTATTAACTATTATGTAAAATCTCGTATTTATTAATCTGAATATCAGGTCAAGCAGGTCGTAAACCACTAAAACTTATGTAACCCATCGGCCACAAGCATATTGCATGAAAAAAAATAAGTCGCCATTTCGTGTTCAAAACTTAAGTCCTATGATCCACACAAGAACGCACAGAAAAAACTATGCAGCTGCTAACCGATAAAACAACCGATTAAAATAATATTTGCTAGATAGCGCAAACAGCAAAACCGGAAAATCATTACCTTCGCAAAGATGAAAGTTACGAAAGCCACCGCTAAAATAACCCTGAACAAAAGCTACTTCGACGAGCTTATGCTCAGCCACCACCAGCCCAGCCGCATCAGCCATGCAGATGGCTATGTGAGTTTGGATGAGAATGGGGATGCTAGCTTTTATTATTACCTCACAGATCACCTTGGCAATGTCCGCTCTGTGATATATCCCGATACTGACGGCAAGCCACAAGTAGAGCAGGCCAATGACTACTTCCCCTTTGGGATGAGCTTTGAAAGTAGGTTGCTGCTGTTAAGCTTGTGGAAAAATGGAAAAGATAGTCTATTTGAACTACGCGTAGTAATTATTGATTCCTGCCCTTGGCAAGCTTTTACATAAAAATTGGTTTATCCTGCTATTCTTTTACCGATTTTTTTATCATCCGGATTTCTTCTGCAATCCCAAATCATTATAACCAAAATTAGTTGTTCAAATACTTCATAAATTATTTGATAATCACTGGTTATTAATGATCTAACGGAATCAAAATCAGTTTTTAGGCCCAAACTTGGATTCCTGGCTATTTGTTGAATACTTTTATTGATCACCTGGTTCAGTTTTATGCTATAAGTCTTCGATCTATTTCTTTCTGTTTAGAAAGCAAGAAGCATTATTAAACCATTTTATTTTTCTTCTAAGCATTGACTAGTTTCATTTTGAAGTTCATCATGCGAAATAAGCTGACCGTTTTTTAAATCATTTCTGGCGGAGTTTATTCTGTCAATTTGAAATTCACTCAATTCGTATGTCCCACTTGAAATTTTGGATTCAACGCTTGTCTTTATCGCATTTAAGAGGGAAGCATCATCAATTTGTGAAAGATGCTCAGTGATTATATGGCGAAGCTCAATATGTACTCATAGGTTAAAGCGTTTAGTGGTTTAAAAAGATAATCAGTTTAATACCGAAACGCCAATCGTCAAGCGTTAATGAATAAATCTAATCGCTGAATCACCAATTTTTGCCTTCTGCTAACGTTTTCCGATTCGATTTCGACGATATATATTCCGGCGTTTAGCTTGCTGATATTAATTTCCTGTTGATTGTTTTGTAGGTTTTCAGCTTTTACCAATGAACCGTTCAGGCTATAAATAGTTTTTATCTCAATTAAAAGCAATGTTGATGAATTGGTAATTTACAGTATAGATTAAATTCCCTTCCTCACAGCCCCGGCCTAACAATCGGCGGACTGCTCACTTCATTGCTTTTATTTAATGCCCGGTCAATAAGCTGCACCTTGAACATGATGGTGTCAAAATCAGAAAGTGGATTATTGATAAACAGCTCATCTTCAATAACGCCTTTGATGGCTTTGGTTTCGTCTTTGGGTATCAGCGGCGGAATTCTGGCACTAAATGTTGCCGTATCATAGCGCTGTTGGAGTTCGTTCCAACTTATCAACGGCAGCTCTACAAACTCACCATTTTGTTGCTCGAAATACCGAATAATCAAATTATAATAATAGTCTCCGGACTGCTGAAACGGAAAAGTTGTATCGCCCTGATCCAGCCCGATATCGCCGTCGCCATCGCGGTAGCCAATTTGCAAAAGGCCTTTATCTACGGCTCCCGTTTCCTGATTTTGCAACAAAACAAAACCATCAAAACTAATTTCAGGCACGATGGGATACTCCTCCAGCTTGCGACAGGATGCTGTCAGCAACAAAAAAACAATCAGTACGCGGATAAATCCTAATTTTGCCATGTCTTTTCAAAACTTTGAAAGGGTAAAAATACACATTTCTGTTTTAATACCAGATGAATATCCAGACGATAGCAAATAAGGTTTTTCAGTTAGAGCAATCAGCAGATTTTGAGCAGCTTGCACTTGAACTGTTTCGGTATCAGTATGCGCAAGTTCCGGTTTATGGTAAATTTTGCAAACAGCTTGCTATCTCTCCTGATACCGTAAAAACGCTGGAACAAATTCCTTTTCTGCCGGTAGATTTTTTCAGAACACATCGCGTGAGCTCCAGATCTGAAAAGGCCAAGCTGGTGTTCAGCAGCTCTGGAACTACCGGCGCATCCACCAGTTTTCACGAAGTGCCGGAACCTGCCATTTACCAGGAAAGTTTTGAAAAAGCTTTTCAATATTTCTATGGTGATATCCGCGAATATTGTGTGCTGGCACTTTTGCCTTCTTACCTGGAACGGCAAGGCTCGTCGCTGGTTTTTATGGCCGATTCGCTTATCAGGGCTTCGGCGCATACTGACAGCGGTTTTTACCTGCATGATTTGGCTGGTTTGCAACAAAAACTCGTGAAACTGAAAGCGGAAGGACAAAAAACGCTTTTGCTGGGCGTAACCTATGCTTTGCTCGATTTGGCAGAACAGTTTCCAACGGACTTTCCAGAGCTTATCATCATGGAAACCGGCGGCATGAAAGGCCAGCGCAAAGAAATGATCCGCGAAGAGGTGCACGCGCAACTCAGCACTGGCTTTGGCGTGCAAAAAATCCATTCAGAATATGGCATGACGGAACTGCTTTCGCAGGCTTATTCTTTTGGTGATGGCATTTTCCGTTGTCCGCCCTGGATGCGTATCCTCATCCGCGAAATGAACGATCCGCTTTCGTTGGCCAAAGCCGGACAAAGCGGCGGCATCAACATCATCGACCTGGCCAATATTTACAGCTGTGCTTTTATTGCCGTGCAGGATATTGGCCGCAGCCGAACCGATGGCAGCTTCGAGGTTTTGGGCCGCTATGACCAGTCGCAAATTCGCGGATGTAATTTGTTGGTGATGTAGGATTGTTGGTGTCAGTTTGAGAAAAGTACAAATACCAGAGATAACGATCAAAGTATCATGAAAATCTCGTATATTTGTAACTTATGGATATTAAAAAAATCATAGAACAAGACTTCGTAATTGACCGGCTAACTAACTCGATACTGAATACAATTTCAGGAGATAGTTTTGCAACAGAAGTGTCCGTATTAACAAAAAGTGATTTAAGAAATATTACAAAGAAAAAAGGATGGAATTTTAATTGGAGATCAGAATATAAAAATGAAATAACAGAACAATACAAATTAACGATTGTAAACAACCCAGATATTATTCAAGGGCTTTTAAGTATTACTATTGAACAAGACCATGTTTTTATGGATTTGTTGGAGAGTGCTCCATTTAATATAGGGCAGAACAAACTTTATGAAGGGGTTGCCGGGAACTTAGTTGCCTACTCATGTAAAGTATCGTTTCAAAAAGGATTTGAGGGATTTGTAGCATTTACTGCCAAAACTCAACTTATTGAACATTATGAAAAGACTTTAGGAGCATTTCATTTTAAAAATCAGAGAATGATTATTGACACAATATCAGCAAAAAGACTTGTTGAAAAATATTTTAAAACGCAATAATATGGCACATATAAAAGAACCTGAAGGAATAGACTTTATTATTAAAAGTCCTCCGTTAACAGACAAGGAAAGAAAAGAGATTAGTGAACTCATTAAAAAAATAAAAGGCAAAAGAAAAAACAAAAGAAAAAAAACTTCGACAAAGAGAAACACAAATAAAGAACTGGCTGAATAAAAATTTATATGACAATTAAACACAGATTATTTTAGTTGGACTTGATTTTGTTCCATTATTTGTTAGCTGTGTTACACAATTAGAAATCAGCAGATTCAATGAAAAATATTACATCTTATAATGAGCATCTCGACAAAAGATACGGTATGATCGGCTCTGAAAAACGAACTGAATTTGAGATAAAGGCGAAAGCTTTTGCAATTGGTGAAATTCTAAAAGATGCCAGAAAAGAGGCGAAAATGACTCAGCAAGACCTTGCTAATAAGACTGGTACGCGAAAAAGTTTTATCTCACGCATAGAGAATGGCCACAGTGATATTCAATTATCAACTTTATACCGACTCGTAGAAATTGGATTTGGAAAAAAAGTTAACCTGACAATAAGTTGATCTTTTAAAAAGTGTCAAAAAGAAAACGTCTAGTATTTGACCTTTTCTTGCAAAGATTAAACATCACTAAACAAATCCCGCTGCACCTCCTGCGGCAGGATAAGGCTGGCATCGTTATTTTTCACAGCATTGATTCGACTGGAAACCGGCACTTTCTCTAACTCCTCATCAGAAGGTGGTTTCAACAGCATTTTTAGCTTCGAAGTATCTTGTTCAAACAACCAGATTTGTTCTTCATCGGGTTTCAAAATCAGCGGCATGCGGTGGTGCAAATCCTGCATCAGCTTGTTGGCCGCGGTAGTTAGTATGCTGAAACTATGGCGGATAGTTCCATCGGCTTGCGTGCTACTACTCCAGATACCTGCCATGGCAAATAGCTTCTCCGATTTCAAAAAAATGCGGTAAGGCTGTTTGGCTGCATCGGTTTTCCACTCATAAAAACCATTGGCCGGCACAAGGCAACGCCTCAGCTGAAAGGCTTTTTTGAAAGTGGGTTTATCCGCCACTGTCTCTGCCCTGCTGTTGATAAGCGGCTTGAATTTACTGTCGGGATTTGTCCATTCTGGCAAAAATCCCCAGAAAAAATGCTGTAATTCCTTTGGCTGCACATTAGTAATCACTGGCAAAAACTGTCCGGGAGCGCAGTTGTAGGAAGGTTTGTACTTTTCGTTGAATACTTCTACATTAAAGCGTTCGCTGATTGTTTTCCCTTTTACTGATAGTTGAAACCTGCCACACATATGCTGCTATTTTAGTTTGCTTTCGATGGCCACGCGTATAATTTCGGCATGGTCAAAAGCCAGTTCGGGCAATTGATCTATTGGAAACCAATCGGCTTTGGCAGCATCGTCAGCGGCCACGGCAGGCAGTTCTTTTGGAACGAAACCTGCAAAAGCTACTGAAATCGTTCTTCCGCGTGGATCGCGACCCGGATTGCCAAAAGTATAAATTTGCTCTAATTTGCTCAGAACGATACCGGTTTCTTCTTTCAGCTCACGCAATGCCGATTCCATCAGCGTTTCATCCATTTCTATAAAGCCGCCCGGCAGCGCCCATGAACCGGCAAAAGGTGGATTTTTGCGTTGAATAAGCAGGATTTTGATAGGTTCTTTAAGCTTGTTAAAAATCAAACAATCAACAGTTACCATCGGGCGCGGATAATCGTAGGTATAGGCCATATCAGTTATTTTTGCATGGGGTTTATGAGTTCAAGAGTTTACGGGTTCATGGGTTTACGAGTTCAAGAGTTTATGGGTTTACGGGTTCATGGGTTTACGAGTTCAAGAGTTTAGTTGTTTTGATCATTTTGCTCAAAATTTCCTTATGAAGTTCATACTCCTATTCGTCACGTTCAGTTGTTCCAACTTTACCGATATATTTATCTTTCATTTCCGTTCCCGTTCCGCGAAGCCCCGCATTTGGGCGGGACTTCGTGGAATTATCATGCAGTCTCGTCCCAAAAACGAGACTGCCACCCACATCGCCAGCAAGAGCAGGCTACAATCATATTTCCCATTATCGCAATCGTTAGAACAGTCAAGTATAAGCGCAATGTAGAAATAGGAGTACTTCAATTTCAATTTTACCGATATGTTTCCTAATGTTTAATTATCACAAATTTAGTACCTTAGACAACATTACGCTTATACATATTGTGCGTTCGGATTTCTTCTCCGTCAGGCCAGTTTAACAAAGACATCTTCTATTTTAACATTGAAATTGATTTCCGCTTTCAAGGCCTTGAACACTTTTATGACGGTGTCAATTGTAGCACTGTTAGCACTCCTTTCAAGTTTTGAAATTTGAGCCTTCTGAACTCCTACAAGTTTTCCAAGTTCTTCTTGAGTTAAATTTCGCTCTACTCTTGCTGTTTTAATCATTTTGCCCAAAACGTCCATACGAAGTTCATACTCATATTCGTCACGTTCAGTTGTTCCAACTTCACCGATGTATTTATCTTTCATTTCGGCAAGCGAATAACTTTTAATTTCTTTAGTTGCCATATAATTAACTTTTTATTTGTTGTCGAAATATTCTTTTCTAATTCTTATTGCTCGGTCAATTTCATTCTTCGGAACTTTGTCAACCTTTTTATAAATCCGTGAGTTGCAAATACCAAAGTTAATTTATTATCAGTCTTGTCCCAAAAAGCCAAAAGTCTGATTTGAATTCCTGCATATTTTGTCCGAAACTCCCAAATATCATTCTGAAGCTTTTTCAAAAGTTTTTGGTCATTCGTCTGTTCAGCAAGGTCAATATTGTAGAAAATTTTTTTGACGGTTTTTGAATCAAGTCTCGCAATGAACTTATTAGCTTCTTCCAAAAATCGTGTTTCAAAATATTTCATTTGATGTTGTCTTGTTGAACTTTACAAAGATAAATAATGTTTCCATATTTAGAAACAATTATTCAAATTATTTCTGTGGATTCGATTTTCTTAGCTGACGCACAACAAACGCGTAAAAAAATATAATTTAAAAAATAACAACCTAACAATTTCTCAACAATGCTTACTTTTCTGCCTTACCCTCCAGCACAATCACAATCTCCCCTTTCACGCCTTTTTCTTCATAATATTTAATCAATTCATCCAGCGTTCCGCGGACGGTTTCTTCATAAATTTTTGTCAGTTCGCGGGCCACGGCAGCTCTGCGATCGGCGCCGGCTTCTTCAGCAAATTGCTGTAAGGTTTTCAATAAGCGGTGCGGCGACTCATACAAAATACTGGTATAACTTTGTTCCGAAATGGCTTTTATGCGTGTTTGCCGACCTTTTTTGTGCGGCAAAAAACCTTCAAAAACAAAGCGATCGGCGGGCAAACCCGAATTGACCAAAGCCGGCACAAAAGCTGTTGCTCCAGGCAAACATTCCACTTCGATATTGTGTTGAATGCAAGCTCTCACAAGTAAAAATCCGGGATCAGAAATAGCCGGTGTTCCGGCATCGGTAACCAAAGCCATAACTTCGCCAGCGTGCAAGCGGTCAATCAAACGCTCAAGCTGCTGATGTTCATTGTGTTGATGAAATGCCGACATGGGTTTGCTGATGCTGTAATGCTTCAGCAAAATGCCCGTTTTGCGCGTGTCTTCGGCCAGAATCAGCGCCACCTCTTCTTTTAAAATACGAATGGCCCGTAGCGTGATATCTTCCAGGTTGCCGATTGGTGTAGGAACAAGATAAAGTTTTGACATAAAGTGAGTTAAAAGTTTTCTTTACTTTTATTTTTTAGCCATTGCTCAAATTTTTCTGCACCTCCGTTGATGGAAGTATAGAACGATAAAATCGTAAATCCAACTACGACAATCACTGTGAAAATGATTAAAAATGTTTCCATATTAACGATCAAATTTTGAGGTTTCGCTCGCTTTCACAAAGTCGGTAACAATGCCAAACAGCGATTCATATTTGGTAAACGGAAGCTTATCATGAGTATCTGTAATCGTGTGATATTCCTGGTTTTCCTGGCCTCGCGTAAAAAAGAAAAAGGCAGGAACTCCTTTTTGGAAAAAGGGGCAATGGTCGCTATTACACGATTCTCCGCCTAAGCGGATATCGGTAAAATACTGTTTTTCCGCATTCAAGTCTTCAATAATCTCCGCTATTTCAGGAAAGACCTTTCCATTGACTACCGACAAACCTTCGCTGCCTGTGCCAACCATATCAAAGTTCAGCACAAAGCGGGCTTTATCAAGCGGGAATAAAGGGTTTTCTGCAAAATAATGTGACCCCAATAAACCGGCTTCTTCTCCCGAAACCAAAATAAACACCATGCTGTAATGTGCTTTTTCAGGATTTTTGGCATAATAGCGGCCCAAATCCAAAACGGTGGCCGTGCCGCTGGCATTGTCGCTGGCACCCGGATAAATGGCGTTTTTGCCCATCTGGCCGAGATGATCATAATGTGCTACAAAAACAAAAAAGCTATCAGGAACGACGGTTCCACGCACATAACCTACCACATTTCGCGCCTGATGTTTGGGTTTAAAAACAGCTTCCAAATCAATATCGCAGCTTTTTGCATTGGTTGGAATGCTGGATTTTTTCACTTTCAGTATCACTTTATCACTCGGATTGGCAGAGCCAGAAACATGCCACCACATTGCCTTTTCAACGGTTTGCATCAAAGCCGGAACGCCTTTAATGCCATTTTTGTAAGCATTTTTCAAAGCTTCAGGAACTACCAACATTTTGCCCGCGAGTTGTGTGGTATCTACCAAAGTATAAACCGAACTAAGCTGCGTGAGCGTATCGGGAAGCCAAACCAGCTCAAAGCTTTTTTGGGTGGTTTTGGTCGCCGGATGCACCACAAACGCGCTGCCGGCTTGCAATTGTTTGCCATCGACCGCGCAAGTCATTTTGCCCGGAAAAGTATTCACCGGAAAATCATAGTGTTGAAAATAATCTTTTCCAAATGACTGAAGACCAGCTTTTTTCATTTGTTTGGATAAGTATTCAGCCGCACGAAAATCACCTTTGTTCACATAACCGCGCCCGTGCATATCGGCAGCAGTAAGACTTTTTACAACCGCTTTCACATAGTTCTTATCCTGACTGTAAAGCGGTGAAAAAATCCACAGACCAGCCAGCAGCACAAATATTTTATAACGCATGATCTTCAGGATTTACATCAAATTTACGTTCAATTAAACCGACCAATTTGCGCCAGGCCGCCGAATTGCCGTCCCACTGATTTACGACCTTGAGTTCGATCAGGTAGGTGCTTGCGCCGTTAAAACTCTTGAATTCATTTAGCTCATCGAGCATTTTATTGTAGTTTTCTAAGTTTCCCGAAAACAACTCATTGATAAACAAAAACTTATCGTTGATACCAATGGCTGTTCTGATTTCTTCAATCGGTTGACGGCTAATTCTATCTCCTACACTTTTATCCGATTGCTGCTGCAAATGATCTGCGATACTTGGTGGCGCTTCTTCAGCAAATAAATCGAGTGGTGTAGTCGTATTTTTGGCTTTTACGGGTTTTTCCACATCCTTTTTGGGTTCAGTTTCTGCAGGAGTTTCGCTTAGCTTTTTTTCCTGTGACGGTGTTGGTGGCTGCTCTGCCTTTGGCTCGGGCTCAAAAATAGGTCCCGGAAGTTGCTCTGGTATTGGCTCAACCGCTTGTTCATTATTGACTTGCTCTTGGTCAAGCTCTATAGGCTTAGATTCAGAAGTTTTTTCCACTTCATTTTCAGTTTCAATTTCTGCATGTTGAGGTTCGGGAACACTGATTTTTTCAACATCTGCATCGGCTGGTTTTATTCGGTTGGCTTGCCTTTCTTCCTGTAATTCAGCTCTTTCGTGCCCCACTGGGATATCGCAAAGTGTTTCGTAAAGTAAGTGGGTGCGTTTGAGCATCACATCCAGGTCGAGCCTGCGCAAAGGCTGGTCTTGTTGTTCCAAACGCGCCGTTTGGTGCAACAGCTGTTCCAGCAGCAGTTTGATCGTTTTGAGTTGATTTTGTTGTGGATTGTACAAGTTCATTGCTTAATGCGTATTAATTTATTGGTATTTTTGCAGCTTTGAAGGCATAAAATTACAAAGAACCCCAACAGTAACCGGCATGTTTCTTGAAAAAGATACCAACAGTAAATCACGCACAGGATGGATAGAAGTCATTTGTGGCTCTATGTTTTCTGGCAAGACTGAAGAATTGATCAGACGCCTGAACCGTGCACGCATTGCCAAACAACGTGTTGAGATTTTTAAACCTCATATCGACAAACGCTACAGCGAGGAAGATGTTGTTTCGCACGACAGCAAAGCCATCCGTTCCATCCCGGTAGAAAGTGCCGGTCAAATCTTATTTTATGCAGCTGATATGGAAGTGATTGGCATTGATGAAGCGCAGTTTTTTGACAACGCGCTGGCCTCAGTTTGCACCGAACTCGCCAACAATGGAATACGTGTTATAGTTGCCGGATTAGACATGGATTTTCAAGGAAAGCCCTTTGGCCCCATTCCCGAGCTGATGGCCCGTGCCGAATATGTAACAAAAGTACATGCCATCTGCATGCGCTGTGGCAACCTGGCGCATTATTCACACCGCATTATTGCTGGCGAAAAACTTGTAATGCTTGGCGAAACAGATAGTTACGAGCCGCTTTGCCGCAAATGCTTTGCCGAAGCACAGAAATCTAAAGCCTAAAAGTCAAACAAAAAATCATTCCATACGGCTATCAGTTGCTTTTTGTATTTTTGCGTCTTGAAAAATCTTTTGTAAAATTTACAGCAAACAATAACACCATGAAAAAACTTTTTCTCCTCCTGATTTTCTTTACCGCGATGGGATTATCGGCTCAACAAAACACAGAGACACTCGTGCTTATCAAAACCTCCAAAGGCGATATTACCGCTAAATTGTACAACGACACCCCACAACACCGCGATAATTTTATCAAACTGATCAAGCAGGGCTGGTACAATGGCTCTCCTTTCCACCGGGTTATCAGTAACTTTATGATTCAAGGTGGGGGCAATGCCAATGGAAAACAAGATCCCGGCTACACCATTGAAGCCGAAATTTTACCCCATTATATCCATAAAAAAGGTGCTTTGGCAGCGGCCAGAATGGGTGATAACGTAAATCCCGAACGCCGCTCCAGCGGATCGCAGTTTTATATTGTGCAAGGCCAAAAGTACGATGCTAACACACTGACAATGATGAGCCAACGCAACCAAGTAAACTATACCGACGAACAAAAACAGCTGTATTCAACCCTCGGCGGAACGCCACATTTGGATGGCGCTTACACCGTGTTTGGCGAAGTAGTTTCGGGCTTCGAAGTGATTGATGCCATTGCCGGCGTGCAAACCGGACGTGGCGATGTGCCAGTAGAAGAGGTAAGCATGACAATAGAAATTCTGGAATAAAGCCAAAGAAACAGATGAAGGAAAAAATTGACGCGCTGCTTCACGAAATGGAGCATTTTGAGGTAAGTAACACCGAGTCGCTGGAGAATTTCAGGCTGAAATACCTGAGCAAAAAAGGACTTATCCCGGCCTTGTTCGCCGATTTTAAATCGGTAGCTCCCGAAGAACGCAAAACCATCGGAATACTGCTCAACGAACTCAAAACCAAGGCGCAGGACTTTCTGAAAGAGAAACAGGAAAGCTTTGAAAACCAAATAGGTGCTGCCACCTCCACGCTCGACACCACCTTACCTTCGGGTCATTTTAGAGGTGGGCGTCATCCTATTTCTATCGTCAGAAAAGAAATCAACAGCATTTTTGAGCGCTTGGGATTTGTGATTAGCGAAGGCCCGGAAATTGAAGACGATTTCCATAACTTTTCAGCCCTCAACTTCCCGCCCGAGCATCCGGCCAGGGATATGCAGGACACCTTTTTTATCCATAAAAACCCGGATATTGCGCTACGTACACACACCAGCAGCGTGCAGGTGCGCGTGATGGAACAGGGAAAGCTCCCGGTGCGTGTAATTGCTCCCGGACGGGTTTTTCGCAATGAAGCCATTTCGGCCAGGGCACATTGTATTTTTCACCAGATTGAAGGCTTGTACATTGACAAAGACGTTTCCTTTGCCGATCTCAAACAAACCCTTTATTATTTTGCACAGGAATTTTTTGGCAAAGAGACCCGCATCCGTTTCAGACCGTCCTATTTCCCGTTTACCGAAACCTCTGCCGAAATGGATGTTTCGTGTAATATTTGCGGCGGCAAAGGCTGTAATATTTGTAAATACAGCGGCTGGGTCGAGATTTTGGGCTGTGGTATGGTCGATCCCAATGTGTTGGATTCCTGCGGAATAGACAGTACAATTTATACAGGATTTGCTTTTGGGATGGGCATCGAACGTATCACCATGATGAAATATCAAATCAACGACTTACGCCTGTTTTTTGAAAATGATTTGCGGTTTTTACAGCAGTTTGAGGCTATGCAATAAGCTGGTATCTGCAAAAACAATAAACAGAATGAACCGAGACTAAGAGTGATATTTACGTTCAAATTTAGGCGAGTGTGTCCTGAGAGCTAACAGGACTTAAACCACGGTTAACACATCGTTAATAAGGGTTTAAAAATTAAGAGCAACGAATAGCTGAACGATAAAGATGCTTTTTTGTCCTACCTTATAGATGACAAAACCATAAACGCTTAACCCAACTTGAAGCTATCCCGAAAGAACCTTTTGCTTATCAATGAATTGGCAGTGGTTGAGTTCAGATTTGTGTACTACAGATTTTCGTTTAACGAAGGGGGCGTATTTGTAGTTTAGCACATCGTAAATATTACGAACACTTGCCCTGACCCTCTAAAAATGAGGCAATTTGTAGTTGTTCAATGGCTTGATAGGACATCCATTCGGCACCAACCTCTCTGACATCCTTTGTGGATACACTCATTCCAGTCGCCGGCTTCTCTACCATTTTCCAGTCGATTGTTGGCGCTAACTATTCTTCCGAAGTGATTTTGCGAAGCGCTACTTCTGCCTTAAAAGTTTAGGACTTTACTTATCCGAATAAGAAGAACAAGACGATAGTCAAAGTGAATCCTTTTGTCATTTTTACTTGTTGACTGAACCTACTCCGAAAAGTAAAAAACAAAGATTCAACACTAAGTCTCAGAGATACAAACAAACACAAAGTGTTTATTATTAATAACTTAATCGTTCCAGAATCTTTATGACTTAGTGACTTTGTGTTAAAATATTATTTTCAGCGTATCCTCTTGATTTAGTAATCAAAAATTTTCTGATGGAGTCAAATGTACTGTTTTCGAATCAAATTCCCGTTCTGCTATGGAGATGCTTTTGTTTTTTATGTTCCGTTTTTCTATAGGCCAGATAGAAAACCTGCGGAAGAACGGTTAATGCCAAAATCATGCAGATTATTAAGCCGCCTACAATCATAATGGCTAATGGCTTTTGGATTTCAGAACCCATTCCGGTGGATAATGCCGCCGGAAATAATCCCATGGAACCCATGAGGGCAATCATAACTATGGGGCGGATGCGGGTGCGAACTCCATAAGAAATAGCCTCGTGCAATGGCATTTTTCGCATATTCTCCTTCATAACGGCTATAAGTATGATGCTGTTAATGGTATTTACTCCAAACAGAATTATAAATCCAATTCCTGCAGAAATTCCAAAAATAGTTTGCGTTACCCATAAGGAAATAAATCCTCCAATAAAGGCATAGGGAATGGTGCTTGCAGCAATCAGGGTGTCTTTTAGATTTCCAAAATTAAAATACAACAAGAATAAAATCAGCAAAAGCACAGCAGGAACGATAAGGGCCAACTGTTTGCCGGCTCTCTCTTTGCTTTCAAATTCTCCGGCCCACACCATTTTGTTAGTCGGCGGTAAGCTTACCTGCTTTTCAACTTTAGATTTGGCTTCGGCAATGGTGCTGCCCAGATCCCGGCCTTCAATACTAAAACCAACGGCGATGTATCGGCTGCTGCCCTCGCGGTAGATAAAAGTTGGTCCTGTAATCAGGTTTATGTCTGAAATTTCCCTTAATGGAATTTTCTTTCCAGTCATTGTGGGAATAAGGATTTCCCCAATTTTATTTTGGTTATCTCGGTATTCTTTTTGAAACCTAAGCCGTACATCAAACATCCGCTCGTTTTCGTAGAAGGTGGTAGCTGCCCTGCCTCCAATGGCCATTTCAATTACAGCCTGTGCATCGGTCATAGCTACACCATATTTCCCCATTCTTTTTTCGTCTAGTTTAATCCGCAGCTCCGGCAACCCAATATTGCGGTAAACGTTCAGATCTTCAATTCCTTCTACATCTCGGATGCTGTTTGCAACCTGATCAGCATATTTTTCCAGTTCAAATAAATCATCTCCGAATATTTTTATAACCAAAGAACTTTTTACCCCTGCTACATATTCCTCCACGTTGTCCTGAATAGGTTGGCTGAATCCGAATACAATTCCGGGATAGGTTTGTAAAGTCTGCCGCATTTCTTCAATCAGTGCATCTTTTTTAACCCGGCGTTTCCATTCTTTTTCAGGATAAAGTTGAATATGAAATTCAATGTTGAAAAATCCTGTGGGGTCAGTTCCGTCATTGGGGCGACCAACCTGATTTAGCACAAATTTCACTTCTTCAAAATTGCGTAGTTTGGTTTTCATTTCTTTAGCCAGCCGTTGCGATTCATCAAGGTTTACACTATTGGGAAGTGTGGCTCTTACATAGATTGCCCCTTCGTTTAGTTTTGGGATAAACTCTGAACCATAAAAAAGAAAACTTACTGAGCAAATGACAAGAATACCGATAAAACCATACACCGTAATCCTTCTTCTTCGATTACTCCAGAGAAATAGATTGAAAAGGTTGTTTCGGAAAAAACGCGATATGAAATTTTCTTTCTCCACGATGTTTTTATTCAACATTAACTTGCACATTACCGGAACATAGGTAATACTCAAAATAAGTGACCCAGTTAAAGCGTATCCTAAGGTAAATGCTAATGGCGCGAACATTTTCCCCTCTACTTTTTGAAAGGAAAAGATAGGCAGTAAAGCAACAATTAAAATAATCTGTGCAAAAACGATGTAGGTGGCTACACTTCCAGCACTTTTCTTTATCAATCCCATTTTTCCCAGGCGGTTGAAACGCTCCATACCGAGTTCTCTGGCTTTACGTTCCATAGCCACAAATATCGTTTCCACAATAACCAAAGTTCCTTCTAACAATAAACCGAAATCTATTGCTCCCACAGAAATCAGGTTGGCTGGCAGTCCTTGTATGCGAAGCATGATTATGGCAAACAAGAAAGAAAGCGGAATGACGGAAGCGACAATAACCGTGGTGCGCCAGTTAAAAAGAAAAATAAAGACGATGACTGAAACTAAAAGAATACCTTCAATTATATTTTTAGTCACTGTATTAACGGTAGCATCAACTAATTCTGTGCGGTCAATAAAAGGTTCAATGCGCACGTCTTTAGGCAATATCCTATCGTTGAGGTCGTCAATTTTCTCCTTTAATCGGGCAATTACCTCACTTGGATTTTCTCCGCGCAACATCACCACAATGCCTTGCACCAGGTCATCTTCATCCTGCAAGCCAACAATACCCAATCGAGGCTTGGCTGAAACCTGTACTTCGGCAACGTGTTTCACCAAAATAGGAGTCGTTCCTCTAACTTCAATCAGGATGTTTTCTATATCTTCAATACTTTCAAGCAAACCTACACCGCGTACTACATAAGCCTGACTTCCTTTTTCAATGACATCACCTCCAACGTTAATGTTACTTTTCGAAACGGCTTCATAAACTTCCAAAGGCGACAAATCATAATTGGCTAATTCGGTAGGGTTGATTTTGATTTCATAAATTTTCTCTTCTCCACCGAAACTTACCACATCGGCCACGCCAGGTGCGGAAACCAACTCTCTTTCGATTACCCAGTCATGAATGGCTGTGAGCTCTTTTATGGGGCGTTTACTTTTTAACACATAGCGAAAAATTTCACCGGTTGCGCCATAGGGTGGCTCAATTTCAGCATTGGCTCCGGCTGGCAGAGTAACTCCCTGCAAACGATTGGAGGCATATTGCTGAGCATAAAAATCTTCAACTTTATCTTCAAAAATGATGGTTATTACCGATAAGCCAAACAAAGAAATCGACCGAACTTCCGTTTTTTTCGGAATGGTGTTCATTTCCTTCATAATGGGAAGGGTCACAAATTTTTCTACCTCTTCAGCACTTTTCCCGGGCCACTGGGTAATGATTCTTGCACGGGTGTTGGTAACATCGGGGAATGCCTCAATGGGCATCTGAAAATAACTGACAATTCCAGCTACCAACAGTAAAGCTGTGAGAAAGAATACGATAATTGAGTTTTTTAGCGAAAAGGCAACGATACCTTGAACAAATTTCTGCATAATGTTTTAGTTCTGTAAGTTTTTAAGTTGCTCATAAATTAAAAGTTGGTTTTTTGTCACCACTTTTTCGTTCACATCTAAGCCTTCTTTTATGAATATTGTGCCGTTTCCTCTGGCTAGTATCTCAACCCGTCGAATTTCTAATTCACAATCCGATTTATAGACAATTACAAAACTCTGGTTATCATCAAAAACAACAGCGTTTGCAGAAATGCTTTCGGCTTCCATGTTCTGAAGCTTTAATGCAACTACATCCACCAACATGCCTGGTTTCAATTTCAAATCAGAATTGGACAGTACCACTCTTGCCTTCAATACCCTGGCTTCGTTGTCATATACCTGAGTAATAGCAGCAACCTTACCTTCAAAAATTTCATCCGGATAAGAAAGTGTTTTGATTTTTACTGTCATTCCTTCTTGTATGTGCCGGACGTTTGATGCGTAAACATTCACCATTATCCACACTTCACTTAAATCGGAAACTGTAAACAGGGATTCGCCCTCAGCAGAAATTTGAGTTCCTGCTGAAATGGTTTTTGCGGTAACAATTCCGGTTGTAGGTGCTTTTATTTGAAATACGTCTTTTTCAGTACTGGCATTATACAAGTTAAGGTTGGCAGCAATCTTTAATTTTTCAGATTTGAGGATATCCAGTTCGCTTTGTGCTTCCGACAATTCCTTCTGCGATGAAATTCCGTCAGCAAACATGGATTGTGTAGATTGTAATTTACTTTCGGCAACTTTTATCTGTGATTCCAGGCTGTTTAATTCTGCCTGCAGATTGCTTAATTCTATGCTTCGCAGTTCTGCCAAAACCTGTCCTTTGATTACCTTGTCGCCTAAGGAAAAGTTGGTATTGGAAATTATTCCGCCGATAAGACTTACGAAATGAATTACCTTGTCAGGATTAGGTTCTACAACACCAGTTAGTGGAATTCCTTCTGTTACTTGTTGCAAAACAGGTTGTTCAAATACCAGCTCTTGCTTAAACTTTTCATCCAAACAGTATCCTGTGTTTTCTGATTTTTTATTTTCCGAATCCTTGTTTCCACACCCGAAAAGCATTAGCGTTGTTAAACCAGCCAATTGTAGTTCTCTTATTATCTTCATTGTATATTATTCTATTTCTTTTAGTTTATCACGTTTTTTCCTACCGCGTAATTCAGCTCCTCGGCTTTTTCGTTTACTTCTTTTGCGGCTTCGAGAATGATTTTTTTGTTTTCAAGATAAGCATCTAAAAAATCAAGGTACTCCAACAAACTGATGTGCCGGTTTGTGAAATTCTTTGTGTAGCCCGTTAAAAGCTCGTCGAGGGTTTCTTCATAGCCGTCTTCAATTTGATTCAGGAATTGTGTGGCATTGGCAAGATTCTGAAATGCCAAAACGATTTCATTTTCTATGCTTGCACCTGAATTTTGCATAAGGATTTTGGAGTGCTCCTTTCCAATTTCGGCGTAGCGGATATTTCCTTGATTTCGGTTGAACACCGGAATGTCCATTGCCAGGCCAAAACCAACGAAGTTGTACATGAAGTTTCCGCCTCTGTCGTATCCGCCTTTCAGGGTAATATCAGGTGTTCGCTGTGCTTTTTCGTAAGCATGAAGTTTGTTAAAATAGTTTTGTTCCAATTGGGAAAGCTTAAAGTCGGGACGAAACTCTTTTGCCTGGCTGATTAGCTCATTAATGGAAAGTGATTCAAAGGCGTAGGTGTTTTTAATGTAGCCTTTACCGGTAATTTCCAATTGGCTTGTATAAGGCAAACGCATCAATAATTTTAGTTCCTTTTGTGCTTCATTTATCGCTTTGTTTGTTTCGTTGATGTTCTTTGCAATTTCCAGTTCAAGCGCTTTCAGCCGGATGTATTCGCCTTTTGGCACATTGCCCTGCAAAACCTGTTTTTTGTACGCCTCGGTGAGTTGCCGCACAGAACCGGTTTGGCTTTGATAAATGTCCTTCATTAACTGCAAATACTGCAAATGAGTGAGTTGATTTCGAAATTCTATCTTCAGATTTCGCAATAAATCCTCAAAAAGCTGTTTTGATTTATCTACTGTAATCTCTTCCAAAGCAACCATTTTCTTTCGTTTGCCGGCAGTTATAATAAGTTGTTCAACAGTCAAACCTATTTGCTGATTTTTACCAAAGCTTCCTCCGTTGAAACCCTGCAATTCGTCGCCAAAAACACCCAATTGTTTTTGAGTAGCCCAAAGATTGACTTCTTCGATTGCAAGGGTTGGGTTGGGCCACAATTTGGCTTGCAATACCATGGCTTCTGCCTGCGATATCTCCAAACGTCCAGCGATGAGGAGAAGGTTTTCCTTCAAGAAAACTGTTTCGCATTGCTCACGACTAAGACTCAAGGTATCCTGAGCCTTCGTCGAAATCGAAAAAATAAGTAAAATGAAAATGAGTTTTCCGTACTTGATAAAATCCATGATTGCTTTCTGCCCTTATAATTGTGGACAAATGTCGGGTCAACAAGCTTAAAAAAACCTTAAAACGGATAAAATTTAGCTTAAGAGGAACTGCAGCTCAAAGACATTCAGGTCGTCGGAGGGATTGGAGTAAGTGATAGTTCCTGAATTTAGTTTGATGATTCTTTTGGTTAATACCAGGCCCAGCCCGAAGCCTGTTTTATCCCGGCTGTTTTCGCCCCGGAAGAAATGATTGAATAAATATTTTTCTTCGTCTTTTAAAACGGGATTTCCTGAATTGGAGAGCGAAATGTTTAACTTTTCGGGGGATGAGCAGTTCAGTTTTATTGCAGCTTTTGAATTATTACTGTAGGCAACACAATTGGTCATCAGGTTTTTAAGCGCCTGCCTCAAAAGTGCCTCATTAACTTGCAAATTCAATCGCTGTTCATCAATTTCATCCGGGAAATAGTTGAGCTCGAAGTTGAAATCAGGATAAACAATTTTGAGTTCCTGAATGATGTCAAAAATCAATTCATCGATTCGTATATTTTGTTTTCGAATTTCCTGACCGGATTCAACTTTTGAAATCTCCAGCAATACATTTATAATACTTCCCAATGATTTCGCCTTATTTATCTGGCTGTCGAGCACCGTTTTAATCTCTTCAATATTGGCATGGTTTTTTAACGTTTCGAGTTCTGAAACCAAGACGGCAATAGGTGTTTTCAATTCATGCGAAATATGGTGAATGGTGTGCTTTTGGAATGAAAAAGCCTCGTTGGTTCGTTTTAGCAGTTCATTGAACTTTTCGGTTAGATTTTTTAATTCGTAGGATGAAGTTTCGGTTTGTATTTCAGTAATATTCTCACTGCTCATATCGAATTTCTTCAACTTTTCAGCAAGTGCGGTTATTGGTTTTGAAATTTTATTGGAAAGACCCAGCGAGATAAAAACAACAATTACCGAAATTCCTGCAAATATCCCGATTAAGACATTCCTTAAAAAATACATTTTGGAATAGCCGAAAGCGTCATAGGCTTTGCTTACGGCATAATAGCTTTTTTGGTTGCGCTCCAGGTATATTCCTATCACGTCATAATCTTCTTCTTTGGTTTCAATCCATCGGTTTGTGGGAGAAAGCTTGTTTAAAATCTGATTGTAGCCTTCTATTAATAAATCATCGACGCTGGAGAAGATTAAATCTTTTTCTCCGTCGAATACAAGCACTTTTTCATCATAAAAATCGTGGATAGTGAGTTCGTCCATTATTCTGCTGAGATCTTCGCTCATTTCAATGTAATCGGTCATTAATTCAACCGTGAACTGTACCTTTTCTTTTTGTCTTTGCTGAAATTCTTCTTCACGATATTCGGAGAAAAGCAGATAAACAACGGTAAAAGAAATCGCTGTAAGGATGACGACCGTGGAAGAAAAATAAATGAGTATTTTATTTCTGATTTTCATTCTGTCTCAAAATAGTAGCCATAACCTACTTTGGTTTTAATGCTGTTTTTGCCAAAAGGCCTGTCGATTTTATTTCTTAAAAAATTGATGTAAACTTCAATGGTATTGGTGTTCGCATCAAAAGAGCTACCCCAGATTTCCGAAATCAGCTCGTTTTTTGAAATAATATTTCCCGGAGTTTTGCAGAGTTTTACTATAACCTGGTATTCCCTCGGCGTCAGAGAAATTTCATTTCCTTGCCTGAAAACCTTTTTTTGTAAGGGGTGAATGGTGATGTCGCCTGCGATTATTGTTTCGTTGACCTGCGAATTCATTTTGTTGTGCCGGCTTCGTTTTACCAGTGAATTTATCCTTAAAATCAACTCCCGCATAAAAAACGGTTTCGTCAGGTAGTCGTCAGCACCACAATCAAAACCTTTTATTTTGTCTTCCAACTCACTAAACGCAGTGAGTATTAAAACAGGCGTATGGGTGTTGTAGGTTCTTAAGTTGCGGCACAAATCAAAACCCGTTCTGCCAGGCAGGTTAATGTCCATGATGATGCAATCGAAAGTTTCTTTTTTGAGTAATCTTTCCGCCAATAAGCCGTCAAAAACACTTTCAGCATTCCAACCTTCGGCAGACAAAGCTTCTTTGATATTTTTGTTTAGCGTAGGGTCGTCTTCTATTATTAAAACTTTCATAAAAGCAAAAATACGGATTGTAATGATTAATCCCTATTTGTGGGGGTGGAAGGATGAAAAGTAGAGAATGCCCTTAAAGTCTTTTGGTAGCTAATTCACGAAAGGGAGACAGAGAAGTTGAAGAATCAGGATTGTATTTCTCTTAATGAGCAAACTGCCCAAAATATTAACGATAAACGTTCCACATGGAAACGCGGATGTGAATGACGCTTGAATATAGCAGGAAATCAGAAACCGGACGCCTGAACCCAAAAATCCTCTAAATCCGGCAATTAAAAATGACTTTACCATAAACACAATTTTTTTATTTGTGCTTTTTGGTAGATGTCATCATCTTTTTCAGGCAGTTAATGGCAGACCTCATTGCCTATTGCAAGCATAACATAATTTTTAAACGGAAAACCTTATTTCGTATTTAACTTTGCCGTAAACACAATCGAATGAAACTTCTAGTCATAGAAGATAATACAGCTAGTACATTCTGGCAAAAACTGAAACAAGTTTTATTTGCACACAGGAAGTTTCTATCCGCTGCACAAAAAATAACCAGAATTTAATGCTAAAACAAAAGCAAATCTCACTCAGTCATTGTCATGCCCCTACTCAGTTATCTTCACCCTTTCTCCTTTCGAATGACTGGAGAACTCAGGTGCATAAAAGGACTGAAGTGTAGCAAAACCATTATTGAAACTACCAACCTGACTTACTCTTAACTTATATTCTAACAGATACTTGCCTTTTGGTAGCATATTGATGAAAAAGTCTGTGCCGCTGTCGCCGGAAGCCTGATACATAGCTAACCCGTCCTTAAATTGATAACCCGAAAGCTGCTCAATAGGCTCTAAACCAGCAGCCCGTTGATCACGCAAATGGATGTATTCCATATCGCGATCGCTTTCCACATAAAGCTGAACAACCAACAAATCGCCAACTTTCAGCCTTCTTTCTTTAATTGGCTCACGCTTTATTTCCGTTCCAGAAACTACTTCTTTAAACAGTTTTCGACTTACTTTCAATGGCCCACCTGAAGCAGATACAGCATCAGCCGCTGCTTCGTATTGATGAAATAATCCACCCCAAATCATCTGCGGGTTAGGGTTTTCAATTTCGAGGTTTAAGCTATTTTCATTCAGCTCATTTTGCTGCCAAACTTGTTGGACAAATCCAGTCCCGGCTTCACTATTGGTGAATGAAATTGAATTACCGTTTAATGACGCAGTAGGCACTTTCTGATTAGCTATCCAATCTGTTCCACGCAATAAAATAGCATAAATAGCTTCGGCTGTAGCACGTGAAGTTTCCCAGCTTTGGGTGCGTTTTTGCGACAGCAGCCATTGACGCATCTGGTCAGTTTCGGCATCATTTCCAGCAATTTCATCGAAAGCAGCAATCAACATACTTTGGTTTTCAACGGGCGCCTGATACCAATAATATCCCCGATTTTGCTTCCAATACATTCCCATATCTTCCTGCACCAAAGCCCGTTCGCGCAGCGAAGCCAAAATTGCTTCTGCATCTGCTTTGCGACCACTTCTATTCAAAACCAAGGCTGCCATCGCTTGCATTCCGGGATTCAAATCAAGCCAATCACTACCAATATGTTTTAGGAAAAATCGCTGTGCATCGTCCGCATCTCCCTCAGGAGCTACTACTTCAAAAAAGCTTAGCGCATAAAGTGCTGATAAATGCGTGCTGCTAAGTGTATAACTCTCAAGCTTTGATTTTTCACGCAGTTTCGTATAATCTGCGGTAAGCTCTCCCTGTACAAAACTTCTCGCCTTGCGCGAAATGAGCTCCATACTTCGTCGGTTGTCAGCATCTAACTGTTTGTTATCCAAGCCTAAATGCAATAATTGACCAAAACCTTGCAAAATGGTGCGTGTTATAAAATAACTCTCTGTCATGCCTTCAAACCAGGGCCAAGCACCATTATTGAGCTGTAATTGCCTCAATTTTTGGAGACTTTGCTGTTGCTCATAGCGCAATTTATTCAGGTCGAAAAGCAAGGCAATTTGTGCTTTCTGGGTGGCTTCATCTTTAGCATCGAGTACCCAAGGTGTTTCGTTGAGGACAATGTTTTTCAGCTCGCTGTCTTTTTCAAGTTGCGAAAGGAAAGCTTCCGGACTCTGGTTTTTCCATTGCTCAATAGTCGCCATCAATTGCGGAATTTGTTGGGCAATATGTGCAGCTAACATATTGGTATATAGCCTGTAAAAAACCTGATCGGCATTATCACGTTTGTTTTCTGCCAGATAAGGCAAGGCTTGAATGGCATACCAAACCGGATTGCAGCTGAGGTTAAGTACCAATTGTTTGGTAGTAGTCTGATTTTGCGGTTTTTCAAGGACAAAATCAGCACTGCTATTACCTTTCACGGTAATTACTTTGGTTTCAGTAACAAGCGTTTTGCGGCTTAAAACAGGCAGTATTTTTTGTTCAGCATCCGTAAACTGTCCCGCTGTAGCACTAAATTTTAAAGCAATCAGGTTGTGATCACCATGTGGCTGAATCTGCCAACTAACTACCCGACTTTCACCCGGCTTCAGTTGCACGAAAGGCTTCTGAACCGCATCAGCTAACAGCTGCAAAGGCTCCATGCTTATAGCATCGAATAATTCGAGACGGGCAATTCCGGTGATAATTTCATTACCGGTATTTACTATTCGTGCCATCAGAAATGCGGTGTCGCCTTCGTAATAAAAACGCGGCAAATTACCCATGATCATCAGCGGTTTGCTACTTGTGAAGGCATATTCTTTTTGTCCGAAATGGAGGTTTTTGTCATGTGCCAGCAGCATCAGCTTCCAGCGGGTAAGCGCATCCGGTGTTGTAAATTTAATGCGGATAAGTCCTTCTTTATCAGTGGTGAGTTGTGGATAAAAGAAAGCTGTTTCGCTGAAGTTAGTGCGCAAAGGCGGTACGCCATTAGTCTTTTCTTCTGTGCTTTCAACATTGCTTTCAGCGTCGAACATTATAATTTCTTCTTGTTCTGTAACAGGCGGTTGCTCACCATCTACTTTTGATTCCAGCACCACGCTCATTGAAACATCTCTACCGCCATAAGTAATATTACCCTGATTTTTAAAACGACGTCCCGAATACAGATACAACCCAAAAAAGTTAATTTCAGGCAAAGGAACGGGCTGCCAATAATCCATTTGCGGTCGTGGCTGATAAAGCCCATTGCTTCCGCTGGCAAAAAATCCCTGATCTGCTGACCAAGGGCGCTGAAGCCGGACTGCCGGCAACAAATCAAAATACCAGTTGTGCGCTTTAATTTGATCGAGTGAAGCATCATACATTCCAGCCAACAATTCAGCATTTACGGCTTGCTTATTAGCATTACGGATAATCAGCTCCCAGCTTTCGTCAGCACCGGGCTGCAACTGATCGCGCAAGCTCAGCAGTTCAATATTGAGTTTGCGGTTATCAAAAGGAACTTTTACGCCTTTATTTATAGTAAAAACTTCATTAAAACGCACCATCACAGCCTGAAAACTCAACTTTCCGCGATCGCTTTCCTGTACCTTATAAGGCAGTTGAACCATTTTACGATCGGCTTTGATCCAATCGGAAAATCGTAAAGTATCACCAGACCAGATTTCGACCAAAACCCTGCTATCAGGCGCATCTGTGCTTAGCACAAATTGAATTTCCTCGCCGGGTTGCGCAGTATCAGCGGATAAGGTGGCTATAAAAAGCTGATCAGGAATAGCATTTTTTGATTCAGGATTAAAGAGCGTGAATTGCTGACTATTTTCCACAGCAGCGCCAAAACTGTCCTCGGCTTCCAGAACAAGCATATAACTGCCAGCCTGCCAGGCTTTAACATTTTCAGGAAAAAGCAAATACTGTCCATCAACGTTTACTTCATCGCTGTAAATCAATATTTTAGATTGTTTTTCAAGGGGTTTTGGGTAAAAGTTTTTCAATGGAAAAAGCATGCGTAAGCTGTCATCAGAAATCAACTGCCGATCGAGAGAATTCCATAAACTGGTTTCAAAACGGCTATCTGCATCCATGCGGTAAAAACTACGTTTAACGGTTGATTTCACTGCTTTACTTTGCAGGTTGCGCGCATGAAGCTTATATTTTTCAGCTTTTTGCTGATTCACCAATTTCTCCAGATTTGTGGTGAGCATCAAAGCCTGATAACCGGCACGCAATTGCAGCTGTGCCGAGCGGGTTTCGCCCTGCTTGTCGCGCACATCAACACGGATAGTGTAGTTAAAAATCGGTTGTTCGTGTGCTTTCACCGAAGGTTTTGGAAGCAAGTCAACCGGTATTTTGAATTTACCTTCCTGATTGGTTTGCAAACTGCCCGAAGCGATGGTTTCCGGCTGTCCGCCAAAGGGCGGCATGCCCCACCAATAGCGCCAATACGGAAAATCAACAGCTCTTTCAACCACATAATTAACCCAAACGCTGTCCAGCGCAAAGCCAGCAAAAGCACGTGCTTCACCATTAATAATAACCGTTTCATTCAACTTAAACTGCTTTTCAGGTTCTTCTATCAACACCTCAAATTCAGGACGCTTATAAGCCTCAACAGCAAAAGACGTAGAACCATGGCTGTTGCGCAAACGATATTGACCATTGAGGCCGGAAAGTGGAAGCGCAAACTGCCCGTCGAAACTTCCAAAATCATTGGTAGTCAGCTGCAAAGCACCCACTTTTTGACTGTTGGCATCTAATAGTTCAACTTCTGTTTGCTGCCCGCTCACGATTTCAAAATCCTTGTCTTGTTTTTCAAGTGTAATGCCTTTGAAATAAACCGTTTGGCCTGGCCGGTAAATAGATCTATCCGTAAAAAACCAGGATTTTGTTTGCTTACGATCGTTTGACTTACGCTTGTATAAATCGAAATAATCACTACTGTATAAGGTATCACCTTTGTGAAATAGTTCCACATAAAATGCCCTGTTAGCAGGCACTCCATCATTTTCTGTAACAGAAAAACTGCCGTCTTTTCCGCTTTCAGTAGCAAAGACTTTTTCAATAACATAATCGCGCAACTGATAATCATAATTGCGCACCATGATGTTTGCTGTTGCCTTATTTACAGGCTTTCCGCTATTTCTGTCGCGTACATAAAAGCGATTTTGACCGGCTTGTTTGTGCTGAACAAAACTCAATTTGCTTACCTGAAAACTTCCGAAAACACTTGTTTGTGCTGCAAAATCTTCCTGATAAGAAACCAACAATACATACAAACCCCGATCTAATTCAGGAAGTGCAATCAAGCTGCTGTGGTTGTTATAGTCCGATTCAAAAGGCAGTGAAATATGCCAGGATTTTAGCGCAGGCAGTTTGCTAAGGCTGGCATTTTGTTGTAATACTTCTGGCTGTTTTCGAATTTCAGCAAGTTGGTCTGAGTTCATTTTTATCAGCCTGAAATACGCCTGCTGAATATTTCTGTACTCCAATTTTGCCGGAATAGGCTGTTTGGGCAGAACGACAGCCTGTGTTTCCACCTGTAGAGATTTGGTTAAAATATCCGCTTTTAGCTGTTTGCATTTGATTACACCTTTGCTCTCGGGGAAATTTTGAATCGCAGCTTCACACAATTCCAAAGCCTGTTCATTATTCGTTAACAAAGTGATATCCTGTGACTTGCTATTTTGCTGCTGCATCAAAAAGGAAGCCCTAACAGCAGTTATTTCTGTGGAAACCGGCATCGCAGCGGCATAATTCTGTAAATTTTGTAAAGCTTGCTCATACATTTTTTTATCCGCATCAGCTTGATTTGAAAGTGCATAAACAGTTTCAAACCGCTTCATATCATTATACACGTAAGCTTCGTAATGGCGGTGACTCAAATTTGATCGCAACAAAGGTTGCATTAGCCTGAGGGCGTGTAGTTTATCCGAATTAATTGATGGAAGTTTTGCAAGGGCAAAATCCGAAGCAGGCAGCCACAATTGCTCAAAAATCTTCTGATCAATAGCTATTGATTTATTGATTCCCGCGTCTTCTGTCAGGTGAAATTGGATATTCCTTTGTGCCAGGAAATCAAATAATGTGGGCTGTAATTCCAGTGATTCCTTTTCAGTATTACTCAAAATCGCAGCATATTTTATGAGTGGAATCGTATCAAAAGAAGCCAGTTCAGGCAGTGATTTCTGAAAATGATTTTGGATGGTATCACGCAATTGTTTGAGGTTCCAGCGCATCAAATCATTTCCGGGAGCGGATGATTCGTATTGTCTTTCGAGCAGTCGATAGCGGTTTTGCTGGTAAAAACTGCTGTAAAGTTCTGCAATCAGCGTATGCAATACTGCCTTAGTAGGTGTGTCGAGCAGTTTAAATTGTGCTTTTGCAAAATCAATGGAAGCAGGAAGCGCATTTTCTTCGGTTTGCTCAATAACTTTAAACTGATAAATAATCGTTTTGAGCAGCTGCGGCTGGTTTTGCTGTGCGATGGCTAATGCCCGAATGTCCTCTATTTTCTCAGCAGCCGACTTGGGCAGCCCTTTTTGAAATAGCTGATCAATGGCCTTCCATTTTTTCTCAAAATCTGCTTCGGCAGCAGACGAAAAACTTTGATGGCTGATTGCCAATAAGATAATGGCTAAAATTGTACCGAACTGTTTGGGTATTGATTTCATGTGGATTGATTTTCTGGCTTAAACTTAGCGAAGGTAACAAAAACCAGACCACAAGAATTTTGAAAACTGAAATTACAGCTTGAAACAGGATTTTGGCCTTGCTGACGAAAGCTATGCCATTGGTTGACATGGTCTTAAATATTTTCAGGTTTTAGAGGACAACAATCCAAAGTCCTCCTTACCTTTGCAGCTTTTAATAATTGAAGAACCATGATCAGGGAAAACTGGGTGAAATCTGTAAAGCAAGTGTTTCATCCAAAGATAATTACTACGATTAGGAATTACACGCGCGAACAATTTATTGCTGATTTAATTGCAGGCGTTATTGTGGGCGTGGTGGCGCTGCCGCTGGCCATTGCTTTTGGTATCGCTTCAGGCGTTTCGCCGGAGCGGGGGCTGATTACAGCGATAATTGGCGGGTTTTTAATTTCCGCTTTGGGCGGAAGCCGGGTGCAAATTGGCGGCCCAACAGGTGCTTTTATCGTGATTATATACGGTATCGTGGAACGGTTTGGCGTGGATGGCCTTATTGTGGCGACCATCATAGCCGGTTTAATGCTAGTGATGATGGGCGTGTTGAGGCTGGGAACAATAATTCGCTTTATGCCTTACCCGATTATCGTTGGTTTTACCAGCGGAATTGCGGTAGTGATTTTTTCTTCGCAAGTCAAAGATTTTTTTGGTTTACAGGTTGAGCAGGCCGTTCCGGCAGATTTTATTGAGAAATGGAAGTTTTATGTTTTGAATTTTGATGGTGTAAACTGGTATTCGCTGGCACTTGGACTGTTTACTATTTTAGTTATTGTGTTTTGGCCAAAAGTCAATAAAAAATTACCAGGAACTATTATCGCACTGCTACTTGCCACGCTGGCCACCACTTTTTGGGATTTGCCCGTGGAAACCATTGGCAGCCGTTTTGGCGAAATCAAAGGCGGAATTCCGATGCCAAGCATTCCTTTCGTAAATTTTGCCACCTTTAGTAAGTTGCTGGCGCCGGCCTTTACCATTGCAATGCTGGGTGCTATCGAATCGCTGCTTTCGGCTATGGTAGCCGATGGCGCTACAGGTGGCCGACACCGCTCCAATACAGAGCTGATTGGACAAGGAGTGGCGAATATTGTTTCACCCCTGTTTGGTGGAATACCGGCAACAGGAGCCATTGCACGCACTATGACCAATATCCGCAATGGCGGAAAAACACCTGTAGCAGGCATCATTCATGCCCTGGTTTTACTACTGATAATGCTGTTTTTTGGCAAATATGCCAAGCTTATCCCGATGAGCGTGCTGGCTGGAATTTTGATAGTGGTCGCTTATAATATGAGTGAATGGCGGTCGTTTAAAGGCCTTTTCAAAAACAGTAAAAGTGATATTGCGGTTTTGCTGACCACATTTTTCCTCACCGTGATTATCGACCTCACCGTTGCGATTCAATTTGGACTTTTGTTGGCCGTTTTGCTTTTCTTGAAACGCGTCATCGAAACCTCAGATGTATCTGTGCTAAATATGGTGGTTGAAGACGATAGCGACGAGATGGCCGATGAAGGCGAAAGCCTGCAAATCCCGGAAGGTGTAGAAGTGTTTGAAGTAAACGGCCCTTTCTTTTTTGGTATTGCCAATAAACTTGAAGAAGCCGAAAAACTGGGTGGAAAAATACCCAAAGTGCGCATCATCCGCCTGAGACGTGTGCCTTTTATTGATTCTACAGGCCTAAGCAACTTGCATGCTTTTATTGATCGTGCTGCTCAACACGACACAAAAACTGTGCTTTCAGGAGCCGGAGCGGAAGTCCTTGTAAAACTTAGGAAAGCTGGAATCATTGATTTATTAGGCGAAGAAAATAACTGTAAGGACATTCAATGCGCCCTGAATCGTGCCAAAATCATGATAAACGGAGAAAATATTGCCGAATAGTATCTCGGAAACTAAATATTAAAACCATTTCAAATCTCTTGAATCAGGCACCGCATAATCACAAGCTGAAGCCCTTTAGCTTTGTGAATGCAATTTCAGGCAATTGTATTGAGAAACCTCCGTTTCGATAGCAGTGGTTAAGCATTTTTCACTACTTTTACGGTTAAACCAAACTTAAATAAAATGCGTTCAATTTTCATTGTGCTGTTGCTACTTTTGGGCTCGATAGCAAATAGCCAAAACAACTTTACGGCTTGCGGCAACCAAAGCGGAAGCTGGGATTACGATACTGTTTTTGTAAGTTGTGATGTGCTGATTCCCAATGGCCAGCAACTTTTAATTGAAGCCAATACCACCGTGTTTTTTGAAGGTCATTACAGCATTCAGGTCGCAGGAAATGTCAAGGCAACAGGCACAGCCGAAAATCCAATTCTATTCACGGTAGCAGATACTGCTGGATTTTCTGATTATCACAGTACAGATGGTGGTTGGGATGGATTTCATTTTGAATACACATCGGCAGAAAACGACAGCTCGATTTTTGAACATTGCCGCTTTTATTATGGCAAGGCAGCTGGCGATTCCATAAATGGCTATGGGGGTGCTTTGCGGGTGGATAATTTTAGTAAAATCAGGTTAGAAAACTGCGAATTTCACCACAATTACGCTTTTTATCGTGGTGGCGCGGTTTATGGTAATAAATCACACTTTTTAATCAATAACTGCTTGTTTGACAATAATTTCGCGGGCAACGATGGCATGGATTATGGCTATGGAGGTGGAGTCGCCTTTCGGGCATCGCTTCCTGATATTGTAGAAACGACTTTTCTGGATAATGCTTCAACAGGTATTGGCGGCGGTGCTTCCTTTGAATTCTGTGATCCGCGCCTACTCAACTGTGAATTTCGTGCAAACCACAGCGGATTAGGTGGCGCTATTGGCTTTTTGCGTGCTGAACCGAACCGGCAAATAGCCAATCTGCTGATTCACGAAAACTCTTCTATGTTTTTTGGCGGTGGCATTGCCTGCATCGAGGCTTCGCCAAAAATGACCAACCTCACCATCGTCGGCAATAGTTCGGCAATGGGCGGCGGTTATTATTGCAACGAAAAAGCCAATCCGGTGCTGGCCAACAGCATTATCTGGAATAATGTAGCTGCCGACAGTTTGGGTTCTCAAGTGTGGGTTTGGGATGTGTTTTCAAAACCCGAATTTCATTATTGCAACATTCAAGGTGGTCTTGATTGGTTTGGAGGCAGCACGTTTATTGGCGTTTACGAAAACAACTTGAATGAAGATCCATCCTTGCAAAATGGCTGGAAAATCGACGTCAACAGTGTTTGTTTCAATGCCGGAACGCCTGATACTACTGGTTTCAACCTCCCCGAAATTGACTTTTTTGGTGTGCCACGTATTGCCCACGGACGTATAGATATGGGTGTGATGGAAGTTTTATCGGTCGGACTTAGCCCATCAGTCGAAAGCGATTATAAGCTAATTGTTTTTCCAAACCCCTTGCGACCGGAAAGTGTCGTAAGTATTGAGCTGCCAGAAGCCGCTATACTTCACTTAACAATTTATGACCTCAACGGGAATGTCCTTTGGAAACAAAATTACCCAGAGTTTGCCGCCGGAAAGCACCAACTTTCGTTAAAGGGGTTTTTGCAAAGTCAATCTGTAAATAATAGAACTTTGATGCTTAAAATAGATTTTAATTCTCATAAAACATCTCAAGTTATCAAAATGCAATATTAGGCATTCATAAACAAGCAAACAAGCTATAAACGATTAAGCCTATACTTCATTGAGTTCAGCAATCAGTGCTTCTACACTACTAAAAGCTGGTCTGCAACCATTTATGTCACAAAGGTATAAGCGCAGTTCTTCCAGCTGCGGCTTGCTTTTTGCGGCTTGCAGCTGCCTACTTTCGTCAGCAATAACCAGTGTTAGATCATCAAGTTGTTGGCGTAAAACATGCACCGCCAGTAAAGCACCACTCCCGTTTACGACAATCAGTTGTTGCTTTTCTAAAAGCATAAGGGCCTGCGCCCAATGGCTGAAACTACTAGGATAGGCCGTCATTTTTTCAGCTTGCTGCTGAATCATTTTTTCAGCAATTTCAATGTATTCTTGATCTTCAAAAAGCATTCCTAATGCTATCAGTACCTTTGCCATAGCAGCATTCGAGGAGGGAATTACATTGTCGTGCCGCTCAAAAGTACTCACAGGAAGTTCACTACTATCGCGGGTGCTGTATGTAAAACTTTGTTGCTCATCAACATAAAAATGTTCCAGCACAAAACGAAGCAAATCCTTCGCTTTCAAGGCGTAAACAGCTTTCCCTGTTTGTTGGAAAAGTGCGATAAATGCCTGCATCAAAAAGGCATAGTCATCCAGAAAAGCATCAATTTTCGCTTCATCATTTTTCCAGCTTCTGAATAATCCACCATTAGGCTGGCGCATCTCTTTCCAAATAAATTCGGCCGTATTTTCGGCTTTGACAAGCCAGTCCTGTCGTTCGAAAATTGTGGCAGCTTTCACCAGGCCGATTATCATCAGCGCGTTCCAGCTTAACAACCGTTTGTCGTCGGTGGCCGGACGCTGTCGGTTAGCGCGGTGTTTCAGTAGTTTTTCAATGGCTGTAGATTTGATTTCCTGAAAAGCCTTTACACTCATGCCTTTTTCGGCTGCAAAAGCCTCAGCATCAAAAGCCTGAACCAGCACATTATTGCCTTCTTCCCACAAAGCTGCTTTGCCAATGCCGAAAAATTCTGCCATCAGCGCTGCGTTTTCACCAATAACATCATTAAATTCAGCTGTTTTCCACACATAAAATTTACCTTCCACGCCTTCGCTATCGGCATCTAAAGCCGCCATAAAAGCGCCTTCAGGGCCTAAAAGTTCTCGTTCGCAAAAACGAATGCTCTGTTCCACCACCTCTGAGAACAGTGGTTTTTTTGTCAATTTCCAGGCTTCGGCATACAAGCCAATAAGTTGGGCATTGTCGTAAAGCATTTTCTCAAAATGTGGCACATGCCAGTGTCCATCAACAGCATAGCGTGCAAAACCACCACCAGCCTGATCATAAATGCCGCCTTTGGCCATTTTTTGAAGACTTAGAATGGCGTGCTCAAATACTTTGGTGTTCTGGTTTTTCAGCAGCAGTTGAAAATGCAGCAAATCCGGCATCGGGAACTTTGGTGCGCCACGGGTTCCGCCTTCCTGGTAGTCGAGTTGGGTTTCCAATTTATCGGCCATCGCAGTAGTAATAGTGCTAAAATTAGTCTCTATGCTTTCGTCAAGTACTTTAAACTGATTCTTTTTTATGCCTTGCGTAAGCTGCTCGGCCTGATCAAAAATCGCACGGTCTTTCCGCTCAAAAAGTTCGGAAAGATGAAGCAAGACTTCCATCCATTGGTCTTTTTTAAAGTAAGTGCCACCCCAAAACGGACGTCCATCCGGCAGTGCAAAACAATTGAGTGGCCAGCCGCCTCTGCCGCTGAGCAGTTGCACGGCTTCCATAAAAAACTGATCTACGTCGGGCCGTTCTTCACGATCCACTTTTATACATACAAAGTGCTTGTTCATGAGTGCTGCAACAGTTTCATCTTCAAATGATTCATGTTCCATCACATGGCACCAATGGCAGGCTGAATAGCCAATACTGACCAGTATCATTTTGTTTTGCGCTTTGGCTTCGGCCAGGGTTTTTTCGTTCCAGGGCTGCCAGTTTACTGGATTATGAGCATGTTGTAGTAAATAGGGACTGCTTTCGTGGATAAGGGCGTTTTCGTGTTTTGACATAGGATTTAGCTTGCTGATAAAACGGAAAAAGGCCGGTTTTGTTGACCGGCCTTTCAATATTTTGCTGTTTTAAGCTTACTTGTTGAGGTATGAAGATAACATCCATACAGTTTTTTCCTGTTCGCGGATATAATCACTCATTTTGGCATTGGTACCTTCGTCGTCCATATCACCAGCCATTGCCAGGATAGCACGTTCTTTGGCAAGAAGTGTCTGGAAACTACTGAGCAGGTTTTCAACAGTTGCACGACCATCACTCATGTTTTTTACTTCTTTGATTTCCGACATTTTAATATAATCGCTATAGGCATGAATCGGCGTGAAAGAAAGCGTTAGAACACGCTCAGCAATCTCATCAATTTTCACCTCAGTATCATCGTAGATTTCTTCAAACTTATCGTGAAGCTCAAAGAATTTTTCACCTTTGATATTCCAGTGAAAACCTCTTAGGTTCACATAAAAAATAGAAAAGTTGGCCAATAGGTCATTCAGTTTCTCGGCCATTTCTTTTGATTTCTCTAAATCTAATCCAATTGCATTCAATTTTTTCATAATAGTCAATTTTTATTTATAATTTCTTTAGTACAAAACACTAAATCAGCAGTTTTGTTCAAAAAAAGCCAGTTAAATTAACCGGCTTTTTAAGAACCTTTACAGTTGTTATAAGTCTCTTTTAGCGAGGTAAAAGTCAACCATTTCATAATCTGATTTGAGGCGTTCTTTCAGTCCTTCGACAGTTACTGGTGGAGGAACGATGGCTTTTTCGCCAGGTTTCCAGTTGAGCGGAAGCGCTACTCCATGCTCATCAGCAGTTTGAAGGGCCTGCAATACACGGATAATTTCGTCCATATTACGTCCTACGTTCAACGGGTAATACATGATTAGGCGAATTTTACCGACAGGGTCAATAAAGAATACCGCGCGAACGGCAGCTGTTTCGCTTTCGCCCGGTTGCAACATGCCGTAAAGTTTTGATACCTTCATGTCGATATCGGCAATGATGGGGAATTTCATGAAAATGCCGGTTTTTTCTCTCACGTTGTTTACCCAGGCCACATGTGAGTGGATGCTGTCGATGCTCAAACCAACCAATTTGGTGTTCATTTTAGCAAACTCATCTTCCAGCACAGCAAATCCTGTCATCTCTGTGGTACAAACCGGGGTGAAATCCGCCGGATGCGAAAATAAAATTGTCCAGCTACCTTTGATATGCTCTGAAAATTGCATCATTCCGGTAGTAGTCATCGCCTTAAAATCAGGCGCCATGTCGCCAATACGTGGCATTTGTGTTACTAATTGTTCTTCCATTTGATAAAGTTTTAATTTGGGTTAAAAATATAATTGATTTAAAGTGCAAATTTACTGTTAATAGCTACATTTGTCAAATTGATAATATCTAATAATACATCAATAAATTCTATATCATGATTACCATCATACAGTTGGAATACATCATTGCTCTCGACAATCACCGCAACTTCGCCAGAGCTGCAGCGAGTTGTTTTGTGACGCAGCCAACTTTAAGCATGCAAGTTAAGAAATTAGAAGAACATTTCGGCATAAAAATATTTGATCGTAAAAAACAGCCGTTGATTCCAACAGACTTTGGCCGTCGTTTGATAGATCAAGCCAAGGTCGTGGTTTCGGAAGCCGGAAAGCTTGAAAATATGGCTAAACAATACCTGGGTGATGTTAGTGGCGAGTTACACATTGGCATTATTCCTACATTGGCTCCTTATTTATTGCCGCTTTTTGGTGGAAATTTTAAGCGTCATTATCCCCTCGTCAACCTAAAAGTGGAAGAACTTATCACCGATCAAATTGCCGAAAAGCTAAAGAAAGATAGTTTGGATGTGGGGATCTTCGTAACGCCATATAATGATCCGGCCATACTGGAAGAACCGCTTTTTTACGAAGAAATGCTCCTATATGCACAAACCGGACACCCGCTATTGCAGCAAAATTTTATCAAGGCAATTGATGTGGCGACCCCGGATATTTGGCTGCTGAGTGATGGCCACTGCTTTCGCTCACAAGTAATCAACCTATGCGCCCTTGAGCCTAACAGTAAGCACGAGCTACCTTTTGAACTGGAAGGTGGATCTATTGAAACATTGCTGCGCATCATCAACCGCGAAGGCGGATTTACCATTATTCCCGAGCTGGCTGTGCGCGAAATGTCAGAGCCCAGGTTGAAAAACGTAACTTCATTTAGCGACAAAAAACCCTTGCGCGAAGTAAGTATTTGCTATTCAAGACACTTTGTGAAACGGAGACTTATTGAAAAATTGGCCGAAGAAATAAAGCTGGCTATTCCTGAAGAAATGAAAAACAATAGCCGTGGTGAATTGGTGCTGTGGAAATAACAGAATTTGTTGCGTTATAAAACTTGTTTTTTTGATTTTTCCTTTGATTTTTGTGGCAGCTGTTAGTTTCCTATTACTTTTGCCTCGCATTCCTAATCATCCCGATGCACAAAAAATCAGCTTGATGGATGCGAATATATAATTTAACCCATTTATTTTCAGCATATTGATTCGTGTTTTATGTTTAAAATCCAAAACCTCATCCCATGAAACTCATCCCTAAGATGCTGTTATTATTCATTTTCATCGCTATGAACGGAGCAGCTAACGCACAGGAAATCAATCAATACATAATGGATACAGTCAGAGATAGAGAAGTTTTAATAGATTTTGTAAACCGTGAAGGTTTGCAAACGGGTGAGTTCGCTGAATATTACAGCCAGGAATACGATAATTATGAGGTAAATCAGGAAATCACCAATCAATTAAAAACCAAAATTGAAGGACTGGAAATCGTAGTGGTGTTAGCCAGTTGGTGCATCGACAGCAAGATTCAGGTGCCGCGCTTTTTGAAACTGCTCGATGCTATCGGCTTTTCTGAAGAGCAACTTATGATGATTGGTGTTGATTCGCAAAAGAAGGCACGGGATTTAGATATAGACATCTATGAAGTTGAACGTGTTCCCACTTTTATTTTTTACAGAAACAGCAAAACAATTGGACGAATTGTTGAAAACCCAACTAAAAGCTTAGAGGCGGATATGCTAAAAATTGTGCGCTAAAAGCAAGGGTGATTTTCGACCAGAAATAGTTTATTTTAAATTTTTGTGATGAAAGTTTTTGAACATAAAAATTCTTTGCAAGCCGCCATTGAGGCCGAAAAAATTGCCGGGAAAAGCATCGGTTTTGTTCCCACGATGGGTGCTTTGCATCAAGGCCACCTCGAACTGATGCGTCAGGCCAAAAAAGAAACCGATATCTTGGTGGTAAGCATTTTCGTGAACCCGATTCAGTTTAATAATCCCGCTGATTTGGAAAACTACCCGCGTACACTCGAAACCGACAAAGCCCTGCTGGAAACGGTAGATTGCGATTATTTGTTTGCGCCAGATGTGGACGAGATGTATCCGCAGCCCGACACCACTGTTTACCGTTTTGGGAAGCTGGCAAGCGTGATGGAAGGCGCATTTCGACCCGGCCATTTTAACGGTGTGGCCGTGGTCGTGAAAAAGCTTTTTGAGATGGTAAATCCCGACAAAGCTTTTTTTGGTGAAAAAGATTTCCAGCAATTGGCGATCATCAAAGCCATGACAAAACAGCTGTCGCTTCCGGTGGAAATAGTTCCCTGTGCCACCGTTCGCGAAAGCGATGGTTTGGCTATGAGCAGCCGAAACCGGCGGCTAAGCACTGACGAACGACAACTTGCTCCGCGCATCCATCAAATCCTGAGCAAGGCCGCAACACTGCGCAATGTGTTGAGTCCGCATGAGATGCAGCAATATGCCAAAAACGAACTGGATAAAATTGACGTCTTTAATTTGGAGTATGTTGCCGTGGCTGATGACGTTGATTTACAGTCTTTTGAACATTGGAACAGTGTGTTAGGAGCCAGAATATTTGTGGCACTGCAACTGGGAAATGTAAGACTAATCGACAATATTAGAATATTTTAATAATTTTGCAGCCGCATCCGTAAGCTTTCGGAATCAAATATTTAACTGATGAATATTGAAGTTTTAAAATCTAAAATACACCGCGCCACCATTATGCAGGCCGATTTGAACTATATCGGAAGCATCGCCATTGACGAAAACCTGATTGAAGCGGCCAACCTGATCGAAAACGAAAGGGTGAGCATCTACAATATCACCAATGGTGAACGCCTTGACACTTACGTGATTAAAGGCAAAAGAGGCAGCGGTATGATTTCACTGAATGGAGCTGCGGCACGCAAAGCTGCTGTTGGCGACCACATAATTATCGTGTCTTATGCCAGCTTGGATTTTGAAGAAGCCAAGACTTTCAAACCTGCCATTATTTTCCCTGACGACGACAACAAAATCAGCGAATAAGGATTGAAAAAGCAATTAATCAGTATCTTAAAATACCTTGTTTTTTTATTGCTGGGGCTGGTGCTTTTATGGCTCAGTTTCCGCAATATTAAACTTGATGCTTTGTGGGAAGATATTCGCACAGCCAACTATATGTGGATGGGATTTGCGGTTGTCTTCGCTATCATTTCACACATCTTCAGGGCTTTGAGGTGGAACCTGCTGATCAAAAGCATGGGCTATAAAACGCGTACTTCAACGACTTTTGCAGCGGTAATGATTGGCTACCTCGCCAACACGGCCGTTCCGCGCATGGGCGAATTTATGCGTTGTGGTGTGCTTTCGCGCAAAGAAAAGATCTCGTTCAACGCACTTTTAGGCTCCGTGATTTCCGAACGGCTCTTCGATCTGATTGTGCTGATGCTTTTACTATTGGCTGTGGTAGCCTTTCAGTGGGAAATGCTTGGGGGATTTGTGCTGAAAATGACCGAACCATTTATAAACTCTATCACACATAACTGGCTTACTGTTAGCTTGTTTTTAGCATCAGTAGTTAGCGTAATAGCAGCCTTATACTACCTGCGCAAACGTTTTAAAAATCACCTTCAAGAACTTCCTTTTTACGATAAAACTAAGCTGCTTATTTTGGGTTTACTCGATGGAATAAAAACCATTAAACGGATGCGTCAAAAGTGGCTTTTCCTGTTTTACACCGTTATGATTTGGTTTTTTTATGTGCTAATGACCTGGATTCCATTATATATGCTTTCCGAAACCTCTCACCTGGGATTGCGTGCCGGCATCACGCTGCTGGCCATTGGAAGCCTTGGCATTGTTGCTCCGGTGCCTGGCGGAATAGGTGCGTATCACTTTATTGGGAAAGCCGTTTTGGTTCAGCTGTTTTTTATCGACCCCTTAGGTGCCGGTTCTTATGTTGCCATTACGCATGCCGGACAAACTTTACTTAATGTTTTTGTAGGCGGAATAGCTTACCTTTGGATGTTCTTTGCAGACCATAAAAAACCCGCAAATGACGCAATTACAAATTCTTCAAGGTAAAATTATTGACAACAAAGCGCTTGACCTCAAACTTGCGTTGTGGCGTTTTCAGCAGAAAAAAATCGTGTTTACCAACGGCTGCTTCGACATTGTACACCTGGGTCATATTGACTATTTATCCAAAGCCGCTGATTTGGGTGATGTGCTGATTATCGGCCTCAATACCGATGCATCAGTTAGCCGAATCAAAGGACCGCTGCGACCTGTGGTGAACGAAAATGCCCGTGCCGCGCTTTTAGCCGCCTTGCATTTTACCGATGCTATCGTACTTTTTGACGAACCCACGCCTTACGAGCTGATCAAATTAGTGCAGCCCGATATCCTGGTGAAAGGCAAAGATTACAAAGCCGAGGAAGTGGTTGGCTATGATATTGTTACCGCCAAAGGCGGGAAAGTGGAAACCATCGATCTGGTAGAAGGCTATTCAACCAGCGGCTTGATTCAGAAAATAAAAGAAGCATACTAAAGAGCCTTTTTCTTACCAAAGCATGAAAAAGTAGAGTTTTCTGTCTGGAAACTCTTTGGCAAAGCGTTTTTCAGCAAACCCCTATCGCTTGTCTTACTGATGATTTTTCGCTATCTTGCCATATCTTTAGAGCTTATCCAATTTTGGATTTACTTTCTTAAATTGGGAGTAAATGTGATTTTGAATTACCTCTATAAATATGATAAACAGCAGTTTATATCCTTAGGCACAACTTATGCTCTATGGATAACAACCAAACAAAATTAAAATAAT
The DNA here is from genome assembly GCA_023229135.1 of Bacteroidales bacterium. Lineage (GTDB taxonomy): Bacteria > Bacteroidota > Bacteroidia > Bacteroidales > F082 > UBA5536. The sequence goes on from JALNZT010000004.1 coordinate 90,266, forward strand.
GCGCAAAAAAGTCTTTAAAATACTGCTAATAAGTTTATTGGCCGTATTTACGCTAGCTTCCTGCAAAAAAGATTATTCGCCTCAAGAGCCAACTCCCGGTATCGAGAGTTTGAATATCTCCCCTACTTTTAACTGGGAAACCAGCCAATACACCACTTTTCAAATTTATTCAGAAAAAGCGGCTTTCATTAAGATTCAATCGGCAGACAATCAAACGATTTATCACCGCGGATTTTATAATCATTTAGAGGATTTTTACGCGATTTCGTTGCGTATTCCAAGTTTTGAAAATAGCTTGTTAGTAAATGGTCAACTTGTTAATTTACAAGATAATACTATTCAAGTGAATCTCGATTCACAGCGAAAATCTACCGCTTTTGTACAAGAGGATTTTCCTGATGGCTTATTGGCCTGGTGGCGTTTTGATGAAGGAAGTGGCACAACGGCAACCGACGAAACCGGAAATTTTGATGGCGCAATTGATGGTGCAACCTACACCACCGGAATAAACGGTGGAGCACTCAACTTTACCGGAACTACAGAAAATGTTCGTGTAGCAAATAGTACTGCACTTGATCTGACTAACGATAAGTTCAGTTTATCAGTCTGGTTTTCAAGAGATCAGCTTGATCAGGGTGGCGCATTTTTCTTTTATAACACCAAATATATTCTCCGGATAGATAAAAATGGCAAAGTTTCATTCAGCATATATACTCCTTCATTTACAGATGTTGCCTTATCATGGCAAGATAGAATTGCTGATCACGACTGGCATCACATAGTGGGCGTTTATGATGGAACTAAAGTAAACCTATACTTAGATGGTGTTTTAATGAATAGCACTCCTGCTTCTGGAAATCTCAACAGCAGTTCTGCTGATTTGCTTATTGGAAGTCAAAGTTCACAAAACTTTTTCAGCGGACAGCTGGATGAAGCCATGATTTTTGATAAAGCCCTCACACCAGAAGATATTTCTTACCTCTTTGCTAACAATTATAACCCTTCCAACGGCAACAGCAGTCTTGTTGCGCATTGGCCTTTGGATGATATCTCGGCAGGAAAAGTAGTCGATATTATTGGTGGACATGATGCTATTGCAAGCAATCTTTCAGCTGCTGCTGGCATGGTGGAAGGCAGCATGAATTTCAATGGTACCAGCTCAACCGCGATAGCTCCGCATCATCCAGACATTAATCCAACAGCAAGTTTTACCATGATGGCTTGGGTTAATGCCAGAGAGAATAAGACCACAAAAATTGTTCAGAAAGGCGATTGGGACGGTCATGGCATTGGTCAGGATGTATGGCTTGGTTGGAATGCGCATATCCGCGGAACAGATCAAAATACCCACGATATACTTTGGGGCGAAGGAAGGCCGATTTTAAATACATGGTATCACTTGGCCGCTACCTATGACGGAAGTGTTTTAAAACTATATGTTAATGGTCAGTTTAAAAATGCCAGACAGCTTGACGTGCCCTTGCGCAGCAATACCCGCCCATTTTCTATCGGCTCAGACAATGGCAGTCAAAAATTCTTTAACGGACTAATTGATGAGGTAAAATACTATTCAGAAGCACTTTCAGCGATTGAAATCCAGACGGCCATGTCTGAAGCACCACAAATTGCTGATGCTGACGGCGATGGCATTCCCGATGAGGAAGACGATTTCCCGAACGATCCGGCCAGGGCTTTTCTTAATCATTTTCCGGCCTCCGGATTTGGTAGCCTGGCTTTTGAAGACCTCTGGCCCGGCAAAGGCGACTACGATTTTAATGACTTGGTAGTAGACTACCGCTTTAATATGATCACCAATCAGGCCAATAAAATTACCGAAATTGAAGCTGTTTTTGCAGTAAGGGCTAACGGTGCCGGACTGCGCAACGGATTTGGGTTCCAGCTTCCTGGAGCTATTCCGGCTTCAGATTTTGAGGTTTCCGGCTATCGCCTGGGTGAAAATTATATCAGCCTCAATGAAAATGGTACAGAAACCGGCCAGCAAGTCCCAACCATTATCGTGTTTGACAATATCAAAAATGTTTTACAATCCGATGCGGGTTTTGGTGCCAATGTGGTTCCAGGATTGCCTTATATTGAACCAGATACAATTAGAATTGTACTTTTACTCACGCCAAATACTTATCTGCTCAGCGATTTTCAGCCCGAGAATTTTAACCCCTTCCTGATTGTGGATATGGAGCGTGGCAAAGAAATTCACTTGCCGGATTACGCACCAACAAGCTTGGCTGACAGGAGTTATTTCGGACAAATGGATGATAATTCCGATCCGGCCAGCGGGCGATATTACAAAACAGAAACGCAACTTCCTTGGGCCATTAATATCATAGAATCTTACGATTATACCATCGAGCATGCGCAAGTTACGCAAGGTTATCTATGGTTTGCCGACTGGGCCGAATCGAGTGGTGCCTTGTATCCCGATTGGTTTAAAAATAAAGCTGGTTATCGTTCAGCAGCACATATTTATGTTGTGCCATAAAATATTTTCATAGTTTTGTCCAAAACATTCTATGAAAAAGAAACAACTATTTATTTTTATCGTGAGCCTCCTGTTTATAGCTCCACTAAGCGCTCAAAAACAGGAAGTAAGGACAAGCGCAGGCTTTATCACAACTTCTGACTTTGGTGATTTTTTTAGCGATCTGATCGTTGAAGCGATAGCCATTGGAAGCTATTCTACTGACAATGAATCAAATAGTTCTGCAATAGGTTTTGAATACTGGCATTCTCAAGGTAAAGTGATAAAGCTTGGGGGACTGTTTTCGTACCAATCTATTACCAAGGATGTTTTTTCTTTGGGAGAGAAGGCGGGCAATATTAAAAACCGCTATTTCACGCTCTTACCTGAAATCAGTTTTGAATATGTTACAGCGGAATGGGTGCAAATATACTCAGGCGTGGGTGTTGGCGTAACTATTTTAAACCAGGATTTTGACTCCTCCCAAACTGATGTTGCCAGCTCTACGGAAAGCGAAGCCATGTTTAATTTCCATGTTAACGCCATTGGAATGCGCGTTGGTAAAGCTTTTGGAGGATCGGTGGAATTGGGCGTAGGTGCCAAAGGAATTCTAAACTTAGGGCTTAGTTATCGCTTTTAGGATTTATCTCACGAAAAAACCAACAGGCTATTAGAGAACTTGACGCTAATTTTCTGAACATAATCAGGGGATTAGCGTTTTTTTAATTGTCATAAATTTGCAAAAAACTAAATCATGTCAAACAATACGTATACCATCAGCGGCCAAATCGTTGATTTGCATCAATCCAAGCTATTTCCAGGAACAATAAAAGTAGAAAACGGAAAAATTACCCAAATTGAAAAAGCGGCTTCGGCTCCTGATCATTTTATTTTGCCCGGCCTGATTGATGCCCACGTGCATATTGAAAGCAGCATGCTCGTTCCATCTGAATTTGCCCGACTGGCTGTCGTTCATGGGACGGTAGCCACCGTAAGCGATCCGCACGAAATTGCAAACGTATTGGGTATTCCTGGCGTTGATTATATGATAGAAAACGGTAAAACTGTCCCGTTTAAGTTTTATTTTGGTGCACCAAGTTGTGTGCCGGCAACGGCTTTTGAATCCTCAGGAGCTGATCTCGGTCCTGATGATATGGATACGCTGCTTTCGCGTCCCGAGATAAAATATATGGCCGAGATGATGAACTATCCAGGCGTTATTTTTCAGGACGAAATGGTGATGCAGAAATTGGCTGTGGCCAAAAAACACCATAAACCCATTGACGGCCACGCGCCCGGACTAAAAGGGGAGGATGCGAAAAAATATATTCAGGCCGGGATAACAACTGACCACGAGTGCTTTACGATGGAAGAAGCCTTGGATAAGATCAAGTACGGCATGAAGATTCAAATCCGCGAAGGCAGTGCTGCCAAAAACTTTGAGGCTTTGATAGACCTGATGAAAGACCATGCCGACAAAGTGTTGTTTTGCAGCGATGACAAACATCCCGATGATTTGGTGCGCGGCCATATCAACCAGCTCGTGAAACGCGCTATTGCCAAAGGTTACGATCCGATTCAGGTACTCAAAAGTGCGATCCTGAATCCTATCACGCATTACGGTTTAGAAGTGGGAACCTTGCAAATTGGCGATCCGGCAGATATGATTGTAGTTGATTCGCTACACGATTTTAATGTGTTGAAAACTTACGTCGATGGTGAGTTGGTAGCCGAAAATGGCAAAAGTTTGATAGATGCAGCTTTGGCCGCTACGCCAAATAATTTTGTAGCAAAAAAACTAAGTCAGGAAGATTTTTTCGTGCAAAACGAAGGCAAAAACATCAAAGTAATTGAAGCCTTAGAAGGACAATTGATCACCAACACCTTTATCGGAAAAGCCAAAGTTGAGGGCGAAAATTTGGTTAGCAATGTGGCAGATGATATTTTAAAAATCGCAGTAATTAACCGCTACAAAAAAGCCACTCCGGCGATTGCTTTCATTAAAAATATTGGACTCAAACGCGGTGCCATTGCATCCACGGTGGCGCACGACAGCCATAATATTATTGTAACAGGCGTTGATGATGCAAGCATGGCCAAAGCCGTGAACTTACTGGTTGAAAGCAAAGGCGGAGTAGTAGCCTGCGATGCGGAATCGGCACATCTATTGCCACTTCCGGTGGCCGGCCTGATGAGCAACAAAAACGCTTTTGAAGTTGCCGATGACTATGAAAAAGTCGATGCCGCCGCCAAAGCTTTAGGTGCCATGCTGCATGCTCCTTTTATGACGCTTTCGTTTATGGCGCTACTGGTAATCCCGCAACTCAAGTTAAGCGACAAAGGCTTGTTTGATGGGAGCAAGTTCGCGTTTACTGTATTGAATGCTTAGCTTTTTGACCTGCAAATAAGGATTCGCGCTCACAGGCAGGGATTCTTTAGCTATCAACAACTTTGTCACTACAATCCAGCTAAAAGACAGGCGTTTTTAAGCAAAGCTTATTTAGACCCGTTCCGCGAAGTATTTACTTCGTGGAATTATCAGGTAGCAGGCGCTACTTACGAAATTGTTAGTACGTGTCAAGTCTTTCGTATCCGGCAAGCTTTTAATAGTCTGGATTCGCGCTAGCTATCAACAACTTTGTCACTACAATCCAGCTAAAAGACAGGCGTTTTTAAGCAAAGCTTATTTAGACCCGTTCCGCGAAGTATTTACTTCGTGGAATTATCAGGTAGCAGGCGCTACTTACGAAATTGTTAGCACGTGTCAAGCCTTTCGTATCCGGCGAGCTTTTACTAGGCTGGATTCGCGCTAGCTATCAACAACTTTGTCACTACAATCCAGCTAAAAGACAGGCGTTTTTAAGCAAAGCTTATTTAGACCCGTTCCGCGAAGTATTTACTTCGTGGAATTATCAGGTAGCATGTGCTACTTACGAAATTGTTAGCACGTGTCAAGTCTTTCGTATCCGGCAAGCTTTTAATAGTCTGGATTCGCGCTAGCAATCAACAACTTTGTCACTACAATCCAGCTAAAAGACAGGCGTTTTTAAGCAAAGCTTATTTAGACCCGTTCCGCGAAGTATTTACTTCGTGGAATTATCAGGTAGCAGGCGCTACTTACGAAATTGTTAGCACGTGTCAAGCCTTTCGTATCCGACAAGCTTTTAATAGTCTGGATTCGCGCTAGCTATCAACAACTTTGTCACTACAATCCAGCTAAAAGACAGGCGTTTTTAAGCAAAGCTTATTTAGACCGTTTTTATATTAGCCCGTTTCTTAATTCATATATAGATATGAATCTATGTGCGTATAGAAGTTGTGTATTTTTGTCGAAAATTTAGGCATGGAAACACTCACAATTAGCGAACAAAGCATACAAAAACTTGAAAAAGTAGCTGGCCGACTGCGCGCGATTGCACATCCGGTGCGGCTTGCCATCATCGAAATGTTGACCAAAAACTCGAAAATGAGTGTCACGGAAATTTATCTACACTTGGATATCGAGCAAGCTGCAGCCTCACATCACCTGAATATTATGAAAAACAAAGGCATTTTAGATGCTAAACGAGATGGTAAAAAAATTTATTATTCGCTCAGAAACACAACATTAGCTGATATTATCGGTTGTATTGATAAGTGCAAGGATTGCTAATTGACTTTTCAAAAAACACAGCTATAAGCGCTCCGGCTTAAATTCATCTATCGCCATCAAATTTCGGCGACCAACTTTCTTCAATATCCCAGTTTGCTCTGATTTCTATTTCCTTTGGGAAATAATTTACCCGTTCCGGCTGCTGTTTTTTGAGGTAATCGCCTGTATCCCAACGGCCATTAAAATTGCGGTCTTCGATAATTTTTATAAGGTATTTCACGGGCAACAGATAAGGGAAACGCAACCGCTGTGAGGCCCTTACATTGAGCTGCTTCAGCACTACTTCCTTATCGTTCATCAATTGAATAATGTATTGTTGTGTGCTATCCGGAATTATAAAATCAATATAAAGATGGCCATACTGATCTTCTGCCGGCACACTAAAATTTATCTGGGTAGTGTCGTTTGTTTTGCCGCTATACCCAAAAAACACCGAATCCGGAAAGCGGATGGAATAGCTGCTTTCGGCGGTTAACAGGGTGTCCAGTGCAAATTTCATTCCCACTGAATCAGTTTTTACAAAGCGCAAGCGGTTAAAAATGGTGTCTTTATCAATGATAAGCCAAGTGGTGTCGCGCATGTTTATTTTGGTGATGGGCTCGTCGAAGCTCAGGAATAATTCTGCAGGTAAATTAATACGTCGCCCACCGGCATTGTTTGAAATTGAAAGGCGCTCAGTTTTCACTGCATCATCATCCTTTTTACGTTTATTGCTTTGCGTTTTCTTTTCGGCAAGCGATAATTTCAAGGTGTCGAGCACCAGCGTATCCTGTTTTAGGCTCAAAAACAAGCTATCGCTGATGGCCGGATTAAAATACCAAAACAAGGTGTCGCGCGATTTGGTGTAATAATCAATCATGTTGAAGCTATCGGGTAGGGCTTGCAATGGTTCTATTTCCATTTTGGTTACCGGATACCTGAAAGCAAAGCGTAGCAGGCCTTTCCTTACAAGTTCAGCGCGTAACAAACGCTGCACCGAATCCTGCTCCTCAAACATAAAAAGCCGCAAATCAAGCGCGCTTTCAAGCGGTGGCTGGATCACAGAATCTGCTACCAGACTGTCGCCAGCAGCAGCCAAAACGCTATCGGCGATGGCGTCCTGCAGAAAAATCATTTCGAGACTATCAAGCTGTAATGGATTCAGGCTGTCGGACAACAATAAAAGGCTGTCAGACAATGCTTTAATACTATCATGTACAGGAGGTTTCTGGTAAACTGGTACAATTAAAGTATCCAGGAAAGCAATTTTTTCGCCGGGCATATCGTATAAAAAATTGCTATTCATATCGCTGAGCACAAATATTTTATACGCTACATCTTTCAGGTTTGCCAGCCTAAAATGTCCTTCTTTATCAGTGCGGGCCACATACAAAGGTCGCAACAAATAGGGTAACGAATCTACCGGAATAGTATCGGGAGCGCGCTCATAAAGCATTACAAATGCAGCTTCGGGAGGTATCAAGTCGAAGGCGTTATTCACCAGGCCTTCTATCGACATAGAATCGAGCACCGGTCCGGTGGAGAATACAAAACTGTAGCCACTTATTGGATTATTTTCGGTGAGATCGCCGATGGCATCGCCAAAAAAGATGGTATAAGTTGTATTGGAAACCAGTGCTTCCTCAAATTTTATTTGCAAGGTTTTTCCGCGCAGGCGATACTCCGGATTTTTGTTAAGCGGGGGCGAAATCAATACTTCTTTTTGGGTATTGGAGAGCTTCACAAACTCATCAAAGGTAACTTCGATCAAACTTCCTTTGAAATTAACTGATCTGTTGGCAGGTTTTGAGCTTACAACCCTTGGTGGGTCTTCGTCTTTTGGGCCGCCTCTCGGCATTACCGGATTGGCACATCGCTGCAATATAAAACTCAAAAGCAGCACCAAAATTATGGCTAAAAATAACCTTCCCAAGCGTATAAACATAGTGTTGCAAAGATGCAAATAATTCCTTTTAGAGTGGCATTAGGCAACAGCTTCAACCAGAATTTCTTTAGCCGAAAACTTTTATAGCAAGGTAAAGCGCACCGGCAGTGTAAAGCTCACACGTACAGGTTTGTTACGTTGCTTACCCGGTTTCCAGGCTGGCATTTGTTTTACTACGCGCATGGCTTCCTCATCACAGCCGCCGCCAATGCCACGCAAGATAGTTACATTAGAGACGGAACCGTCGGGTTCCACAACAAAACTCACATACACAATGCCCTGAATACCGTTTTCTTTAGCAAGTTGGGGGTACTTTGTTTCGCTGGAAAAATAGTTTATGCGCGCTACATCACCTCCCGGAAACTCCGGCTGTTCTTCAACAATACGGAAAATTTCCTGTTCTACAATCGCTTCTTCCTCTGGCGGTCTTTCGATAGGAATATATTCTGGAATGATGGTAGTTTGATCCACTTCCGCTTGTATTTGCAGGTCGGCATCCACTTCCACTTTGTCGTCAACCACGGTTAAAAGTGTGATTTGTTGCTTAGGCGCCTGCGCTGGTGGTGGCGGTGGTTTGGGCTGTGTGGTCTGGATCATTTCTTCCTGCACAAGGTGTAGCTCGCTGCGGTTTATATCCAAATCACGAACTTTATTTGGGCGTTTCACCTGAAAGACAAAGAAAACGATTAGCAGGCTTATGATTAACCCAAGCTCGAAAAACAGGCCTTTCTTACTCTCAAGATCAGCCTGTGGTGTTTTATAACTGATCATGGCTTTTAAGTATTGATGTGCACTAAAGTTACAAAAAATAACACGCCATGTCAAGTATTTCTTAGGATAAATAGTGGCTGCTGAAAACTAACTGTAGTGTTTCGCTTCAGTACGTATGCTATTGCCATTGGATCAGCGGATTTACAAGCGTTTGGAACAAGCTCTTGTACCTATTTACATTTAGGCGTTAATAGACTGGATATTTCCCTTAAAAAGCCGTTTAACAATGTTTTTACCGTGAACTGTTAAATATTTTAATGAATTCAATATCATCGTATTACACAAAGTTATCACTGATAGTAAGCCAAATCAGAATAAGAATTGGCTTGCCTACAGCTATGCTATTATTTGCGTACCTGGCCCAGGTTAAAAATACCTCCCAAAAAAGGGCTCTTGTTTTGGTTTACTTTAAAGTGGCCTTCGTTTACCGTTTGAACCTCTTCGATAGTATAAAAAGCATTGGGATTGTACTCGTTGATGATCTTGAGCATTTCATTAAGATTTTTTTTCTTGACGATACTAAATATCATTTGAACCGGCCCGCTTTTGCCTTCGGCAGAAACAGAAGTTACGCCATAATTGGCTTCGCGCAGGTGATCGATCAGGTTCGAGACGTCTTTTCTAGGAATAACCCGAACTACCACCGTGCCTATCGACATTTTCTCGACCAGGATAATGCCAATGTAATTTCCCATCGCAAAACCTCCGCCATAGCCGATATAGCTCATAAAATTATCAAGCTGCTGCATGATCTGGCCAATGGCCAATAACCAAATAATTACTTCAACGAAGCCTAAAGCCGGTGCCAGGTATTTATAGCCACGCGACACAAAAATCAACCGGATCGTCCCAACACTAACGTCCATAATGCGTGCTATTGCAATCAGAAGCGGTAGTACGACATAATTATAAATATCAATATGAATCCAATCTGTAAGGTTAAACATGGCTTTTTGTTTTCAAATTTATAAGCACAAAAGTAACCCAAATAGAATGGATTGACATTGAAAAAATCTGAAAAACTTCGTAATTACGACTGCTGTTTTGTCAATAATCTATTGTATAAAAGTGGGTTACATTCAATAAATAATGTTTTGTTTTTTGCGTTCTATGCTTTCATCACTTACTTTTGTAGTACTGGAAGATGAAAATTAGAAGCACTTTTGAGCGTTTTTTATTGATTTTATTTCTGCTAAATTTAAGTCCCTTAGCGGTTTATGTAAGTATTTATGCGAGCGAAAGCGAAACAGCAGAAGTCTTTGTAGTAAGTCGTTCCAGCTGGGAGCGGATGATTGAAAGCGAATACATCCTCACACAATTTCGCTGGCTGACCTTAAATGATGGCTCAAAAGTTATTGAGCGCAAGGCCCGAATGATCATACAGGGCGTTACACCTAAGCAAGTAGCCGCTGTGATTCGCGATTACAAGCTTATTCCTAAATGGATGAACGCAGTTAGTGAAGCGCAGCTTATCAAGTCAGCCGACAATAATTTATGGGTGATTTTTTTAATTTTTAAGTTGCCTTGGCCATTGCGCAATAAATACCTTATCAATGAAGTGTGCGAACAAAAACAATCTTTATTACCACTTTATTCCTTTAAGATTAAGAGCAGCGACAAGTATAAGCCACCTTTTGAATGTAAAATTAATGATTTCGGGCATTACGAAGGGGTGTGGAAAGTATATTCTTGGCAAAAAGACGTTACTTATATTGAGTTTTCGGCCTTTTCGACTGCACCACCGCAGTTTCCGCGCTGGATACAAGATCCAATTGTAAATCGTTCGTTTGCCAAAACGATGGAAAGTTTTTATAAGTTGCTGAACAACAGAAACTAAAAAGGCTTTCCAAAAATTTTAGAACAGCCTTAAAATAATTTTATTTCGATTTATAAAGGGATATTTCCATGCTTTTTTGCCGGATTTACCTTTGATTTAGTGCGGGTCATCTCCAAAGCCTGAATTAATTTTTTACGGGTATCTCTTGGCCTGATAATTTCGTCGATAAAGCCCAGAGCAGCAGCCTTGTATGGGCTTGCAAAAGTGAGGCGATAATCCTCAATGGCTTTTTCACGTTCGGTTTCACTGAGTTTGTTACGGTAAATGATATTCACAGCGCCTTCAGGACCCATCACGGCAATTTCGGCTGTGGGAAAAGCAAAATTCATATCGGCGCCTATGTGCTTACTCGACATCACATCGTAAGCACCACCATAGGCCTTGCGGGTAATTACGGTAAGCTTTGGTACAGTGGCTTCAGCAAAGGCATACAGCAGTTTTGCGCCATGCTTGATGATGCCGCCAAACTCCTGCGTGGTGCCGGGCAAAAAGCCAGGAACATCTTCAAAAGTAATTAAGGGAATATTGAAGGCATCGCAGAAACGCACAAATCGAGCGGCTTTTATGGAGCTGTCGATATCCAGAACACCAGCCAGTACGGCAGGCTGATTGGCTACAATGCCTACCGGTTTTCCACCCAAACGGGCAAAGCCTACAATGATATTTTTGGCATAATAAGGCTGAATTTCAAAGAAATGCTTGTCGTCAACTATACTGATGATGATTTCTTGCATATCATAAGGTTTGTTTGGGTCGTCGGGAACAATGGTATCCAGGTTATCATCCTCCCGATGAATGCTGTCAGTACAAACCTTTATTGGCGGGTCTTCCATATTGTTTGAAGGTAGAAAACTCATCAGTTCGCGCAGCATCATCATGGCTTGTTCGTCGTTTTCGGCCATCATATGCGCCACGCCACTTTTTGAGTTGTGCGTCATGGCGCCACCCAGCTCATCTTTGGTAACTTCCTCATGCGTAACGGTTTTTATCACATCCGGACCGGTCACAAACATATAAGAAGTGTCTTTTACCATCATAATAAAATCGGTGATGGCAGGCGAATAAACGGCACCACCGGCACAAGGGCCAAGGATTGCAGAAATTTGCGGTATAACGCCAGACGACATCACGTTGCGGTAAAAAATATCGGCATAACCACCCAGGCTTTCTACACCTTCCTGAATACGTGCGCCACCCGAATCATTGAGACCAATAACCGGCGCACCCATCTTCATGGCAAGATCCATAATTTTTACGATTTTATCTGCATTGGCACGGCTTAGCGAGCCACCAAAAACTGTAAAATCCTGTGCGAAAACATATACCAAGCGGCCATCAATTTTACCGTAGCCGGTAACAACACCATCGCCCAAAAACTTCTGTTTATCCATGTCGAAGTCGGTGCTGCGGTGGGTCACAAATTTATCTATTTCGGCAAAAGTACTGGGGTCGAGTAGGTCGAACAGCCTTTCACGTGCGGTTTTGCGGCCGGCAGCGTGTTGTTTCTTAATTCTTTCTTCGCCACCGCCAAGTTCGGCCAGCTTATCTGTTTCCTGAAAATGTTTAAATTTCTTTTCTGATGACATGATTTTTCTTTTTTCTGTGTTTTTATTCAATGATCACCATTGGCTGGTCGCTGCTCACCGTATCTCCTACTTTCACCAACAATTTCTTGATCACCCTATCCTGTTTTACTTTGTATTCACTTTCCATCTTCATGGCAGAAACTACCACAACGGTTTCTCCGGCTTTTACCTTATCACCCTCTTTCACAAGTACTTTCACTACTTTCCCGGGCATAGGCGAAGCAATAACATTTTGGTCTTCACCCTCATCTTTCTTGCGGTTTTTCAGGTATTTTGATTCGGCATCAATGACTTCCACCTCAAAGGATTCATAGAGCGTATTCACCGTGTAGGTCTTGGCGTTTTTGCCTTCAACCAGTTCGACATTGAACGAATTGTTGTCGAGTAAAATGCTATAAACACCTCTTTCTACCTCTAAAATGTCTAATTCATACAGCTTTTTATCAAGCATCACCTGAATTATATTGCCATCTCTGCTCAGCAATTCGATATTGGCGATGCGATCGTTGATTTTTAATTCGTACGACATAAATTATAAAATATTAGCTTGTTAGAGCCGCAGTATAGAACGCTTGCGACCAAAATCTTTCCAGTTGTTACCCAGTTCTTTGGTAATAGCCTGTGGCTGAATTTTTTCCAGCTTCGTGATATAATCAAAAAAAGCCGTGATGATAGCCACATCTTCGCACTGTCCATCGCAGTTTTTGCGTGGCATAAGGTATTGCTGATTTTCCTCGATAAAATGCGTGTTGTAGCGGCCTTCCACAAATGCTGGAACTTCCAAAATTCTACTCAGATAAGGAATGGAGGTTTTTACGCCGGTAATTTTGTAGTTGTACAAGGCGCGTTTCATCCGGGCGATGGCCTCGCTACGTGTTTCGCCCCAAACAATAAGTTTTGAAATCATCGGGTCGTAATAAATCGGAATTTCATAGCCTTCATAAACATATCCGTCGTGCCTAACGCCCAATCCAAGTGGCTCGGTAATGTGTTTGATTATTCCTGGTGAAGGCATAAAGTTGTTGTCAGAATCTTCGGCATAGATGCGCACCTCGATGGCATGGCCGTGCTGTTTAAGGTCTTCCTGCTTAAATGCTAGTTCAAAACCATTAGAAATATTAATTTGTTGTTTCACTAAATCAACGCCCACAACACGCTCCGTAACAGGGTGTTCTACTTGTAAGCGGGTATTCATTTCAAGGAAATAATAATTGAGGTTATCGTCTACGATAAACTCAATGGTTCCGGCGCCGTGATAGTTTACGGCTTTGGCGGCGGCAACAGCTGCCTCGCCCATTTCGGCACGCACTTTAGATGTAATAATAGGTGAGGGTGTTTCTTCTACCACTTTTTGGTGGCGGCGCTGCACCGAACATTCGCGTTCAAAAAGATGAACGACATGGCCATGCTTGTCTCCTAAGATTTGGAATTCAATATGATGAGGCGAGTCGATGTATTTCTCAATATAAACTGCATCATCGCCAAAAGCCGCTTTAGCTTCGGAACGGGCGCTACTTACGGCATCCAGAATCTGGCTTTCTTCTTTCACCAGACGCATCCCTTTTCCGCCACCACCGGCACTGGCTTTTATCATCACCGGAAGGCCGATTTCACGGATTACTTCAACGGCTTTTTTCAAGTCTTTAATGGGCTCGGTAGTGCCTGGAACCACTGGAACGCCCGCAGCAATCATGGTTTTTCGGGCGGTGATTTTATCTCCCATTGTATTGATAGCATGGGCATCAGGGCCAATAAAAATAATCCCCTCTTCCTGACAACGGGCCGAAAAATTGGCGTTCTCCGACAAAAATCCGTAGCCTGGATGGATAGCATCAGCTCCAGAAGTTTTGGCAACCTCGATGATTTTTTCAATTTTTAGATAGCTATCCACGGAAGGCGATGGCCCAATAAAATAGGCTTCGTCGGCATAGCGTACGTGCATCGAACTGCGATCGGCCTCCGAAAAGACACCAATAGTCCTAATACCCATTTCACGACAGGAGCGCATAATTCTGATTGCGATCTCTCCTCTGTTTGCGACAAGTACTTTTTTTATCATAAATTAAGTATGTTGTTTTCTTACAGCACATTAAGCGAAAAACTAAGCGCTAAAGAGCGGTAAAGATAATTAATAATTGTAAAAATGATAATTAAGACCAAATAAGAATAGTGTTAGTTTGTTAACAGCAAAGACTTTGTAATGAAGATGCTAAGTGATAAATCTTTGCCGAAAATATATAACACAAGGAGTATAAGCAAAGCAAGGTGTGAAATTGTTCAAGCAGAATAATCACGCCATTTTAAATGCAAAAAATTGATGTACATTTGTATGGTTATCATTTAAATAATAACGAATTGAGACACATAAACTGGCTAATCCAACAAAGTAATCGGAGGAGATGACAACACATAAGCAGCGGACTATCATGCTTTTTTTAATGCTTCTGGGTATTTTTTGCGGTACAGTGCAGGGGCAAACTGCCACAATGGCATTGAAAATAGACAGTTTGCAGGATATTTTGCAACAAACCAATGGCGCACAGCAAACTGCACTAAAGCTGGAGCTGGCTGAAGCCTACCTTGCGTTTGATCCACCGGTAGCCGAAACTCAATTGAGACAATTGCTTGCTGATAGTTTGCCAAACGAGCTGAATGTAGCGCAAAGAACTCAAGCTTTACTGCTTATGGCTGAAATTCAGCTCGATAAGAGAGATTATGCAGCAGCTATTCCTTTTCTGAAAGCTGCTGCTGAGCTTTCATTATCAACTGCAAGTCAGTCTGATATTCCCTTGTTGAAACCGATTGCGGAAAAACCTCAAATTTCTGAGACAAAAAATTTAATCAACTTTTACACGGTTTCATTAGCAGCTTTGGTACTGTTATTTTTGTTCTTGCTGCTGCTTTTTATCAAACAAAAATTGGCGCACAAGCAGCTCCTTAAAGAAACTGAAAACCGCTATCAAAATCAGCTGAAAGCCTTTAATAAGAAGGAAGAGGATATTGAAAGGGATATCAACCGGCAAATCAAAGACCTTAACGAACAGATCGAGCAAAGCCGTCAAAAAGACTTAGCACTGAAAAAAGCACTGAAAAGAGCGGAAGATGCTAATTATTTGAAAAATGCATTTCTGGCCAATATGAGTCACGAAATCAGGATGCCGCTCAATGGCATTATTGGTTTTTCGAGTTTGCTCGAAACAGAACTTTCACTACTCGAAAACAAAGAATTGTATGATTATGCTGTTGGTATTCAGAGTAGTGGCGATCGCCTTTTGAATTTGCTGAACAATATTATCGATATCAGCCGTATTGAAGCCAACGTGATTGAGGTAGAACTACATCCCTGTGATGTGAACGAAATCATGCAGCATGTAGTTGATCTCACGGTATTTTCGGCCAATGAAAAAGCTTTGGCTTTCAAGGCGAAATTTGACGAAGTGCCACCTGTGATAGCTGATAATGCTAAGTTGATGCGTGTTTTTCATATCATTGTTGATAACGCGATAAAATACACCAACGAAGGTTTTGTAACCATCACCAGCACATACGATCCAATAAATAATCAGGTGGTGATAAAAATAAAAGATACCGGCCAGGGCATGGATCTTGACTATCAGCAACATCTTTTTGAAGCTTTCAGGCAGGAAAGTGTAGGATATAATCGCTCATATCAGGGAGCCGGATTGGGTTTGCCACTCGCCAAGCGGCTGCTAAACCTGATGCATGCCAATATTAGCATCGATAGCAAACGCGAATTGGGAACTACCGTGACGCTAATTTTGCCTTGCGAGAGCCTTGACAAAGATCAAAACGAATTAAAAAAAGCACAACGTATCATCGCCATTCCCAATGCGCCGGAAATTGGTCAGCTCGACATTTTCATCGTGGAAGACGACCGCATGAACCGCATGGTTTTAGAGAAAATCCTGCGAAAGGCTGGCCACCTCACTATGGCTATTGATGGCGAAGAAACATTGAAAATTATCAGCGAAAGATACAAACGCGACCATATTTTCCAGGTGATGCTTTTCGATATCAATTTGCCCTCGCCCTGGGATGGTATCAGGCTGATGAAGAAGATTCGAGAGACCTATGAAGAATACCGCTTTGTGCCTTTTATTGCACAAACGGCTTATGCCATGGCGGGTGACCGCGAAAAAATGCTTGATGCCGGTTTTGATGATTATATCGCCAAACCCATCAACAAAAACGAGCTGATGACAATTATCAAAAATCAATTAGATAAGTTTGTTCCGCTCCAGTCAAAAAAGGAATAAGCAGTACTTTTGTATCAAAGCAAGCTCGGAAAAACGAAATATAATAACTTAAAAATTATACAAATGTCAAGTAAATTATCAGAACATGTAAAAGCAGGTGTTGCCAGTGGCGACGATCTGCAAACAATTTTTAAATATGCCAATGCCGGCAAATATGCTTTGCCAGCCGTCAATGTTATTGGCACTAACTCCATCAACGCCGTGCTTGAGGTAGCGCGTGAAGTAAATTCACCTGTTATCATTCAGTTTTCTAATGGTGGCGCGGCTTTTTACGCCGGGAAAGGCCTTTCAAACGAAAATGAGAAAGCCGCTATTGCAGGAGCTATTTCGGGTGCATATCATATACATCAAATGGCTGAAATGTATGGTATTCCTGTGATTTTACATACCGACCACGCCGCCAAAAAACTCTTACCTTGGATTGACGGATTATTGGATGCCGGCGAGAAATTTTATGCTGAACACGGAAAACCACTGTTCAGCTCGCATATGCTTGATCTTTCGGAAGAAACGCTGGAAGAGAACCTGGAAATCTGTGAACGTTATCTCAAGCGCATGTCGAAAATGGGCATGACGCTGGAAATCGAACTCGGCATCACAGGCGGAGAAGAAGACGGCGTGGACAACACCAATGTTGATAGCTCCAAACTCTATACCCAGCCAGAGGAAGTGGCGGAAGCTTATGAAAGACTCAGCAAAATTAGCGACCGCTTCACCATTGCGGCTGCTTTTGGTAATGTGCATGGTGTTTACAAACCCGGAAATGTGAAATTGCAGCCTATTATTTTATTTAACTCACAAAAATATATTCAAGAAAAATTCAAGACAGGACCAAATCCTGTTGACTTTGTGTTTCATGGCGGTTCTGGGTCTGATCCGGCTCAAATTGAAGAAGCACTGGGGTATGGCATTGTAAAAATGAATATTGATACCGACACACAATGGGCCTTTTGGGATGGCGTACGTGCTTTTGAAGCTAAAAATCACGGCTATTTGCAAGGACAGATCGGTAATCCCGATGGCGCTGACAGTCCGAACAAAAAATACTATGACCCACGCAAATGGCTTCGCGAAGGCGAAAAAGCTATGATTGCACGACTCAAAGTAGCTTTTGAGAATCTTAACTGCGTAAACGTTTATTAATCAGCGCTATAGACATAAAACCGCTTGCAAGGATGAATTTCCGGCAAGCGGTTTTTTTTAATAATTCTACCAGAAAAGGACTAAATCATACACGTAATTGTAGGAATCTATTCTTCGTCGTCGGCCATACTTTTATCAAATCTTTCATTAGGCAAACCCACCAAAGCCCCCAATAGGCTCTGAATTATAGCAAAAGGCAGACAGAAAATTCCAGCTACCAACATGCCCAATTCGTAAAAAAGATTGCTGTCGGTAAATGGTTTTCCTTTAAGCCGCGACTGAAAAGCACTAAAAGGAATTCCGTACATATTTCCGGCTATCATAACTTGTGATGCAGAGAGAATTAAAGCTGCTTTATCACTGCCATATTCGGTTACGATGGCATCATAAGCATACTTTTTGGGAAAACCTCTGGAATCAGCAAAATGCTGAGCAAATAGGATAGCCTTGGCCTCTTCCGGCTTGATAAAATGCGTTTCTCCGCTTAAAAAACTACTGATTTCCTCGTTGCTCATTCCCTGTTGCAAAGCCATTTTGGTGTGTTGGTAAGAGCAAGCAGCACAGCCATTTACTTCGGTAACAGCCAGCTGCAACCGTTCAATAAAATCAGGATGAAGGAGCTGATTTTTTTTGTTTTTCGACAGTTTTGATGCTGCCCGGGTAGCGAAAACAAAAGAGCGGTACATTTCCCACAGGCTAAACTTGCGCTTAAAACCCATTCTCAAACTGATAGATTCGGGTACTTTGATGGCTTCTTTCATAACTTTACTTTATGTTTTAATTCACTTTTACATGCTTCAATTCTTATCAATCAGATAAAAATTGATCTTCTTTAAGGCTTCATTATAATATGTATCTGTAAAAATACCAATAGTTTCGTATAAATAAATGGTGTCGTTTTGATGTAGCAACCGCAAAAACTGTTGATCGGAATAAATGTCACGCGCGTATCTTAATAAGATATAATCTGAAGGATAAACAGGACCTCCTCCAATAAAATCTGTAGTGAGGATATAATAGGTATATTTAAAACCGCTAATTTCGCCTGTATTAGCTTCAAAATCAGCTATTCCTAAATCCTTTTTTGTTGCATCAAGGATTTGATACTTCCCGTTTAAAATAAACTTTCTACCTAAATAATTATAAGCAGACTCTTTGTTATTATAAGCATATTTCTGGTTTAGAATCCTGATGTAATCTGTGCGTTCGACAAGGCTATCGTTCTTGTTTTTTTCAAGGATTGAAATGGTTGTGTCGGCTGTGTTATATCTAAAAATAAATTCATGTTCCTCCTCCCATTCAAGCAGTGAATTAGCATATTCCGGCTTGTCTGATTGCTTAGTTTCCCACACTTTAAAGTCATATCTTTCGTGGTTTTTAATGCCTGAAGGCACATTTAAAGTATCATTCTTTAAGTTATTCTTATGGATTTTTAGCTCTGAAATATACGGAATGTCTTGGTGTGATAAATAGACTGATTTATGTTTAATTATTGCATTTAGGTATGCCTCAGGAGCCCAGACACCACCAAAAGTTTCAACAAAATCATTTAGGCTTATTGCTTTTTCAGTTACGTCCGTTATATTTTCTTTGCTTTCAGTTTTTGTTTCAGGCTGGCAGCAATATAGCAGCAAAGGAAATACTATTGCAATTGACAAGGACTTTCTTGTTGCTTTCATTCTCATTTTCATCAGCTTTAGTTTTAGGCTAAATTAAGCCATTAATTGCTGTTTAAACATTATTTTAGGAACATTTAAGTGTGATATAAATCAAAGTTATTCAAGAGTTGGCGTTTTTTAAACCTAAAATAAAAGCCCAAAAACTATTGGGAGTCTTTGGGCTGTTACTTTTTAAACTTAGTGATGTAAAACGCACTAATCATCAATCAAAGCTGTTTATTATCGAAAGACCATATTAAAGTCACTAAAAATCAATTTGTTAGCGCGAAATGCCGGCGATATAATCCTTTGCATGAATCACTAAAACCGGTATAGGCGAGTGGTTTACCATTTGTTGGGCATAAGGCCCCAGCCAGATATTTGAAGGTGTTTTTTCCTGTTCGTCCATAATGCTGATCAGGTTAGCACCCACGCTGGTAGCATATTCTATGGTGTTGTCAGTAACGTTATCAACATCAATCTCTTTGACTAAAAACTTCACTTCATTTTCTGTGAGGTAGGTTTCAACCTGTTTGGTATAATCCATCACCCGGTCGCGCACATCTTGCACGCTGGTGGTATGCGTAACCAACACATGAATGATGGCATCATAATATTTGGCCATCAAAGCAGTGATAGGCACTTTTTGCCGTGACTCCAAGGTGGTATCGAGGGGCATGACGATGGTGCTGATTGTTCGGTTAATGTCAACGCCACCTCTTATGGTTATTACAGGTCGCTCGGTAGCCGAAACAATACGATTAGCATTGCTGCCAATCCAAAACTCTTCAAAGCCTGATGATCCGTGTGTGCCGATTACGATGAGGAATACATCCAGCTCTTCGGCCGCGGCCACCAGTTCAACATACACCTTTCCTGAGCGTGTTACAAAATCAATGGTACCCTTGGTGAGCTTATGTTGGTTCTTGTTTATCAACTCACTCAGCTGTTTTTCAGCTTTATGCATGATTTCATCAGCTCCTAAATCGTATAGATTTCTGGTATTATCGGGTTTATTTACCCAAATAAGCGTCAGGTTTGCTTCTGCTTTTTCGGCAATATTTAAGGCATGCTCCAGGGCATTGATTGAGCAATCAGAAAAGTCAATGCCGACTAAAATTGTTTTATTCATGGCGTTGTTTCTTTAAATGTGGGAAATGCAATTAACTCAGGGGGTTCAATCATATCGCTGGTGATAAAGGCTTGTTGGAACTGTCTTTTCAAGGTATTTAAAGCACCTTCAGCTTCCAGTCGTGTGCGAAAATTACCCACCCTAACACGGTAATACGGCTGCCCAAAACTCAGGTAAGCAGGCCATTCTGGGTATTCTTCTTCAAATTTCTGTATAAAATCTTCGGCCCTTTGCACCGCATCATTGCCCGCCTCCATAAATAGCTGGATACGGTAGCCTTCAAAACGGCTATCTGCTGCTCGCAGTTTTTGGTGCAGCGCTATCAGGCTATCGATGCGTGCATCCTGGGTGATATTAATTTTACCCCCAGTATCATGTTCATACTGAGCTTTTACAGTATTTTGAAAAGCTGTTACTGAAAGTAAAAACAAGGCAAACAGAAATATTTTATTCATAGTCAATCGTTTAAGCTGGTGATGTTTGAATGCTTACCACAGGTATTAACGCATTATTGACTATTTGTTGTGCATAAGGGCCCAAAAACATATTACCGGCCGTATTGCTTTGCTCAGTCATGATAGCAATTAGATCGGCCTTCATTTCATCGCTAAGGCTAAGCAAAGTTTGGGCAATATTATCGGTTTCAATTTCTTTTATGGAGGCGTTAATATTGCGTTCTTTCAGACATTTCATCGCCTCATCGGCAGAAGATTTCATGCGACTTCTGATTACACCAAGCGGGCTGTTATAAAGCAAAACTAAGTGCACTTCGGCTCCAAAAGCTTCTGCTAAAGTTGCGGTAAAAGGCAATTTTTGCCTGCTTTCTGCCGTGCTGTCGATAGGCACCAAAATACGTTTTACACTATCGTTAAAGTTAAAATCGGAACGTAAAGTAACCACCGGACAGGGTGCTGAAGTAACGATACGGTAGGCATTGCTACCAATCCAAAAACGTTCGTAGCCGCTCACACCATGCGTCCCCGCGAAAATTATATCAGCTTTAAGCTGTTTGGCAATCATAGCTATCTCACTATACACCTTTCCTTTGCGTAGATGAACCTGTATTTTTCCTTGCTTTAGCAGTGGCTGATATTTACGAACGATTTCGTCAAAATACTTTCTCGTTTCGATGCGTAAGGTCTGCTCAATATTCATCATCTGATCCGGCGTGCTGGTGTTGTCAACCCACACCAAATGAACACCTGTTCCCAGTTTGTTAGCATATAAAATCGCATATTCGAGCGTTTTCAATGCGTTTTTTGAAAAATCGAATGCAACAAGTAGTTCTTTCATAATCCATTCATTTTAACCAGTTTGACATCAAAACACCGTATGCTTTCAGCTTTTCAAACACTGTTTGCCTCGGGAGTAAATGATGAAGCTAAATTACAGAAAATTCTTATACTTATAAAATATCCTACTGCTTAGATTGTAAATCATTGAATCTTTTGCATAGATTTCATCTCCAAGCTGTTGACAGATAAGTCTTAGCACTATTTGCGAGTAGTAATTAAAAGTGATTATCGTTAGGTTGTCGAAGTGTCATTAAGGTAATGTGGGTTTCAGTAATTAAAATTAGACTTATGAAATAATACGGCACTAAGCGTTATTCAATCAGTATTAAATAGTTTTTTCAGATATATTCCTATTCAAAACGCTTGATTTAGTTGTACCCAAACAGCTTCAAACAACTAATTTCTTAGATAAAATTGCGGGTTTATCAGCTCCTTCGGGCAATTGAAAACGAAATGTCAGATAAAATATCAAACCTTGATTTTTTCGCAAAACTTGAAAATTCTGCCTAAAAAAAATCATGTACTTTTGTCTGCACAGGAAATTATACCATGAACGAGAATTTAGATGCATACGGCGATGGGCTTTCAAATGTAGAAAAGGAGCTTGAAAAGGTACTTCGACCGGATGCTTTCGAGAGCTTTGCCGGACAGGAACAGGTGGTCGAAAATCTGCGTATTTTTGTGCAGGCTGCCTCGCAACGTGCCGAAGCCCTGGATCATGTGTTGCTGCATGGCCCTCCGGGTTTGGGTAAAACTACTTTGTCGCATATCATCGCCAACGAACTGGGCGTAAATATCCGCATCACCTCAGGGCCTGTGCTGGATAAGCCGGGAGATTTGGCTGGTTTGCTCACCAATCTGGAAGAGAACGACGTGCTTTTTATCGATGAGATACATCGCTTAAGCGCTGTGGTTGAGGAATATCTGTATTCAGCTATGGAAGATTACCGCATCGATATTATGATAGAAACAGGGCCTAATGCCCGCAGCGTGCAGATTGCCATTAACCCGTTCACGCTTATCGGAGCAACCACGCGATCAGGCTTGCTCACAGCTCCTTTACGTTCGCGTTTTGGGATCAATTTACGCCTTTCCTATTACGATGCTGAAACCCTCACCGGGATTATCCAACGCTCGGCTTCCATCATCCACGTGCCTATCGACGAGGAAGCTGCGATAGAAATTGCGCGCCGAAGCCGCGGCACACCACGTATTGCAAACCTGCTGCTGCGCCGTGTCCGTGATTTTGCGCAAATCAAAGGCAATGGCAAAATCGATATCGCGATTGCCCGTTTTGGCCTTGGCGCACTCCACGTGGACGAACACGGCCTGGACGAGATGGATAACCGTATTTTATCCACCATTATTGACAAGTTCAAAGGCGGTCCTGTGGGCCTAAACACCATCGCAACGGCAGTTGGCGAAGAAGGCGGCACCATCGAAGAGGTTTACGAACCTTTTCTGATTATGGAAGGCTACCTGATGCGTACACCGCGCGGACGCGAAGCCACCGAAAAAGCATACAAACACTTGGGACGCACAAAAACACCACAACAGGGAAATCTTTTTAATGAGTAGTCAGTCAACAATTTCCGCTTCCGAATTGGGCCGTTTAATCAAGCAACAGGCGCTTGAACTCGGTTTTGATGAAGTGGGTATTTCATCAGCAAAGCTGCTTGAAGAAGATGGTGATTTGATGGAAGAATGGCTCGAAAAGGGCTTCCAGGGCGAGATGTCGTACCTGGATCGTAACAAAGAAAAGCGCTATGATCCACGGCTGCTGCTCGAAGGAACACAAAGTATTGTGAGCGTGTTGTACAATTATTTCCCGGAAGAGCAGCTTGAGACTGACGACAACTACAAAATTTCTAAATACGCTTACGGACAGGATTATCATACGGTGATTCGGGAAAAGCTATACACGCTGCTTGCTTTTGTTGAAACGCACACTGGAAAACTGGAGCAGGCAAGGGCTTTCACCGATTCGGCACCCATACTTGACCGTGCCTGGGCAAAAAAAAGTAATTTGGGTTTTATCGGAAAAAACACCTGTCTTATCCATCCGCGCAAAGGTTCCTTCTTTTTTATCGGACACCTGTTTTTGCCCTTGAAACTGGAAGAAGAAACCGAAGAAATAACGGATTATTGCGGCAGTTGCAGGCGCTGTATCGATGCCTGCCCCACAGGTGCTTTAGTGGAGCCGCATAAGCTTGATGCTAATAAATGTATCTCTTACCTCACGATTGAATATCGCGGAGAAATCCCGAAAGACCCCAAGCTGGATTTTAAGGATTGGATGTTTGGCTGCGATATTTGTCAGGATGTTTGTCCCTGGAACCGCTTTTCGAAACCACATAACGAACCACTTTTTAAGCTTAGCGATGCGCTGAAAAATATGCGTAAAGCAGATTGGGAACAGTTGGACAAAGCCAAATTTAACGAACTTTTTAAGGGTTCTGCTGTTAAAAGAACAAAGTACGATGGTCTAAAACGCAATATTAACTTCTTAAAAAACGATTAACATGGCACGCACACCTACCAAATCCATACCGCTCGGGTTTTCAGCGCCCGACTTCAGACTCATTGATCAAATTACTGATAAATACTTGACCTATAGAGATATAAAAGGAGAAAAGGGAACGCTGGTGATGTTTATCTGCAACCATTGTCCTTATGTGAAGCATGTGATTCAGGAGTTGGTGGAAGTCGGCAAGGATTTCATGCCAAAAGGGATTGGCATGGTAGCTATTAGTGCCAATGATGCGGTAAAGCATCCGGAAGATTCTCCTGAGAAGATGAAAATATTTGCAGCAGAGAATGACTTCCCATTTCCTTATTTATATGATGAAACGCAAGAAGTGGCCAAAGCTTATGATGCTGCCTGCACACCAGATTTCAACCTTTTTGATGGGGAAGACCTTTGTGTTTATCGTGGTCAGTTCGACGGCAGTCGCCCCGGAAATGAAGTAGCAGTAAGCGGAGAAGATTTACGAGCAGCCTTAAAGTTGGTTTTAGAAGGCAAAAAAGTACCCGAAAATCAAATCCCATCCATCGGCTGTAATATCAAGTGGAAATAATACTGCTTAGAAGGTATAAAATAGCGCGAGCTGCAACACATCATTAAAAGCCCCGTATTTATTGCCGTAGCGTTTCACATTCCCTGTGGCTTGCTGTGTGCGTATGGAATTGATGGAATTGATGGTGCGCAAACCCGCAGACCACTGATTGCTAATAAGAAAGCGTATGCCAAAGAGGCTGTTCAGTGTAACTTTTCGCCACACCTCATTCACGTTTTCCTGGTAATCTATCTCTTCATAAGAATTGGTTAGAAAGGCGGCCGTCAGTCCGGCCTCAAGCCTCAGCTTTCCCAGGTCGTACTGAAAAATCAATGGTAGCTCTACATAATTGAGCCTTAGCAGATAAGCTAAATTTCCGGCCGCTTCGGCTTTGGTATTGGAGCGTGCTCCTTTTTGGGTAAAATACAACTCCATCTGCAGGCCATACTTGGTATCCAACTGGGTACGCACAAAAACTCCCGCGCTAAATCCTGCTTTGTTAAATCCTGAAAAATTATCGCCCGCCACCTGACTGCTGTTACCGCCCAATAAAATTCCACCCGAAAATGGCTGTGCCAGTGCGCTTCCGGTGGCGAAAAAACCTAAAAATCCAATCAATAGAAAAGTAAAAATATGTTTCATACTCTTTGATTTTTGACGTGCAATTCTTTGGCTAAAATACTAAAACTATTTTGGGATGGAGAACAAATCAGTCATTTGAAAAGTAGAAGTCAAATTGCTGTGCGGCAAAAAGTATTTTTACTAAGTGTAAAAATAATTCAAAATTGACCATAAATTAACCTGTTAGTTCCTAAAATAATATACTTTTAGGCCTGACTATTACCTAAAAAACAGGCCGTATGAATCCATCAAATTACAAGATTTTATTGGTTGACGATGAGGATGATGTACTTGAGTTTTTGAGTTATAACCTACGCAAGGAAGGCTTCAAGGTAAGCACCGCCAGCAATGGCACCGATGGGGTAGTAAAAGCTGTGGAGGAACTTCCACACCTGATTACCCTGGACGTGATGATGCCCGAAATGGACGGGATGGCGACCTGTGGAAAGATCAGGGAGATTTCGGCGCTCAAAAACAGTTTGATTATTTTTCTTACCGCCCGCGCCGAAGATTATTCACAAATTGCCGGATTTGATGCGGGCGCCGATGATTATGTTACCAAACCCATAAAACCAAAATTACTTATCAGCCGTATAAAAGCCTTGCTGCGCAGAGTTCAGTATAATGAACAAGAAGCGACAAGGTTGGCAATAAAAGACTTTATCATCGATTCGGATCGCTTTCTTGTGATTAATAATGGTGTTGAAATCGTGTTGCCGAAAAAAGAATTTGAGTTGCTCCGCCTTTTTGCTTCCAGACCAAATAAGGTGTTTACGCGCGAGGAAATTTTCGCCAAAATCTGGGGCGCCGATGTGATTGTAGGCGACCGTACCATCGACGTGCATGTTCGGAAAATCAGAGAGAAAATCGGTATTAAGAACATCCGAACAGTAAAAGGTGTTGGGTATAAATTTGAAGTATGAAGACGATGGCCCGCTATAACGAAACCTATGCTATTGCATTCAGATTGGCTTTGGGGCTGAGTGTTTTTGTGATAATTCTGGTACTTATTGGCTGGTATTTTGCGTCGGCATTGCAATGGTGGCACCTGTTTTTGGCAGTGATAGCATTTTTTGGGTTTAGCTATTTTTTGGTTCAATTCAATATAGATGCCTATGTTTACAGCAAAATAAAGCTGATTTATAAAACCATTGGCGTGCTAAAGAGCAAGCCTACAAAAGGCGTTCCCAAGGCAAAAAGCCACGAATCGCTCGAAGGCGTAAATCAGGCTATGATTGCCTGGACCAAGCGGCAAAAAAATGAGATCGAAGCACTGGAAAAGGTGGCAGCTTATCGTCGCGAGTTTTTGGGAAATATTTCACACGAGCTAAAAACACCGATTTTTAATATCCAGGGCTATGTGCTAACGCTGCTTGATGGCGGCCTCGAAGACGAAAATATCAACCGAAACTATTTGCAGCAAACCGAAAAAAGTATCAACAGGCTGATTGCTATCGTGGAGGATCTGGAAGAGATTTCAAAGCTGGAAGCCGGTGAGTTAAAGCTTAATTTACAGCGTTTTAACCTTATAGAACTGATTCAGGAAGTGATTGAGTTTTTGGAAATGAAAACACAGCATTATAAGGCTCAAGTGACTATTGAGCGCCAAGTTGAAAAGTCCGTTTTTGTGATGGCCGACAAAAAACGTATCCGACAGGTGCTGATTAACCTGATTGAAAATGCGTTGAAATATGGTAACAAAGACGAAAATAAGGTGCTTATCCGCCTTTTTGATATGGACGAGAAATACCTGGTAGAAATAAAAGACAAGGGCCCCGGCATCAGCCAAGAAAACCTGCCACGCATCTTCGAGCGTTTTTATCGGGTCGACAACAGCCGTTCCCGCGAAAAAGGCGGAACTGGCTTGGGTCTTGCTATCGTGAAACATATTGTTGAAGCCCACGAACAAAGTATAACCGTAAGAAGTAAACTCCAGCAAGGCACTACTTTTGCCTTTACGCTGGGGAAGAAGTGAGCAAGGAAATTTTAACAATAATTTAGAAAAGTAAAGTTGCCATCATATGGATCAAACCTTGATTTGCTATTATTTGTGGCATAAAAGCAGACGATCACGCATGCAGCAAAAGCTATACAGAACTTGAGGTTTTAAGGCAACAGACCAAATATCCCGACAGAGATAATCTACAGGTAGACAATAAGATAAAAGCTGCAAAAAGCTACATTTACATCTTGAATCCGGCAATTGTTTTTTTAGCTAAAATCTATTATCTTTATCCCTTCAATAATGTATCACCTTTCTAAAAAACCAAAAACCATGAAAAAGACGACAATTTTATTTCTATTCGGGCTGCTGTTGGCGCAGCTTTCGGTGTTTTCACAACAAGAAGACTTGCGATTTTCCAAAGTATTTTATGAACAATATAATGGATTTCATGTATTGGCAAGCGTTAAGGCCGGTCAGGATAGCCTGATGATGATAAACAACGGTGGACCATATAGCGGTAGCGGCGGTGTGCAGTTGATGGATGGTGAAGGAGAGTTTCATTGGTTGAAAAGCCCGCGTCGTGATGGAGCCGACCTTATACCAATAGATATTATTCGCACCGCAGACCAGAATTTCCTGATTTGCATAAACGAAACCAGCTACAGCTCCTCAAAAAACGCTATTTTGTTGGCAAAGATAAATCTTGAAGGCGAAATAATTTGGGTAAAAAAGTTTGAAGATGAGATGGGTACTTCTGCTTCGGGCATGGTGCTTTCGGCCAGCGGCGATATATTGATTACAGGCCATGCCAAACCCAATTTGACGAACAATGATAAGGGGCTTTTGTTGTTGCGCATCAGCAGTGAAGGTGTGCTTTTATGGGCCAAAACCTACAGCACTCCTATGTTAAGAGACAGAGGTATAGCTGTTGCTGAACTTACAACGGGCGAACTGGTTGTCGGCGGCCTTGCAAAAGGTGATGATGAATACAGCAATGAAATAAGTATTATCAAGACCGATGCCGATGGTAATTTGCTTTGGGCAAAACAGAAATTGCCAAGCGGTTTATACAAGAATACCCTGGTGAATGATTTGCTTGCCTCGCCGGATGGTTTTTATTTAAGTGGAAGTGATGTGTCAGATGGTGCAACGTGTATATCGTTTAATGGTGATGGTGAAAGTATCTGGTCTATAGCTTTAGGAGAAGTATGGAATAACTATGATGAATCGGTTTATAGAGGAAGAATGGCTTTAGCCAGTGATGGTGATTTACTATTGAGTTATGGAGGCGGGTTAGCATGCAGACTTGATAGTGCTAACGGAGCTTTTATTTGGTCGTATCTTGTTTTTATGCAACAGCTTGCAATTCAGCAGCTTTCAGATGGCGGGTATATATTTATAGGTGTTGGCCCACTGATTGGTGTAAAAGATGTGTATGAACCACAAACAGGCATCGTAAGAACCAATGCAATGGGCGAATCCCTCGGATGCTTAGAGGATATAATCCTGGATCAAAGAGAATATTTTGCTGATTTTGCAGCAGCGATTTATACAGTTGAAACCCTAGGAACGATGACGGATTATTCGTTTCAATGGGTTGATGTTTCTTTGAATTCCTTTGACGGTTGTGTGGATATATTGGGTGCGTTGGAGGAGTCGTCTGATGCGACAAATGCTTTAACTGTATATCCCAACCCCGGCAAAGAGCCATTCAGGCTGATGCAGGAAGAGTTGCAGCCGGAAAGCCAGGTGCAATTATTGGTTTATAACAGCAAAGGACAAGTAATATTAAATAGGGAAGGGGTTTGGAGCGAATTGCAACTTGTCGAAAAGCAATTGTCGGCAGGTATTTATTTGATTCAGCTGAGAACTAAAATTGGTGTGTTTGCAACGCGATTGGTGGTGGAGTAAATCAAAAAGTATTCAGTAGTTTTTTTGATGGTTTATCGAAGGGTCTACTGAAAAAGTCTGTCGCTCGCCAGATTTGAGGCGACAAGACGAAGATGTATTAGCATACTTCGAGTCGCAGACAACGAAGAAGATGGCGTGCGACAGGCTAACCAACACTAAAATTTAAAACATGTTATACTCCGGATTAAACATTATTGATTTTTCGGATTAAAAGACTTTTATCCACTACAAGGATTTATGACGTTGCCAATCAAAAAGCTTGCAGCACATCCTATACTATTCCTTGTAATTAATATATTATCAATATGTTAAGTGTTTTTCAGCAGACTCTACGTAGATCGTTAGCAATAATAGAGAATAATTTTTTGAAGCTGTTGTTCGATCGGAGATGCTTTTTGTTGGCTAGCTATAGCTCTTTGCGTGCTTGGCTGCAGGAAACTATGGTAAAGGCTAATTTCCAGAAACTTATCAAAGAACCTATTGCCAAAAACACACTCAATGCGATCCAAATCCAGAGTTGGTCAAAGATATTGCTACTCAGTTTATTTTCGCTGATGCGTGCAGCCACTTTCCAAATTGAATGGATTTGTGTTGAATGTAAAGAGACCATTTTTGTTAGCAAAAGATCCGTTTTGCGTACTAAATATTCTTTTGCCGTTTGGGTCAATTGAGCTGTTTTATCAACATAAGATTCTAATAGCGGTGGTAAAAATTGCCAAGGTAGCAAAATAGGTCGTTAATCCCGAAAAAGCGTGGAATCATACGCAATAACACTTGTAAGTAAAAGCAGTTTTCCGGCACCTTTTCCCAGATCAGAAATGGCCGGTATAATCAGCTCCTTTATAATCAAAGGAATTGTAAAATTTAAAAACTGCCTAAAGAAAGCGTTGAAAGTGGCGAAAATCCTGTTGACCGAATCAGGCAAATACCGCCCAAAAACAATTCCAAAAACGATGGCCCGAAAAGCTTTGAATAGTAAGTAGGAGAATAAACACTTCATAACTAGGTTCTTAATAAAAAAAGAATCATTTGCTTAGGATAATTTTTGAGCTTGATAATATAGAGAGAAAGGTGGTAAAAAGGCATTGTTAAGGTAGTTTTTATATATCTGGAAAAATTGAAGAATGTAGCATGATCAGCCTAACAACTCATTTCAAATCTAAACCAAAACAAAGCTTTGCCTTTTTAAGAAAAAGATTTAATTTAGTAGCACAATTGAAATGGCTGTCCAGCACTAAATACGTTTTAAATAGCCTAATAATTAACAGCTTAAAAAGAACCAAAAATGACAATCAAAAAAAGGAAAACGAGCAAACTCATAGCGGGAATAGCATTCCTGATTTTCTTTTTGCCTTTTCACAAAAGCACTGTTGCCCAGCCATTTGACTACGGAATAGAAGTGGGAGTGGGTGCGTACAATGAAAAATGGACTTCTGATATTTTCCCACTCACAGGCTGGGGAAAAGATAAGGCCGGACTGACTGTCAGCATTTTTGGTGCTTTAAAACACAGCAGCAATTTTAGCACGAAGCTTGAGCTTGGCTATATGAACAAAGGCTTTATAAACGATTTAAGCTGGGAATATCCGGATGGATCAGTAGTAACCCCCTATTCTTTTAGAACTGATTTAAAGACATTTAAGCTGAGCTTGGGCGAAAGAATCACCTTCTTAGCGTCGAGTTTTAGACCTTTTTTCGATGTGGGTTTTAATGTGCAATATGTTCCGGAAAGCGAAATAGGCAATAGACCAATGGTATTTATGGACAAAGATGCTGTACCTAAAATGTTTTATGATTATAAATGGAATACGATTACGTTTAATGGCACTGTTGGAATTGGGCTCATTTATAAGCAGTTAGTATATATAAAGCTTGAATACAATCATGCTTTTACCAAACTTCTTGACGATAATGGTGTAGAAGTAATTGATCGCGCTTTTGTGGGTTCTGTTGGTGTTAATATCAACGAATTAGTGAAGCTGTTTTAAATAGTCTTTGTAAAATCAACACGCCTATTTTATGAAACTTGAGCAAGCCATACAACAAATCCTGAAACAAAGGGGCGAACCCATGACGGTTGCCGAAGTCACAGATGCCATCAATGCACAACAGCTTTGCACGCGCCATGATGGCTCGGATGTGTGCGACTTCCAAGTACATGGACGCAGCTTTAACCGCAAAGATTTGTTTGAAAGGAAAGGGGAGATGGTGAAATTGAAAAAAGATGAATAACCGATTATTTTTCCGAACAGAATTTAAACAAACCCAAAACAATTCAATACATTGGGCGAGAGGCGAATTCGATTACGATAAATACGCCGAATCAGCGTGATGAATCCCACGGAATTAGCACTGAGCATATTATTAACAAAAAAAGGGGCAATGATGCCCCTTTTTTAAGCTCCCCCTGCTGGACTTGAACCAGCGACCCTCTGATTAACAGTCAGATGCTCTAACCAACTGAGCTAAGGAGGATTTTACTTCTCTTTAAGAGCCTGCAAAATTAAAGATATTTTCAATTGAAACAAGCTTTTTAGGTAATTTTTAAGCTTATTGAGTTTTTTTGATAAAAACGCATAGGCTCAAATTTACTCCATCCACCTCTCACTCTCTGCTAACATAAACCAAACCAGGCAGATAGAACGTTTTTGGTAGTTCTAAATCAGTTAAAATCACCAAATCTGTTTTTCCTGAAAAGTCAAATTGAGAAACAGAGGCTGTGTCTTGTAGCGCGATTTTGGAAGCGTATCGTATCAATTGATTACTGTCCGGAATCTCGTTTCCGGCATAATAAATAGCTGGGGTTTTTTCTCCGTATTTTTCTTCGATTTTATACAGCCGCCCTGCCACAAAACTAAACGCGTCCGTTGCCATAATGGACGTTTTGGCGAAAGCAACAGACAGCCTGTCTGAAACTTGTGTTTCCTTTAAAATGGGAGCGTTTGATAGTGCTTTAAAGCTTGCCGGAATTTCCATATTCAGTAAAAAAGATGCGGGCAGATCGGTTTGCTTAAAGGCAGGAAATCCCAAAAAATCATGCTGTGCAAAAGGTCTTAACACTTGATAATTCTCATTAGCCGACAAAGCATCTTCGGGAAGGATAAAATGAAATTCGAGTTGTTGTTGCCCAGCCTTAAAATGTTTTTTATCGATAAGGATATGACCGTTTTTGTAGGTATAAGCTATGGATTCTCCTTTGTGAAAAACGGACAACAAATAACTCTCATCTGGATGAAAATCAAGGATTACTGGCTGCGAAACCTCACTCATAAAAAATTCCAATACCAGGCTTGCATCTATTTTTTGAGAACGGTTTTCCGGTAGATTCACAAACAATAGATAATTTATATTAGCTATTTGATCAGTCCGCATAGCGGCTAAATCTTCACTTACTCCCGACTCAAAATAAGAATCTGGCGTTTTGTCGGAACAGCCATAAGTCAAAAAAAGTAGACTCATTCCTAAAGAAATAAGTATTTTTATCATGATTTCAATATTTTTCCAAAAATACTATTTAATTGAATATGAGCTAATAACAAATTTTTTCCGGTCTTTATTAATAAACTGTGAATAAGTCGTTTATAAAAAAGCACCATGGTATCGTTTCATCTGCTATCTTTATGCTTTCAAAATAAAGTATGTTCACATGAATTATAAATCAAGCCTCTGGATATTTATTTTGATTAGCGTGCTGCTTCCGACTACTGTCATCAAAGCGCAACAAAGTACAGCTGAGGCGTTTAAGATAACCATTACTTTTGTAGATGAGCCAGGAGTGGATTTAAAAATCTACCAGGCTCCGCTGAAATACAACAAAGATTTTGCACTTGTCTTGCAGCTGAATAAGGGGGACAATGCCATCAATGATCAGGTACTTCCTTACTTTAAAGGACAGGCCGGGAATCCGGGTTTATATTTCACCGAGGGGCAAGTTAATAGTATTCAGCCTTTTAAGATGGATGCCGTCCATTATGCATTTGATGAAAACGGCGAGGATGTACATAATTACAAACCTGGTTTTTTAAACTGGGACAATATTATCAACCTTTGGGCCGGTGAGTTTGGCATTGTTGCAAACGGATTAAACTTCCCGGCCAGCACGGATGCTGACTTAGAAGTCAACCGTATTTACAGCTATACCCAGCGCAAAACCCTTAGCTCCACTGTGCCGGGCGGTTACCGTACCCAAACTTATGTAGTGCCGCAAGATGGTCAGGGTCAGTTGAATTTTGCCCGTGATAAATACCTCGCTGTATACGACAACAGCCCGGGTGCGCTGCCCAATCCCGTTATGGTCGAAAATTTTGGTAGCATACAAGGTGTAAAAGTTTCGCGCAGCCCCATGCAAAGCGGTTTCTTTAACCAGGTGCAGCAGCTCTCTCAGTTAAGTAACGAGAATAATCACCCCATCGGAACTTATTACCTGGATGGTTTCGGGGTAGGAGGCGCACCAACTTTCAATGCTTTTAAGCAAGAGATGAACCAGGTGGCTGCTACCTTTGGCCGCGCCGGAAGCGATAATATCTGGGTAGCCACTTCGGCAGAATTATTTGAATTCTTGCGCGTGAAAGAGCTGGTGGAAATGCACACACAAATCAACGGTAGTATCGTTGAAATAACATTTAGCGCTACCGAAATGCCTGTAGATTTTCGGGAGTATTGTATGACTATTATCGTTGAGGGTGAGACTAATATCGTAGAAATGGTAGTAGAACAGCCTGATGATATCTCTACCTACAAATATAGTGGCACCGATGCCTTACTTAATCTAAAGTGGAGAGGTGGTGTGGTTCCAGACCTGAAACAGCAAGCCAACGAGGCTGTTGAACAAACAGAGATACAGCCTAATACTACCAATGCACTCACAGCAATGGATTTTGTACTGATGCTTCCTGATAGCGATTTAAAAGAGAATCTGCGCGAAAGATTATGTGTTTTTAACTACGATTACGAACCAGGCTTTTGTCCACAAAACGAGTTTCTCGGTGCTGACACCACCGTTTGCTTTGGCACCTTACTCAATTTTGAAGCACCTCAAGCAGATTCCTATCTATGGAGCACGGGCGAAACCACACAGCAAATCACTTTTGAAACCATTAGCGACACACTGCTTTGGGCAAAGGCCAGTCTTAATAATGGATTCATAATGGCCGATACTATTGTCATTAACAGTATCGCCTTGCCTCAAGTAACAATTAGTACTGAAACCGATACCATCGGCCCTATCAATGAAGCTGTGCTGGTAGCCTCTGGTGCAGCCACTTATCTTTGGGAGGACGGAAGCACTAATGACACCTTAATCGTGCAGCCACAGCAAACCACACGATATGCAGTAGCCGGAACAAATTCCGAAGGTTGCGTTGGTTACGACACCATCACTATAGTGGTGCAGTATGAGTTGAGCGTGGATTTCGTTTACGACACCGTTTGTTATGGCTTACCTACCCAGTTGTTTAGCCGCATCCAGTCCAACGATTCTATCCTGATCAAAGAATGGGATCTCAATGGCGACGGCGTGTTTGGTGATGCTTATGGCGACACTGTACAGTATTTATATGAACAGCCGGGCGAGAAGCTAACCGGCTTGCGTGTGAAAACAAGAAACGGACAGATGCAGCTCCAATACCATAGTGTTCCGGTGGCTGATTATCCCTTTGTGCAATTTGATTTTGAAAACAATTGCGAAGGCTATTCTGTGCAGTTTACAGATAGAACTACCGTAAATATTGGTTTTCCCGCTGCCTGGAATTGGTCTTTTGGTGATGGAGACTCTGCTGATTTTAAACATCCCGACCACTTTTATGAAAGCGTGGATACTTACGACGTAAGCCTGATTGTGACAACAAATTATGGCTGTTCCGATACGGCATTCCGCTCTCTAAGTATCAAGCGGGCGCCAGATGTTGATTTGCGCCTGAGCGATGGCACTGCAGTAACTCCCGATGCTGAATTGAAAATGCCCAAAGGAAGTAGCTTAACTTTTAGAGTTGACAGCCCTTATGACAGCCTTAAATGGACTGGTGGGCTTCAAACAGAGACCTTTAAGGTGATTAATGCAGGATTTTATGATGTAACGATTTTTTATCAGGGCTGCTTGAATAGCCGGTTTTTTAGCGTCGTTGAAACAGATGGGCCCATAGATCCAACCACCAACGGTGTGATGAACTTGATAACGCCAAATGGCGATGGCTTTAATGATTTATGGCTTATTGATCTCGCTAAATTACGACCGGCAAAAGTAGCTGTTTACAGTAGAGCCGGGCGACAAGTGTATTCATCAAACGATTATAACAACGACTGGGGAGGCACTTATAATGGCAATCATTTGCCCGAGGGTACTTATTATTACCTGATAGAAGGCGGGAATGGTGAAGTAATTAAAGGACCAATCAGTATTTTACGATGATAAAAAACTACTTAAAATTTCTATTAACTGGTATAGCTTTGGTGTTGCTATCCACATCAGCAATAACGCAGCAAATGCCCTTTAGCGCTCATTATATTTTTAATCGCTATACCCTCGATCCTGCTTTTGCGGGAGCTTATGACCAGGCCGCCGTTTATCTAAACTACAGGCGCGACTGGGGAAATATCGAAGGAAGTCCGCAAACATTCAGAGCTAATGGTTTTGGAAATATTTACAAGAATATGTACTTAGGAGGCGAGATAATTGCCGACAATGCGGACATATACAACCGCCTCAAGGCTAATCTTAGCTACACTTATCGGCTGCCAATGACCAACGAACAAAATCTTTCGTTCTCGGTTTCAGGAAACCTGTATCAGAGTGTGATACGTTTTGATAAGGTAAACGCCGATCTGGACGACCCGCTGCTTAAAGACATCAGCCGAGTCACCGGTACCAATTTCAATGCGGCTTTTGGTTTAGTTTATAATTGGCGCGATTTTCATATAGGTATCGGAATGCCTGTGTTATTCAGAACCCAAGATCCTTATCAGGTAAAAGCTGATGGTAAGTTTGCATTTGATCGTGCGTTTTTATTACATGCCTCGAACCGCTTCTACCTCGATGATCGCTGGCAATTGCAGTTATTTGGCGTTTTCCAGAAAACGGATAACATGCCCTCAGTAGTTGATATTTCAGCGACTGTTTTTTACGATAACAAGTACCATTTCGGGCTGCTATACCGCAGTGGAGGTGCATTGGCACTTGGCTTTGGTGGCCAGTTGATTGATAACTTTATGCTGGGATATTCCTACGAATTTGGCCTTGCCGGCTTATATAACGGTGCCGGTGGAGCACATGAAATTACCGTAGGCTACCGTATTTCGGCCTTAAATCGCAATCAAACGAGTAAATCGGTTATTAATCAAAACAAAAGGCCGTCAGCACCCTTGCGTCCTATCGGCAATAGCCCCAAACCCGTTGAATTTAACAGGAGATAAGTGCTATGAAAACGTTAATGAAACCACATATATATTTACTAATTGCAGCTTTGCTGTTGATCGCGCTGCCTGTTACAAAATCGCTTAAAGCACAGACTGCTCCGCCCGGCGTCAGCTTTATATTGGTTACTTTTGACCAGCCACCAAGCAATGTGGATGTGGAAAAAGCACCGCTTCGCTACAACAAAAAATTTGCCCTCAGCTTTCATACCGACGATGGCATGGGTGATGTTTATTCATCCGGTTTTACCTATTTTAGTGGCATAAACTCTGGCGGAACAAATTATCCGGGCTTGTTTTATACTGATGGTTGTGGCAATCCGCTTTCTTTTAAAATAAGCAGTGCGCTCTTTTCTTTCAGTTCGTATAATGGCCTGGATATGCACGATCCGGCGAATGGATTCACCAATGTAACCTGGGATCAATTGGCTATTATGGTCGAAAATGGTTCGTCAATTTATAACCACGGTATTTCAGAAGATGCCTCCTCCGGAACGGCTTTTATGAATTACAGCATCAAGCGCAATGAAAGCTATATCCGCCGAAAACTTTACGATGTGCTTCCTGGTGGCGTAAAAACGAGAATCCTAGTGAATCCCAATGGAAATCAGGCATATACGCAAGCAGCTTTTGA
This sequence comes from Bacteroidales bacterium, assembly GCA_023229135.1. Classification (GTDB taxonomy): domain Bacteria; phylum Bacteroidota; class Bacteroidia; order Bacteroidales; family F082; genus UBA5536. The sequence continues at coordinate 127,593 of JALNZT010000004.1, forward strand.
CAATGGCTACCACACGACTTTTCGTATAGGTGGAGGTGTAATTGGTGATAACGGTGTAGATGTTTCGGAGTTTACTGCCTGGAATCAAGATTATGAAATGAATCGGGTTAACGCTGAAGGTGCTGATATGGCTTCCTTAGCCAGTTTTATGGCTAACGCAGAAGGCAATTGGTGGCTGCCCACCTGGGGTCACGGTATTGTAGAAAATTATGGCGAAACCAAATTCCAAAGTGATTTTGGAAATATTGCTGCAATTTATGGCGCTCAGGGACTGGATAATATCTGGATGTCAACAGAAGAAGAAATCATTGATTACCTGAGAATCCGTGAGCTTACACAAGTAACCTCCGGCCTGGCCGGAAATACGCTACTCATTCAACTGGCAGGCCAAATTCCAACCGACCAGCAGTTTTATCCGCTCAGCCTCGTGTTAGAAGCTACTGGAGCAAATATTACAAATATCTCCATAAACGGCGGAACCAACAACAGCTATAATGGCGTGGGTACTTCAAATGCTTTGATAAACTTGGAGTGGAATGGGCTTCAACTGGAAGATCCAATTGTATTGGCGAATAATTTCGTTACCATCGCCGAGCAAACCCAGGCGCAATACGATTGCTCTATCGCCATGGATTATGTGCTGATGCTTCCTGCAGGAGCGGCACAACAGGGATTTAAAGACCGACTGTGTGCGATTCTAAATGTGATATATGAAGAGGGATTTTGCGAGGTTTGTGAATTTGACCTTGGCGCTGATAGGACAATTTGCCAGGGAGAATGCGTTACACTCGAAGCGCCTTTCGCCGAAGGCAACACCTATTTATGGAGTAACGACAGCACAACGCAATCCATCACAGTTTGCCCCGAAATCACAACAGAATATTGGGTGAATCTCACAACTGTTGGCGGTTGCGAAGCTTCTGATAACATAACAATTACCGTTCAGGAGGCAGCCGTGTTTGATTTAGGACCCGATCAGGACGTGTGCCAGGGCGACAGTATTTCGTTTGAGCTGCCTTTTTCTGCAGAGTATATCTATCGCTGGATAGCAGATGGAGTTATCTTGCCAGAAACCAGTAATATATACGGCTTTGTGGTGCAGGACAGTCTCCAGCTCAAAGCCGAAATCGACAACCCGAATGGCTGTGTAAGTCGCGATTCTGTGCAAATTAATGCACTATTCAAGCCTGTTTTTGATTTTGAAGATTTTATTGAGACTTGCCAAAATGACACCGTTAGTATAGAAGGGCCGGCAGGCGATGGCTTTATATACGATTGGTACTTAGATGGTGTTTTGCTTGCCGACGACGCACAACAGCTTAGTTTGTTGGTTTCAGACACGGCTATGCTGCTCTTGCAGGTTTCGGCTCCAAGTGGTTGCATGGCCGAAGATTCTGTTTGGTTATATCCATTAGATACGCCGATAATAGATTTCCCCATCGACATTCAGATTTGCGAAAATGATACCTTAACACTTTTTGGCCCGGTAGGTAATAATTATGGTTATGCCTGGTTTGCTGATGACGAGCTGATTGGTGAATCTACCTACGAGCTGACCGTTATTATCCATGATACCGTTACCATCACCTTGCATGTGGTTGCTCCAAGTGGCTGTATTGCAGTAGATTCAGTATTGGTTTTCGCCTTGGATTCACCCGAAATTGAGGTGACACCTGAACTTATTGATCTGTGCTTTGGCCAAAGCGTAAACCTGCAACTTACAGCACAAAATGCCGAAGGTTTCGTCTGGTGGAATGGCAGTACCCAACAAAACATTGACTTTTTACCCGCAAGCGCTGACACCACCTATCACTTATGGGCTGAAGCATACAACGGCTTTGGTTGTACCAGTCGAGATACTGCCATCGTGAACGTGTATAGTCATCCTGAAATAGCCCTCGAAATAGCATCAGGAGCTCTCGCAATTTGTGCCAGTGAACCCATTCGGCTAAATGTGTCGAGTACCAATCATATTGTACCCCAAAAAGTGGTCTGGAATAAAACGGATACGATGTACTTTGGAAACGAAACCGTTCTTAGTAAGACTTTTAACTTACAACAATCGGGTTGGATTAAGGCAGAAATATTCTCCGAACAGGGATGCAAGGACATGGATAGCCTTTATTTTAGTGTTTATGAAAACCCTGAAATTACGGTGAGTGCGGATGTAGATGCTTGTTATGGTGAAACGATTTTATTGGAAGCCACAGGCGGAATCAGTTGCGAATGGTATGATCAAAACGGCTTTGTTTCTGAGTCATATATCATTGAAGTTCAGCCTGAACAATCTGGGTTTTACCGCGCCATTGTAAGCAATGAAGCGCCACTTTTTTGTAGTACCATGGATAGCGTTGAGGTTATCATAAGAGAAAGTCCGGAAGTGTTTGTGAGTGCTTCTGCTAATGACATCTGCGCAGGCGTTGAGGTGATTTTAAGCGCAACGGGTGCTGATACTTATAGATGGAGCAACGAAGAAACCGGAAGTGAAATCAGGGTAAGTCCTTCTGACACATCAGCTTATGAAGTGGTTGGCACAAACTTATATGGCTGTAGCGATACGGCTTTAATTACTATTTATGTATTTCCTTCTACTGATGTAAGTTTTAGTGGATTATTACCTGTTTATTGCCAATCTGATGAGCCATCGGTGCTTAGCGGTTTGCCCGAAGGCGGCTATTTTACCGGCCCGGGAATGGTGGCCGGTGTATTTAACCCTGAGCTGGCCGGCGATGGTGTGCATCGTATTATTTACCATTTCAGTAATGAATATGCATGTAACGACAGTATAGTGCACACTACCCGTGTTTTTGGTGGTTTGACAAATATAGAGTTAGGCAATGATACCGTAATTTGTCCTAATGAAACACTTGTGCTGGATGCCGGTGAAGGCTTTAGCCAATACTTTTGGAACACTGGTGCTACAGATCAACAGTTAATTATTCAAGGAACAGATTACCAGGCTGGAACTACCCGCGAGTTTTCTGTTGTGGGTGTTTTGGATGGCTGCACCGCTTCCGGAAACATCATGCTTACCATTTTGGATAACTGTTTTATTGGCATAGAAGAAAATACAAATGAAAACTTGGTACGTATAGCACCAAATCCCGGGACCGGCGATTTCCGCCTTATGATGGCTGATGATATTCGTGTAGAGTTTATTGAGCTCTACGATTTGCGCGGAAGGCAAGTTACAAGCGCTTTGCGTTTGGGTGTTTGCGATGGAAGCCCATGCAACTTTGTGATCGACCAAAGCCTTAAAGGCTACTTTATCCTGAAGGTATTTACCAACAAAGCGGTGGTTACAAAAGCACTGATTATTCGCTGATCCCACAAGGTATAAGGATTTGGCACGCCATTTATTGGTGGGTTTTAATACCTTTGCAGCCTATTTTTTAAAACTTATAGTTATGGCGAAAAAGGTCTTAGGCATTGGAAATGCCCTGGTCGATATTATGATTAAAATTGATGACGAAGCCATTTTGAAGCAATTACAATTGCCCAAAGGAAGCATGCAACTCGTAGACACCCTGCGCTCTGGAAGTGTTGACGCAGCTACCAAAACTTTAAATCGGCTGATGTCGTCAGGAGGCTCGGCAGCCAACACCATTCACGGTTTGGCGAGATTGGGTATCGAAACGGCTTTTATTGGTCATGTAGGCCAAGACGAAACGGCTGCTTTTTTTCGTCAAGACATGATTAATGCCGGCATCAATCCATTGCTTTTTAGCAGTGACACAGCTTCCGGAATTGCCCACGCTTTTGTTACTGCCGATGGCGAGCGCACCTTTGCCACCTGCCTCGGCGCAGCAATAGAACTCACCGATACACACCTCGAAGAAAAATTGTTTCAAGGCTACGACTACTTTTATATCGAAGGCTACCTCGTTCAAAATAAAGCTTTGCTAAAACGCGCCATCGAAATGGCCTCAAAGGCAGGGCTAAAAGTAGCTATCGACCTGGCAAGCTTTAATGTGGTAGAAGAACAGCGCGACTTTTTAAATGAACTGCTCAATGGTAAAATCGACATCGTTTTTGCCAACGAAGACGAATCCAAAGCCTTAACCGGTCTGGCTCCCGAAGCCGCACTCAACAGCATTGCCGAACGCTGTGAGATTGCTGTAGTAAAAATTGGCAGGGAAGGATCGCTTATCAAGTCAAAGGGACAAATCACACATATAGAGCCCATTACAGCCAAAGCTATCGACACAACCGGTGCCGGTGATATGTATGCTTCCGGATTTTTATACGGCATCTCACACGGGCTATCCCTTGCCAAAGCCGGGCAGATTGGTAGTTTGCTCGCCGGTAATGTGATTGAGGTAATGGGTGCTAAAATGGATGAAAGCCGCTGGGAAAAAATAAAATCTTTACTACCGGCGCTTATGGCCTAAAACACGCCATAGAAAAGCCGGCTTTAGTGCTGATTTACAGTAACAAATCCTTTGCCGCTGTTTGTTTATAAAGGCTTAATTGTCTTCATTATAAATAAGCAGCGGCATTTGTTTATTTGGCTGAATTGCTTAGATTTGCAAGCCTATTTTTGTAGATTAATGACAAATTTAACCGCTTTTATATGAAGGTATATCAAACAGATGAAATCCGGAATGTAGCACTGATTGGAGCTGCCAAATCCGGCAAGACAACATTAGCTGAGAATTTGCTCTTTGAGGGCAAAGCGATTAACAGAAAAGGAAGTGTTGACGACAAGAACACCGTTTCTGACTACCGTCAGATTGAATTGGATCGCCAGATTTCAGTTCACTTGAGCTTGATGCACACCATCCATGAAGACAAAAAAATTAATATCCTGGATACTCCTGGTTTCAGCGATTTTTCAGGAGATATTTTAGCTGCTACTACTGTAGCTGATACAGCAATTTTAACTATCAACGGCCAGGCTGGCGTGGAAGCAACCACCGAAAACGCCTGGAAAATGGCTGCTAAATCAGAAACACCTGTAGTATTTTTTGTTAATCAGTTAGATCACAACAACGCCAATTTTGACGAGGCTGTGCGCCAAATCAAGGATTATTTTGGTGATAGAGCTACCCTGGTGCAGTATCCGGTAAACTCTGGTGAAGGTTTTGATTCCATTATCGACCTTATGGTGATGAAAATGCTGAAGTTTTCTCAGGATGGTGGCGCACCAGAATTGCTTGATATTCCGGCTGAAGAAATGGAAAAAGCGGAAGCTTTGCACAAAGAACTCGTTGAGAGTGCCTCCGAAGGCGATGATGAGCTGATGGAAAAATATTTTGAAAATGACACCCTTACCGTAGAAGAAACCCGCACAGGAGTTAGGCTTGGATTGGTGCAGCGTGTTATTTTTCCCATTATGTGCGGAGCCGTAAAACATGGAGTAGGCGTTCACCGCCTGATGGATTTTATCGTGCACAGTTGCCCCGGACCGGCTAGCGTGAACCCGCGTAAAACCACCGATGGAAAAGAATATCACTGTGATGTGAAAGAGCCTGCAGGATTGTTCGTGTTTAAAGTTGCCAACGAGCAGCACCTCGGCGAGGTATCCTTGATAAAAGTTTATGGTGGAACCATCTCTGAAGGCCAGGATTTAATAAATCCACGCAACGGCCATAAGGAACGTATTTCACAACTGTTTGCCGTGAATGGCAAGAATCGCGAAAAAATTGACAAAGTAATCGCCGGTGATATTGCCGTAACCATCAAGCTGAAAGATGTGCGCACCAACGATTCATTGATGGATATGAAAAATGGTGATGCCGGCTTTGAACCTATCGTATTCCCTGAGCCTGTTTTTATCACTGCCGTAAAGGCCGAAGTCTCCCAGGAAGACGAGAAGCTGGGAACCATTTTACAAGATATGCACCGCACCGATCCCACAATTATTGCTGGACTATCGCGCGAATTACGCCAAATGATTTTAAAAACGCAGGGTGAATATCACATGAATACCATCAAATGGTATTTTGATAATGTGCATAAGATCAAAGTTGAGTTTTACTCACCAAAAATTCCTTACCGCGAAACCATTACCAAATCAGCCAAGGCTGACTATCGCCATAAAAAACAATCTGGCGGATCAGGTCAGTTTGGTGAGGTTCACCTGATGGTTCAGCCTTATACAGAAGGCTATAAAGACCCCACTGACTTCCCTGTCCGTGGTAAAGAAGAGCATCAGCTGTCCTGGGGCGGAAAGCTTATTTTTGCAAACTGTATCGTTGGTGGTTCAATTGATGCGCGTTTTATGCCGGCTATCCTCAAAGGAGTTATGGAACGTATGGAAGAAGGCCCACTTACAGGATCTTATGCCCGCGACATAATCGTATATGTTTATGATGGGAAAATGCATCCTGTTGACTCAAACGAAATTTCGTTTAAACTAGCTGGCCGTCATGCGTTTAGCACAGCGTTTAAGAATGCCGGACCAAAAATTATGGAGCCGATTTACGATGTTTCCGTGCGTATGCCCGAAGATATGATGGGTGCCTGTATGACCGATCTGCAAGGCCGCCGCGCCAGCATTATGGGCATGGATGCTGATGGAAAATACCAGATCATCAATGCAAAAGTGCCATTAGCCGAAATGGATAAATACAACACCTCATTAAGCTCTATCACCTCTGGTAGAGGAACTTACTCCATGAAATATGCAGAGTATGCTCAGGTGCCGGGCGATGTTCAAACAAAACTGCTCAAAGAATACGAAGAAAGCCTCAACGAAGAGGAATAGGAACCAAAAACCAGAATTGTCAAAAACCGATATGCTATGTGTATCGGTTTTTTTATAAACTCAATTTATAAGTGTGCTGCGGGTTGGCCTCGCGAAAGGCGATAAAGCGATCTATGCTTTGCCTTAGGCTGTCGATATCAATTGGTTTGAGTAGGTAATCGAAAGCGCCGTAAGCTTTCGCTTTGGTTTCATAACGCCCGTAGGCGGTGATGAAAATAACATCGAATTTACGGATGGGAAAGCGCTCCAGCAAATCGAATCCATTGCCACGCGGCATATCAATATCCAGAAAAATCAGGTCGGGCTGATGTTGTTTGATGCTGTCCCAAGCTAGATCGATCATGGGTACGCTATCCACAATAAGTAGGCTGTCGGTGCAAAACTCCTGAAGTATTATTTCCAGCGAAATCAGCGAATCGGGCTCGTCATCTATAAGGATTACTTTGTAAGGTTTCATAGGAGATGGGTTTTGATAAAATTGGGAAAGTATACGGTAACCTCGGTGCCGGAAGCGCTTTTGTCTTCGGCTATTAAGTCTTTGTAGGAAAGCGAGATATTTGTTTTTTCCTGAATATTGATTAGTTCAATACGTCTTTTTATAATGGAAAGTCCAAGTGATTTTTTGTGGGTTGTTTTATTGGCTTCGGCTTGTACAGCTGCTTCTTTGCGTCCTATTCCATTGTCAATCACCCTTATTTTTAGGCTGTTATAAGTTTCGCGTTCAAAATAAATAGCAACCTGGCCGGGTTTATCACTTGGCATCAGGCCGTGCCAAATGGCATTTTCAACAATAGGCTGCACAATAAACACTGGAATTTTCACCTTATTTTCGGCAATGCGCTCATCTACATGAATTTGGTAGTTAAACTTGTCTTTAAAACGGGCTGACTCCAGTTCCAGATACAGGTTTAAGGCTTCTTTTTCAGCAGCTATGGTGATGCTTTTTTCCTGGGAATTTTCCAGGATTCTGCGCATCAGGTTCGCGAATTTGGTGAGATAGCGGCTTGAGGCCAGGCGGTCGTTTTGCAGCACATAGCGATGCACGGTATTGAGCGAGTTAAATAAAAAATGCGGGTTCATTTGGTTTATCAACGCTTCCTGCTGATACCAGTTGATGTCGTATAGCAATTGGTTGTGCTTGTTTGCCGCTTTGATACGCCAGTAAAACAAGGCTACAATTAAGCCAATGAATAACAACAACATAATAACAATAAACCAGGGTTTTGCCCAGTAGGGTTTTAAAACATGGATAGACAAGCGCGCAGAATTGGGATTCCAGTTGCCATTGCCATTGAGTACACTCACTTCAAAAATATATTGGCCCGAAGGTAGATAAGGATACTGCGCTGTGGTTTTTTGATTTACAATCCAGTCTTCCTCAAGGCCAAGCAATCTGTGGCGATAGGTTTGTTTGCTTTTGTCTCGAAAACTTATCGCGAAATAATCTATTTGGATATCACTTTGAGAATGATTGACTTGCAGCTGTTTAGTAACTTGTTGAGGCTGCTGGTTTACCAGTAGCTTGGTAAGGTAAATAGGCATCTGAATATCGGGCCGGACAAGGATTTGTGGGTCTATCACTTGCAGTCCGTTGGCTGTTGCTAAGTAAAAGACACCATCACGGCTTTCGATAGAATTAATTTCGTTGGCGTGCATGCCCGAGTTTATATTGAACGACTCAAATGACTTGCCTTGCTTTAAAGCGCTGCGTTTTATCAAACTGATGCCGTTATTGGTTCCTATCAATAGGTATTCTTTATTGGCACCAATATTTTTTATAGTGTTGGATAGCAGTCCTTTTGACTGGTCGAAACGGCTAAGCCCTTGTTTGGTAAGCATCAGCAAGCCATTGGCTTTGGTTCCGATAAGAAGTGTGTCGTTGAGCGTGAAAATATCGGTAATCCGTTTACGCAAGAGATCAAATTTATCTCCTAAATGTGTAAACGTGCTGTCGTGAAAGCTGTATAAGCCATTTAAGGTGGCAAAGTAAATGGTGTCGCCTATCTGCGAGATATCTTCGATACGCATACGAAATCCAGTGGTTTGTGAGCTGGAATAAGCTACTTCTAAATTGGGGTAGAAGCGGTAGAGACCATCAAACTGTCCACTCCACAAGGCACCACTTTTATCAATAAATAAATCTAAAATACTGCGGTATTTGCCTTCACCTTTTTCAGTGTTGAACATTTTGATGTCGTATTGGGGTGGCGAACTGCCGGGCAACATCTTAAGTTGGTATAAATATACGCTAGTAGCTATCAAAATCGATGCGCTAGGCTGATGGAATAAAATATCATTGATTTCAAAGTTGATTGTCGTATCCAATTCAATAATGTGGATACTTTGATCTGGCATTAATCTGCCTAATCGTCCACGCGAAAGAGCCAGCCAGCACACGCCTTCAGAATCAATAAACAGGTCACGCACGATATTGAAATTCTGACCAGTACGTCGATTATAGAAAAAGTTACTTTTGAGTGGAATATAAAATATGCCTTTAGATAGGCTTGTTATCCATACACCGCCCTCGTGATCGAAACCAAAGGAGGAAACCGGCACAGTTTTGAAGTAGTTGGAGGGCTTCTCTGTGAGGTTTAAGTTGCTAAATTTATACAAACCGTTTGTTGATGTGCCAATCCAGATATTATCTTCAGTATCAATATTTAAGGCGTAAATTATGCTGTTAAAGGTTTTGCTATTTACTATTTTTCCTTCAAAATCAATCTCATAAATGATATTGTAATCGGATATAAATAACCGGTTTTTATGGTGCTTCATCTTAAGTTGGTGTGGGGAGCCTTCATATACAAGTAGGGGCAATTCAAATGTAAATGAGCCTTTCGAGCTATGAACTTTATAAGTAGGGCGGTAATTCCTGCTTGAACCATTTATCAAAACTTTACCTTCGTCAAGCAAAAACAAATGATTAAATGTGGAATCTTTTTCCAAAGGCTTATAAATTGTACCATCACCGGTGATCGACACTAAATCATGACCAACTGTATTGATGACTACAGAATCTGGCGAGAAGATATGGTAGGTGTTAAAAAGATAGATTTTGGAAAGATTTTCTGCAAACAAGCTGTCGAGCAAGTGGTTATAGCGGTAGGGCTGAATTTTTTCGCCATCAAAAAAAGCCAGGTGACCCCGGATGGAGTTTACCCAAATATTTCCCTGCTTGTCGAGCTCTAAATCGAAAACAGTGTTCTCGGGCAGGCCATTGTTTTCGTTGTAAGTCGTGAAATTGTAACCATCATAGCTGACGATACCTTGATCGGTAGCGAACCACATATAGCCGTGTTTGTCTTGCAGCACATCATAAACCTCAGACGACGGCAGGCCTTGCTCATTGGTGAACTGACGGTAAACAGGTTCCTGTGCCAGCAGATCAAAGCTTAGCAACAGAATCAAAGCTGAAAATAAAAAAAGCCGAATAGCCTTCATCAACTGCTGGTTTTTTGACAAATATACGCGAAAATGATGTTTGTTGCAATGAACATTTGCCTTATCAGATTTTCTGAAATCGACCAGTATGACCACTTCAAAAATACATGCTATTTTGAATGGCTTAACGTCGAACTCAGATATCCTGTAAACAGCTGGCCGAAAGCTTTGAGAGGAAGTTTAAACTTGGATGCCTGCAAAAAGGCTAAAATCGCTTGAATGGAAGCTACAGTAAGGTTTTTTAAGCTGAAAGGCACGATTCCGTACAACGGGAAGACCCTGTTTGATAGCTGTCTGGTTTTTAATCCGCAAAATCTCAGGCTTTGCGGACTAAAACACAGACATAAAGTTTATTCCTCCACGGCGGTCCAGTAGGTGGTCTTTCCAATCAAGGAAATACCGATATATCCACGGATTTTCAGCCTGCCGCTATCTTCAAATTTCATGTAGCAGCTGTAGGTTTTTCCTGATTTTGGATCGTAAATTTCACCATCAGTCCATTCCTTGTTTCCGCTATCATAGCGGAAGCCTGTGAGCATTTCAAGGCCTAAAGTCGGACGAGTTTTCAGCTTTTCGTCCGGGTTTTTTTTGTCGAGCTTGGGTTTTCCGGTTTCTTCGTCGATAGGAAATTTCAGCCAGACAAGCTTTCCAGTGAAAACGCCATCCTGCTCTGTAATTTCAATGTGTGCATCGCCGTCTTCGTTGAGCCATTTTCCAAGTACGCGATCGGCATTATTTTGTGCCGAAACGCTGAGCGACGCGATGCTGAAAGTAAGAATAAATAAAAATGATAAGACTTTGTTTGTCATAGGATTAAGTGTTATTTGGTGAATAATTTTTGATAAAAGACCAGGCATTATTACGATTTGTGTGCTTCAAGAGTTGTTGTTTGCGATAAGTCCCGGCCAAAATCAGTTTGGTAAATATGATGCCAAAAATAGGTGATTTTATAAGAGCAAAGCGATAATGGGAAAAAATTGCGGAAATTTATGAGTTCACGGGTTGACGAGTTCACGGGTTCAAGAGTTTTAAACCCATCCACTTATCAGCAAATCACCACACCTGCCTGCTGCCTGCCTCCGACCGTCAGACAGAACCGCAGGAAGGTAGGTCAGCACATCACCACATCAACATATTTCATAACGATTGAAAAATTCACGTAGTTTTGCAGAAAATTATAGCCTATGAAAAGCCTTTTCTCCTTAATAAGTATCGTGTTGATTGGATTAGCTTTAGCGTTTTCTTCCTGCTCTTCCACTCCCGAAAGTAAATTACTCGGCACCTGGAAAGTAACTGAAGTAAAGGTAAATTTTGATGGACAGAAGGCCGATCCTCAAACCATTTCACAAGTTGAAAATCGCGAAAAACAAACCATCCTGAAATTTACCAGTGACAGCACCCTAAGCATTATCGACGGTAACAACACCCACCGCAGTCTTTGGACACTGGGCGACAACGGGCTTATCAGCTATCAATTTGAAAAAGATCAGACCTTTTATGAGCTTGGCACTTTGAAAAACAATGTCATTACAGCCACTTCATCCACATCACTGGGCGATATTGTTACGATTTTTGAGAAGTCGAAATAGCGATTATTTTGCTTTCTCTTCAGGTATTTCCAGCGTATAAAGTATCGCTTCAAGCTGGCGCAAATAATCGCGTTTGGGTTTATTGGGCGCATATACATAGCCTTCGAGTGTTATAAGGCGTTCATAGCGTTCATCAACAACGGTATAGGATAAAAACGGGCCGGCCATATAATCGCCTACTACATTCCATAATCCACGCGTTTCCATGGCAAAATCTGTAACATACTGGTTTGTAGGCACACTCACCGGCAATATAAATTCCTTATCGGTTGACATAAAAGAGTTGCCCACCGGACCGGGAATATATTTTTGGAGCAGCGAATCCCGTACTTTGATCAGGCGCGATAGACTCAGGTCAGCAGTGTCATTGTAGGGGCGCACATATAAAATTAGCCCTTGACTGTATTCTGCAACTTCTTTGCGTATCCACATAAAATTACCTTCATTTTTGGCGACGAAAAAGCCTTCGGGTACCAATAATTTGATGTCCAGCGTTTTTTCTATTTCACTGATTATTTTGTAGTCGGCAGAAGGCCTGAAAAAATCCATCAGCCTTTCCCGTTCTGATCTGTCAAAAAGAATCAAAAACCCCTCTTTTTGTGCCTCAAAAGCTTCCACCCATGCTGCGGCAGAGGGTGCAGTGATTTTTATTACTTTTTGTGGCTTGGCCCAGAGGTCGGAGCGACTTTCCACTACAGCTTCTTTCAGTTTTGGATCAATCTCAACAATAATCATGTTTCGGTGCTTTTTAAACATATCCGAAAGGTTTGAAACCAGAATATTCGCGACCCTGAATTTCGCTTCTGCTTGAGGTAGCCCATATTGATCCTGACCAAAATAGCTGCGGATTGCCTCGCCCGGCGCGCCATTCCATTGCTCTACGGTTTGAGTAATAGCTAAAATTTCAGAAGTGCCGCCTACCGAACGTGGCGTGCGAGGCTGTGGATTGCTACAGGCCTGTAACAAAAATAAAACAGTAAGAATTGAAACAAAAGTCGTACTTTTCATCAGTCTAAAATTTTGATATTGAAAGATATGTATGTCTTACCAAATTTATCTTTGAAAATTTAGCAAGCGTATTTTGGGCTATCCAACACTCCAACACAATTCGCCTTCTACAAAAATAAACGATTAAAACCACAGAAATAGTACCTTAAGAGAAAAGAATTAGCTCGTTTGAGCAATCTTTAGCTTTTGGCCTGGCTTGATGCGTGAGGCATTGTTGAGGTGATTCAGGCTTTTAATCTGATCAACGGTAACGCCATCATACTCGCGGGCAATGTCCCAAAGTGTATCGCCATTGCGCACGGTGTGAATCAGAAAATTACCTTCGGTTACTGCATTTGCTGTTTGCTCAGCAGGCTGATACACGCGCAGTTTTTGCCCGGGAACAATCACGGAGCCACGAATGCTGTTCCATTCTTTAAGGTCAGTGACCGTACATTTATATTTCTTGGCAATAAGACCGAGGTTCTCGCCCGATTTTACGGTATGCGTACTCGAGCTGGCAGAACGCATTACCGGCTTACTTCCTGCCTGCGCCATTGGTGAACCTGAGCCATAAACTACCAGCTTTTGGCCCGGACGAATCATCGTGCTTCTCATATTATTCCAAGCCATGAGCTGATTTACACTAACCCGGTATTTTCTTGCAATTAGTCCAAGATTTTCACCGCTACGCACGATATGCAGACTGCGATCACTCACTTTTTTAATTTCCTCGATCAGTTTTTCTTTTTTAAGGCCTTCTTTGGTGGTGTAGGCATAAAGCTGCTCCTCATTGTTCAGGTATGCGCCAATGAAATCGGTAGGAATACGAAGGATATAAGGCTTCTCGGCAGTGGCCGGAATAATATCTTTTTTGAACTGAGGATTAAAAAACCGCAGATCTTCTATGCTAATTCCAAGCATTTCGTTCAACTGGTCGAAAGCCAGCACATCGCGCACACTAACAGTATCCGTGCCGTGCATCACCATTCCGGGATGTGCAGGATAAATATTGTGTTCGGTGGCATAGTTCATCACATAATTTACAGCAATAAAGGCCGGCACATAGCCTCTCGTTTCGCGAGGAAGGAATGGCCAGATTGCCCAATAGTTTTTTGTTCCTCCCGCACGTCTGATGGCGCGGTTGACGTTGCCTGCACCTGAATTATAGGCGGCAAGCACCAAAAGCCAGTCGCCGTATATAGCGTGCAGATCGAGCATATGCTGACAGGCCGCTTCGGTAGATTTGTACGGATCGTAGCGGTCGTCAACCAATGAGGTTACTTTGAGGTCGTAAACCTTGCCGGTGCCATACATAAACTGCCACAGTCCTTTAGCGCCCATATGTGATCCGGCAGTGGGGTTTAAAGCCGATTCAACAACGGCTAAGTGTTTCATTTCCAATGGAATATCGTAGCGGTCGAGCAACTCTTCAAACATCGGATAATATACATATGACAGTCCCAAAACGCGGCTGGTTAGCTCACGTTTGCGGTTGGCATACAGCTCGATAAATGATTTTACGTGTTTGTTATAAGTTAGATCAATGGGTGTCTCACGGTTCAGATCAGCGATGCGCTTGCTGTAAATGCTGTCAGCAAATTGCGGGACATCATTGGCCGCGTAGCCATATTGGTTCAGGATTGATGAATCTGTTGTAAGTATGCTGTCACTAAAATAACGAATTCTATATAGGCTGTCGAGCATTTTAAGAATGGGAGAATCCTCTACAATAGCTTCACCGCTATTTTGCGCGTTGATTTCAGTCTCGGTCATTATCAAGCTGTCAGCATTGAAAAAACTGCTGTCAGCTACTGCGAATGTAGAGTCTTGAAGAAGTTCTTCTATTTCTGACTGGGCGAATAAAACGCCGGACAATAAGAAAAAGTTGAGTAGTAGAACAGCAATAATATTGCGCTTCATAAACTAAAAATTATTAATTATTGATGCAAAAATAAAGGATAAAAAAATGATAAAGCCATGAATAACTGATAGTAACCAACAGTTAAAGGTTAATAAGTCAGCTGGATGACAAACGCAGTAAGTTTCCTTATAGTATGGTGAAATAAGGAATGAAAACAGAATTATTTGATTTCTTTCTCAGATTTTGATTTCTTTTCTTCACCTTCGCCACCAATGCCGTCTTTAAACTCTTTTACGCCTCTGCCTAATCCGCGCATCAGTTCCGGAATTTTTTTACCGCCAAAAAGCAATAAAATAATCATCACGATTATCGCAATCTCCCAGCCTCCTGGCATTGCTAATAATATACTTAAATTCATAGTTTCAAAATTTTGATATGTGCAGGGGCAAAGATACATGAATTATTTCTTCTAAAGTTTCTACTTCCGGGTACTATATTTTACCCTATTAATGCGGTTTTTTTTGGTTTCTATGTAAAGCCAAACTTTTCTAACTTGAGATTTCAGACATTTTTTACAATAAAAACCCCCTTGAATTGGCTATATGTTTAACTTTGGCTCTCGAAAGAATACTCACAAACCTTCACTTAATCGATGAAACGTTTTATACATCTTAGCATTATTGCCCTCGTTTTGATGAATATTCAGGTAGTTTTCTCACAGGAAAAACTGCCTGCCGACTGGCGTAAGCTGCACTACCTTTCCGCAGAAGAAATGGCCACACCGGTTACTAACAGCCTTAATTTTACAGAAACTGACCCTCCTGAAAATCCCCGTATGGTGGCTGAGTTTGAACCCATGCAATCCGTTTTGATTCGATATCCTTTGGGGATTCCGTATTCGCTGATCGTTGAAATGGCAGAAGATATCAACGTGACAACCTTGGTTAGCAGCACCTCGCAAGCCAATCAGGTGCTGAATCTTTACACCCAAAATGGTGTGAATACGGACAATTGTAGTTTTATTATTGCGCCCAGCGACAGCCATTGGACACGCGATTATGGTCCTTGGTTTGTTTTTGATGGCAATAAGCAGCCCGGTATTGTTGACTTTCCGTATGATCGACCTCGACCCAATGATAACAATGTGCCGCAAGCCGTCGCGGAGGAGTTAGGTGTGAATTTGTATGGCATGAATTTAGTCCATACAGGTGGAAATATGATGGTTGATGGGCGTGGTATGGCAGCTTCTACGGATTTGGTTTATGACGAAAATAATATGACACCCCAACAGGTTTCTGACAAAGTAGAAAGCTATCTTGGCATAACGCGCTACGATGTAACTGTTGACCCGTTAGACGATTATATCAAGCATATCGACTGCTGGGGAAAATATCTTGCTCCAGATAAAATACTGATTGGTCAAGTACCCGAATCGGATTACCGCTATGAAGAATATGAAGCTGTGGCCAATTATTTTGCGACAACGCCTTCTGCTTATGGTTATCCATACAAGGTTTACAGGGTTTTTACGCCCGGCGGAAATCCAGCCACGCCTTACAGCAATTCAACGATAGTTAATAATAAAGTGCTGGTTCCGCTTACCGGAAGCCAATACGATGACGAAGCCATGGCCGTGTATGAAGAAGCGATGCCGGGCTACGAAATTGTTGGAATTACTTGGAATAGCTGGTACAATACCGATGCCTTGCACTGTCGCACAAGAGGAATCGCTGATTTAGAAATGCTGTTTATTGATCACAGACCACTTTATGGCACAGTAAGTTACAAAGATTCGTTGGCTATTAGCAGCAAAATAATTGCCTATTCGGGTGAGGATTTAGTAAACGATTCCCTATTGGTGTATTACAGCATTAACGGTGCGGCTTATCAAACCACTACTTTTGCAGCAAGTGCTGAGGAAGATGAATTTGTGGCTTATATTAAAGGTTACGAAGGAGGAGATACGGTAGATTATTACGTTTTTGCTAAGGACGAAACTGGCCGCCGCCTGATGCAGCCTTATACCGGTGCTTTTGATCCGCATCAGTTTATGGTTGAAGAACAGCAAATTACGGAGCTAACGATATTGCCGGATACGCTCTATTTTATCGATGATTATGAAGATTACCTGATCCTTAAAAATGAAACAGCAGATCCAATTACGGTTACAGAAATGGGATTTGATGATGTGTGGTATTTTGATTTTTATGAACTACCCGAATTGCCTTTTGTAATTGAACCTGGCGAAAGCATTGAAATAACAGTTTTTGTAGGGGTAATACTGCAAATGGATCCAGAGGAGTATATGTATGCAAATATTGAGATTGCCACAGATATTGGTGATTATACGGTGCCGGCTAAAATTAGAAAAAGCTTGGTTAGTAGTATTTCAGAAGATAGAAATCTTGAAGCTCGGGTTTACCCCAATCCTTTTGATCAGCAGTTGAACATCAGGCTAAATTTGCCACAGTCAGAAAAGCTGCAAATTGTACTAACTGATTTGAGCGGAAGAATCGTTGAATTTGTTTCGGTGAGTGCTTTTGAGGCGGGCGAACATCAGCTGCAAATAGCTGGAAAGTTGGCGAAAGGCGTTTATTTCTTGAAGATAACTGATGGGAAGCAGCAGCAAATAATTAAGGTGATAAAGCAGTAGATTATTATTTTTCCAACTCATTCGGGCTGCGACTCATCAGAATTCGCCTGAATGTTGTATCCTGAATACAAGTGAAGCAGCTCAAGAAGCAGCACGACTTTTTTATACCAAAATCTGACTCAGATAGACAGCGGCAATCAAAGCAAGAATAACAAGCCAGACTTTTACCTTAGTAGGCAAATCATCTGTCTTTTCGTCGTAGTCAAAGTCGTTTTTTTTCATCGTTTAGAAAGTGCTTTTTGGTATTGCTGTTGAAAAGTCAAATATACACAGAAATAT
The DNA here is from genome assembly GCA_023229135.1 of Bacteroidales bacterium. Lineage (GTDB taxonomy): Bacteria > Bacteroidota > Bacteroidia > Bacteroidales > F082 > UBA5536. The sequence goes on from JALNZT010000004.1 coordinate 145,118, forward strand.
TATTATTTTACAACAAAAGACATAGACTATTGCTAATCAGTATTTTGAGTTTATGTTTTTAGTAGACTACTGCTGGTAATCAGGCGTTGGCCAGGTGTTTTTATTAAAGTTAAACTGTTAATTAAGGTAGTTTACTCAACCTCTCGCCATTGCGGAAAGCTACTATAAAGGCATCATACACCCCATGTGTTGAGCGAATTGTATTTCTGCGTTGGGCAGCCTGATCATAATTGCTGTACGAGCCTATCGTGTATATATAATACCCGTTATAGGTGTTTTCCATGATTTCTGCGGCAGGCAAATTATAGTTTTTTGCCAATTCCTGTTTAGAAATTTGACGCCCGTATCGCGCCCGTATTTGTACCCTGTATTCAGTGCCGGTATAAACAGGCTTTGGTGTGGGAGTTTCTTTCACAATAACTTCTTCAACAATTTTTTCCGGTTCAGCTTTGGGTTGCAGCTCGAGTACATCAATAACACGGTTAAAGCCTTCAGAATCACTTTTATCAGTGGGTTCAACAGGTATAAGTGCATCAGGTTCGACGACCTGTAGGTCAGATTCTGCTTCGGGTACCATCCTAATATTTTTTCCGGTACTTTTAAAAGTATAAGAAAAACCAATGGAAGTGTGGTTATAGACGTCATATTTAAAGCCATTGGCATGATTGTCGAGCAGATCAGAATTAAGTGCCCTGTTAGCGGTTTCAATCCGTAACGACCAGTTTTTATTGAAGTGGTAATCGAAGCCAATTCCACCCATCAATACGCCTTCAAGTGTTCGGCCATCAATACCAGTTCCGTTTCCAAAACCTCTTTTGGCGAGTATTTTATTTGAGCCCAGCTCGTAAACGGTTGTGTTATAATTAAGTAAGCCTACACCAACAACCAGGTTGATATTCCAAGGCCGATCGGCACGATAACCACCAATCAGGTTGTTGAGGTTTATGGCTGTATTGAGGTTAAATTCAATCAATTCGGAGTTAAAATATTTTTTCCATTCGCGCCTGGTACCTGCCAGCTCAGAATATAACGCTTGTCCGCGTAGGCTGAAAATAGGGCCTATCTGGTATTCAAGCATCAGCGAGCCGCCAAACTTCCATTCGTTTTCGTAATTGCTTACAGGGTAATACTTGTACTGTTTTACGTCACCAAAAAATAATGTAGGCCCGAAGCTGACAGACAATCGCAGGGCATTGGGTGAAGAGCCGCTATAGGAGGGCGTAGTTTCCGAAGATTTTTTGGGGCGCGATTCTGGCTTAGCTGATTGTTTGGAATAAGTTGTTTGAGCAATTGAATAGTTTGATATCAAAGCAGTTACAAAAAATATCAATACCAGATGCGATAGTTTGGTGTACACTTCTTTCATGGTTTCTGGTGTGTTGAATTCAATAGGGTGGTTATTATGGTGCTTAGCTGGCTAAATTAAAGAAAAACTTTAGTCTTAATCGATGAAAAATTAAGGGGTTATAAACAGTTTATTGTTTATAACCCCTTTGTTTTTTCTTTATTTATTTAAGCTGGCTATCCAACTTTCTACTTCTTCAAGTTGGAGGGCGTCGATAGATAGTTTATTTTTTTTACGCAACCCATTCAGCTTTTGGAGCAGTGCAGTGGCTTTTTCCTCGCGTATGGCTTCCAGATTATGATAGCCTGCTTCCAAAATCAGCTCAGCCCAGGCTTGCGGAATAGTGTATTTTAATAAATCTTTAACTTCAAGTTGCTTTTGTGCTTTTTCCGGCCGCATCTGTGGGAAAAATAACACTTCCTGAATGCTTGTTTGGCCTGTGAGCAGCATCACCAAGCGGTCGATGCCAATTCCCATGCCAGAAGTAGGAGGCATGCCATATTCTAGTGCACGCAAAAAGTCCTGATCAATAAACATGGCTTCGTCATCGCCACGCTCGGAAAGCTGCATCTGTTCTTCAAAGCGCTTCCGTTGATCAATTGGGTCATTAAGTTCGGTGTATGCGTTGGCAATTTCTTTGCCATTGATAAACAATTCAAAGCGTTCGGTAAGATCTGGGTTATCGCGGTGGCGTTTGGTAAGTGGCGACATTTCAACAGGATAATCAGTGATGAAAGTGGGCTGAATATAATGTGACTCACATTTTTCACCAAAAATTTCGTCGATTAGTTTTCCTTTGCCCATACTTTCGTCCACGTCGATATTCAACTTTTTGCACACATCGCGCAAGGCAACTTCGTCCATTCCCAGTACATCAAAACCAGTATGTATTTTAATAGCTTCGAGTATGGGAACACGCGCAAAAACTGGCTCAAAATTGATTTCGCGTTCGCCTACTTTCACGGTTTTTTTGTTGATAGTTTCGGCCACCACATGCTTAACCATCGTTTCGGTGAAATCCATCATCCAGCGGTAATCTTTGTAAGCCACATAAATTTCCAAAACAGTAAACTCAGGGTTATGTGTGCGGTCCATGCCTTCGTTACGGAAGTCTTTAGCAAACTCATATACGCCATCAAAACCTCCTACGATAAGGCGTTTCAGGTAAAGCTCATTGGCAATGCGCAAATAAAGTGGCATATCTAACGCATTGTGATGGGTGATAAACGGCCTGGCAGCAGCACCTCCCGGAATAGGTTGTAAAATGGGTGTTTCAACTTCTAAGTAATCAAACTTATTGAAAAAGTTGCGCATGCTATTGATCACTTTGGTGCGTTTCACAAAAGTGTCTTTAACGGTTTCATTCACGATCAAATCCACATAGCGCATGCGGTAACGCTGCTCCGGATCGGTGAAGGCGTCGTACAGCACACCGTCTTTTTCCTTTACGATAGGAAGTGGCCGCAGCGATTTGCTCAATATTTTAAGTGAAGTTACGTGAATTGTAATTTCGCCCATCTGTGTGATAAACACAAAACCCTCTACGCCAATAATATCGCCAATATCGAGGTGACGTTTGAATATGATATTATAAAAACTTTTATCCTCGTCGGGGCATAAATCGTCACGTTTTATATACAGCTGAATGCGTCCTGCACTGTCTTGAAGCTCTACAAATGAAGCTGCGCCCATAATCCGGCGGCTCATAATGCGTCCAGCAATGCTCACCTGCTTGAACTGTTCTGGATTTTGCTCAAAATTATCCAGAATTTTCTCGGTAGAAGTGCTTACCTCAAAGGCTTCTGGTGGATAGGGATTGATGCCCATTTTATAAATTTCGGCCAGTGATTGCCGACGCTGCTGTTCCTGCTCACTCAAAATCATGCTCATAGTCAAAAAATTTCGGCAAAGATAGCTAAACTACGGGAAAACAGTAGGGGATTCAAGATTCAAAGATTCGATGACCTGCCTGCTGCCTGCCTGGCCGTCAGACAGGACCGCAGGAAGGCAGGTTCAAAGATTCAAAGACCTGCTTGCTAACCGCAGAAAGGCCTTTCTGCTACAAGTAGATTTACCTGCTGAAGGTAAGAAGGGTCAATGATTTGGATCGGTACTTAGCAGGGGAGTTCACTAAGGATTGTGATTTTTTTCCGGCGCGGCATTTACGCTCTACTTCGTAATAATCCCCGTTATTATGGATCACTTTAGTCCCAGATTTCCGGAATTGAAAAAACGCTGTTCTTTCAGCATAAAAAAACGGTATTGTAAGTTTCTTACAATACCGTTTTTATGTCTGTTGCTGATTACAAAGACTATCTAATAATCAATTTACGGTCAACGCGCGATTTTCCATCAATGATTAAGTGATAAACACCGGCAGGTAAGTGACTTAGTTCCAGTTTCCATTTGCCGTCATTGGTTTGCAATTCTGTAGTTGAATAAACATTAACGCCTTGTGCATCAAACACATTGAGCTGTACTTTTTGTTTATCCATTGATTGCATATCAAGGTAGAATACACCATCACCCGGATTGGGATAAACAGCCAGCTTGATAGCTGTTGCTTCGTTGATTCCGGTGCAGTTGATAAACTCAATCAACACTTCGTCGGAGCGACTTATGCAGTTATTTTCACTGATAAGTTCAACCCAAACAGTTTGTGTTCCATAGCCGAATCCAGTGGTGTCAACAACAATAGTCTGTGTGCTTTCACCATTCGACCAATTGTAGGTATAGCCTTCATTAGCAGCATCTAGTGTATATTGTTCGCTGCCACAAAAAACCTTGTTTTCGCCCAGCGAAACAGTTGGTGGAACATCATTTACAGTAACTTGAAGCGTATCGCTATTTACGCAGCCTAAAGCTGATGTAACTTCTACCCAAATTTCGTGTGTTCCAACGCCAAGCTCAGCACCTTCATAAGTAACATTAGCCGTTGTTTGGCCTGTTGACCAAAGATAGGTAGCACCATCAACAGTCGCATCAAGGCTAATGGAAGCGTCTTTGCAAAGCTGCTGATCTGCACCCAGGTTTACTGCTGGAATTTCGCCAAAAGTTACCATTACGGTATCGGCGTTTTCGCAGCCATTTTCTGAGGTTACTTTCACCCAGATTTCATGTGTGCCAAAACCAAAATCCTCGGCAGAGGCTTCAATGTTTGAAGTCGTTGCGCCGTTTGACCATTCAAAGCTGGCTCCTTCGGTATTGGCATCCAGGCTGATGAGGTCCGTTCCGCAAGCAAACTGATCCTCGCCCAAGTTGGGTTGTGGAAGTGCATAAACTACCACAGTTACCGGATCGCCTGCAATCGTATCATTTTCGATGATAGCGAAAGGCAGATAGATACTGGTTTCGGCTGGGCTAACTGTTGCTTCCTGAGTTTCGGAGATTACCTCGCCTGTGGCTGTTGTCCAAAGATAGCTAAAGGTTTCTCCTTGTCCTGTTGCTTCCACGAAAAGAGTGCTGCTTTCGCCTGCGCAGATTTCAGCTGGATTAGCCTCTGAAATAACCATGATGTCAGCTACTTTCAAGTGTATTGGCACTTCGAGTAAAGGATTATCGGGGTCGTTATTTGAGATTTTCAGTTGTGCGTAATAATCGCCCAACTCAACGTCCTGTGCGTTAAAGCCAATAGTGATTGTATCTGATTGTCCGGCTACAATAGTACCATTATTCGGAGCGTAGTTCATCCAGCTAATCACGTTGAGGGTATAATCTTCTACTTCACCGTAAGATGTTGTTCCACAAGGCGATACTTCACCAGTATAAGTTATTCTAATACGCATGCGGGTTTCGCCTGGAACTGATCCAACGGGAGGCTCAATCATGGCAGAATATGGGCCGTTTCCGGGTGAGCCTGAAACAATAATTGGATCATCATCAAAAACACCGTTTTGATCCCAGTCAATCCAAACGCCACATTGGTCACTGCTGTATGGTTTCCCGTTAGTTACAGTTAGCTGCATAGGCTCGCCTGTGCGCACTTCTGTTGACATGGTTTCGGTGTAATCGGCATAACCGTCTTCGCCTGAGACATTGTTGATATCACCAAATTCAACCTTTGAAATATACTCATCACCGCCACCGGAAGCAGCACAATAATCGGTTATTTCGCGTGGCAGACCAATCACCTCAGAGCTAACACTGTAGTTCATATCAAGTTGACCAACATTGCTGATAACAAGCTGCTGAGTAGCCGTTGCTCCAGGTTGTAAAATCTGAAAAACGCTTGCAGGATCAACGCTGATGCGCGCGTCGCCCCACTGCACGGTGGCACGGGCAGCACCGCTTTCGCCATCATCGGTGTAGGCAGCCGTTACGCCATAAGTAAAGACACCATAATCAGGCAATTGATCGGCATAATTTAGATCTTCGGTAGTGCCAATCAGCTCGTTGTTTCGGTAAATATTAAAATGGATAAAGCCGGCTTCTGCCTCGTATTGCCACTCCAGAGCTGTTTCGCCGGTTTCAAAAGGTGTTTCAGCAACTAAATCGAAAGGTCTGCTTAGGGCGTTTGTTTCGTAAGGTGAAGTATAAGTCATCATATAACCCAGTCGGTTATCAGCCCAAACGGGATATACTTTTCCGCCGCGTGCCGAGATGCCGAGATAATCGCCCATATAGCCACCGGCCAAACCGGGAATAGGAGAGGGCGTGAAAGCTACGTCAGAAACTTTGAAATCTTCCCAGGTTTCGCCACCGTCAAAGCTGTTGGCACAAAATGTTTCGCATTGGTTACTATTTACATTTCTGTCGTCGTAGAACACAACGCTCAGGATACCGTTTTCTGGATCGCAGCTAATCCAAGGGAAATAATGCTCTTTGCCTTCGCCATAAGGATCTTGGTTTACACGGGTGGGAGTAGACCAAGTATTTCCCTGATCGGTAGATTTTATCATGTAGACGTCAATACTTTCGTTTTGATTGACACCAGGAATACCGATATTTGTCCAAACCACGTATATATTTCCGTTATTCGGGCCGCCTGAGATATCAACAGACATCACCGGAAAGCTGTTTACGCGGTGGTTTTTGCTGGTTTCGGTAGTACGGATTCCGCGTAGATTGTCAATGATGCGGGTGGCATCTTCCCAGGTTTCGCCACCATCGAATGAACGGGCAAATCCAAGTGCTTTTTCGTCCGTTGGCCACCCATCATAAATTGCCCATACAGCATATACTTCGCCATTAGGGCCTGTGTTTAGGTTTACGCCCTGGTTATGGCTTCCTGCATTTACAGCATTGCTGATAGGTACTCTTGGTGTCCAGGTATCTCCATCATCTGATGAATAAGAAACAACGATTTCAGAATCGTAGGAGCCACCAAAGTCTGTCCAAACGTTATAGAGATTTCCTTCGTAGGTGGAGGTGAGACTGTTGTCGATCCAGAAATGATTTTTGTCGGCCAGCGAGCCCGGGTTTGGCGCGATAGTGCGTGCCGTCCAGTTTGCGCCTTGGTCATCGGAATAAGCTACACCTTGCCCGCCTGGATTTGAAATATAGTTTACATACCAGCGACCGTTGAGGCCGATGGCAGTGGCCGGGTCGCCGCTATTGCCACCAGAAACACCTTGTATTTTGCCATGCCAGGTTTCGCCATAATCAAAGGAGTAAAAGTCGTTGGCGCCATAAAGCGATCCCACGGGATTTTGGGTGGAGTTGTTGGATTGTAAAACTACGTCAGGATTGTTAGGGTCAATAAAGATTGAGTTTTCTGACTGAGTAGAGTTTTGTGTTGTTACCGGTACATCAGGTGAGTCATCGGTAAGTACAGAATAGGCTGTAATTTTACTGCCGGTAAAAATCGCTTCGGCAGTGCGCATTTCCGGATTTAAGGTATATAAACCTTTTGCAGCCAAACGCTTATAGTATCCGTTGTTGTCAACGCGGGTGTCAACCATATTGCGACGTTCGCGTTCTGTTTTGCTGTCGTCGCTGATTACCCATTGCATGCCTGCAACAAGTATGATTACCAAGGAACTAAGCAGTATGATAAAATTCTTTTTCATTTAATAAAAGGTGTTAGTGAATGATTAAGGCTCAAAAGTATATAAATTTTATTTAGGATGGCTTTTTGATTTTATTAGTTGACGAGCATACCACTAAACTTTTTTACATCAAAATCAATTGAAGCCGGAAGCACCAGGTTTATTTTACTTACCCCAGAAAATAATATACTTACTCCGAGAAGTTAAGAAATGCCACTAAGCCTGCCGAAGTGTCCCCATTCCGATAGCTATCGGAATTAAGTGCCACAAAGTATTGATTAGTAAAATCAAAACCTTTGTAATACAGTTATGACTTGGCGCAAGATTTTATTACCCAAAAACAGTGCTTGCGTTTAAACTACACGCACCAAATAATAGTTTTTTTTGCCTTTTTGAACCAGTATATACTTGTTATTGAGTAGGTCGGCTGTTCCTACTTGCAGGTCGTCTTTCACTTTTTCTTTGTTAAGGCTCACGCCATTATCTTTAAGCATGCGACGTGCCTCGCCTTTGGATGGAAAGATGGCGGTGTGTGTGGTTAAAAACTCAATAATATCTGCTGTTTCCGTAATAATATCGCGGCTTATCTCAACGGAGGGAACGCCCTCAAAAACGCTCAATAAGGTTTTTTCATCCAGTTTGCGCAGGGCATCAGTGGTGCCTTTGCCAAACAGAATCTGGCTGGCTTCTTCGGCCAGTTGCAGTGCTTCTTCACCATGTACTCGAATTGTAATTTCTTGTGCCAAAGCTTTTTGTAGCTGCCGCTGATGGGGTGCTTGCTGGTGTTCTTGCTCCAGCTTTTCTATTTCCTGGCGCGTCATCAGCGTAAATATTTTTATATACTTTGCGGCATCCTCATCGGAACAGTTGAGCCAGAATTGGTAAAAAGCATAAGGCGTAGTTTTCTCGGGGTCGAGCCAAATATTACCGCTTTCGGTTTTGCCAAACTTACCGCCATCGGCCTTGGTAATAAGTGGGCAGGTGAGGGCAAAGGCTTTGGCTTCTGAGCCTAACTTTCTGCGTATCAGTTCTGTGCCAGTGGTGATATTGCCCCATTGGTCAGAGCCACCCATTTGTAGCTTGCAGTTTTCGTGCTGGTGCAAATGCAGAAAATCATAGCCCTGAACCAGCTGGTAGGTAAACTCGGTAAACGACATTCCGGTGGCATTTTCTGCTGTGAGGCGCTTTTTTACGGAGTCTTTAGACATCATATAATTTACGGTGATATGCTTGCCAATTTCACGGATAAAATCCAGGAAGCTGAAAGATTTCATCCAGTCGTAATTATTTACCAAAGCAGCTTTGTTAGGGGCTTCGGTTTTAAAATCCAGGAATTTAGCCAATTGCAGCTTGAGGCATTCCTGGTTGTGGCGCAGGGTAGCTTCGTCGAGCAGGTTTCTTTCCTGCGATTTTCCGGAAGGATCGCCAATCATTCCGGTAGCACCTCCGATAAGCGCCAGCGGTCTGTGACCCGCCATTTGCAGGTGTTTTAGCATCATAATACCTACCAAATGACCGATATGTAAAGAGTCGGCAGTTGGATCGATACCCACGTAAGCGGTTGTCATTTCATTTGAAAGCTGTTCTTCGGTGCCGGGTGTTAGGTCGTGAATCATGCCTCTCCAACGCAATTCTTCTACAAAATTTTTGTGCATCATATCGGTTAATTTTTTTCGCCGCAAAGATAGGCTTTTCAACAAATCGTGAGATCATAGCTCGGCTGGGTCTTGCGTATTTTTATAAGGCCTTATTAAAAACTCTTGCGTACTTTTGTTGGATGAATTTTGTTACGGGAGCTACGGGTTTAGTAGGATCGCATTTGGTGGTCAAGCTATTAAGCGAAGGTGCAGAGGTGAAGGCATTGCGCAGGCCGCAGTCTGATCTTTCGCTGGTGAAACGGGTGCTGGCGCGCAGCTTTGAAGATCCAAAAACGGCTTTTGAAAAAATAACCTGGGTAGAGGGCGAACTGAGTGACTATGGCAGTCTTGAAGCGGCCCTTGCCGGGGTAGATTTTGTATATCACTGTGCTGCAACGGTTTCCTTTAGGCCTGCTGAACAGAAAGATATGCAATACACCAATATTCAAGGAACGGCAAATTTGGTAAACGCTGCCCTGTATTGTGGGATAAAGAAATTCTGCCATGTCAGTTCTGTGGCTGCCTTAGGACGTGCTGAGGCTGGAAAACCTGTATCTGAAAAATCGGCTTGGAAGGCTTCTGGCAATAATTCAGCTTATGCCGTTTCTAAATATGGTGCCGAAAGGGAAGTTTGGCGCGGCATTGCCGAAGGACTGGAAGCTGTTATTGTAAACCCTTCTATTGTTCTGGGCGCCGGAAACTGGGATGATGGAAGTGCAGCACTTTTTAAAACAGTAGCCGATGGTTTGAAGTTTTATACCAAAGGCATCAATGGTTTTGTTGATGTGAAAGATGTAGTGGATGCCATGTTGCTGCTTATGACGTTAGAAAATGCAGGGGAACGCTTTATTGTTTCGGCTGCTGATATCAGCTATGAAGCTCTTTTTAAACAGATTGCAGCAGGCTTAAATGTTGATGCACCAAGTATTTATGCACGGCCCTGGATGGGTGCTTTGGCCTGGCGATTTTATTTCGTCAAACAATTGCTAACCGGAAAAAAGGCCTTGGTAACGCTTGAAACAGCGCGATCAGCGAAGAACAAACATTTTTATCCGGTCACAAAACTAAAGCAGGCAACAGGCTTTCAATTCAGACCTGTAGAAGACACAATAGCTGAAATTTGCGCTTATTATTTGGCAGAAAATGCCTAAGAACAGCTAAATCATTGATGACCATTATTTATATACGTTCTAAAATAGAAGAATCGCAGGTAGAAGTAGCAAATAGTTTTAATTTTACCGCTGAAAACGATTGCAAAAAATAAATAACATGAGTAAAAGCATTTTATTATACTGGGCCACTGGTGGTAATGTAGAGAAAGCTGCACAACAAATTTATGCAGAATTAGGTGCTGAGAAACTTGAAATGGCTGATTTAGCCAGCTTTGACTACCATAGATTTGATGAGTTTGACAACTTTATTTTTGGTATTGCTACTGTTGGTGCTGAAATTTGGCGCGACACGCAGGGCGACAATTATTGGAATGACTTTTTTGTGAATTTAGAAAATACATCCTTTGAAGGGAAAAAATTCGCATTCTATGGTCTTGGAAACCAGGTGCTTTATCCGGAACACTATGTGGATGCACTGGGATATTTGAAAAAAGAGGTAGAAAAGCGCAAAGGAACTATTGTAGGTTATTGGCCTACTGAAGGTTATAGCTTTACCGATTCGGAAGGTGTGGCAGATGGGAAATTCTTTGGCTTGGCATTAGATGAAGACTTCCAGAAAGACCTTACGCCTGAGCGTATCAAACAATGGACAGCGCAAATTAGCCGCGAAATGGGCTTGTAATATGCTGGTCTGAATTAGAGGTGTTCTTAAAAAAATACCAGGTTTTTCTTAAAAGACTATTCAGGTTTGTAAAACAACAAAATCTGTGCGACATAGTCACAGGCTATTCCGAGCTGGGTATTTAACACGCAAAAGGGTGTTCCGGAAACGGATTGCATGTCCGCACCAGCACGCTTTGAATCATTGAGTCATTAACTTTTTGAATCTTATTCCACAATTAAATTTCGGTAGTGGTCGTAGCGATCAATAATTTGCTCAACAAATGCGTAGGTTTCTTCACCTCGGGCATAGCCATAATACACCACTGAATCGTGATAAAAGGCCGGTTTTGATTTATTAAGCATAAAAAAGTCGGTTTCATCTGTCCATACATTGGGGTTTTTCTTGTATTTTTTGGCTAAACGGCGAGCGTCTAAAACATGGCCTACACCAGCATTGTAGGAGGCCAAAATAAATTTTATTCGTTCGCTTGAATCTGTCACACTGGCCGGAATTTGTCGATCTAAGTATTGAATAAATTTCCCGCCAATACGAATTTGTTCTTCGGGGCTTGCTGTTGAGTCTATCCCAAATTGCTCCATTACCACAGGCATCAGCTGCATAAGTCCATAAGCGCCAGCCCAGCTGACAACATCCGGCTTGAATTCAGATTCCTGATAAATTAAGGAAGCCAGCAAGCGCCAATCCCAGTTTATTTCGGCTGCTACTTGTTTAATGGTTTCGTCGTAGGCCGACAAATGTCCTTCGTTGAAAGAGGTGTATTCGCTTTTTGCCAAATAGCGTACCCTGCTGTTTTTGAAATATTTATTATAAATCACTCGAGCTTCAAAAGTGTCGTTGAAAGTATTCAGCCAGAGATTTATCTCGTTCAAAAGGGCTTTATCTTCTTCTTTCTTTAAAGCCCAGGCCAGCTTTTGCGGGAAACTGATTGGCATTTTGGTGTCAATTCCGGGATAAACTTGCTCATTAATCAATGCAATATGCTCATCTGCAACGGTATAATCAATTTCACCATTGGCAACGGCAGCAATTAAGTCTTCCACCTCGCGTTCGTCTTCTATAATATATATGGTGTCAGCGATTTCATCCATCAGGGTTTCCAGCCGTTTTTTAAAAATACTGCCGGCTTCAACATGGATAGTTTTTCCGGCTAGTTCAAGGCTTGAGCGCAGAAGTTGGCGCTCAATCTGATCGCGCGTTGACATTTTTTGCCAGCCCTTGGGCATGCGCTGCACCAATACTTGCCGGGTAATAATTAATGGATCGGTAAAATCAAACTGACTTTTGCGTTTTCCTGTAACAGTAAGACCCATTGCAATTACATCCACATCACCTTTTTCTAAAAGTTTAAAACCTTTTTCCAGATTTTCTTCGATGCGTAGCTCAAGCTGTATGCCTAAGTACTTGGTAAACTTCTCAAGCATCTCATATTGATAGCCCATCGGTTCACCCCGATAAATATAGTAGTTTATCGAGTTGTAATCGGTAAGGGCAACAAGCTTGCGGCGGTTGATGATTTGCTGCAATTTGTCGGCTTGTTCTTTTTTATCTTTTTTCGCTGAAGCGGCCTTTCTATTTGTATCAGAAGCACAAGACCAAAGCGATAAAACAACTGCAAAAAAGATGATTTTTAAAAAAATATGTACTGTTTTAAGCATAAAAAAGCGTTGTTCGCACGCATAAAAGTAAATAAATTGTTTAGATAAACAAGTTTTACCCTATTTGAAGGCTGCACTAAACGCCAAAGCTGTGGGGAAAATTATTTTTTTCAATATTTTTTTTCTTGATATTGATTTGTATGCCAACATAATGTAACTTTGTAAAGTATTTGTAGTCCACAACCAACTATTACAGCTATGAAAAATTTTCTGCCTTACCTTTTAACAGGTTTTATCTTGTTAGGTTTCTGTCATTTTTTGAAGGCTCAGGAATTATATGATGATTCACAGTACGAATCAGAAGAAACCATTGATAACAGCCGGTTCGGAATGGGAATCGGAATAAAAATGAGCACATTTGGACCTGGAGTCGAAATTATTGCAGCGGTCACTCCTAAGTTACATCTTAGGTTGGGAGGAACCTATATGGATTATACCTATCACTACAGGGACAAAAATGTTGAGGTAAACGGCAGTGCCGAATCACATCTGAGCAGTTTTTCTTTGCTTGCGAATTATCAGTTGGCAAGGGTGTTTTTCGTTTCCGGTGGAATTTTGTACAACATGAATGAAATTGGCCTCGACGGATTTTTCACCAAGTCGATGACAGTTGGCTCAATGGAAGTGTCTCCCGAAAAAATTGGAAGTGTAAATCTTAAGATAAAACCTGGCTCATCGCTTACACCTTACGCCGGCATTGGCTTAGGGCGTTCATTATCAAAAAACAATATTTTTTCTTTTGCCTTTGAGGTGGGAGCTGCTTTTCACGGAAGTCCTAAGGTTGAGTTGGGTGCTACAGGAATGTTGGAGCCAACAGGTTCTGAAGAACAACGACAGATTCTTGAGGACAACCTCTCAGGTTTTACTATCTATCCCATGCTGAATTTTCAGCTTTCATTTCGATTACTATAACATGAAAACCAATTCTTTACAGCCATGAAAAAAATTAAAAATGTCTTATTTGTCATTGGAAGTAGCTTACTGTTTTTTAGCTTGTTTTTTATCAGCTCTTGCAATAAGCTCGAAAACGTTACCGAAGGTGCAAAACTGATTATTGATTACAATTTAATAGAAACTACCATTGATGTCCAGCTTTATGATGCCGCTACCGGTGAGCTGATAGGCCGTGATGGTGATGCTTCTGTCAAAGTAAAAATTACCGGACTCGATAAAGACGGGGTGATGGATATTACTGGTGTACAAAACAACGACATGCTCTATTATTCGCAACGCGGCATGCTTGGTCTGGCGCTAATTCCAGAGGCAGCCTTTACACCTTCTGAAACCAGGCCAATAGTTTTTAATATTGTAACAGATTTATCGGGTTATCTATCTACAAGCCAAAAAATTACAGTAGTGTCAGAAGGACGTAACCAGTATAGAATCAATATGGTTAGGCTCGATAATCCGCCACAGGGCGTTACAGTAAACAGGGAAACTGGCGTAACAACTGCTATCGACGGACGTATTCAGAATCCGGCCACGGTGAGCACACCTACAGGAAAAGCAAAAATCGAAATTCCTAATGGTATTGTGTTGCGTGATTCGGAAGGAAACCCGCTTTCCGGAAGCATAAATGTGGATGTAGTGCATTTCGACAACACCAGCGATGAAGCTCTCGCAGCATTTCCGGGAGGGCTGATGCCTACCGTTACCAGAACCGATGGAAGTGTTGCCGATGGCATGTTTTATTCGGCTGGCTTTTTGGCCATAGAAATTACGGATGCCAGTGGCCGCCATGCCGCTACTTTTGAGGAGGGAACGGTAAGGATGGAAGCTGTGGTAAGTCCTGAAACGTATAATCCAGAAACAAATGGAGCTGTTGCCGCCGGAGATATAGTACCGGTTTGGAGCTATAACGAAAATACCGGAGAATGGAAAGAAGAAGGCGTTTCTACCATGCAGAATATTGATGGTCAGCTCATTGCCGACTTTGAACTCACACACCTTTCTTATTATAATTTCGATTGGTTTTATGGTGATTTCTGCTATCAGGGTGCTGCTTTCCAGTTTGTTGCCGATAACCCAATTTCGGGTTGCTACGTAATAGCAGGCACTATGTATCGCCAAAGTGATAACGCTTACCTGATGAGTATTTATATGTGGGTTTGTCCGGGCCAACCTGTTTATACCAGTTATGCACCAAGTGGAGTTCCAGTGAAAATCGTGTGGAACGAAAGCAGTTATCCCAATATTACAATCGCACCTTCTTCGCAGCCTACGCTGATTAATGATTTATGCGGCGGTGGCCCCTTTCAAATAAACATACTTAACAATACAAGCAATACAACTACGGTTACCATTGATGTGGAAGCATACTGCGCCAGCCAGCCCAATATGATTATCCGTCCAAGTTTCAGTGCCTGGTACCGCCCGATAAGCAATTGGAATTGGAACCCGGTTGCAATGGAAAACGGTTATGCTGAAATTATGGGTGTTGAAATGGGTGGCACTTATATCGTTGGTATCTACTACGACAACCAATGGTATGAAACTGAAGTGGTTGTGACAGCTGAAGAATATACCTACGTAGGCATTGATTTGCCTGCTGATGTTTGCAGTGAGGTGTTTGGGTATTAGTTTTTCTTATCAAAGACTCAAGGAGAGTTGTTTCATCTTATGACAATAATGATTGCTTAATAGAAAAACCGGATCGTTGGTAAAGGCTGCCTTTTGGCTGCCTTTGCCATTTTAATAAAGTTAGTAAACTAACGTTCCGAAATAATCCCGCTTCCCAGACAGTACGGGTTTTCGGGATGATATAAAACACCAAACTGACCGGGTGCCACACCAGAAATGGCTTTATCGGATTGAATGTACCAGCCCAAATCGTCATGCAGCATCTTTCCGGTGTTAAACTCAGGCTGATGGCGGATTTTAAAGCGCACTGGCATTTCGTTTTCCAACTTAAAATCGGGATGCAAAAGCTGCACATCATCCAGATCAATGCGATCCCGGTATTGGCTCACCGGATCGTAGCCGTTTGAGACGTAAATGATATTCTCGTCTATATCTTTTTCCACTACAAACCAGGGGCCGCCACTCAATCCTAATCCTTTGCGCTGGCCGATGGTATGAAACCAAAATCCTTTATGGCTGCCCAGTCTTTTACCGGTTTCCAGTTCTACAATCAAGCCTTCTTTCTCGCCGGCATAGCGGCGGATAAAATCATTGTAATTGATTTTTCCTAAAAAACAAATCCCCTGGCTGTCAGGACGATGTGCGCTCGGAAGCCGCATTTCTTCAGCTATGCGACGCACTTCTGCCTTAGGCAGATCGCCAACCGGAAACATCAGTTTGCTGAGCTGTGGATAGGTAATCCGGCCTAAAAAATATGTCTGATCTTTCACCGGATCAATGGCTGTTCCTAAATAAAAGTTGCCTTCTTTTTCTAAAACACGTGCATAATGTCCTGTGCTGATCTTGTCAAACTCATGTCCGTACCCGGCCTCAAAAGCTCCAAACTTTATCAGTCTGTTGCACATCACATCGGGATTGGGTGTGAGTCCTTTTTTTACTGTTTCGATGGTATAAGCCACCACAGTTTCCCAATAATTTTTCTGTAAATCAACGATTTCCATCTTGCAGCCGTATTTTTTAGCGATAAAAGTCGTTATCTCAATATCTTCATCCGAAGGGCAATCAGAAAATGAAGGATCGTCTTCCATGCCTATTTTGATGTAAAAAATAACCGGATCATAGCCTTTTTCTTTGAGCAAAGGAATGGTCACGCTGCTGTCAACGCCGCCCGAAACAAGTGCTGCTACCTGCATGTCGTTTAAATTTTGTGCAAAGGTCGCTATTTTTCATAAAAAGTGACGATTATGTTGTTTGGAGAAGACTTATTATTCAGGAACAGACCCAAAGCTGGCAACGTTTGAAAATACTGTACATTTGTGATTTATAGCTTTTAACCATGATTTTTGGAATTGGAACCGACATCATTGAAGTGAGGCGCATGGAACGCCATCTCAACAATAGCGAAGCCTTGCGCGACAAGCTTTTCACGGAGCGCGAGCAGGCTTATGCTAACGACAAAGCCAGTATGTATCAGCATTATGCCGCACGCTTTGCTGCTAAAGAAGCTTTTTTTAAGGCACTTGGCACCGGCTATCGTTTCGGAATGGCCTTTTGTGAAATAGAAGTCATCAACGACGATCTTGGGAAACCCGTGATTCACGTTTACGGCAAAGTGAAGGAATTTATTGAAAAGCAGGGCATAAAAAACATCCACCTCAGCATTTCGCATGTAAAAGAAATGGCCAACGCCTTCGTGGTTTTGGAGGGGTAGAGATTGCATTTGACATTCAAAAATTCAAAGATTCAAAGATTGAGCGCCGTGTAGGCTTGCCTTGAATCTTTGAATCCTTGAATTCAGAATCTTTGAATCTTTGAATTTCAGCTCATCTCAACCACCACCGGGCAATGGTCTGAATGTTTTATCTCTGGCAATATATCTACTGCTTTGAGTTTGGGTTTTAGGTTTTGTGTAAGCACATGGTAATCAATCCGCCATCCTTTGTTGTTGGCGCGTGCATTGGCGCGATAGCTCCACCAGCTGTATTGATGTGGCTGTTTGTTCAGCTCCCTGAAACTATCAACATAACCTTTCGCGAAAAAGCCGCTCATCCATTCTCGCTCTTCGGGCAAAAAGCCGGAAACCGTAGCGTTGCGCACCGGATCGTGGATGTCAATGGCTTGGTGACAGATATTGTAATCGCCTGACAGCACTAACTTTGGCCTTTCCTGTCTAAGTTTTTCTATATATTGCTCAAAATCGGCAAGCCACTGCATCTTAAAGGCTTGTCTTTCGTCGCCACTACTTCCCGATGGATGATAAATACTGGCTACGCTAAGGTCGCCAAAATCTGCACGTAAAAAACGGCCTTCCCGGTCATATTCTTCCATCCCCATACCATAAACTACGTTGTCAGGCATTTGTTTCGACAAAATAGCCACGCCGCTATAACCCTTCTTTTGAGCAGGATACCAAAAGTGATGATAACCCAAAGCATCAAAGTCTAACAATGGAATTTGTTCGTGCATGGCTTTAATTTCTTGTAAACAAACGATATCGGCCTTGGAGGCGGCAAGCCACTCCAAAAAACCTTTGTTGATGGCTGCCCGGATACCGTTGACATTATAACTGATAATTTTCATGAAAATAGATTTTCAGCGAAGATAATACTTTGAGCTACTTGCCGGTTTAGTTTCATTTGTATAAATTCGCAACTTAAATCATCAAATTGAAAAGTGGTTAAACCAAGGCCTTTACTTACCAAGTTTTTAAATTGGCGCAGCACGCACATCAGCGATAAACAGTATATGTATTTCCTGAGTGTGGTGGTGGGAATACTGGCTGGTTTGTCGGCGGTTATCATCAAAAACACAGCTCATCTGATCCAGGAGTTGGTTACAAGTGGCTTTATAGGTAAGTACGACAATTACCTCTACTTTATTTATCCTGCGGTTGGCATTTTTTTAGCGATAGTGTTTATGCGCTATATTGTGCGTCAAGATATTGGCCATGGCATTCCAGACGTTTTGTACGCGATGTCGCGAAAAAACGGCATTATCAAAACGCATAAGGTATTTACGTCAATCATCACCAGTGCTTTCACGGTGGGTTTTGGTGGTTCTGTTGGGCTTGAGGGGCCAACTGTTTCTACCGGAGCGGCTATTGGCTCTAACATAGGTCAGATGCTGCGGCTCAACCTAAAGCAAATCACGCTGATGATCAGCCTTTCGGGAGCAGCAGCTATGGCGGCCATCTTTCAGTCTCCCATTGCCGGAATCGTTTTTGCCCTTGAGGTTTTGATGATTGATTTAACAGCGGCATCGCTGGTGCCTTTGCTTATTGCGACACTCTCTGCTGTGCTTACTTCTTATTTTTTGTTGGGTCAGGCGGTGATGTATCCTATTGAGCTGCACGAAGCTTTTATTCCTTCAAATACAGTGTATTATATTGCCCTCGGAGTGCTGGCGGGATTGGTTTCGGCCTATTTCACCAATGTTTATTTAATGGTGGAAAAATTTTTTAGCCACTTTCAAAGTCAGTGGAAGCGCTTTTTTATCGGGAGCTCGGTGCTGGGTCTTCTTATATTTTTCTTCCCAATACTTTATGGCGAGGGTTATGAAGCCATTAACCAAAGTTTGCAGGGCGATTACAGTGATTTATACAACAACAGCATTTTTTATCCTTATAAGGATTTTGGTTTGGTGGTGCTGCTGCTCTTTATAGCAGTGATTTTAGTCAAGGCTTTCGCCACCTCTTTCACATTCGGAGCCGGCGGAGTGGGAGGTATCTTTGCCCCGTCATTGTTTCTCGGTGCCTTTACCGGTTTGTTTTTTGCGTTGGCCACTAACTATCTTGGGCTTGGCAACCTGAACGCAGGTAAGTTTGCTCTTGTGGGAATGGCAGGTTTGATAGCAGGCGTATTGCATGCACCGCTTACCGGGATTTTTCTAATAGCAGAAATCACCAATGGCTACACCCTTATTGTGCCACTGATGATTGTTTCTACAATCGCTTTTGCAACGGTAAAAATATTCAACTCCAACTCCGTTTACACCTATCAATTGGCTAAACGCGGACAGCTTATCTCGCACAATAAAGATCGTAGCATTCTCAATATGATGAGCCTTAGGCGTTTGGTGGAAACCAACTTCAACGAAGTAAAACCTGGAACAAGCCTGGGCGAATTGGTACGCATCATTGCCAGTTCAAAGCGAAATATTTTTCCGGTGGTTGACGACGACAAGAAATTCTACGGACATCTCCTGCTTGATGACGTACGGAATATTATGTTCGACACCGAGATGTATGATACCAGGGTGGAAAACCTGATGGTGATGCCAGAATATATCATCGATCCTAGCGAACCCATGGCCGAAGTAGCACGTAAGTTCCATGAATCCGGAAAATATAATATTCCGGTAGTGCACAAAGATCGCTACCTGGGTTATGTGTCGCGTGCCAATGTTTTTTCTACTTACCGACGCAAACTCAGCGAAATATCCGACGATTAGCCGGCCTGTTTTGGCTCAATTTTTTTTTGGATAAGCAGTTTGCTTTTCTTATATTTGCGTCTGGAATAATTTATAACTAAAATATTTTATTATGGCATTTGAGTTACCTGCGCTGCCTTATGCAGTAGATGCTTTGGAACCCTATATTTCCAAAGAGACAATCGAATTTCACTACGGAAAACACCATGCAGCTTATGTGAACAAGTTGAACGAACTGATACCGGGTTCACGTTTTGAGAATGCAAGCCTTGAGACTATTGTCAAAGAGGCCGAGGGTGGCATATACAACAACGGTGCACAGGTTTGGAACCACAGCTTTTACTGGAACTGCCTGAGTGCTGATGGTGGCGAGGAGCCTGTTAGTGGGAAACTGAGCGATGCCATAGTACGTGATTTTGGCAGTTTTGCACAGTTCAAAGTACAATTTAGCCAGGCTGCCGCAACGCTTTTTGGAGCGGGCTGGGCCTGGTTGGTTAGCGATAGAGCCGGGAAACTTTCCATTGTACAGGAAAGCAATGCCGGAAACCCGCTTCGACAGGGATTATCGCCGCTACTCACCTGCGATGTGTGGGAACACGCCTATTATATTGACAAACGCAACAGCCGTCCGGCTTATATTGATGATTTCTGGAAAATCGTCAATTGGAAAGCTGTTGAAGCCTATTACCTCAACAGAATTTCTTGACACAAAAAAACGGACTACTTAGGTGGTCCGTTTTTTTGCTATAAGTTTTGAAAAAGTTTTAGCTTATTGGTTTATTCTACCGTTACTGATTTCGCCAGGTTTCGGGGCTGATCTACGTTACAGCCACGCATTACTGCGATATAGTAGGCGAGTTTTTGCAATGGAACGGTAGCCAGCAGCGGCACAAACATTTCTTCCGTTTCCGGGATTTCAATCACATAATCGGCCATGCCATAAACCGCCACATTACCTTCGGTAACAATGGCAATAACTTGTCCTTTACGGGCTTTTACCTCCTGAATATTGCTCACCACCTTGTCGTAAGTGCCTTTGTTGGTGGCAATAACCACTACGGGCATTTCTTCGTCGATAAGGGCAATGGGGCCGTGTTTCATTTCAGCTGCCGGATAGCCTTCAGCATGGATATAAGAAATTTCTTTGAGCTTGAGCGCCCCTTCAAGTGCTACCGGGAAGTTGTAGCCGCGTCCTAAATACAGGAAGTTGCGCACATCTTTGTATTTCTCCGCAATTTCAATCACCTTTTTGCTGCTTTGCAGGGTTTTCGCTACTTTATCAGGAATACGTTCCAACTCGTTAAGCAGGTGCACAAATCGTGTTTTTGTGATGGTGCCTTTTAGCTGTGCAAGCCTTAGTGCCATTAGTGTTAGAAGCGTTACTTGAGCTGTAAATGCCTTTGTTGAAGCTACTCCAATTTCGGGGCCAGCATGGGTATAGCTGCCGGCATGCGTGGCGCGAGCGATAGAAGATCCCACCACATTACAGATTCCTAAAATAGTTGCCCCTTTTTGTTTAGCCAGATCAATGGCAGCAAGTGTGTCGGCTGTTTCGCCGGATTGCGAAATAGCAATTACCACATCACTTTCATAAATCACCGGATTGCGGTAACGAAACTCTGACGCATATTCTACCTCAACAGGAATGCGGGCAATATCTTCAAAAAGGTATTCACCTACCAGGCCGGCATGCCACGAAGTGCCACAGGCCACTATAATAATACGTTTGGCGTTTACCAGCTTTTGTTCGTAGTCGATAATACCACCCAGTGATACAGAACCAATATCGGCATGAAGGCGGCCACGCATACTATCGCGTATTGATTGGGGCTGTTCGAAAATTTCTTTTAGCATAAAATGCTCAAAACCACCTTTTTCCAATGCGCTTAGGTTCATTTCCAGTTCTTGCACATAAGGCGTTTTTTCCTTGTTGCGGATGGTTTTTATCTTCAGGTCGCTGGAGCGCGAAATCAATGCAATTTCTTCATCATCAAGATAAACCACGTTTCGGGTATATTCGATGATGGGAGTAGCGTCTGAAGCGATATAATAATCGTCGTTGCCAATGCCGATTACCAGCGGGCTCCCTTTTCGGGCAGCAATAAGGCTGTTTGGGTCTTTGGCGTCAATTACTACAATGGCATAAGCACCAATCACCTGGTTTAGCGCAATCCGAACGGCTTCAAACAGCGAAACATTTTCGTTTTTTCTGATGTCTTCAATCAAATTGGTGAGTACTTCAGTATCTGTGCTTGATTCGAATACATAACCTCTTGTCTCGAGTTCGCTGCGCAAGGGTGCATAATTCTCAATGATGCCATTATGAATTAGGGCAATTTCTTTGGACTGCGAAAAATGGGGATGGGCATTGACATCATTTGGCTCTCCGTGTGTTGCCCAGCGGGTATGTGCAATCCCGATTGTGCCGCGCAGATCAACCTCTTTCACGAAATTCTCTAAATCAGCAACCTTACCTTTGGTTTTGTAGACCTCGAGGCTGTCGTTGAGTAGGGCTACCCCAGCGCTATCATATCCTCTGTATTCCAAGCGTCTAAGACCGTTTATCAAAATTGGATAGGCTTCTTTAGGGCCTAAATAAGCGACTATTCCACACATAGTTGTAGGATTTTATTAATTGATTGGTTGGGTAGTTTTGTTAAAAATGTGTGCTGCTTTTATTCACTTTGCAAAAGTAAGCACGCTAAAATACATAAACAAATTATTTGGCATTTTATTCATTCACGATAGAATAAGTTAGCTGTAGTTTCAAGGGTTTAAGCGAATCATTGATAGGTGAAATGCCATTAAAAACCCAGCGGTCAGCCTTAGACGATGCGCCATATACCAGAAAGTAGAGGCCGTAGTTTTCTTTGGTTTCTCCAGCCAATATCATTTCCTGAATATGGCGGGTAATGCGGTATTGATAGCCCTTAATAGAAGACTTATATTTACCACCAAAATAGTCGTCACCTTCACGCTGATCGGGCAGCACCTGATAAGCTTTGTTGCCATCGTTTAACACCAATGCCATTTGTGATGGTGCACCATATTCTTCAGCCAGATCGGAGGCATACATAATTAGTTTGGCTTCATTAACTATCATCTTTTGGCCTGAAGGATGCTGCATTTTGGTGATGTTGGGAAATAGGATTTTTGTCTTTATGCCACTCATGGCCTGAGCATATAGTTTTTGTTTTCCGGCTAGCGTATCGCCCTGCACCACCTGATTTACAAAATCGGGGCTGGCATCCTGAAATTCATTGTGGTCGAAACGGTTGAAGCGGGCATCTGAACTGGTTATATAAAAATCATAACGCAGTGAGTCGTCCGAGTCGTTGCTGTAATAAATGGTGAGCCGTGAGAGGTTTGAGGGCAAGTCAAAATAACTTATCGCGCCTCCTGTAGCTACCGGGTCGGCGGTGATGTAGAGACCCTTGAAATATTCTTTGAATTTGGCTGTGGATTCCAGATCAGATTCGGAAGCAGTCAGAATTTTTTCACCCAGGGCAGTAGAGTTAAGCGTTAGCGGAACCCTGATTAGGGGTGCTAAAGTGTCTCCTCTAAAAGGGAATGGTGTCTTGGGAAGTGGAGCAAACTGATTACTGGCAAAATCTGTTTCGCCAACCGAAAGTGACCTGTTGGAGTAGTAAGCCGAGTCAATGTTGATATCCTCTTTTAATTCGTAAACGCGCATAGTTTGCATGGCAGTAGTGTCTCCATAGTGGCCGGAATAGGCCAGCTGCAACACCAGTGAATCAAGCTGTGGGTTGGTACCGAAGTTATGGCCATTGGTTGAAAGACGGATTTGAGTGAAAAAACCCGCTATGGTAGTACCAAAAACGGGGTCTTTCATGCTTCCAAATAAGATGTTAGTGGGGCTGTCGGTTCGGATAGAATCCTCAGCCACACTATAGGCTACGATGCTAACGGTATCTGTGTAAAACAGTTGGATATTATTTTGATCCGGCTGTAGATTGTCGCCAATACGTTCGGGCTTTTTACTGCAGGATATTGTCAACAACAAAGCTATAACTGTCGTTGACAGTAACAGCTGCTTTAGCAAAAATTGAGGTCTCAATAGGTATAATTTTCGAAATTCAAAATAATTTACTTTCCAAGCAGCGTGTCGTAAAACGCATTGTATGCCTCAATGTAGTTATCTTCTGTCTGATATTCCAATATAGGTTTTTTCAGGGTTTGGATATACTCGTCAATTTCGGGATGCACTTTTTCACTTCCCATAATGATGGCATCAGCATAATCGAGTGCTGCTTTGGTTATGGTAACGTAATTTGGTTTTTTATAGTATTTCAAATCTTTGGCAGTGATGCCCGGCAGCTTGATTTTTTTATCGAAGCCCTCTTGAAAGTCTTCGTTAAAGCTGTCATCGTATACAGAATAAATCACTTTTGACTCGGAGAAAAGTGGGTTATCTTTATAAGCGCGTTTCACGTAGAGTGGCACCAATGCTGATATCCAGCCGTGGCAATGCACCACATCGGGTGCCCATCCCAGTTTTTTTACAGTTTCGAGCACACCGCGCGAAAAGAATATGGAACGTTCATCATTGTCTTTGTAAAACTTATTAGCCTTGTCGCGAATGGTAAATTTACGGTGAAAAAAATCTTCGTTATCGATAAAATAAATTTGCATGCGTGCTTGCTGTATCGAAGCAACTTTGATGATCAACGGATGATCGGTATCGTTGATGATCAAATTCATGCCGGAAAGCCGAATAACTTCATGCAGTTGATTGCGACGCTCGTTGATATTACCAAAACGCGGCATGAAAGTCCTAATTTCTTTTCCTTTTTCCTGAATTCCCTGGGGCAGATAACGTCCGATTCTGCTCATGGGGGTTTCTTTGAGATATGGCATAATAGCCTGTTCAACAAAAAGAACCCTTGCTTTTTCCATTTTTAAATGATTTAATGAACTAATCGTGAAAAATATGTGCAAAGATAATAAAAATTTCGGCTTGTTTCAAGCTGCATTCAATATAGCGAACTGCAAATCAATATCAGAAGCTTTGCGCAGCTCTAACAAAAGTCCTGTTTTGGAAAAGTGATTCCCGGTTTAAATCGCAACACCTCATTTCCTTCGGGAAGCAAGCTCGACGGTTCTGCCTTATTCGAGGTGTTTGATGCTGTTTTATCGCTTCGCTTTCCTGGTCGAAAAGCTATTGTGATTCCATGGAAAATCAGTCTCGATAATCAAGGTGAGTCTTGATATTGGAAAATTCCCCATAGTCAAAAATTTTATAAAGCACTATAAACCAGCTGTTAAAGGCCGAAATATTAAATTGGCATAACTTTTGGCAATAGATTTTTGTTCAAAAAAACTGCATTAAACACCGATAACCATGAAAAAACTAATTTTAATACTCGCTTTGTTTTTAATCGTAGCTACCTCCTGTAAGAAGGATAACAAGATTGATGATATTCAGATCGGAGATAAATCAATGCTCGATTTAACTATTGATGCTCAATTTGATTGGAAAACAACTAAAAGCATCCAGGTTGTGCTAAGGAGTTCGACCAGCAATACAGTGTATATCCAATCGGAAGAAGGTGATATATACTTAAAGGCTTTTTTGAAAGCCGGAGAAAATCTCTCTACCAATATCACGATACCCTCCTATAAAGAAGAGGTTTTATTATTATTTAATAGGCAGAACATTAAAGTTTCTGTGGCTGGTAATAACCTGAGTTATAGTTTCAATTAAATTTGGGTTGGAATTATCACTTCATTTAAAAAACATAAGCTATGAAAAAAAGAATTTTCTTACTCAGCATTTTGATAGTTGTAACTATTTCAGGAATATTTGCAGCATCTGTAACGCGTTACGTTTCCCCAAGTGGTAGCAATACACCACCATATACAAGCTTAGCAACAGCAGCACATCAAATATCAACTGTTGTGTCGCTAAGCATTAACGGTGATGTTATTTTAATTGATGATGGAACCTATGTTTTGTCCTCCAATATTTATATTAATAAAGGAATAGCTGTTTCCAGTATCAATGGCGCCGATGTAACTATTGTTGATGGTAATAACGCCGTTACTTGTTTTAGGATTGATCATGCCGATGTGGTAATTGAAGGCCTGACGATCCAGAACGGAAGAAATACCAGTGGTTTTGGTGGTGGCGTTAATATTGTGAATGCCGGTATCGTTCGAAACTGTGTTATTCAAAATAATATTGCGCGTGATGGTGGTGGTGTGGCAATCGATAACGGAGGCCTTGTTGAAAACTGTTACGTGTATGAAAATACTGCCCAATACGGGGGCGGCATTCGTCTATTGAACGGCGGCGAAGTTAGAAATTGTCTTATAAAAGGTAATACAACTACCCTGTATGGTGGGGGTGTAAATATCTGGACTGCTGGAGTAGTTTCAAACTGTGTCATTACTGATAATAATGGACCAGGCGGTGCAGGAATCAGAACCCGGAAAGCCGGGATTGTTTACAATAGCATCATCTATTACAACAATGGTGATAATTATGAGGTGAATGGCTCGGGTTATCATTATTATAATAGCTGTACGACTCCTGCTTTGCCAGGCTCATACAGCACGGATTGCATAAGCTCAGCACCGGATTTTATTGATTTAACTCCTGGCTCTGAAGATTATCGGCTTCAGCTGACCTCTGCATGTATTGATGCCGGGATGAATTTTGCCTGGATGAATACAGTTCCTGACTTAGATGGAAATGCACGTATTGATAATGGAATTGTTGATATGGGATCTTATGAGTTTTTTGTTCCAGCACCTGTTGATACAGATGGCGATGGTGTTGCCGATATTGATGACGAATTCCCAACAGATGCCACACGAGCTTATACCAATTATTATCCGGCAGCAGGCTTTGGAACGCTTGCCTACGAAGATTTATGGCCTGGAAAAGGTGATTATGATTTTAATGACTTAGTAATCGACTATCAATTTAAAACCATAACGAGCGGTTCAAACCATATCGTTGAAACTTTTGCAACATTTACTATAAAAGCCTTTGGAGCCTCGTTTGAAAATGGTTTCGGCTTCCAGTTTGCCAACAATAATATTGCTTCTTCAGATATTGTTTCTGTAACTGGATATAACCTTCAGGAAGGCTATATAAATCTACTGGCAAATGGTATTGAATCAGGGCAGTCAATTCCGACTATAATAGTGTATGATAATTCATTTAACCTTATGCCGCATCCTGGTAGTGGCGTTGGTGTAAATACAGAAAGCTCTGCACCTTACGTTACTCCCGAAACCATAGAGATATATATTGACTACAAGGATGGATCGGTTACTTTGACAGACTTAGCCATTGCAGATTTTAACCCGTTTATAATGGTAAATCTGGTAAGAGAGGTCGAGGTTCATCTGCCCGATTACCCGCCAACAAGTCTCGCAAACCAGGCCTTGTTTGGCAGCAGTGAAGATGATTCTAACTCGGCAACAGCTAAGTATTACAAAACCGTAACCAATTTGCCCTGGGCGATTAATATCCCTGAGAGTTTTGATTATCCCACAGAAAAAAGCGAGATTACATCAGCCTATTTGAAGTTTGCCGAATGGGCCGAAAGTGGTGGTGTTTTATACCCGGATTGGTATCAGGATAAACCTGGATATCGAAATAATGCGTTGATATACGCGCCTTAATTGAGAGACCCGGGGTTTACGCTCTCGTCGTAAGTAGTTGTGAGCCAAAGTGTTTTGGGAAAACGGTTGAAAGTTTTGAATTTGGAAGAAATAGTAGGTTAGCGTGGAGGGAAAAAGCGGGTTTAGTTGGTGGTTTAGTAATATTACTGAAAAACTCTTCATCAAAGAATATCACGGTCTCGCCAAAATATTTTTGACGAGATAAGTGCGTGATATTAAGGCGAATGATTAAGTAAACCACAGGTCAACCGCAAGAGGTTAGGCCATATTGACTTGATGTTTTGCAAGTATTAATTTACTGTATGCCCTATTCCCAAATCAATCACGCTCAAAACAACTGTCTAATTCAATTTTCGTTTCACACTTTATTCGAAAAACTCGAACGCGATATTCTTGGGCATTGCATGAACAGCTTTAAAATCGGTGATCGCCCTGATCTGATGAATAATTTCTGGAGGCACAATAAAACTGTCTCCTTGTTGTAAAGTATGATCAGTACCGTCCAAGGCCAACACACATTCTCCTTCTATTACCGTCAGCACAGATTCGATGCTTGCAATATGTTTCGGCAAGAGGTCGCCGGCTTTAGCCTCCATCTGCTTTACAGTAAATTTTTTTCCGGTAGCCAATAGCTTTATTTTGGGTTTAGTGATCTTTTCCATGATGTTTTTTTTTAATTATTCTCAATCTGCAACTGCAGATGAGCCAAATATAAATAAAATATTTTACTGAGGAGTTTAGACGCGTGCATGCTAAAAAGTCAGGGTGCGACAGTTGTTTTTCGCAAGATAGTCGCAGCCTGGAGATTTGAAAAGTCAGCAGTAGAAAGAGGTGTGTTTTTTGTTGAATATACTGTAATGACAGGCATTATCAATGAAATGAACAACTTGGCTTTTGAATTCACAGATCAGCTAAAAAGCATTAATTTTACTCCATCCTTAAGTTGCAATAGTTTTATAAATTATCGATGATTGAATCCTATTTTTCGCTTTTAATGCTATTTGGTGCTTCACAGGCAGTTACGGGTATTTTTTTGTTACTAAAGGATAAAAACAGACCGTTTTCAAACAATTTGCTTGCGCTGCTTCTTTTTGCTTGGGGTTTTTCATGTTATTGGTTCTTTGGTTTTATCCACCAAGGGCCATATTTTAGTGTTGCGGTTACCAGCTTTATAGGACCTATGCTCTCCCTTACGCTCTTTCCTCCAGTATTTCTTTATGTAAAATATTTGTTTTATGAATACGAGGGATTCCAAAAAAGTGACCACTTTCATTTCTTGCCGATATATCTTTACTTGGGCTTTACTTTATATCTTTATTTTGACAGCAATTTTTCCATAAACAGCATGAGGCAGCATGACTGGTATCATTCGCGTGCTTTGGTAAGTTCTTATGTTGCCACATTGCAGGGGCCATACTATTTTGTAAAAACCAATCATATATTGAAGCTGCGGCAGCGGATGCTTAAAGAGCAGTATTCAGAAATAGAAAGCCGCAAATTGGAGTGGTTCCAAATCATCAACTACAGCTTTGCGTTAGTTTTTATAATTGGTGGTATTTCAACCCTTGTTAAAAGTACCTATCTTGATCCATACCTGCTGTATATGGCTTATCATGCGGTAATAGCCATCAGTTTGTTTTACATCCTATTAATGATTTACAAATATCCCATAGTTTTTGCCAGGCTTGAGGCTGACTCTGTAATCTTCAATGAAATCAATCCTATGTTCGCAGTAGCCAAAGAAACTCCTCTACCGCATAAACTTCTATTTTCCGGCGAGAACGATAGCATAAAAGAAAAGCGTATCATTGCTAAACTTGAAAAAATTATGGAAGAACAACAGCTATATAAAAATCCGAACTTCAGCCTGAATGATCTAGCTGGTGCAATTTCCGAAAGCCGCAACGCCATTTCTCATACACTCAACACAAGTTTACACAAAACATTTTATAATTACATCAACGAATTGCGCATTGCGGAGTGCAAACGATTGCTTGCTGATGACAATTTAAACCATCTTACTATAGAAGGTATTGCGGCTGAATCCGGATTCAAATCCATGTCGGTCTTTTATAAGTTTTTTAAGGAAATCGAAAATGTTACTCCTGCAGTTTATCGAAAACAAGCAAGCAGTTCTTAAGTTGCTGACATTCAGTTTGCTTTTCAGCCTATATATACGTTTGGGACGGGAAGGAGTAATATAATTTGTATATTTGACAAGAAACTGATTAGTTTGCTAAACAAAATCTCTTGCAGTCAGTCAGCAATACACTGATTGCAAACAAAACCATATTAAATCTATTTGTAATGAGAAAAACACACACAATTTTTTTAGCCGCCTTATTGTATATAACAGCAGGATGGGCTCAGGGTGATGTTAATTCAAGCACCCGTGGAATGCTTCAGCCTTTTAAGGATGATGTAGAATGGCATGCTGATTTTGAGCATGAAAACCTGACTGGATGGACCTCGCTGGATCTGGATGGATACAATACAGGCAGCCCTTCCTATCACGATTTCCCGGGAAAGGGCGGCCCGCTGGGTTTTATCGTTTATACGCCATCGCAAACCACTCCGCCAAACGAACTTGACAGTTACGCTACTTATTCGGGAAAAAAATATTTAGCAAGTATCTCATCCTGGGATGGACCGGTGAACGACTGGCTGATCTCCGATGAACTGGCCACTCATCCGGGTGGAATATTTTCGTTTTATGTCAAAAGTGCTGCCACTTATGCGGGTGACGATAAATTTAAGGTAGGATACTCAACCACAGGTGCGAGTCCAGCAGATTTCACACTCTTTAATAATGGTAACGCCTACACACCTTCAGAAGTGTGGGCCAAATTTGAATACGAAATTCCTGCCGACGCAAAATTCCTGGCAATAAACTGCGTGTCGGAAGCCGTGATGATGGTTGTTGACGACATCCAGTTCGTGCATAATGTTGCCAACCTTGCACCGGGTTCTATCACAGGCTTTTCAGCGAGTGCTCAAATCGGCGCTCAAATTCAGGCTACCTTCAACTGGGTGAATCCTACTGTTGATTTTGCAGGCAATTCACTCGGCAGCATGACTGGCGTAAAAGTTTACAGAGGCACACATCCAATGAATCTTACTGAAATAGCTGATCTGCCTTCAGCGGCGGGCCAAAGCATGGCATACACAGACATTCTGCCCGAGGGCGGATTTTATATGCATAGATTTGTTCCTTACAATAGCGCAGGAAATGGTGAAGTTTACACTACACCGGTTACGTTTTTCGGTTATGAAACCATACCGGGTGCTCCGGAAAACATAGTGTTCACACAAAATGAAAGCCTACATACCGTGATTTCTTGGGATGAGGTGGACTATGGCGCCATGGGTGGTACACTGGAAAACCCGGTAGTGGGTTACACGATTGTCCGGAGTTTGGGGAACAACTCGGATACTTTGGTCAAAATGCACAGCAGCACCAGCTATACTGAAACCGACATCCCGACATTCAATTTATACACTTATACCCTGCTGGCACAAACCAGCCCTGTTGATTTTGGTGTGCCTGCTATAGTTTCTGACTATTCTGGCATGAACGTAAATCAGGTATCGGTAACCAGTGGCAATGAGGCCTCAGAACAAGCCTTCGAGCTTAGCAGAAATTCCATCATTTCGCAGAGTATCTACACCCCTGATCAAATCGGGAGTAGCGGCCTGATTACCTCCCTGTCTTATTTTGGAAACCTGGGAGCTACTTCCACGGCTCGCTATAAAATATACATGAGCATGACCGACCGGGGAACATTCGGCACAAACTTGGACGATGCCATTTGGGAATATTTCGGTGACCAAAAGCTCTTGTTTGATGGAGATATTGCTTTCCCGGCAGGGCGACATGCCATAACGATTGAATTGGATCAGCCCTTTTATTATGATGACAGCAACAATGAAAATGTAATCATTTCTATTGTAAAGCCTTTATTGGCCAATCCGCCTTCAGTAAATCCAAGAGAGTTTTTTAACACTCCCGTTGATGGCATGCGCACCTATTATGCTAATGGTTATGGCGTTGACCTCAGCTTGATTTCTACACAACCTGCCTCCTGGTCAACAGATAACGTGGCTACCATTCCAAGTGTGGTTGTCGAAAAAAGAACAGATTATGGCAGCCTGGCAGGCGTTGTCACAAAGCTTGATGATAACAGCCCGCTTGAGGGTGTAAACGTAACGATTACTCCGGAAGGTGCTGGCTCCTATCAAATAGAAACGACTACAACAGACCAAACAGGTGCATATCTTATACCCGCGCTTTTGTCCGGAAACTATTTGGCCAGCTTTACCAAAGATGCGTTTAATACTTATGAAACAAGTATTACCATCGAGGCAAACGAACAACTTACGTTGGATGTCACACTCAACAACTCGGTTTCTATATTGATTTCCGGAACCGTGATTGATGCTTCAGGCAATGGGATAGAAGGTGTAAACCTGAACCTGACCGGATTTTCAAGCTTTTCTACTATCAGCGATGCTAGCGGTAGCTTTACGCTGGAAGCTTTCGCTGACAAACAATATGACCTTGAAGCTTTTCACCCGCTGTATATCACTGAATCAGTGTCGTTTACAAGCGGCGGGAGCGATTACAGCCTTGACCCGATTACACTAACCATCGTACCCCACAAACCTGGAAACGTTGTGGCTGTTAATAATAATGGTGTAGGCGATGTAAACTGGCGGATTCCGGTAGGTCATTACAACGAAACGATGCTGGGGTGGGGTAGTTTTATTACTGCCGGAGATGCATGGGGTGCCGGTGGCGATCCATTCATCTCGGGAATCAGGTTTGAAACTTCTGACCTGCAAAGCCAGCTGACTGAAGGCGCTGAACTTACTCATGTTAAAGCCTATATCGCTAATAATGCTGAAATTATCATCAAGGTATTTGAAGGTGAAAATGCTGAACAGCTTATCCATTCACAGCCGGCTTCTATTTCAACCGAAGACTGGTATATATTCGAGCTCACCTCTTCACTGCCTATCGACCTTAGCAAGGAACTGTGGATTGGTATTGAATTCCTCGCCGGAGAATATGGCGCCTACCCAATAGGTTTGGATGACGGCCCAAATGCTCCCGACAAAAAAGGAAGTATGCTGTACCAGGATGGTATTTGGAAAAAGATGAGCCTAACCAATAAAAACTGGAACATATACGGCATAGCCAACTACACAATGGATGCTGATCCTACAGGATATAAAGTATACAGAAGTCCGGCATCAGTGGATGACTGGACAGAGCTTACCACCACGCCCATTATAGCAACAGCATTCAGCGATGAAACACTCAGCGATGCAGAACCGGATATGTACAAATATGGTATTAGCGCAGAATACGGCAGTGATTTGGTTTCTGAGAAGGCAATCTCCAATGCCATTCAACACAATATGTATTTTGACTTGACCTTGGAGGTTGAGCCTGATTTTGGTAGTGCAGAAGGTGCTTATATTTCTGTTTGGAATGATGACAATTTCGTCGAAGCTTATGCTCCCGCTGCGCCTTATTCAGTTACTTTCACTGACTTTTTGCGTGGAGTTTATAACATAAGGATTGAGTTGGAAAACTATGAGATAGTAGAGCTTCCAGTAGTTCCCATCCAAGAAGCCGGCACAATCTCCATTCCCCTCAACCTGCTTAAAGTCCAGCCATCAAATCTGACGGTTGACTTTATCGAAGGTACGACCTCGGTGACACTCGATTGGTCTTTACATGGCACATTTACCGATCAAATTGAGAAATATGAAGACTTCGAACGCGATAATATTGGAGATTATATTCTGAAAGATCTGGATGGCCTTGAAACCTATACCTACAACAATTTCACCTGGCCAAATGCCGGAATTCCGATGTCGTTTATGGTTTTCAATCCCTATTCAACCACACCGGCGATAGTCATGGAGCCCTTGTCAGGCCGTAAATTTTTAACCGCTTTTGCCGGGCCTTACGGAGTAAATAACGACTGGCTGATCATACCTGCCGGAAGCGGAGAGTTCTCCTTTTGGGCATCTTCGCTGGTGTCTACTGACCTGGAAAAAATGCGTGTATTGTATTCTACCACTGGAATTGAGGTTTCAGATTTCACAACTTTCGATAATGTAATAAGCGTGCCTGCCGACTGGACTTTATACGCTTTTGATGCGCCAGCCGAAACAAAATATGTAGCTATAAATTATGTAGGCAACGACACGTATATCCTGAAAATTGACGATTTGACGTTTGAAAAGGAATATCATCATGTGCTGTCATACAATATCTACTTCGACGGTGAATTAGTTGCGGCGAATGTGACAGAAACCACTTTTGTGCTCGAAGACCTTTCATACGGTGAGCATATCGCAGAAGTAGAAGCCGTATATGAAACCGGTTTCTCTGAAAAAACTGATATTGAGATTGTTATAGTAGGTTTAGAGGCTAATCAACCAGCTGAACTCCGTATCTATCCCAATCCCACATCAGGCAGATTTTCATTGCAGCTGGCCAACAAAGCCACTGTTAGCATTTTGGATATGCATGGCAGAATGTTGCACTCAGAAGAAAATGAAGCAGGCTTGATACATATAGAACATGCACTTTCTGCAGGTACTTACATCATTCAGGTGCAAACAGCAGAAGGGGTTTCAGCACATAGGTTGGTTGTTTTGTAATTCAGTATTGACTTAATAGAAAAAGAGGCCGTCTCAAAAGTAACTTGAGACGGCCTCTTTGTTGCCCGATCAGGTCTCGAACCTGAACTCTTCTGATCCAGAATCAGACGTGTTGCCAATTACACCATCGGGCAATGAAGCCGCAAAATTAGTAATATTATCAGAATAAAAATCCCGCTAATTGAAATTTTTCGGCTTTAGTTTTACTGGTTCATTTTTGCCCAAGTATCGCGCAGCGAGACCGTACGGTTAAACACCAGCTGTCCGGCTTTGCTGTCTTTATCAACACAGAAATATCCAATACGTTGAAACTGGAATTTATCCTCCGGTTGCACGTCGGCAAGCATCCGCTCCAGCTTACAATACGTCTTGATTTGCAGCGAATCCGGGTTTAAAAACTCCATCGCATCCTTTTCTTTGTGGCCTGCCGGGTCTTCGTCGTTAAACAAACGATCATAGAGGCGCACCTCGGCATCTACTGCTGTGTTAGCTTCTACCCAATGCAGCGTGCCTTTCACTTTGGGATTTTTGGTACCGGTACCACTGCGGGTTTCGGCGTCATAACTGCAATAAATTGTCTTTACTTCACCTGCATCGTCCAGTTCATAACTTTCGCAGCGTACCACGTAAGCACCTTTCAGCCGCACCTCCTTATCGGGTGCAAGTCGGAAAAATTTCTTTGGTGGATCTATCATAAAATCGTCGCGCTCAATATACAGCTCACGACTAAACGGAATATTGCGGCTACCCGCTTCGGGCTGCTCCGGGTTGTTTATCAGTTCGATTTGTTCTGTTTGCCCTTCGGGATAATTGGAAATTATCAGCTTTACCGGATCCAAAACGGCCATCACGCGTGGCGCTATATTATTCAGGTCTTCGCGTACGCTAAACTCCAACAGTCCTACATCGATGGTGTTGTCGCGTTTGGCTACGCCGATGCGGTCGGCAAAGGTGCGGATGGAAGCTGCTGTGTATCCGCGGCGACGCAAACCGGCGATAGTAGGCATGCGTGGATCGTCCCAGCCGTTTACAACACCATTTTTCACCAGTTCGAGCAGCTTGCGCTTGCTCATCACGGTATAGCTGAGGTTGAGGCGGGCAAATTCAATCTGGCGCGGACGGTATTCGGTATCAATAAGCTCATCCAAAAACCAGTCGTAGAGTGGGCGATGCACTTCAAACTCCAGCGTGCAAAGCGAATGGGTGATACCTTCGAGGTAGTCTGATTGTCCGTGCGCATAGTCATACATTGGATAGATTTTCCAGGTGTCGCCGGTGCGATGGTGCGGTGCATTTAGTATGCGGTACATCACCGGATCGCGCATATGCATATTGGGCGAAGCCATGTCCACTTTAGCACGTAGCACTTTAGCACCATTGGGAAAATCGCCGCGTTTCATGGCTTCAAAAAGTGCCAGGTTTTCGTCAATGCTACGGCTGCGAAACGGACTTTCAATTCCAGGACGTGTTGGCGTTCCGCGCTGCTGGCTAATCAATTCCTGTGGCTGATCGTCAACGTAAGCTTTGCCTTTTTTGATGAGCATTACAGCCCAGTCATACAATTGATCAAAATAGTCGGAAGCGAAAAGTTCCTGTCCATTCCATTCAAAACCAAGCCATTGCACATCAGCTTTGATGGAATCAACATACTCCATCTCCTCTTTGGTAGGATTGGTATCGTCAAAACGCAGATTGCATTTGCCATTATATTTTTCAGCCATACCAAAGTTGAGGCAGATGGATTTGGCATGTCCAATATGCAAGTATCCATTGGGTTCGGGCGGAAAACGGGTATGCACCCGGGCATCATTTTTATGGTTTTTGATGTCCTCTTCAATAATTGTTTCAATAAAATTGAGCGATTTCTTTTCTTTTTCGGACGCTTCCATTACGATCAGTTTTTAATTTAACAAGGCTTGACAGTAAGCCCGTTCAGGGGCGCAAAATTACATTTTTTGCAGACACACTAAAATTGGCAGCGTAGAATTATTTATGATGAGTGGCTTAGGCGGTGGTTTTTAAATCAAAACTGGGTATTTCAGTTTGGGGTTTTGTGATATTAGACAAAGATAATTGTCAAACCTTTTTCGTGAGTGAGTTAAAAGTGTTGTTAGTTTTTATAATTAGCAAAAAAATTAGAGTAAACCGAAATTATTTGATAAATCTGCGTTGTATCTAACCGAAGCCTTTGTGATGCCGCCACTTTTTTTCTGTTTCACCTTTCCGCCGGCTTCATAGTGAGCCTTTACGGCCAAATTTGCGGGCATCCCAGGGCTTGTTAAAAAAGCCTTTACGCTCAAAGTTTCTGTCGAACTCATCAAGCAAATCCACACGCAGGTCTCTAAGTACTTTTTGTAAGAATTGGTTACTTTTCATTTTTACTTGACATTTGTGTGTTAATTGATGTATCTTTGTGGTTCAATAAATGCCGATTATGATACGGGAGGGGACGAAACCCTTTTTAGTTGATTAGTCGGCATTTATTATTTTATTGATACTGTGGGGAAATTCAGTCCCATCTATCACCTCCACGTTAAGCCTAAAAGTTTCGCCCTCATATTCAAAGCTGTAATAATTATATTGGGTTACACCTCTTTCTATTTTGCGCTTTATGTTAGCCTCTGATTTTGGTTTAATAGATTCGCTTAAAGTTGCCTGAGTCATTGGCTGAACCCTTTTCAGTATATCAGGTATTTCAGTGGCCATCTTTTTAAGGTCTGGGTTTGCCAGGTGTGCTGCTATGTTTCTTACGTTTTTCCTTAAAAGTATAGCGTTTCCGGTAATAAGCTTTTCAGAATTAACCTTAATACCCTGTTCAGGAATATTTGTTTTTGCCCATTGCTTAATGCCGTCATCTACCCTTTTACGCTCAATTTTTTGGGCGGTTTTATAAAGCCCATCAATCACACCGGTTACACCCTGCTGCACCTTAAAATAAGGATGATTTTGTGGGAAAATAACCTTTTGCTTGCCCGGGTTGAAGCGGAACATAGCTGCACGGTTTACACCTTTTTTGTCGATGCGTGTGGTGGCCGTTTCGCCCTTTGATACAGCCTCGGCGCTATTGCTTTTGGCGTACTTATCTGCAAGCACCTGCACCACTGTGCAACGGCAGTTCCAGTCGAGGGGTGGCATATAGCTATCCCAGAACGGATCGGATGGCGGCAGGGTGGTATTGTGCAGTGCGTTAACGCTTTTGTGGTGTAGCGAGAAAATGGTTATTATCGGAGGGGGCTCAATCTTTGAACCTGCCTTCCTGCGGTCCTGTCTGACGGCCAGGCAGGCAGCAGGCAAGTCTTGAATCTTTGAATCCTTGAATCTTTGAATCTTGAATCTTCAAATCCCGCTGCGTGGAGTTATCTTGTAGCTTATGCTACGCACGAAATCGTTTTTAAACAAAGCTATCGTAAA
Source organism: Bacteroidales bacterium (assembly GCA_023229135.1). Taxonomy (GTDB): domain Bacteria; phylum Bacteroidota; class Bacteroidia; order Bacteroidales; family F082; genus UBA5536. The sequence continues at coordinate 182,292 of JALNZT010000004.1, forward strand.
ATTGCAATCA
>JALNZT010000024.1 GCA_023229135.1 Bacteroidales bacterium
GGGGCTGCATCCCTACAAAAGCCTTGCTAAAAAGTGCGCAGGTGTTCAATTATATGAAGCATGCCGCCGACTATGGCATCACCCTGGAAAGCGAACCCAAGCCGGATTTCGAGAATATCGTGAGCCGCAGCCGATCAGTAGCCGATGGCATGAGCAAGGGGGTTCAGTTCCTGCTTAAAAAAAATAAAATTGAGCTGATTAACGGCTTTGGGAAATTGGTTCCAGGCAAAAAAGTATCGGTTACAGCAGCCGACAAAAAAGAAACTACTTACGAAGCCGACCATATCATTCTGGCTACTGGCGCGCGCTCACGGCAGCTTCCAAACTTGCCCATCGACGGTAAAAAAATTATCGGCTACCGCGATGCCATGGTTTTGCCCAAAATGCCAAAGTCGATGGTCGTAGTTGGTTCAGGCGCTATCGGTTCCGAGTTTGCTTTTTTCTACAACAGTTTGGGCGTTGATGTTACGCTGGTAGAATTCATGCCAAACATTTTGCCCATCGAAGACGAAGAGGTTTCCAAGCAGTTGGAGCGCTCTTTTAAAAAGACCAAAATGAAGGTGATGACCAACTCTTCCGTAGAAAAAGTAGATACTTCCGGAAAGCTTTGCAAAGTTACCATCAAGACTAAAAAAGGCGAGGAACAAGTTGAAGCAGAAATTGTGCTTTCAGCGGTTGGTATTGCCACAAACCTCGAAGGCCTCGGCTTAGAAGAAACCGGCGTGAAAACAGAAAAAGGCAAGGTGCTGGTTGATGATTTTTACCGCACCAATATGGAAGGCATTTATGCCATTGGCGATATCGTTCACGGCCCAGCTTTGGCACATACCGCATCGCACGAAGGCATTACCTGCGTAGAAAATATAGCCGGCCTTAATCCCGAGCCGCTTGACTACGGCAATATCCCTTCATGCACCTATACCAATCCAGAAGTGGCTTCGGTAGGTATGACAGAAAAACAAGCCAAAGAAGCCGGCTACGAAATTAAAGTGGGTAAATTCCCCTTCTCTGCGTCCGGAAAAGCCAGCGCAGCGGGTAACAAAGACGGTTTTGTGAAAGTTATTTTTGACGCCAAATATGGCGAATGGCTTGGCTGCCACATGATTGGCGACAATGTAACTGAAATGATTGCAGAGGCTGTTGTTGCCCGCAAACTGGAAACTACAGGACACGAAATCATCAAATCAGTGCATCCTCATCCGACCATGTCGGAAGCCATTATGGAAGCTGCCGCGGTAGCTTATGACGAAGTAATACATTTGTAGAGGAGTTTAAGGGTTTATGAGTTTACGGGTTCACGAGTTGAAAGGTTCAACGCTTGGACTCGTGAACTCTTCAACTACCCGATGCTCTCGGCATACTTAGGCATGGTTCGACGCGCTCACCACGAGTACTCAGCAACCACCGCTCGATCACCTTTAACTTCGATACGTATAAACTTATAAACAAGTTATCGCATCAACACATCAGTACATCAACACATCAACACATCAGCACATCAGCACATCAGCAAATCAACACATCAATCCATGGAAATCATCACTACCAAAATCCCCGATCTACTTATCGTGAAACCTACTGTATTTGAAGACAATCGCGGCTATTTTTTCGAGTCTTATAATAAGGAGCAATTTCTGGGTAAGGGCATCGACCAAAACTTTGTGCAGGACAACGAGTCAAAGTCGATGAAAGGTGTTTTGCGTGGATTACATTTTCAGGCACCGCCATTTGCGCAGGGTAAGTTGGTACGCGTGATGAAAGGCGCCGTATTGGACGTGGCTGTTGATATCCGAAAAAACTCACCAACGTACGGCCAGTGGGCTTCTATCGAGCTTACTGAATCAAACAAAATGATGTATTGGGTGCCACCGGGATTTGCGCATGGTTTCGTTACTTTGGAGGATAGTACCGTTTTCTTTTACAAGTGCACCAATGTCTATAACAAAGCCTCGGAAGGCAGCATCCGTTGGAACGACCCGGATTTGAATATCGACTGGAATATTAAAAACCCAATCCTTTCCGAAAAAGACCAAATCTCACCACTCTTTAAAGATTTTATAAGTCCGTTTTAATTCTACCCCGTCTTGAACATAGCGCGTGTCATATACGTTTGATGAGAATAAAAAAGTCTGCCGCATGCTACGCAATCTTTTTCTTTCTTTATTATTTGTGCTTTTAGCCGGCACTTCAGGTTGGTTATTTTTTTATACAACCACTCCTCAGAACACTTATTACGAGCCGGTTATAGAAAACGAACACAGCTACAGTATTCAAAATTTCGACCTTCCCTATGAGGTTTATTTTGCCGGCGAAATTATTCCGATCGAGCTTTTTATGACGCGTGAAAGCCTGGAACGAGAGCTTATCGTAAACACTTACTGGCACAGTTCCACCTTGCTGAATATCAAGCGTGCCAACCGTTGGTTTCCTGTTATTGAGCCCATTTTGGCACAATATGGCGTTCCCGATGATTTTAAATACCTCAGCATGATCGAGAGCAACCTCACCAATGCCCAATCACCAGCTGGTGCTGTTGGCTTTTGGCAGTTTTTAAAGGGAACAGCCAAAGATTATGACCTCGAAATAAGCAAGGATGTGGACATGCGCTACCATGTGGAATTTTCCACTGCCGCAGCCTGTCGCTACCTGCTGAAATCATATGAAAGCTTCGGAAGTTGGTCGCTGGTGGCAGCTTCGTTTAATGCAGGCAATCGCCGTATCAATAATTTTCGCTCAGACCAAAAAGCCGATTCTTACTTCGATTTGCTGATGGCGGAAGAAACGGAACGCTATCTTTTCAGGATGGTGGCCCTTAAAATGATCATCGAAAGCCCCGAACAATACGGCTTTTTTTTGGAAAGCTCCAGTTTGTATCCACCGCTCCATTTCAAACTGGTTGAAATAAGAGACGACGTGGACAGCTGGTCTGATTATGCCCACGAACACAATATCAGCTATAAACTGCTGAAATATTTCAACCCGTGGTTACGCAGCAATAAATTAAAGGTGAGGCGTGGACAAATTTACACCATAAAAATACCGCTTCCACCCTTCGACCTCACACATAACGAACTCAAAAAGCGATATCTTCAACAATAATTCCTTACTTTGCAAATTCGTTTTTGAAACAAACACATGAAGGATAGCTTTTCAGAAGATAAATTCCTGGAAATATACGGAGCCAGGGTAAATAACTTAAAAAATATTGACTTAAAGATACCACGCAATCAGCTTGTTGTAATAACAGGACTGAGTGGCAGTGGTAAATCTTCGCTCAGTTTCGACACCATTTATGCCGAAGGTCAACGGCGCTATATGGAAACCTTTTCGGCATACGCGCGCCAGTTTATCGGCAGCATGGAACGTCCCGATGTAGATAAAATCACAGGCCTTAGTCCGGTAATTTCCATCGAGCAGAAATCCGTTAACCGCAACCCACGATCCACCGTTGGTACGATAACGGAGATATACGACTTTCTCAGGCTGCTTTTCGCCAGGGCATCTGATGCCATTTCATACAATACCGGCGAAAAAATGGTGCGCTATTCTGAAGAGCAGATCACACAACTTATTCTGGAACAATATGCTAACAAGCGCATCCTTGTTTTAGCACCGGTTGTCCGTGCCAGAAAAGGCCATTATCGGGAACTTTTTGAGCAAATAAGACAGTCCGGATTTTTACGCGTCAGGATTGATGGCGAGCTACACGAAATCACCTTTGGGCTACAACTCGACCGCTACAAAACCCACGATATCGAAATTGTGATCGACCGCATTGAAGTCAATGAAAAAAGTGCCAAAAGACTTAACCAGACTGTGCAAACTGCTTTAAAACACGGCAAAGGCCTAATGCAGATCATGGAACAAGATACGGACGAAGTACGCTATTTCAGTCGCCTGCTGATGTGCCCTACTACCGGGCTTTCGTATGACGAACCCGAACCCAACACCTTTTCGTTTAACTCTCCTTACGGCGCCTGCCCAAAATGTAACGGCTTAGGACGTATTTCGGAGGTTGACCTCAAAAAAATCATTCCCGACGATAGCTTGAGTATTAGAAAGGGCGGCTTGGCTCCCATCGGTGAATATAAAAACAATTGGATATTTAACCAACTGGAAGCCATAGGTATACAGTATAATTTCACACTGAACACGCCTTTAAAAGACATTCCCGATGAGGCGATCGACATCATCTTATATGGTGCCAACCGCAGCTTCGATGTAAAAAAGGAATACCTCGGTGTGATGACTACCTACACGCTTAATTTTGAAGGTATTATCAGTTTTATTGAAGCACAGAATAATGAAAATGCTTCGCCTTCTATCAGACGTTGGGCGGGTAGTTTTATGAACTATGTGAGTTGTCCACAATGCGGGGGAACTCGGCTAAAAAAAGAAGCCAGGTATTTTACGATTGATGGGAAAAATATTGCCGAACTGGCCGAGATGGACATCACCGTTTTGGCCGCATGGGTTAAAGAGCTTCCCAAAAAGCTGAGCGACAAACAAATGCTGATCGGTAAAGAAGTGCTACGCGAGATTGAAAAACGCATCCATTTTCTTCTCGATGTAGGCATCGACTACCTCAACTTGAATCGCCCCGCCAACACCCTTTCGGGCGGCGAATCGCAGCGCATCAGGCTGGCCACACAAATAGGTTCGCAGCTTACGGGCGTGTTGTACATTTTGGATGAACCCAGCATTGGTCTGCATCAGCGCGACAACCACATGCTGATTAAATCACTGCGACAGTTGCGCGATATTGGCAACTCGGTCATTGTGGTTGAACACGACAAAGATACCATTCTGGCAGCAGATTACGTGGTGGACATTGGCCCGGGCGCAGGCGTGCATGGCGGCACCATTGTAGGACAAGGGAAACCAGGTGAACTCATTGACTGCGAAAGTATTACCTGTAAATACCTCAGCGGAAAGAAAAAAATTGAAGTCCCAAAAACACGTCGCGAAGGTCACAAAAACAAATTTATCACCCTGAAAGGAGCCACTGGCCATAACCTGAAAAACGTAAACCTGAAGCTACCTTTGGGCAAAATGATTTGCGTTACAGGTGTTTCCGGAAGCGGGAAATCAAGCCTCATCAATGAAACGCTTTACCCGATTTTGAGTCAAGACTTTTACCGTTCTGTAAAAACGCCCCTGCCCTATCTGAGCATCAAAGGCTTGGAAAATATCGACAAAGTAATTGAGATTGACCAGTCGCCAATAGGGCGCACACCACGAAGCAATCCAGCCACTTACACCAAAGTTTTTGACGACATCCGGAAGCTGTACGGCGAGTTGCCCGAATCGAAAATCAGGGGATACAAGCCAGGACGTTTTTCCTTTAACGTAAAAGGTGGCCGCTGCGAGGATTGCAGAGGTGCCGGCATTCGCATCATCGAAATGAATTTTTTGCCTGATGTTTCCGTACCCTGCGAAACGTGTCAGGGAAAACGCTACAACCGCGAAACGCTAGAGGTGCGCTACCGCGGAAAATCTATCAACGATATTTTGAATATGACGATTGACCAAGCTGTTGCGTTCTTCGAGAACATGCCTTCTATCGTTCATAAGATCAAGACATTAAAAGATGTTGGATTGGGTTATCTCAGCCTGGGACAAGCTTCCACCACCATTTCCGGAGGTGAGGCACAACGTGTGAAACTGGCTTCAGAACTATCAAAAAGAGACACCGGAAATACGCTTTATATCCTTGACGAACCGACAACAGGGCTACATTTTGAAGACGTGAAAGTGCTGCTTGACGTGTTGAATAAATTGGTAGGCAAAGGCAATACCGTGTTGATTATAGAGCATAATATGGAAGTGATAAAAGTTGCTGATTACATTATCGACATGGGCCCGGAAGGTGGCGAACGCGGCGGACAAATCATCGTAGAAGGAACACCCGAAGAGGTGGCTAAATCAAAAAAGAGCCACACAGCGCGTTACCTGAAGTTGGAATTGTAAGCCTGGTTACTTTGGAACAGACCATTTACCCCTGCCGAAAAATGAGTGCTATATTTTTGCCGTGTTTAGTAAAAAAAGTTTCGCACGCGTGCTTTGATTGTCTTTTTTTGTACTTTCGGCCTTGACTTACAAACGGCATCAAACCTATTTTCAGACAATATGCTTACCGGCAGAAATATTATTCAAATCGTACTTCTTACGGTTTCTTTATTGTTTTTCGGCTTAAACAATATTGTCCAGTCTCAAAACAGCTATCGTTTTGACAATATCAACCAAAAACAAGGTCTGAGTCAGGGTACTATTAACGACATATTTGAAGACAGCAATGGCTTGATGTGGTTTGCCACCAAAGATGGTCTGAACCGCTACGATGGCAATCAAATAAAGGTATACAGGCGCAATCACATTGACCCGAACAGCTTGCCCAACAACCATATATTAGCTTTGAATGAAGACAGTGATGGGCGGTTGTGGATTGGTACACTTGGTAATAGTCTTTGCTTTTTAGATCCGGTTACTGATGCATTCTACTCGTATAAAACTTTGTTGAAAGTGAACGATCCAACAAAAATTGGTGAAAATGTTTATTCCATTGCTTTCGACTCGGTTCAGCAGTTGCTTTATGCCGGCAGCAATACGGGAATTTTACAACTCGACTTAAAAGCCGGCAGTCTGGAATTCTGGGACATGCAACATCTAAATTTCGACGGTTTTGAGTCGGGAAACATCAGAAGTCTTCTCTTAGAAGAAAAACAAATTTGGGTTGGAACCGATCAATGTGGCTTGCTGCATCTGGATCTTGAAACTGAAATTTTCACACCTGTTAAATATAGCCCTAATCGCATCAACAATGAAGCTGACCTCAACAGAGGAATCATTCTTGATCTATTAAAAGATACCGAAAATACTATTTGGGCAGCCAGCTATGGCAAATACGTGCTAAAACTCGATCGTGATAAACAAGCACTCAACCGGCCAAATTTCAAGACACAAAAAAATACCAAACCAGAAGAAGCTTATAACTTTTCTCTAGCACTCGTTGGCGATACAGCGATTTGGTCAACTACCGAATATGGATTTCAGATTTTTGATCTCAAAAGGAAAACAGTCCAAAACATTTACTATTATCCCGATAATTCTCAAGACTTAATCTCCAACGGTTTTAAATCTATCAAAGCGGATTTACAGGGGGGAATTTGGTTCGGCGGGAATGGCTATGGCGTGAGTTATTATTTTCCCTACAATAAAGGTTTTAAGCATATTAATTATCAGCCAACGGCTACTTCCGCTTTAACATTTAAAAGCGTCAGAAGCATATACAAAGACCCGGGCGGCCTGCTTTATATTGGAGGCTATGGCGGCCTCAATGCCTTTGATGCCAATGGAATCAGAAAATGGAAAAGTAAAGCTACGGAGATACCCTATGTTATTCACCCCGACCTCAATTATCCCGAGTTGCTTTGGATAGGTACTGAAGGAGGTCGAATAATGCTTATCGACAAAACCACCGGCCTCAGATTACCCAATAACTATAAGAACATCCGCTTAGACCCCGAAAAGATTCAGAGCGTAAATATGATGTCAATACTGGATAAAAACGCTGATGAACTGTTGATTGGCACAGAAAACTGTCTCTATTTACTGCATAAAAAAACCGGCGAGACAAGCCGCTTTAGCCATAATCCGGCAGATTCTTTTTCAATACCTGACGGAGGTATAAGAGAGCTGTTTACCGACTCGAAAAACCGCACCTGGCTTGCAAGCCTTGGTGGCGGGCTTGCTTATATGCAAGATAACGACATGAGATTCAAGACTTTCAGACATCAGGACAAAAACAATACCAGTATCAGTTCAAATATTGTTTATTGCATTTTTGAAACCAATTCGGGCGAAATCTACATTGGCACTGAAAATGGCTTGAATCGTTTTAACGAGCAAACCAACAGCTTTGAAAGCTTCAACACATCCGATGGCCTCGCCAACGATGTGGTATATCGAATCGAGAGCGACGAATTGGGTCGCTTATGGCTAAGCACTAACCGGGGCTTAAGCTGTTTTGACCCCAAAACAAAGAAATTTAGAAATTATGAAGCCGATGATGGGCTTCAGGATAACGAGTTTAATAGTGGTGCATCATTTAAAGATGAGGACAACAGGCTGTATTTCGGCGGCATAAATGGTGTTAGTACGTTTAAGATTCAAGATTTACGCGACAATAATATAGCTCCTAAAATACTATTTACCAAGTTATTAGTTGGTGGAGAACCACTGATAATTGATCCACCAATAACCCGTGCCAAAGAGGTAAAACTGGCATACGACAACCAGGCTTTTTACCTGGAATTTGCAGCTTTGAATTATTATAAACCACAAAAAAATCAGTACACCTATCGCATCGTTGAAATCAGCGAAAACTGGCACAAGCTCGGAAACACAAACAGCTTAGAACTGATCCGTCTGGGCTATGGAAAATATACAATAGAGGTTACTGGTGCCAATAACGACAATTACTGGAATACCGAACCCGCAAAACTCATCATCAATATTAAGCGTCCATTTTGGGCAACTCATTGGTTTATTTCGCTCATCCTACTCATAATTATCCTGCTCTTTTCTACCATATACCTGCTAAGGCTAAGGTCGCTAAGGCGCAAAAAAGAGTCACTTGAAAAGGAAGTAGCCCTGCGTACCGACGAACTTCTATTGACAAATAACACGTTAAAACAGGAAGTTGCCACACGTAAAAAAACCGAGATAGAGTTGAAAGAAGCCAATAATACCAAAGACAAATTTTTCTCTATCATTGCCCACGATCTCAAAAATCCATTCAACGTGCTGCTTGGTCTATCAGAAATATTAGATACGGATTTTGACCACTTGGAAAACACCGAGAAAAAAGAGATTGTGAGTGCGCTGCGCAAAAGCACCGACGACCTGTATCGCCTGCTCGAAAACTTGCTGAGCTGGTCGCGCGCGCAACAAGGCATACTAAAAATGAAGCCAGCAAAAATTAGAATTTCCGAGATTGTTGACGAAAACATCAGGTTGCTAAAAACCCAAGCCAACGCCAAAAAAATAGCCGTAAATTCAACTGTAAACCCTGAGCTTTTTGCCAAAGCCGACTACAATGCCATTACTACAGTAATCAGAAATTTATTGTCGAATGCGATTAAATTCACTGAGAAAGGAGGCGATATCTTTGTCACTTCTGAAGAAGTCAGGCATAAGCTTTCAATTTCCATAACCGATAGCGGCGTCGGCATTGAAACTGCCAATATGGCTAAACTTTTCCTCCTTGACGAAGCGTTTAAACGTGAAGGCACGATGCACGAAAAAGGAACCGGACTCGGACTGGCAATCTGCAAAGAATTTACGGAAGCCAATAAAGGAACACTCACAGCCGAGAGCGTTTATGGAAAAGGCAGCACTTTTACCGTGACGCTGCCAAAAGCCTGAATTACCGCAGTTTAACAGCAGTACCCGCAGCAGGTTTTACACCCTCTTTAAAGTCGTTCATTTTATAAATACGTTTCAGGCGGATGCCATAAAGTTGCGACACATCCCACAAACTCTCGCCCGGTCGCAAACTGTGGTAATGAAACTCCTTCGACTTACGTTTCTTTTTGTGTAGGTAAACCAGCTGCCCGGTCTTCAATTCTGCGTTTTTCGGCAGATCGTTGTATTTGATAAACTGCCAGCTATACATATTAAACTCCTTAGCCAAGCTAGTGATTTGATCGCCCTTTTTAGCGAAAATGAGTTTTACCCGATTATTTTCATGGATAAACCTACCACTCTCTGATTTATCAACAACTTTGAAATCAGACTTTTCAGGAGGTGTTTCAGTCACTACAACAGCAGGTTCATCTATTTTGCCTTTGTGCCGCTTGCCGGAAAGTGCTTGTTTGTCATACTTCGCCAAATCATAGCGTTCGATTATGCGAATTAACAGTTCGGGATAACGCGGGTTGGTAGCATAGCCCGCTTTGCTCAGGCCTTTGGCCCAGGCTTTATAATCGGTGATGTTAAGCGTAAATAAATCAGCATAGCGCGATCGTTGCGTTAAAAACAGCGAATGATCATGAAACGATTCTTCCGCCTTGCGATAGGATCTGAAACACTCGTTTTTTTCGTCATCATCTACCCTGATGGTTTTGCCCGTCCAGCCTTTATGACATTTGATGCCAAAGTGGTTATTAGCTTTTGTTGCCAATCGGCTATTGCCACTCCCCGACTCCAGAATGCCCTGCGCCAAGGTTATCGAAGCCGGAATTTTATATTCCACCATTTTCTCCATGGCAATATCCTTATAGGTATCAATATATTCTTCGGTACTGATTTTGTTTTGTGCCAAAGCAGGCACAACAAAAACCAACAGGCTGATGCAAAGCAAGTAAAACCTGATGTATGTAGAAAGCGGCTTCAAACGATATTTTAAATTTACAACAAAGGTAGCGGTCTTATCCATGTCTGTTACGGCAACTAAACGCATTTTTCCACAAAAGATTGTTACTAACACTTGCTGAAAATCTTACATTTGTGCTTTGCAAAAAAAATGTTCCTTATGAATGCTGAACAAATTTTTGAATTCTTCCCAAAACTCTCCGTGCAACAACAAGAAAAGTTTGCCGCATTAAGGCCTCTTTATGAGGCATGGAACGCGCAGATCAATGTTATTTCGCGCAAGGATATGGATCATTTTTACGAAAAACATGTGCTGCACAGCCTGGCTATCGCTAGCTATATCCAATTTAAACCGGGCACACATGTGCTTGATATTGGTACCGGCGGCGGATTTCCGGGCATTCCGCTGGCGATTCGTTTTCCGCAGGTGCATTTTATGCTGATTGATGGCACGGGCAAAAAAATAAAGGTCGTAAAAGCCGTAGCTGAAAGCCTGAACCTAACCAATGTAGAAGCCCAACACATCCGCGCCGAGCAGCTCAATCAAAGTTTCGACTTTGTGGTAAGCCGTGCCGTTACAGGCTTGGAAAGCTTTATGCAATGGACACACAACAAAGTGCATCGCAAAGAAATTAACAGCAAAAAAAACGGCGTACTCTATTTAAAAGGTGGCGAAATGGACGAGGAGCTTCTGGCTTTAAAAAAACAGTATCATGTTAAAATCACTGATTTATCGGCCTATTTCCCGGGTGAGTTCTTCGAGACAAAAAAACTTGTTCACCTCTATCCGCTTAGATGAGTAGGTCGGTAATTTTTTTTAATTAATTTAGCCAATCTTAATCAAAACCATACACTATGACAGCAGCAATTACGCAATCTTTGCGAGAGAACAAAGCCTTCCGCCGGGGTGCGCCGGCAACAAGTTTGATTAGCTTGTTTGCTAGATATTATCAAAACCACTATATTTTTGAATCAGTCGAACAAAAATATTAACTTTTTTAGGGCATTTTCGGTGCATATCTATATTCACAAAAACTTCGGACGTTAATTTTATTATCATACTTTTGGTCACTTAAAAAATAATTAATAATTAATAACTGTTATGGAACAAATCAGAACCTCGCTACGCGATTCGAAAACGGCAAGATGGATCGCCTTGATACTCATTTCATTGACAATGTTCTTTGCCTACTTCTTTGTTGATGTCGTCGCCCCTTTAAAAACCTTATTAGAGCAAGCGCCTTATTTTTGGTCCAACGAGACATTTGGCATGCTTGGAGGATCTGAGTTCTTCCTCAATGTATTTGCAGGATTTCTAATTTTATCGGGTATTATTCTCGATAAAATGGGCATAAGATTTACAATATTATTATCAGGAGCCCTTATGCTTATAGGTGGTACGATAAAATGGTATGCACTAACACCGGGCTTTATTGGCACAGGAATTGAAGCATCTTTAAATTCCTTTATCGTTGGCATTCCCGCTTCTGCAAAACTGGCTTTCTTTGGCTTTGCCATTTTTGGCGTAGGTGTTGAAATGGCCGGAATCACGGTTTCTAAAACAATTGTAAAATGGTTTAGAGGAAAAGAATTAGCACTCGCAATGGGCCTTGAAATGGCACTTGCCAGGTTAGGTGTTTTTGCTGTTTTCCAGCTTTCACCAATCTTTGCAGAAAGTGGCGGCGTTTCAAATTCTGTTTTCTTTGGTGTGTTATTCCTTTTAATCGGCTTTATCACCTTCTTCATCTACACATTGATGGACAAAAAACTTGACAAACAAGCCGGTGATGATGTTAGCTTAGAACCTGAAGATCCATTCAAAATTTCAGACCTTGGAAAAATTTTATCAAACCCAGGCTTCTTAGCCATTGCAGGGCTATGTGTTTTGTTCTATTCTGCTATCTTCCCTTTCCAAAAATTTGCAACAGATATGTTGGCTTCCAAGTTAAGTGTTGATGCTGCTATTGCAGCTAAATATGTATCCTTTTTCCCTATTGGAGCAATGATTCTGACACCATTTATTGGTGCTTTCTTAGACTTTAAAGGAAAAGGAGCTACAATGATGATGTATGGCGCAATACTATTAACTGTTTCCCATTTAATCTTTGCTTTAGTCCCCGAAGCCTCATTCACTCCTGTTGTGGCTATAGTGACAATAGTGCTTTTAGGAATTTCTTTTTCACTTGTTCCCGCATCCATGTGGCCATCTATTCCTAAAATTATCGAAAACAGGTTTTTAGGATCAGCTTATGGATTAATATTTTATATCCAAAATATTGGCTTATTATTAGTACCCATGTTGATTGGCTATGCACTTTCGGCTTCAAACCCCGGAGTTTCAGACCAAATAAAGGCCGGAGTGGAAGGCGTAAAATACAACTATACCGTACCTGAACTTATTTTTGCAGGTTTTGGTGTTTTGGCCATCATACTCAGTGTCATACTCAAAAAAGTAGATAAATCGAAAGGCTATGGACTAGACATTCCAAACAAACTACCTCCAAAAACAAAAGCAGAGGTCTTGAAAGCAGAATTAGAAGCTGAGCATTAGATTTGTTCGCGCTTAGATTATACTAAAACCACTTCTTTTCAGGAGTGGTTTTTTTATTTCCCGACCTTAAAAATGGTAACGCCTTCACCTTCGTAAACCTTATCATAGGAAAGAAAATCAACCCTTTTCGTCGTCAATAGATAGTCTGCGCCACCATCCTTATAGGTGCTGATTTGACTGATAAAAGACGTGTCATGACGACCAATATTCCAGCCTTTTCGCTTTATAGCATATAAGCCGCCGTTTCGTGTTTCATCGGGATAGATAATGAATTTTGCATCTTGCGGTAGCAAAAGGCTATCGAGTTTTTGATCAAAGCCTTGCAACACAAAACCAATTTCTGAAAAAGCATCCCGCGATTCTACGTAGCGTTTTTTAACCATCACACTGGTGTCGAAAAGTGAAAAAGCCAAAAATAAAATCAAAAATATTTTCAGATAAATAGCATTGACAAAACCGGGGAATTTGTCTTTTACAGCAATAAACGCATGCAAAAGCAAAAACATAAACGGGATAAAATAGTTTAGAAAATAATAATCATGGTCTTTAAATTGCGCGTAAAAAACCACGAACAAACTAGCCGAGCCAGCTAAAAGAAACCAGACAATGTAATTTAGAAACGACTTTTTAAACAGCGCGAAAGGCAGCCCGAAAAGCAATAATAGCGCAATTGGATAATAGGAATTCCGGTAAAGGTAATTTCCGTACCAAACATTTGAAACAGCGTGCCAAACCTCAGAAATTTGATGCTTTGAAAGTGACCAAATTGGCCTAATCGTGGTTAAAAAATAATGATCGCCATAAGTGCTGTTGTAGTTCTTGACAAAAGCAAACCACCAGCTCAAAACCAAAAGCAGGCTGACTCCAAAAGCAAGGCTTGCTATTTCTATCCGTCGTGCTTCACCAAGTTTATTTTTAAGGATATACCGAGAAATTATTAGCGCAAAAAGTGCTGAAACAGGATGAATGAAATAGGTGATTTTGATTAGAGAAGCCAGCGTAAAAAATAAAAATGAAAGCAAAAGTAGTAAGCTGCTTTTTCTCTTGAAAATCACCAACAGAAACAAATACCACCCCAAAATAGAGAAGCTGAGCGAGGCAGGATCTGGCAAAAAATTATTGGCGTAATACATTACAACCGTTGAACTCAACAATAAGAAAGTAAAAAAATAAGTGTAAAATAAATCCTTTATGATAAGAAAAATCAACTTGAATAAGGCGATAAAACCCGTGAAAGAAATCAGCAAATTAGCAGCTCTCAACAGAAACTCATGCTCTCCAAAAACGCTATAAATCAATGAGATAAAATAATATATTATCGGAAATTCATTTGCTGCTTTTCCCTCAACACTGCTCAAATTAAACACCTGAGGTTCGAAAAAACCTGCACCAAAATGGTAGTAATTAGAAAGAAATGCCAGGCTGTCTGTTTGCCTGATAAAATGAATGCCCTGAGGCATCTCAAAAAGTTGCCAAAATGTTCCAGCAAGCAGCAAGTAAACCAACACTAAGCCTATGAAAGCAAGTGTTTTACGCTTACTTATTGCTAAGAAAACCTGAGTGGTAATAGCACTAAATTGATTATTTATCGGCATTTTTTTCAAGATGATTAACGTAGTTTTACTGACAATAGCGCTTAATAACCGCATAAGCCTCCGACAAGCCCAGCTCACCGGCACGACTTAAATCACTGCATGCCAATTCGTTTTCGCCTAAAAACAGTAAAGTTAGCGCACGATTATAATAAGCCTCCGCCAAAGCCGGCTCGTATTTTATAGCCTCAGAATAAGCATCAATAGCGGGATGGAAATCCTGTGTTTGCAGGTAAATATTTCCCAGATTATACCAAGCAAAAGCATTTTCCCGATTGGCTTTGAGTAGCTGATGAAGCACATCACGTGCTCGCGAATAATCAGCTACTTGCTCCTCTATCACAGGCTTTTGGGTGCTTTTCCGGCGGGTAATCATTATTGCGTTGTCAAAACTTTCTGCCGCGAGAAGCAATTCGGCTTTTTCCGCCAACACCACTGATAAGTTTAGCGCAGCATAAGTTCCCCAATCGGGATGATTAATCATTTGGGTGTAAGCCTCAACAGCATTGCTATAATTTCCTTTAATCTGTTGATTTACACCTTCAGCAAAGGCAGCCGGAACAGCCGCAATTTCAGCAGGTTTTTCGGATGCCCCAGTAAAATAGTCAGCCGCTTTTGTGGTCAGGAAAAAGTTAAACGACTTATCGTATTCGCTATTAAACTGACTTACAAACAATTCTGAATAAGTAAAATAAGTTAATTTTTGGCCTCTCAGCGGCTTTTCTGTTGTTGGCATCAGGCTGATGGCAGCAAAAGGAACAATATCCACTTCTTGAAATTGCAGCCTGCTTTTACGGGATTCTCCACTGATAAAATCCGATTCTAAAGCAAATATTTTATCAAAATAGGTAGAATCAGCATAGCGGGCATAGAGCGAATCAGGATTTCCTTCTTCGTTATTGAGCGCTTTGATAATCGACATCGCCTGCTCGTAATCCGCTCTGCTGCCGGCTTTGTCATTGAGTTTGTCGCGGGCAACAGACCGATTTATCCAAGCACCGGCAAAATCAGGAAACAAACTGATGGCACGTGTAAAATCTTCGGCGGCTTCTTGGTATTCTTCTATCTGAAAGTAGGTGATGCCGCGGTTAAACCATGCATACACATTTTCGGGATTGATGGCGGTTACTAAATCGTAAAGCGGCAGTGCCACATCAAACTCCTCGCGCATACTATGCAGCAAAGCCCTGTTATAGTAGGTAAGCGCATTGCGTTTGTCAAGTTCGTTCACTTTTTCGTAATCGCGCAGAGCCGCCAGCGTATCGCCGGTTTGTAAATAAGCAATGGCACGCTGAAAATATACGAGCGGATTTTGGGCATCCAGCTCCAGCGCTTTATTAAAGTCCATCATGGCATCATCAAACTTTTCCAGTTCCAGCTTTACCATGCCGCGTCGCAACCAGGCCTCGGTGCTAAAATAATCGTGAAAAACAGCTTTGTCCAAGTCTTCCAAAGCCTCTTCCGGTCGTTCTAAAAACCGCTTTGCGATGCCCCGATTGAGATAGGCATTTGACAATCTCGGATTGATTAGCAAGGCCATATCATAAGATTTTATGGCAGCCTCAAAAGCATTGAGGTGCATACTGGTAGCACCGCTAGCAATATGCAAATCAGCACTATAGGGATCAATTTCGAGTGCGCGGGCAAAATCCGCTTTAGCATCAAAATAATTTGACATGCGATCGTGTGTTATGCCGCGATAGTGCCAGGCGCGAACATAAAGTGGATGTATTTCGAGCGTTCTGCTGAAATCTTCTAAAGCACCCTGGTAATCACTCAGGTTGAATTTGGCCACGCCGCGCAAAAAATAAGCCTCAAAATTATCAGAATCATACCGGATAGCCGTATTGAAATTTCGTATCGACTCGAAAAAACGCTCCTCCGACAAATCAATGCGGCCCGCCAAAATAAAATGCCGGTAATTGATCTGTGCCTGCACAGTATGAGTTATAAGCACTAAAAAAAGTGCTGATAGAAAGAGAAAATATTTTATTGAAATAGACTTTTTCAAATGAATGTTATTGATACAGATACAATTGTTCCTTAATTTTATTGGATAACTCACCAAACGACAAAAATAGCGGTAATGTTTCCCTAAAAGAAGGAAGGTGAGGTTAAAATTTTTGAAATAGTGAAAAAATTCGGTTTTGTGAGTTGGAAAGTGAGTTGGAATAGGAAGTTGTCTAATTTTTCACTTTTCGTTTTCAGCGCCTTACTTTTATCCCATCATAATAATTATTCTTATCCATATTTGCTGAGTATTTGAAAATATTTTCTATATTTGAAAGCCAGTACATAATAGCCCGACAGATGAAAAGGCAAGCGATTAGAATGGCCAATTTCCCCCCACACTCGGCGTAGTCTCCGACTACGTCGCCAAAACTTACTAAAAACATAAAATTTTGAAAGCTGAAATCGTTAATAATCAAGCGGCTTGGAATCAGATCAACAAACTTTATAATAAACTAAAGCCGACGTAGTTGCAATCTACGCCTAACAAGGGGCAAAGAGTTTGGAGTTTAAAAGCGTGTATAATATAAATCACCCAGATAACAAAGAATACAAGAAATCGTAAAAGCATAGATGCCAGAAAATTATACAATCATTTAATTCAAAAAATCCCAATTTAGACAGTAATGGCAAAGGAAAGAATAACCTGTATAATGAACCAAATAAAGAAATTGATATGACTAAAGAACTGAGCATATCACAAAAGGAGATTGAAAATCAGATTTATACCATTCGTGGTATTCAGGTGATGCTGGATAGCGACTTGGCGGAAATATATAATGTTTCAACAGGTAGGCTCAATGAGCAGGTAAAGAGAAATTTGGATCGTTTTCCTGATGATTTCATGTTTCAGTTGTCTCAAACTGAATGGGAACATTTACGGTCGCAAATTGCGACCACAACTTTTACATCGCAAAATGCGATCTTAAAAGAAGACAACTTGAAATCGCAAAATGCGATATCAAGTGCGCATGGTGGACGTAGAAAACTTCCTTTTGTATTTACAGAACAAGGTGTGGCGGGTTTATCTGGCGTGCTGAAAAGTGAAACTGCAGCTAAAATTCATGTTGCCATAATGCGGGCTTTTGTAGCCTTGAGAAAACTTATTCAGGAAAATCAATTGATTTATTCCCGATTAGACAAAATAGAACTTAAACAACTCCAAACTGATCAAAAGTTTGAGAAAGTCTTTAAAGCGTTGGAGCGAAAAGATGTAATCCCTCATCAGGGCGTGTTCTTTAACGGACAGGTGTTTGATGCCTACGAGCTGGCCTCTAAAATTATCCGTACTGCTAAGCAAAATATACTATTGATAGATAATTTTATAAATGAAAGCACACTCACGCATTTATCCAAAAAAGAAAAAAGTGTGCGAGTGCTCTTGCTTACCAAAGCCATAAGCAAACAAATTAGTCTCGACGTGCAAAAAGCCAATGAACAGTATGGTGATTTTGAACTAAAAATTTTTACCCAAAGCCACGACCGCTTTTTGATTATCGACCAAACCGAAGTATATCATCTCGGGGCTTCACTCAAAGATTTAGGTAGGAAATGGTTTGCTTTTTCCAAGATGGATAAAAGCTCGGTGGAGAGTATTATGAGCGAAATTTCGGAACTGATATGAACAATCAACAAGCACAGTTGCCCAAGAATTGGGAAGTAAAGAAGTTGGGGAAAATTAGAATTTTACAAACCGGTATGAGATAGTCTAATTAAACCATCCCACTTCCTCTGCCAAACCGTCAGCAACAACCATAAAAACCACCGCTCGGCGTAGTCTCCGACTACGTCGCCAGAAATAACTAAAAGCATTAAATTTTAAAGCTGAAATCCGATAACAATCAAGCTTCTTAAAATCAGATCAACAAGCTTTACAATGAACTAAAGCCAACGCAGTCGGATACTAGGCCGAGCGAGAGCATATTATTTGAGAACAACGTTAAACAAAAATTATTTGATAAAACATAATAACTATCAGAAAAACATCACGGCAAATACCAAATGACGTAAAGAAGACGTAACAAAACCGCTATCAAAGTCGGATTTTAACTCTAATTTTGAACAGAAATAAATGCGTTCACAATGAAAATCAGCGGAAGTAAAATTAAAGAAGCCAGAAAATTAAAAGGGCTAACCCAGGAGGATTTAGCAGCATTATCAAAAATGAATTTGCGAACGATTCAACGCATTGAAAATAATGAAAACATGCCACGAGGTAAATCCCTACAACTGATTCGCGAAGTTTTAAATATACCTCAGGAAGAATTGTTTGAAGCTCAAAGCAATTCGAGAAAAACAGCATTAGTGCAAACTTTTGTAAAAGCGCTTTTTTTAATCGTCCTTAATTTCGTTGTCATTTCCGTATTCGGATATTTAACAATTGACTCAAATTCAACTAATAACAGTAAAATTGGCGCCTTACTTTTAAGCTTCTTTATCTCAATTTTCATTGTTGTTAAAACACTCCATTTCAATAAAATAGAACGTTTGCTAAAATTCGGAATGGGACTTTTGGTTTATACACTAGTGATTTTTAGTAAAATCAGTTTTCCCGCTTTAGTAATGACAGGGCTTTTGCCAAGTTTAATTATCGTACTTGCCACTTTATTTTATAGAGAAGGATTGTTAAAGCAGCATAAAAAACTGTCCCATCACAACTAATAAAGCTTCTTGCGTTTAGATTCTATACAAGCAGCCTAAAATCAGCGCAGCTCAAAGCTACCACACCAAAGCAAATCAAAATCTTCATTGATTAATTTGAAATAATACAGTCCGGGATTTTTAGTTTGATAAACAGCAAACTGCTTATCAGTTTCCCAACTTTGAAGCAAAACGCCTTTGTTGTCAAAAATTTCAAAAACCAATATCCCATCAGCTTCCCAGCGAAAACGAAAACCGTCAGCTGATTTTTCTACTACAACAGGACTGATTTCCGCCGAACGCAACTGAGTTTGGTAGCGCGCTACAAGATTTTCCAATTCCAGATTAGGCATAAAATCTGCTTGGGCTAACACTACTTTTTCAGGCTTTTCAACCGCAATTTTATTTATAATTTCAGCAGTAGAATCTTTTATTATTTTAACACTATCTATTTCTTTTTCAATAACTTGAGTGAATTGTTTTTCCGGCAAATTTGGTTGTGGCACCAAAAACCAATATATGCCAATAGCAAGCAGAATGATCGCAACAGCTGCAATTCCTGTAAGCCATTTTCGGCTTTGCCAAAAAACAATTTCTGGCTGTGCGGCCTCAAAATCCGACAATTCCAAAACCGAAATTAACTCATACTTGCAGCTTGCACAGCTATCAATATGATTTTGAATTTCTGTTGGTAAGGCTTGCTTTTTGTGTAGGTATTCCGCTGCCAAAGCAAGCTCCTCCGGGCTCAAATGTTGTTTTAAAATATCCATGGCAGGCTATTTAATAAAATGATTAAAAGTACAGTTTTATCAAATCTAAATCGTTCAACAGCAGAAGGCTTTGTATTGCTTTCGGAATGCTGCACCCGTATTTCAAAAAGCAATTTTAGCGTTTCACGTGTATGCTGCGACTGGTCGTTCCGGTTGAGGTCGGCAATCAGCATATCCATATATTTATAGATACGCATCCTAAGTGCATCAGGCTTTATATTTTTGCCCTCAACTACTGAAAGCATTGTAGCAATGAGCTGATAACGTGTGGTTTTGCTTGCATCGGTCAGCTTATCAAGGGGTATTTTTAGTTGATCCAACTTCAATCCTGCCCAGTTTTTTAGCGCCTTTTGCTGCGGTTTCAGCTCAAAATGAAACATCAGCAAAGGCTCTGCTGAAGGCACTGATTGCTGCAACTTATTGAGCGCAAATTGCAGCCGCTCCAGCTCCAAATTAATTAATAAGGCATGATCAGGCTGGTTGTCTGCAATTGGATAAAAACCCAAATTAACATCATAGCTTTGATTGTCAACAGCCTGCCAGTGTTTCCACTCCTTGCGAATTACTTCGCAGCACATCCGGTTGACGATAGCTATGATATACGTTGACGCCTGTGATTTACCTTTAAAATTGGCCACAATCTGCTGTTTTTGGTTTATAAACTTCTCAATAACAGTCATTTCTACATCTTCCAGTTCACGTGCCGGAATGGCCTTTCTACTTACATAGCGAAATACCGTTTTGCGCGCCGCCTGACTTAAAAAATCAGTTTCGAGCAAGTTTAATAATTGGTTGCGTGCAGCCTTCATTTTTGAAAAATATACTGCAAAATTGCCTAAAAAAAAGCACAAAAGCTTTCTTTTAACAAGCATTATCTGTGCAGGCAATGTATTAATCGCAGGTAAACACTCATAGTCAAATCCTTACATCGTTTCGCCAAACCCTACATAATAAGCAGCCCTTTTTGTAAGGATTGACGTAACTTTGCCGCGGGAATCGCTTGTAAATACACCCAAATTATTTTTCTTAGTCAGGCTTTATCGAGGCTAAACCTGCAAAATATTGGTTCACGCTCATGCATGATAAACCGCTTATATATCGTATAAAAGAAATGATTTTAAAAAAAAGATTTTCCAAAAACTTAGCACCCAAAATCTTCCATCTCAAATTAGTAGCAATAGGTTTTTTTTTGGCTTTAGGCCTAAATTCACAAGCACAATACGGGCCATTATATTGGGATTTAAGGGATTACGACGGCCTTCCTAATTACCGAATTGCCATGAAAGCCTTTCAGGAAAATGATACTGTTTTAGCTTTTCACATTTTAGATTCTGTGGCAAAAGCTTGTCAGCAAAATGGCCATTTGCGCAGAAACTATCAGGCTATCAATGAAATGGCCGCCATGAACTATATCAGCGGCAGCTATCAGCGTTCGGCTAATTTATTTGTAGCCAATTTGAATCAGATGCAAGCTGCTGCTGATAGCTTACATTACGAATATGCTATCGCACTGCGCTTTATGAATTATTTGGCGCATTATGGGCTTGATAAATCAGCCACCAGGCTTCATTACGCAAAACAACAATATGAGATTTTATATCAGATGAACGACAGTTCAGCGCTGATGTCGGATTGCTTGGGTGATCTGGCTTTCAGCTATATGACCAGCGGAATGCAGCAAGAAGCCATTAACACCTTTTATGAAGCGCGAAAAATGGCCCTAAAACTGCAGCTTGCCGAGCCGCTGATCCGGATTGAGCATACGCTGGTTAACCAATTGGCTACCAACGAACCTCAATTGGCTTTTGAAACTTTTGAACAGCAATATATCCACGCGGATCGTGATTATTATCGCGATTCGCTGGTATTAGTTACTTTAGCTTATACACTGGCCGAAAAGGCTTTACAGTTAGATTTTCTAGAAAAAGCATTGCATTATTTCCAACTTGCTGACACCATAAAAACCGCCATAAAACTCCATCATCCTAAGTTAGATGTAGCCATACCGCTTGTGGCGACACGAATTTACAGCCAATTGGGACAAAAAGATAATTTTGAATACTACTTAAATAAATCCAAACTTGCTCAACAACAAAATCAAAAATACAACACCCTGTCTGACAATATAGTAAACCTGGAAATAGCAGAAGCCTTTTTAGCCTTTGATCCGGATAGCGCCTTGTTATATGCGAGGCAAGTAAGCATGGAACCATCAAAAGACTATATCAATGCTACAATATTTCAAGCTGAGGCGCAGCTCAAAAAACAGGATTTCGCAAAAGCAATAGACGAGCTTGGCAAGATAAAACCGCTGGCCGATAGCCTGGATGAGGATGGTAAATTATTGGAAATCTACCTTCTCGAACTTGAAGCACAAAATCAAATCTTTGCGCAGCAAAAAAATCCGATGACAGCTGAAGCCATTAAAATTACACTCGCGGCAGCCGAAAAATGCGTGCAACGACTTGCGATTCAGGCAAGTGATCCGAACAGCTTACTTAAAATGGCTGCCGACCTAAAAACACTGGCGACAGCAGCATTTTCTATCGCCGAGAATCACGACAAACCTTCACTGGAACTGGCCTGGCACTACCTGAATCAAACGAAGACTTTCCAGCTTCGCATAGAACTTATGAAAGCACAACAAGCAGCACAGCTTATTGGCGCTGAACCTTTTTGGTTGCAAAAATTAAAACTGGAAGAATCAATAAGTGCTTTGCAAGCCCAAAAATCCAGCGCAATTTTTGAATCCGATCAAAAAGCTGTTGATAGTATTCACCGCCTGATTCAAAACCAGCGCATCGACTTGCTTATGCTGCATTATCAATTCGGAGACCGTTTTGCTGACAGTAAAACGCAGCTCTTTACTCCGCTTAGCCTTCAGCAGGTTCAGGAAGCTATCGATAACCAAAGCTGCATGATAGACGCATTAGTTACTGACAGCAGCTATTATTTTCTCTGCATCCAAAATAATAAAATTGAACTATTTGAAAGCCAAAATATTACTGATTTTAAGCGCAATTGGAAATCCTACTACCGTGATCTCAAAACCGGTCATAATACCGCCCATTCGGCCCGCGAATTTGCACAACATATACTCATGCCGTTTTCCAATGAAATTGAGGCATCTAAGCACCTCATTTTCATCCCGGACGAT
Organism: Bacteroidales bacterium; assembly: GCA_023229135.1. Classification (GTDB taxonomy): domain Bacteria; phylum Bacteroidota; class Bacteroidia; order Bacteroidales; family F082; genus UBA5536. Next base: position 23,095 of record JALNZT010000024.1, read on the forward strand.
TTTTTATTTAAAACGCCAATTGAGCCTTTGCCGTTTTCATCTGCCAGCAACACATTGCTTGACAAATTAGCTGTAAGCTATCAATACTCCGCTTATCTGTGGCTACAGTCCGTTCAGCATCAGGATAAAAAAACTGAAAAATTTTTGGCGATAGCACCTGTTTTTGCTTCGCAAGATATGCCCAATCAGATAGCGATGCGTGGCATGAATGCATATTCGGAAGATATTCCGGCATTGCCCTATAGTCGCCACGAGGTACAATCAATTGTTGAATTATTTGAACAGCAGCAAAAGCCATTCCAGTTGTTTTTAGATAATAAAGCTACCAAAGCAGCTTTTTTGGAAGCACTACCTACTGCTGATATTCTTCATTTTGCAACACATGGTTTTGCGCCCCATTCCAGCCTAAATACGCAGGGAATTTTGTTAGCTGCTGATTCGTTGGCCTTGTCTAAAGGCATGCGCAGCAGTTTTTTACACGAAGGCGAACTGGCCATTTTAAACAGTAAGGCTGGGCTAGCGGTACTCAGCTCCTGCAGTTCAGGACTTGGCGAGCTAGCTGAAGGTGAGGGTGTTTTGTCACTTCCCCGCTCCTTTTTGCAAGCCGGAATTCCGCAAGTTGTAGCCAGTCTTTGGCCTGTAAATGACAAAGCCACCGCACAGCTGATGCTGGTCTTTTACGAAGAATTGTTACAGAAAAAAAATGCTGCTCAAGCGCTCCAAGCTGCAAAAATCACCTGTCGCAATGCGGGAATGCCTGCCTTGGATTGGGCGGCGTTTATTTTAATTGGTGAGTAAACGGTTCTATTTTTTTGTGCGCATTTTATGCTATGACATCCGTTTTATTCGCCGTATTTACAATGTTCAATGAGACCTCCTATACTTGTCCAATGTCTTTAGAAGAAAAGTGTACCATTAAAAATCCATCTATATTTGTGAATTATTTATAGTTTTATACTGAATTTAAAGAAAGAATATTATGAATACAATTCAACTTAAACAAGAACTAATTCAAAGAATATCGAGAATTGAAGACGTTGAGTTTCTCAATGCAATTAAAACCATTTTAGATTATAACAAAAGGGATGCATTTATTGAATTAACTGCTAATCAGGAGAAAGAACTGATTTTTGCAAGTAAAGAAGGAAAAAAAGGCAATGTAATTCCAGAATCAGAAATGGATCAAAAAGTAGAGGAATGGTTAGGCGAGAAATAATTTGGACAAGAGTTTCTGAAATTCAACTACAAGAAATTTTTGAGTTCTATAACGAAAGAAACAAAAAGCGTCCAACACTAGGCCGAACGCTTTTATAAAATTGACTGGTAATGAGCTTTTAATCCTTCTAAAAAGTAGTTAGATTTATTTTAGCACCAATTTCGACCAAATAATCATAAAGTGCCATTTCTTTTCTAATTCTGGTTTTGATATGAAAATCTGACCGCCCCTCAAACAGTTCAGCAGCAGCCGGATAATTTCCGAGAATTTCATAACACAAACCCAATCCAATGGCTGCTTCGTCCGTATTTTCTGCCTCATAAAGCTTTTTATACAAGCGCCCAAGCTCAATAATCTTATATGATTTTATCAGGTCTTTGGCTTCTTTATATTCCGTTTTTAAGGCCTTGTCTTTTACCTTTACGGAAGGAAAATCAAGCCAACGCCTTTCTACGTCAATAAAATTGAAGTGGTGTTCATAGGCATTTTTGAACTGTTTGGCAACACTTTCTTCCAGCGTTTTCACGCTGAGTAGTTTTTTACCAGCACGCTGTACTGAGCTTTCCTCAATCCACAAACTATCCTGTTTCATGCTGCCATCTGCATAAGTAAATGTGATCATAACCAGCAAATTAGCATTATTTGTAGTGCGCCACTCAAAATAAGGAATCGGACTTCCTATATTATTTCCAGTTTCTTGAAGTGCAATTTCATCGCGATCGCTACCACTTTTAGCCTGGTAATAACCTGATATTACGACTGCTGCAGATTCTTTTTCTGTTGCTTTCTCAAATAAACCACCATAAACCAACCTATTGCTACTGGGCTTATCCGATCCGGCTTTGGTTCGCTCATCAACTAACTCCTGCAAACGCTCATTAATGCGCACGAAATCTTTTGTTCCCCGGTTTTCCATAGCCTCAAAATAAATAGTTGGCCCTTTGAGTAAAGTTTGATGCTTTAAATAAGCAATATTAAATTCCTCCTTTTGGGCAAATAAATTAGCGGAAAAACCCAACAAAAGCAGCAGAAATACTCTAAATCTATTTTTCATGATTATTAGTTTAAACACTTATTTATCAATTAATTACAACACCCTAATCAGTTTCCAGCGAGCGGCTTTATCTTTGTCCTCTACCGGATAAATATCCCCTTCTTCGGCAATGGCCAAAAAGGCGTTTGTTGCTGCATTTTGAAAAATAACGGTGCTGCCATCAACTAATATTTTCCACTTCACACGGCTTTTGTCGGTCACAAATCGTTCGCGCGCAAAAAACATATCATTTTCGCCCGCATTGTCTTCAAGCATCCATTCATACTCATCCTCAGTCTCAAAACTGTAAATTGCCATAAGTCTTGTATTCAGGCTTAGCTTATCCTGCACAAAATATAGCTGTGGCCCATTTCCATCAGCACTTAGCTGAATAGGCTGACGCCCTAAAACAAGGCCAAACTCGGTATCAATCGCCATAAATGGCTTTATTTTTTTATCCAACGGATTGATTACTTCCGAACTTATATTCCGCATTTGACTATAAGCGCCCAAACCCAAAAAAAGCAAAGGCAAGAAAAACAAAAATGTCTTTTTCATACAATTTTGATTAGAAAAATGCCCCGGACGAGCTTGTCCGGGGCTGGATGAACAGAATTAATACTTAAATGTGCGACTTGCAGAATAGGGTCCAACTTGCATTTTAGTCCAGTTGCCTTCGCTATCGTAAACGAAATTACAATCCCATACCTGATTGGCTTCAAAGTCAAAACTATCTTCGCTCATATCGCCTTTCGGTGCTCTGCCTTGTGCATAGGATTCAACAAACCATTGTTTGATATTTAACTTTTGCTCTACCTCAACTTTTCCCTGCATCCGGAAATTATAGGCTACTTTCTGAGGATTTCCGTGGGCATCAACCTCTTGAAAATTGATTTCGCGCAGCATTTCGTCAGCAGAAATACGTTGAACACGCGAGGAAAATATAGCGCCAAAATTGGTTACCACATCGCCCTGCCATTGCCAATTTGTCAAAACACCTTTTTCGTTAATTGAAGCTTTGGTGGTGAAGTTAGTTTTTGAGTTAACGCGCTTCATTTCAATGCCATTAGAAGTCAACACATCTTTAAACACCGAATTGGCTTTGCCAAAAGAAGATGCACCAGTAAAATACATATCTCCGTCAAGGTTCACTTTAAGCTGCACTGTTTCGCTCGATTCAAATTTACGCGTTATATCTGAAGCTCGGCCTCGGGTTTTTACTTTTAACGGATCGTAAGAATAGTTAATATCTGTTGCCGGCTTGGTAGCATTCAGGAATCCATCTGCTTTAGGCGTAGAAATAAGCAGGTAGTTGCCGGTTTTATCGTGATAAACAGGTTCCAGATCACGGGTGATAATCTTTTCTTTGCTACCATCATCCAGCAGGCTCACCTGATCAGCGGTTACTTCTTTGATGCGTCTTTTGTTATCAAATTTGATTTTATAGTTAATGGGTTCCATTCCTTCGCGCTCGATTATACCTTCCAAAGCTTTGGGACTTCCTTCAAAATCGTTGAGCGGAAAAAACTGAAATGGATAATCCAATTCAAAAAGCTGACACAAAATATCATTGTGGGCATAATAATCCACAAACTTTTTAAGGTCGCGGTTGATGGTGTAAAACAGCTTTTCGTAACGTTTGGCTGCCACAGGATAGGTGTGTACAAAGCTTTTTATCTCGTTGTAATTCTGGTATTTTTTCTGGTCTTTCATCCCGATAACCAGACCTTTGCGTTCGGCTTTGGGCAATTCACCTTTGAGTAGTAAATTCCATTTTTCCATTTCGGCCAATGTCTCGCTAATTTCGTCGGTATATTTCTGATAGCTTTCTGCGGCTTTTTCGGGTTCTTCCAGCCAGGCATAGCAAAGCGAAAGGTTGTGCAGAGCAACCCAGCGCGATTTGTCGGAAGTAGAAGAAAGACCGCTTTCAAGTAAATCAACATACTGTTGTACCAGGGCTTTTTCATCCGCATTGAGCAAAAGGCCTTGTTTACCAACAAAAACATCCAGCACATCGTCCATCATTTTGTTAGCTGCTTTTATTTCCTTCACTTTTCCAAGCTTCATAGGCGTAGCAAACTGCCCAAAACCATAAAAAGAAAATACATCCTGTCGCACCCGGTTGTAGGCAACGTTAATTCCGGCTTTTTCGCCGGTGGTTAATCCCTCAACGGTAACGGTAACGCTTCCGATGCCACCAGGCTGAGGTGGAGCTACGTAATCTCTGCGTCGTTGCGTTCCGGTAATCAGTCCCATATTGTTTTCAGCAATTAGCTCGCCGCGTGCTGTTGTAATTTTGTAGCGACAATTTACGGCATAAGGCACTTCGTAATAGCCGTCTTTATCAGCTTGAAGTGGTTGATTCATAACCGAAAGGCTACTTCCGGCATTGGGATCGTCGTTGAGGATAAAAATTTCCACAATAACATTTTCCTGCTGTTCAGGATCTGCGATGATGTAATCAGGCACAAAGCTCCAGTTTGCGAAGCGACCTTTATCATCTTTTACAGCATCAATGGCTTTGTTTGCATTGGCTATCATATCGGTAGCGTCATTGATAGCGCCCGCCACGGCATCGCCAAAGCCTCCAAATTTGCCACCTATTCCACTAACTTTATCGGCTTGTGCTTCATTGCGTGCCTCAATAAGCTGATGATCAGTTGACATAAAAACATCAGCACCGGTAAACTGAACACCTTTGGCCGGTGCCTGAAAAAAACTAATTTCATCAGGCCCTTTCATTGATTGCCCGAAGCTGAATAATACGGCAAAAAACAGCAGAAAAAATAGACTTAACTTTTTCATTGTTATGATTTTGGTTTTATAATTAAAATATTTTCAAATTTCACAAACCTCTTAAATAGCACAAGCACTCTATTAAGTAGTTGTTACTTTCATTTTTTTTGAAAAAAAACGACAAAAAAATTCCCCACTAAAATGTTAGCGGGGAATCCCAGTCTTATCTGATTTGTTTTCGGATATTATCCTAAAAGCTATGCGTCAATTTTCGCGTATTTAGCGTTAGCTTCAATAAACTCGCGCCTTGGTGGCACTTCGTCGCCCATCAACATGGAGAAAACATGGTCAGCTTCGAGGCTGTTTTCGATGGTTACCTGACGCAAGGTACGCGTTGTAGGATCCATGGTTGTAGTCCAAAGCTGTTCGGCATTCATTTCTCCCAGACCTTTATAGCGTTGCAGGTGAATTCCACGTTCGGTGCCGTCAACAGACCATTCGCTGGCTATTATTTCACGTTCATCTTCGCTCCAGGCGTATTGTTCTTGCTTGCCTTTTCGCAGCAGATAAAGTGGCGGAGTAGCAATATAAACGTAACCTCTTTCTATCAGCTCCTTCATATAGCGGAAGAAAAACGTAAGAATCAGTGTAGCGATATGGCTTCCATCAATATCAGCATCCGTCATGATAATGATTTTGTGGTAGCGCAATTTCTCAATATTCAGGGCTTTACTATCTTCTTCGGTGCCAATATTTACACCCAAAGCGGTAAAGATATTTTTGATTTCATCACTGTCAAAAATTTTGTGCGGCATGGCTTTTTCCACATTCAGGATTTTACCCCTGAGTGGCAAAATAGCTTGAAACCTTCTGTCGCGACCTGCTTTTGCAGTACCACCCGCCGAGTCGCCCTCCACTAAGTAAATCTCAGCCTGTGCTGGATCACGTTCGCTACAGTCGGAGAGTTTTCCGGGCAATCCGGATCCGGTAAGTACACTTTTACGCTGTACCAGCTCACGGGCTTTGCGTGCCGCATGACGTGCTGTGGCAGCCAAAATAACTTTGTTAACTATCGTTCTTGCCTCTTTAGGATGTTCTTCTAAATAATACGCCAGGTGTTCACTAACGATTTGATCTACAATACCCATCACATCGCTATTACCGAGCTTGGTTTTTGTTTGGCCTTCAAACTGTGGCTCGGGCACTTTAACGGAAATAATTGCCGTCATTCCCTCGCGGAAATCATCCCCATTGATATCGAATTTGAGTTTAGCTAACATCCCCGACTTGTCGGCATAAGATTTGAGCGTACGGGTAAGCCCGCGTCTAAAACCGGCGAGGTGTGTTCCGCCTTCGTGGGTGTTGATATTATTAACGTAGGAATGTAAGTTTTCGGCAAAAGAAGTATTGTATTGCATGGCAACTTCTACCGGCACATTATTGCGCTCTCCTTCGATAGCGATTGGCTCAGGAATAAGCTTCTCGCGGTTTTCATCGAGGTAAGCGATGAAATCAGGCAAGCCATTTTCTGAGAAAAAAGTTTCACTTCTCAAACTTCCGTCTTCCAGGGTTTCGCGCTCATCCAGCAGAATAATGGTGAGACCACGATTCAAAAACGCCAGCTCACGCATACGCGAAGCCAGTATATCCCATTCATATTCAGTAACTACAAAAATACTTTCATCCGGCTTAAAGGTGATGCGCGTGCCCGTTATGCTTGATGAACCAACCTCTTTAACGTCGTGTAATGGTTTTCCGCAGGAATATTCCTGGATAAACTCTTTGCCCTCGCGATAAACATTGGCGATAAGCTGTGTGGACAAAGCATTAACACAGCTCACACCCACGCCGTGCAAACCGCCTGAAACTTTATAAGAACCTTTATCAAATTTTCCACCTGCGTGAAGTACAGTCATAACGACCTCAAGGGCAGAACGTTGCTCTTTTTCGTGCATGCCAGTCGGGATACCGCGGCCATTATCTAAAACACTGATAGAATTGTCTTTACGAATTGTAATTTCTATTCTGTCACAATAACCACCCATGGCTTCGTCAATAGAGTTGTCCACCACCTCATAAACCAAATGGTGTAAACCCCGCGTACTCACATCGCCAATATACATGGCAGGGCGTTTGCGAACAGCCTCCAAGCCTTCCAGGACCTGGATATTCGAGGCATTGTATAATGAATTATCTAAATCTCTTTTTTCTTCGGTAGTCATATTCAATCTTTAAAACTGGGGTAAATCAACATGCAAAAATACAAATTTTAAGCTTACGAAAGTCTATCTCCACCTGGTCAAAAATTTGATTTTTGGAAAAAAATAATCCGGCAAAAACTTACGTTTGTAGTTTAGTAAAATTTAAAAACGGATCTTGATGCCGGCATGCAATTGAAAGCCCTGGACAGGGTAATTGTAATAACGCATATAATTCTGATTCAGCAGATTGTTAGCCTGAATATAGGCCGAAAAAGTATCGCTGAAACGATAATCAGCTCCCAGTGATAAATCTGTTGCCTGCGCAATGGTTTCAACACTTTCAACACCATTCAAGAATTGAATACCTTTTTTAATTAGGAGTGCATCCATTTCGCCACGCAATTGCAGGCCGGCTTTAAAGCTCCAGCGTTCGAGTGGCATCCACTGCACACCAAAACCCGACTCCCAGGCTGGCTTTTGCCAGGCTTTGCTGATAGAATCCAGCGTATATTGATGAAACTGGAAAGCAACTTCTACTTTCCATTTCTCAGAAGGCATCCAGCCCGCTTCGACCAAAAAAGTAAATTCACGCATCCCATCATAAATCACCGTAAAATAGTTGGCCTGAGCTGAAGCCGGATCGGTGATAAAAAACGGGCTGTTATCATTGTCATTATAACGTAAACCCAGGTGCACATCAACACCTTGCGAAAGCGCCGCTCGCAGGCCTGCATCAAAAGCGAAAAGCGTGTTTTCCCAGCGCAAGGGTACAACAGAGCCAACCCAGGGATTTTCTTTTACCAGACTTTGGTAAGAATGCCGGTGAATTCCACCATCAGCACCGGCGTAAAACTCGAGCTTTTTATCTAATAAATACAAATTTCCTCTTATCACAGGATAAAGCCAAAGCGGCTGGTTGAGCTCATCCTGATAGTTCAGGCGCAAGCCCAGCCTCAACTGGTAAAAAGCACCGCTAAGATGCAAATAAGGCATGGCACCAACCAAAAAGTCATTGCCGGATGTAAGGCTGTCCGAATTGACGTAAAACGCTCCATCTAACTCAATGCCAATGGTTTGATGTCCTTCAAAATCAAACCAGTCAAAGGTCATTCCCAAGTCTGCATCAAAAAGTACGGAGTGCTCGGTACTCTTATATTTATCGAAAAGATAGGCATATTGCACACCAATCTTATGTTGTAGATAGCCCAAATCAGTTTCATTACTGCTAAGGCGGGCGTTTAAGCCTAACTGTTGATAACGCTGGCTGATGCTCCCTTTGTCAATCTGTAACAAGGGATATTCATCAGTTTTAAAGCCATAATAGCGGTAAGTATCAAAGTGATAGAAGGCATTGGTATGTAGTTTATGGCTGTCCAGGTTATTATCCAGCGAGATATTAAAGCTGTTATTCATAAAATCGGAAGGCGCATAATCTTTGATGTCCGTCCAAGTCGAATAATGACCGATACCCAGCCCAAAGCGTGTGTCGCGCGAGATGGCTGAGCTGTGTTCGTAGTTAAACAGCGGCGACAAACGGCTGCCCATTCCCGCCATCAGAAAGTTGTTGTAGCTATCGAATTTGTTTCTGTTTCGCGGAGGTAGCGGACTAAGCAGTTCGAGCTCGGCTTTGCTGTTAATATTTCTCTCGAGGGTAGAAATGGAGGTGTCTGCCGGGGGGAACACCGTTTTGGGTGATTCAGGTTTTATATAAATTTTATCAAAATCCTTTATCGTTGGCCGGTAAGCCCCTTCAATAGTTACACGCTCTTCGTGATTTTGAGCCAAAAGCGGTAAGGTTCCCAGCATCAAAATCACGCTAAAAACGCCGTAGAAATAGCTTATGTGTTTTTTCACAGATGTTGTCATGGATTTACTCTTTTGATTCGAGTTTTTGTAATTTTTGAATAGCGATCTGTTTCAGGTCGTCACCGGAATAGTTCTCGATAATACTTTTCAGGGTTTCGCGTGCCTGAAAAATATTGTCGTTAGCGGCATAAATATCTGCCAGCAAAATATAGGATTTGGCCAGCCAATATTCATAGGAAGGATATCGGTCTGCCATCGCAAATATCTTATCTTCTGCCAGGCCCGCCTGTCCCTGCTCAAAATGCGCTAAGGCCAACAAATAAGCGGCTTCTGCGCCATAATTACCAGCATCAGCCTGCACACACAATTGCAGAACTGCTTTGGCCTGATCGTATTGCTTGAGCGCCATATAGGATTTGCCGAGGATGTAGTCGGCCTGAATCCGTTGCTGCTCTTCCACTTCCGGCGTGAGTTGCAACACCTTGGCTTGTCCGATGGCTTTTTGATAGTCGCCCAGGAAGAAATTACTTTTCATGCTGCCCTCAATGGCCTCACGGCGGATACTTCCTTCTTCGGTGATCTGCGCTAGACGGCCATAATATTCGCTGGCTTTTTCGTAATTAGTTTGGTCATAAACGATGCGTGCGGCATCAAGCAAAGCCTCATCGGTGTATTGATTGTCTTGAAAATTAATCAGGTATTCTAAGTGCTTCAGTGCTTTTTCACTGTTTTTGGCTCTCAGAGCACACTGGGCGGCGTAATAGTTTGCCTGCAGCATGTAACCGCCTTCTTTAAACTGATTGAAATAGTTGGAAAGGGCTTTTTGTGCTTCTTCGCAACGGTTTTCGAGATAGAAATTTTCTGCGGTAACAAAAGCCAGCGAGTCTTGCTGCGATGTGCTTACCTGACCCACGCCGAGTGCTTCGGTATATTTAAAATATTCTTGTAAGCGATTCATATCCATGTAGATATTGCGCATCAGGTTGATGGCTTCACGGCTTTCGGTGGTACCTGGGTGCTGACTCACAACTTTTTTCAGGTTGGCGAGTGCCTGCTCATGCTGGTTATTGTTGTAATAAATCATCCCGGTCTTCATCAGTGCCTGACGGGCATATTCGGAGCGCGGCTTTTCGCGTACTAAGCGATCAAAACTAGCAATGGCAGAGCGGCTATCGTTGCTTACCAGCGCCGACGAACCCATTTCATACAACGCTTGATCGTAATAGGATGAGCGCGGATAGCGTTTTAAAAGTTGATCCAGTGCCTGCATCTTTTGGTTTGAATTGCCAAGTGTGCCCTGCGCTAAACCAATCTGATAGAGGGCATAATCGCCACCGGTGCTGTTGGCCTGATCCACTTTTTGATAGGCAGCAATGGCTGCGGTATATTCTTTGAGCATAAAATGGCAGTCGCCAATACGCAGCCAGGCATCATACACCAAGCCGGGCTTTTCAACATAAGGCCGGCCAACAAACTGCCTGAAAACAGGCAAGGCCGCATTAAAATCTTGTTTACGAAAATAGGTATATCCGAGGTTATAATCGGTTAGCAAATAGAGATCAGTGCTGTTGGCCTTCGGCATTCCTTTGAACTGTTTGTAATATTTTTCGGCGCCCCAGTAATTCTTCTGGTAATAAAATGTTTCGGCCAGCCAAAAGGTCGCTTCGGCACGCATCAGCGGGTCACGGGCATCTTGCTGCAAGCGAGCGAAGTATTCAGCAGCTTTGGGGATATTTCCCTGGTTAAACAACTGCACTGCAAGCGAATAACTCAACTGATCATAGATTTGCTGCATCTTGGGATCGCGGCTGCTTAGTTTTTCCAGTGCAGCCAAAGCAGCATCGTAATCGCGGGCCGACAGATAGAGGTGGATGATCAGGCTCTCGGCCTCCTGTTTACGGTTGGTATTGGGGTTTTCAGTTAAATAATCCGTGAGCAATTTGGCAGCTTCATTAAACGGATCAGTGCCGGCCTGCAAGCTCATCCGGGCATAATTAAATAGGGCGTCCTCGCTGATTTCATCGTCATAACGGGCTTTGTAGGCTGCCAAAAAAGCATTTTTGGCATATTTGGGTTGACCAGTTTTTACATAACAGGCAGCAAGGTAATAAGAAGCGTATTGTTTTAGTGAATCTTCGGGTGCGCCCAGCTGCTCAAAGCTACGGATAGCCGCCGGAAGTTGTCCGGTTTTCATACGGCTTACGCCAATCTGGAAGTGATCCTCCCGGCTAAGTTTCCTACGATTTCTGGTCTCGTATATTTCATAATATGACAGTGCTTTTTCGTAGTTTTCACGGGCATACCAGGCATCGGCAAGCATGCGGGCAATCTCCGGCTTGCGGCGATAATCCGCCGTTTCCAGTGCTTCCTCGCCCTGTCGCATTACCTCGTCTATATTGCCGTTGCGGTAGCTAATTTGCAAGATATATAAAGGTATTTGTTTGCGGTAAGCGCGGTTATTTTTTAAGGCATTAAAAAGCGCTAAAGCCTTGTCATCATTACCTTTTACATAATAGATATGTGCAGCATAATAACGGGCATCGTCGCTGTAGGCTAGATTTTCATCCATCACCTGTTCAAAAAGCGGCATGGCTTTGTCCACACGATCGAGCTGCAATAAGGCATAAGCTTTTTTGTATCGCATCTCATGCAACTCATTAACTGACAACCTATTGATATCTGTTTTCTCATAAACATCGAGTGCGTCCTGATATTTTCTATCATCAAAGAGTAGGCTGGCATAAAAAAAGTTGACGCGCGGAATCCAGCTGCTGCCGGGATAATCGTTGGCGAAAGCTGTTATCAGTCGCGGCGCCTCTTCCTGATTGAGGTAAAGTGCAGAAACCGCTTCATAGTATCGCGCATCTATAAACATACGGCTGTTGCGATCGGTAAGCTGCTGTTGCAAGGCTGCGAACAAATTTTGAGCAGCACCGTATTGCTGGTTTTCAAACAGAATCTGGCCTTGCTGATAGGTTGATTCAGGTGCCAGATCACGGATTTGCTGCTGTGCCAGTGCAGGTTGTAAGGCCGCCATCAGCCAAAAGCAGAGTAAAACAAAAGACTTTTTCAATAGCATAGACTCAGTTTTTTTCGTGCAGCGAAGGTACAATATCATGGATGAATCAATCGATTTAAGATTTATTTTGAGGTATCTGTTTATTTTATCAAGCAGCAACAATCATCACGGTTACAAAAACGAAAAGCGCGCTTAAATATTGCAAACAGGCCACAATTGAAAATTGCAGCCTGTTTGTTGGCAAAACCATAAGCGGGATCCTGTAACGCTCGCTGCCCGCAGGCGATGAGCGGCAACTGTCATTTATCTGGGACTGCCATCACTGGCAGCCTCGAGCGGCCTACCCACCGGCGCCGGACGGGTCGCCCTTGATTTGTTACAGACGAATCTGCAACAAAAATGCCGGTATATTTGGCCTTGCAGCCCATAAGGTTTACCCACAAGCCGGGTCGCCCCGGCCAGGCGTGAGCTCTTACCTCACGATTTCACCCTTACCTGTCGGCAAGCCGACCTGGCGGTATATTTTCTGTGGCACTTGCTGTGCTTTGCTCCTCACGTCGCAAAGCCCTTCCTGTTAGGAAGTATGGCACCCTGCGCTGTCCCGACTTTCCTCTGCGCATTGCTACGCAGCGACAGTCCGTTTTTGCCGTTGCAAATTTACGCAAATTAACCCAAAAGTATTTCTACTCGAAATCCATTGAACTTAGTAACCAAGAAAATTATAAAATCCAGCCAAAAAAATTCACTTACTTTTGCAGGCCGCTAAATCACTACAAAAGCTAATGAGAGACCTTACTACAGGCAAAGAAGGAAAAATTATACTTGCATTCACTATTCCAATGCTGATTGGCAATGTTTTTCAGCAGCTATATAATATCGTAGACAGCATCATCATTGGTCGCTACCTTGGCAATGAAGCACTGGCTGCTGTGGGCGCAAGTTTCCCATTGATTTTCACACTTATTTCTATGATAATAGGAGTGGCCACAGGCACCACCATTATTATAGCGCAATATTATGGCGCCAAAAATATTGACAAGGTGCAGCATGCCATAGAAACCATGTATCTCTTTATCTTTGCGGCTTCGGCGCTGCTTACCGTTGTTGGAAACCTGTTTAGCACGGCTATTTTCAGACTTATTGATCTGCCCGAGGAAGTGATTCCGGAAGCGGTAGCCTATTTCAACATCTACGCACTTGGTTTTGTATTTTTCTTTGGATTTCAGGGGACAAGTGCCATTTTGAGAGGACTTGGCGACTCTAAAACCCCACTTTACTTTTTAATTGTGGCTACGCTGATCAATATTGTCCTTGACTTATTGTTCGTGGTGACCTTTGGCTGGGGAATTGAGGGAGTGGCTTTTGCGACTATTATTTCGCAGGCCGGCGCATTTTTTTCAATTATTTTTTACCTGAATCGCTATCACCAAGTGTTACGCTTCAAAATGTTTGGCCTGCGCTTCGATAAGGGAATATTTATCAAAAGTCTTAAAATTGGTTTGCCTACAGGCTTTCAGCAAACTTTTGTGGCTGTGGGGATGCTGGCACTTTACAAGGTGGTAAATATGTTTGGAACCAGCGTAATTGCTGCCTACTCGGTGGCGATGCGTCTCGATTCTTTTGCATCGCTTCCCGCCATGAATTTTAGTGCTGCCCTATCCTCTTTCGTAGGACAAAATATTGGTGCCAACAAGCCCGAAAGGGTGCGCAGCGGCATGATAGCTACTTTGCGCATGACTACAACAATTTCTATAGCCGTTACCATTCTGGCCTGGCTGTTTGCCGAACCAATTATGCAAGTTTTCACAACTGATCAGGCCGTGGTGGAAGCCGGCAAAGAATACCTGTATATTGTAAGCAGTTTTTATATCCTTTTCTCGGCTATGTTTGTGATGAACGGCCTTTTGCGCGGAGCCGGCGACACCCTGATTCCCATGTTTATCACGCTATTTGGGCTTTGGATAATCCGAATCCCGGCGTCCTATATTTTGGCAGAACATTTTGGCCCGAAGGGAATTTGGTGGGGAATTCCTATCGCCTGGGCTATTGGAGCAGGATTTTCTTACCTGTATTACCTGACAGGACGCTGGAAAACAAAATCTGTGATAAAAACTGTAGATAGAAGCTCCTGACTTGCATAGCGTTTCAGTATTTCTATATAGTCTGTTGAATTACAAGTCAATAACTTGAGATTTTTGACCAACGTAATGAAAAGCAAGAAGTGGCTTTCCATTTCGTAAAAGCTTTAAAAAGCTGCTGGAGGAGATTTCTACTTTTACGCTCAATACCGATTAAGCATGCACACATAGCCTTTGTCTTAGAAAAACACTGTTTCAACATGAAAACTGCTAACTTTGCACTTATTCATTTTGATTGGTCATCTAATTCCTTAATTCATGAAAAAAAACTTTTTACTCACCTTGATCGTTGTATTTGGTATGACAACAATTTCCGCACAACAATTACAGTATCCTGACGCCAGAAAGGCCGATACAGAAGACATTTATTTTGGTAAAACCGTGAAGGATCCTTACCGCTGGCTCGAAGATGATAATTCTGCCGAAACTGCCGAATGGGTAGCAGCAGAAAACAAAATTACACGTGCTTACCTTGATGCTATTCCGTTTAGAGACGCACTCGAAAACCGGCTCGAAACAATTTGGAATTACCCGAAAAGTGGTGTTCCTTTCAAAAAAGGAGGACATTATTATATCTTCAAAAATGATGGACTCCAAAACCAAAGCGTACTCTATACCATGAAATCTGCCGATGCAGAACCCGTCGTTTTTCTGGATCCCAACAACTTTTCAGAAGATGGTACCATCGCCCTGGGAGGCATCAGCCCATCGGCTGACGGAAAATATTTTGCCTACAGCATCAGCCGGGGCGGCAGCGACTGGAACGAAATAGTTGTGATGAACCTCAGCGACAAAAGCATGCTGAAAGACACTATCAAATGGGTAAAATTCTCTGGTATTTCGTGGTTTAAAGACGGATTTTTTTACAGCTCCTATGATGCTCCAAAAGAAGGCATGGCACTAAAAGGAAGTAATGAATTTCATAAAATTTACTACCACAAACTCGGCACTCCACAAGCAGACGACAAGTTGATTTTTGATGACAAAGAAAACCCACAACGCAATTTTTATGCCTACCTCACAGAGGATAAGCAGTTTTTGATGGTAAGCGAATCGCAGGCTACTTCGGGCAATGCACTTTATGTGAAAAACACCGATGATATGAACGCCGATTTCATCAAAATCGCTGATGGTTTTGACAATGAATACAACGTAATTGACCATATCGATGGCAAGCTACTTATCAAAACCAACGAAAACGCTCCATTAAATAAGGTGATGCTGGTTGATCCGAAAAACCCGACCAAAGAAAACTGGAAAACACTGATCGAAGAATCGGAAAATGTATTGGAATCCGTGCAGATGGCTGGCGATTTGATTTACGCCCAATACCTCGTGGATGCCCAAAACAAGGTTTACTTTTTTGATTACGAAGGCAATAAAAAAAGCGAACTTCAACTGCCTGCACCCGGCACCATTGCCGGCTTTAGTGCCGACAGGGGTGATAACGAAGCTTTCTTTGGTTTTACTTCATTCACCTTTCCATCAAGCGTTTACGCTTATGATTTGGCAAGCCAGAAATCAAGCTTGTACAGCGGAAGCGAAGTCGATTTTAATCCTGAAGATTATGTAACCAGTCAACAGTTTTTCGCCAGCAAAGACGGCACCAAAATTCCCATGTTTGTGGTGCATCACAAAAACGTGAAAACCGATGGAAATAATCCTGTTTTGCTGTATGGCTATGGCGGTTTCAACATCAGCCTTTCACCTTCGTTCAGCGTTTCGAGGCTGCCGTTTTTAGAGCAGGGCGGTATCTTCGTGATGGTGAACCTGCGCGGCGGCGGCGAATATGGCGATGCCTGGCATAAAGGCGGAACAAAAATGAACAAACAAAATGTGTTCGACGACTTTATTGGTGCAGCAGAATACCTGATTGACGAAAATTACACCAATCCGACAAAAATTGCCATCATGGGCGGTTCCAACGGCGGATTGCTGGTAGGTGCCTGCATGACGCAACGTCCTGATTTGTTTAAAGTTGCCATCCCAATAGTAGGCGTGATGGACATGCTTCGCTATCATTTGTTTACCATTGGTTGGGCCTGGGCCGGCGATTATGGCCGCAGCGACGACAGCGCCGAAATGTTTGAATATTTATACGGCTATTCTCCGCTGCACACTATTAAAGCAGGTGTAGCATATCCCGCAACCCTTGCCATCACCGCCGATCACGACGACCGCGTGGTGCCGGCGCACACTTTTAAGTTTATGGCCGAACTGCAAGCCAAACATAAAGGAGAAAACCCAGTATTGGTGCGCATAGAAACTCAGGCCGGACATGGCGCCGGAAAACCCACTTCAAAACTCATTGAGGAAAGTGCTGATATGTATGGCTTTATCATGTATGAATTAGGCATGAAACCGGATTTTAATTAGTGACTAAGTGCTGTTTACAACCTATAATATTTAGAAGACTCGATTAATTTTCAGAGGAAAAACTCCCAAAAGGCGCGTCAGATGACGCGCCTTTTGTGTTAAAATACTATTTAACGATTATTTAACATTAGACTTCGCCTATTAAAGCTGAATTGATTAATATTGCTATCTGAATTCAGAAATTATAAACCTGTGGAAAACATCTATTTAGTTTTTGTAATTGTTCTTTTTATCCTTGCTATTTCCGATTTGGTGGTTGGCGTAAGCAACGATGCTGTTAATTTTCTCAACTCAGCTATAGGTGCACAAGCCGCTCCTGTTAAAGTCATCATGGCTATCGCCGGACTTGGTGTGTTGTTTGGCACCACTTTTTCAAGCGGCATGATGGAGATAGCGCGCAGCGGGATTTTTCATCCAGATAAGTTTTATTTCTCCGAAATCATGCTGATTTTCCTTGCGGTAATGATTACCGACGTGATTTTACTCGACACCTTCAACACCCTTGGGCTGCCTACTTCCACCACTGTTTCTATAGTTTTTGAACTACTCGGTGCATCCGTTGCTATCGCCCTTATGAAGCTTTCAAGTAACGATTTGCTTATGGGCGACTATATCAACACCTCGAAAGCACTCGCCATAATTTCCGGCATACTTCTCTCGGTAGTGATAGCCTTTACTATTGGTGCGATAGTCCAGTTTTTCGCGCGCTGGATTTTTTCATTCAAATACGAGAAAAGATTTAAGTATTTCGGAGCATTTTACGGTGGATTTTCAATCACAGCCATTATCTATTTTATGCTGATAAAGGGCATGAAAGGCGCTTCTTTTATCACCGAAGATGTTACCTTGTGGATCAACTCCAACACCCTGTTAATTATTAGCGGAAGTTTTATAGGATTTACAGTTCTTTTTCAACTGCTAAACTGGCTCTTCAAACTCAACATATTAAAAATCACGGTTTTGGCAGGCACATTCGCTTTGGCTATGGCCTTCGCCGGAAACGACCTGGTAAACTTTATTGGTGTGCCACTTGCCGGTTATGCATCCTTCAAAACATTTATTGCTTCACCCGGAGTAGACCCTAACTTCCTACTGATGACCTCATTGCAGGGAAAGGTAGAAACGCCTACCATCATTTTATTATTGGCAGGACTAATCATGGTGGCAACACTTTTTTTCTCACGCAAGGCCAGAGGAGTTGTAAAAACCTCCATCGACCTTAGCCGCCAGGACGGAGGAGAAGAGCGCTTCTCTTCCTCGCAACTCTCGCGTGCTGTCGTACGCCTGGCGATCAATATTTCCGACAATGTGTCGCGCTTTGTTCCCATGCCAATCAAGAAGAATATTGATAGGCAATTTCGACTCATAAGTCATGAAAAAGGGAGCAAGGATTACCCGGCTTTTGATATGTTGCGCGCCTCGGTTAACCTGGTTGTAGCCAGCATTTTAATTGCTTTTGGAACCTCATTAAAACTACCTTTGTCAACCACTTACGTTACTTTTATGGTGGCTATGGGTACATCGCTTTCCGACAGGGCCTGGGACCGCGAAAGTGCCGTGTATCGTGTTACAGGAGTGTTTTCGGTTATTGGGGGTTGGTTTTTCACCGCCCTATCAGCTTTCACTGTTGCGTTTCTAGTGGCACTTTTCTTCTACTACGGCAGTATGTACGCTATAGCGGTGATGATCATGATCGCAATCTACCTGGTTTACCGAACCCACAAAATCCACACCAACCGTGAAGCCTCAAGAGAAGCCGATGCCAACGAGATGGATCAAATCAATAACGACAACATCCTGGAACAGTGCGCTATCAGTGTAAATTCCATTATGAATCAAACCCAGCTCGAATACAAAAAGACAATCGCTGCATTGATAGATTTTGACGTGAAAGCACTGAAAAAGATCTCTAAAAATGCAGATAAAATTGAACAGGATGCCAAACACAAAAAGAATTCTGTCACCCAAATAATTGCTAAACTTAGAGAAGACGCGCTCGAAAGCGGCCATTATTATGTGCAGGTGCTCGATTATTTAAGGGAAATATTGCATAGTCTTAACTTTATTGTGAAACCGGTTTACAGCCATATCAACAACAATCACAAAGAGTTTAGAACCGCACAACTCAATGAACTTAAAATACTTAGCCAATATCTGGGTAATTTCTTCACCCATATCACCACAGATATAAGAGAAGCAAACTTTACGAATCAGGAGAATATTGCCGGCGAACAACAAAAGTTGCTCAACCTGATTGACCTTTTCAGGAAAAACGAGGTAAAACGTATTAAAAAAGAAGCCGGCAGCACCCGCAACAGCTTGCTCTTTATGACAATTTTGCAGGAAACCAAAAATCTTTGCCTGTTCAGTTTCAACCTGTATAAATCACAAAGGGACTTTGTTTCCTATCAGTCGCCCAAAAAAAATATGTAGCGCTAAATTTTAAAGCTTACCAGCCGGAAATGATTAAAAAAATTTAAGAAAGTGAAGTGATTTCATGGATGAAGAAATTTTTTGTTTTCTTCATCCACATAAAAATATAAATTTTTAAGTCAATGAAAATAGAAAGTATAAAGCTAAGGAATTTCAAATCTTTCAAGGCACTGGAAATTAATAACTTGCCAAATTTAATGATTCTGATTGGTGCTAACGGTGCTGGCAAAACTACCTTTTTTGATGTTTTGGGCTTTTTAAGTGATGCGTTGAAAAATAATATCAGACAGGCACTGGCCAAAAGAGGGGGATTTAAAGAAGTCATAACGCGTGGCCAAAGCGGATTTATTGAATTTGAGCTTCAATTTAGGTTAAACATAGCCGGCAAGAATCGTTTGATAACCTATTTGCTTCAAATTGGCAATGAAGCTGGAAAACCTTATATCAATCGTGAAATATTACGATATAAACGAGGTGCTTATGGCTCTCCGTTCCATTTCCTTGATTTTTCAAGGGGAGTTGGTTTTGCTATTAACAACGAAGAAGACTTTGACAAACCCGATGAGGAACTGGAACGTGAAGAACAGAAGTTAGGGTCAGAAGATATTTTAGCCATCAAAGGCTTAGGTCAATTTGAACGATTCAAGGCGGCAAGTGCATTTCGGAATTTTATTGAAAGCTGGCATGTTTCTGACTTTCATATAGAACTAGCAAGGCCAAGCCGTGAAGTCGGTTATGCCGAACATCTTTCTGAATCAGGAGAAAATTTAGCACTGGTAGCTCAATATTTATTTGAAAATCACAAAAATACATTCAAAGATATCTTAGTGAAAATGCAACAGCGAGTGCCTGGCATAGAAAAAGTTGAAGCAGAAACGACTGTTGATGGCAGAATTGTGCTGCGCTTTAAAGATGGTGCGTTCAAGGATCCTTTTGTAGCAAATTACGTTTCGGATGGCACTATTAAAATGTTTGCTTACCTTTTAATGTTGTATGACCCTGATCCTCATCCGTTACTGTGTGTAGAAGAACCTGAAAATCAACTTTATCCGACATTGCTACACGAGCTACTGGAGGAATTCAGGTTGTATGCTGAAAGAGGAGGACAGGTTTTTGTAACTTCTCATTCTCCGGATTTTATCAATGGTGCAACACCTGAAGAAGTTTTTTGGCTAGTCAAAAAAGACGGTTTTTCTCAAGTTTTTAGAGCATCAGAATCGTCTGAAATTGTTGCTTTATATAAAGAAGGCGACAAATTAGGCTATTTATGGAAAGAGAATTATTTGAAAATGAGCAACCCAAACTAATTTTCAAATGCGCTTAGAAATTTTAACAGAAGAAAAATCTATGGAAGTTTTCCTCCGTGGATTATTGCCACGCATATTACTTGACACCTTTGTTTTAGATTCCAATTGTTTCATACACAGCCACGAAGGGAAAAGTCACTTAGTAAAATCAATTCCCAGAAAAATGAAGGCCTACCCAAAATTTCCAGAGGAGGTGAGGGTATTAATCATTCACGACCAGGATTCCAATGACTGCATAAAGTTGAAAAATAAATTAACAAAACTGTGTTCGGCAGAATTACATTGTCTGGTCAGGATTGCATGCAGAGAATTGGAAAATTGGTATTTGGGCGACTTCAAAGCTATTGAATGTGTTTTCCCAGAAGTTAATGCCGCGAAATATTTAGGAAAAGCTAAGTACAGAACAGCTGATAGACTAACTGGTGCAGAAGAAATTAAAAAATTATCTAAAGAATTCTCAAAAACACAAACTGCCAGGGAAATTGGAAAGGTTATTGATTTCAAAAATAATAAATCAGTGAGTTTTAATCATTTTATCTCTGGCCTGCAAAAATTACTGGCCTATTGAAATCAATTAACAAACCCATCTCAAGCACCTTTACCGAAAATCCCTGATGTCAGAAGTGTTTTCCAGAGATTCATGCAGAAATAATCTTAGCTTTACCTCCTAATGAAAACATTGAAGCAAATATTCCCTCCCTTGCTTTTATTGATGATTCTATATGTGCAAATAGTCTCATTATATGTTAATTACAGCATATATGACAGCCGCGAATTAGCTATACTTTTTGCGTGGATTCCACTATTTACCTTGCCTTATATACTAACGAGAAAGAAAGTTATTTATAAAATTGCTGTCACTTTATTCTTTGTCGCAGGCTTTATCAACTTATCACATTTGCTAATCTTAAAAGGCCCGGTTACAGCATCCAGTTTATTCATTTTACTGAACACAAACATTCGTGAAGCCAGCGAATTCATGGAATTGAAATCCAGTGGATTAATGCTTTTGACTATCCCCTACTTGCTCTTATTTGTGATTGCTGCGAGAAATGTAAAACCAGTAAAAATACATCCAAAAAACAGCTATATAATTATCATTGTATTGTTATTTTCTTCCATCTTTCTTGCCGAGAATTTGATCCACGGAAGACTCATTAGAAAGGGGATTCCGCAAACAGCTAAGGCATTGGTTTCTTTCGCTGACGAGATAAAAACCTATAAGGCTTTAAAGAAAAGAAAAGTGACAAAACATGAAGTTGATTTTAAGACCTCCGAATTGGAACAACAAACTTTTGTGTTAATCATTGGAGAATCCTGCAACAGAAACCATATGTCGCTCTATAATTACGCGAAAAAGACAAACCCTAAACTTGAGCAAAGGAACGATATAATCGTATTCAACAATGTAGTGAGTCCTTACTCAAACACTTTAGGCTCTGTACTATCCGCCCTAACAGAATCTAATCTGGAAAACAAAATGGGCTTCGACAAGAGCGTCAGCCTAATTGATATTTTTCATTCCATCAACTTCAAAACGTTTTGGTTGTCAAACCAGTCTCCAATTGGTATTTGGGACAATGCAATCTACAATTTAGCGCAAACCTCCGATGTTTCAATTTTCGTTAATAATGCTGGAAATACCTCATTTGAAAGCACTTACTTATCTTCTTATGACGAGCGACTTTTCGGAACGCTGCATACGGCATTAAAAGATGATTCACAGAATAAATTTATTGTTATTCATTTAATGGGCAGCCATTCCGCTTACTCTAAACGATATCCACCTGATTATGATGTGTTTACAAGTCATACAAACAATAAAGAACAACTCATCAACGCCTATGACAATTCCATTTTGTATAATGATTTTATCGTGGACAGCATGTTCAACATCTTAAGTTATTATAGTTCACAAACTTACGAAACCATTAGTTCGTGTATTTACTTTTCTGACCATGGAGAAAATGTGTATGACGAAAATGATAATGCCGGCCATGATTATTCAGGTTCCATGCCAAAATCAAATGTGGAAATTCCTTTTATCGTCTGGCTTTCAACTGAATATAAAAATAAATTCAGCGAAAAAAATTCGGCGATTTTATCAAATACTGATTTACCTTTTGTGAGCGACGACTTGTTTCATGCCGTCTTAGATTTGAATGATATAACCTCCAAAATCTATTCAAAAAACCGAAGCTTATTTAACCCTGATTTTAATGCTGAAAGACGGCGAATACTGGAAGACAATATGGATTATGATTTAAAATGAGTTTTGCTTCAAAAAACTTGAGGGCATTCCTTTATAATTCAGCTGAAAAACACCTCATATCTCCTTAACTTTTCTCCGCCCGCACAAACCGATTTTTGTCATGAAAGTCCTGAAAACACTGTGCGTTTGATAGCCCGTATTCAACAAAAACAGCCATCACTTCTTCAGCAAAAGCTTCATTGATTTCGACCCAAATACTACCACCAACATTAAGCATTTCGGCGGCCAGTTGTGCCAACGCACGATAAAACAACAGCGGATCTTCATCCGGAACAAAAAGTGCCAAACTTGGCTCCCACTCCGTTACATTTTTGTGCATCAACGCTTTTTCCGACAGCCTTACATAAGGCGGATTGCTTACAATTAAATCGGCTTGCAGGCCAAGATAAAGCTGCTTTTCTGTTAAAAGATCAGCTTTGATAAAATCCACAGCAACTTCATGCAGTTTGGCATTTTCGCATGCCACTTCCAGCGCATCAGCACTCACATCAAAGGC
Source organism: Bacteroidales bacterium (assembly GCA_023229135.1). Lineage (GTDB taxonomy): Bacteria > Bacteroidota > Bacteroidia > Bacteroidales > F082 > UBA5536. The sequence continues at coordinate 46,128 of JALNZT010000024.1, forward strand.
AGTGACTTTCGCCTCTGGAAATTCAAGCGCCAAACTCACTGCGAGGCAGCCCGATCCTGTTCCAATATCAAGAATTGTCAACGGATTTCGGCTTTTTTCTTTATCTATAATAAGATCAAGCAACTGTTCTGTCTCAGGCCGTGGAATCAAAGCGCCGGCTTTCGTGATAAACCGCCTGCCATAGAACGCTGTTTCGCCCAAAACGTATTGCAAAGGCCTGCTGCTCAGCAATTCTTTAACCGCAAAATGCAGTTGCAACAATTCTGATTCGTTCAGACGCAGCTCAGGTTGCAAGGCCATATTTATTTTGTCGAAACCAAAAAAATGCTTAATCAGCTGTTGCACCAGCTGCGCCGCTTCGCTTGCTTTATATAACGGGACGAGAAGGCCGGCATAATAATCACGAACGGTTTTGAGCCGGTTTGAAGGCACTTTCATGCAATAATTTAATTTCTGTTAATCGCGGCAAAGCTACCGATTACACGGCTGATAATTTTAAAAAGTAGTCTAAAATTCTCTTTCAGCAGAATTAAACCTGCTAAAACTTCCCGCCATCTGCTAAAAAAAGCCGCACAAATTAGGCAGCTTTTTTTTTGGAAATTATCGCGTTTAACGCATGGGATATTTCTTGAAAATCTCACCGGATTTCATCAAAATATCAACGTATTGTGCTCTTTTGTAGGTAAAAGGATCTTTCAGTTTAGCCCTGGAAAGCTTTCCTCTGAAGTCTTCGATTTTCTCGTAATGACGGGACGCCATCCATGCTTCGATTTCTTCAAGCATTTTGGTGATTTGTTTTGGCCCGTTCTTATAAATGGTGCTTACTACCTGCACTGCATCTGCACCTGCAAGAAGCATTTTAACGACATCGGCACCGGTAAAAATGCCCTGGCTGGCACAAACACTGCCTTTAATATTGCTATAAAGTAGTCCGGAAAAGCGCAGTGCCAGCCGGTTATCCTGTTCATTACTCAGGTTATAAGGGAAGTGATGGGTCTCGTTTTCGATATTGATGTCGGGCTGAAAAAGCCTGTTGAACAACACAAACCCATTAGCACCTTTTTTGTCCATTTCGCTGATCGTATAAAGCGGGTTGGTATAGAACAAGCTAAGCTTAACGCTTACAGGAATTTTCACTACCTTTTTCACCACTTCGATGATGTCGAGTTCCTCATTAAGAATTCCCCGACCGTCCACATCAAACTCTACCGGTGCGGTATAAAAATTGAGTTCAAGCGCATCAGCACCTGCTTCTTCGAGTTTTTTTGCGTATTCAATCCAGGTTTCGTCGTAAACGGCGTTCAAGCTGGCAATCAAAGGTATAGTAAGTGCTTTTTTGGCTGCAGCAAAATTCATTAGAAACTCTTGAGGGCCTGCCTCATAAAGATCATCCTGAAACAGATTTGTCATTTCAGCATTGCGCTCATTATAATCTGTCATTTCCTGATGCATCTCCAGATTTTCCAGCTGAATCTGCTCCTCAAAAAGCGATTTATAAACAATTGCAGCGGCACCGGCCTGCTCTAATTTTTTCAACATTTGAATATCGGTAACCAAATTGCTGGCACCTACAATAATGGGGTTTTTTAATTCAAGTCCCAGGTATTTCGTACTCAGGTTCATAGTGTTATAATTTTTTTAAAGATTTACAAATTTAGCCTGTTGCTTTTGATGGGTAAAAGTACATCTTTTTAGAATGACTATTGGCAAAAGTGCTAATCTAAAATCATTATAAATTAGGGTGTTGGGCTTTGTTTAGAGGCAATCTACACAGGCTCAATGTCATTAATTAGTAATTTCGCACTGAAACTTATCACAGCTTCACGAACTACGTAAAAGCTTAAATTTTAACAAGATATGAAAATGAAAAAAAAGTTTATAACCTGCGATGGTAATTATGCAGCGGCACACGTTGCGTATATGTTTAGCGAAGTTGCGGCTATTTATCCCATTACGCCCTCATCCACTATGGCAGAGTATGTTGACGAATGGGCATCTCATGGCAAAAAAAATATTTTTGACGAAACGGTTCACGTAGCCACAATGCAATCAGAAGGTGGAGCAGCCGGAGCAGTTCACGGCTCACTTCAGGCCGGTGCTTTAACTACAACTTTCACGGCTTCACAGGGTCTACTACTGATGGTGCCGAATATGTATAAGATTTCCGGAGAACTATTGCCTGCCGTTTTTCACGTGAGTGCACGCAGTCTTGCCGCTCAGGCACTTTCAATTTTTGGCGACCACAGCGACGTAATGAGTACCCGCCAAACTGGTTTTGCGATGCTGGCTACCGGTAGTGTTCAGGAAATCATGGATCTTGCAGCTATTGCTCACCTTGCAGCCATCAAATCACGCATCCCATTCCTGCATTTCTTCGACGGTTTCCGCACCTCTCACGAAATTCAAAAGGTAGAATACTTCGATACTGAGGAGCTAAAACATATGGTTGACTGGGAAGCTATTCAAAGATTCAGAGACAATTCACTAAGCCCCGAACGCCCTGTTACCAGAGGAACAGCTCAAAACCCGGATATTTATTTCCAGACACGTGAAGCTGCAAATCGTTTCTACGATCCTATTCCTGATTTGGTGGAAGAATATATGCAGGAAATTAACAAACTGACCGGACGCGAATACCATCCGTTTACCTATTATGGTGCACCCGATGCCGAACATGTTATTATCGCCATGGGTTCCGTTACCGAGACTATCCGCGAAACCATCGACTACTTGGTAGCTAAAGGAGAAAAAGTTGGTCTGATTGCCGTACATTTGTATCGTCCGTTCTCGGCAAAATACTTCCTAAATGTTATGCCTGAAACAGTAAAACGTATTGCTGTTCTGGATCGCACCAAAGAACCAGGTGCCAATGGCGAACCTTTATATCTTGACGTAAAAGAGCTTTATTATGGCAGGAAAAACGCACCGGAAATCGTTGGCGGGCGTTATGGGCTCAGCTCAAAGGATACTACACCATCCATGATCATGTCAGTGTATGAAAACCTGAAAATGAAGGAGCCGAAGAATCAATTTACTGTTGGTATAGTTGATGATGTTACTTTTAAATCACTTCCATTGCTGCCTGAGATGAGTATAGCATCTAAAGGAACTTATGCGGCCAAATTCTACGGAATTGGAGCTGACGGAACCGTTGGTGCCAACAAAAACTCTATTAAAATTATCGGAGAAACAACCGACAAATACGTGCAGGCTTATTTTGCTTACGACTCCAAAAAATCAGGCGGCGTAACGACTTCTCACCTGCGCTTTGGCGACACGCCCATCCGCTCCACCTACTTGGTCGGCACACCTGACTTTGTTGCTTGCCACGTGCCTTCTTATCTGAGTAAATACAATGTGCTGAAAGGCCTTAGGAAATACGGCACTTTCCTGCTCAACAGCACTTGGGATGCCGAAGAAACTCAGCAGAGACTGCCTAACAACGTTAAAAAATACTTAGCCGAAAACAATATTAACTTCTACATCATCAATGCTACACGTATTGCCGAAGAGATAGGATTAGGAGGCCGCACCAACACCATTATGCAATCAGCTTTCTTTAAAGTTGCCGAAATCATTCCTTACGAACAATCTGTCGAAAAGATGAAAGCTTTCATCCTGAAATCATATGGAAACAAAGGCGAAGAGATTGTAAGAATGAATAACGCTGCTGTTGATCGTGGTGGAGAGGTAGAAAAAGTTAATGTTCCTGCCGCATGGACCAAGCTTGAAAAAGAAGCACGCGAATTCGATAGCAATGTTCCTGATTTTATCCGTAATGTGGTGCAACCTGTCAACGCTATGAACGGCGACGATCTCCCGGTTAGCGCATTTTTAGGTCGCGAAGACGGTACTTTCCCCGCTGGCACTACTGTTTACGAAAAACGCGGTATCGGTGTAACTGTGCCGGAATGGATTCCTGAAAACTGTATTCAGTGTAACCAGTGCGCTTATGTTTGTCCTCACGCAGCTATCCGCCCCTTCTTAGTGAATGCCGAAGAGGAAGCTAATCTGCCCGAAGGAACCACACTGCTCGAAACCAAAGGCAAATTTGTACCGCTTAAATACCGCATACAGGTCAGTCCATTAGACTGTACCGCTTGCGGCAACTGCGTAGATGTTTGTCCTTCGAAAGAAAAATCACTGGTGATGGAGAGCTTAGAAAGTCAGGAAGCTGAAATAGGCCGCTGGGTTTATTTCGCCAATAACATCTCCTATAAAGATACGGTTGTTGATAAATTCCAATCCGTAAAAAATAGTCAGTTCGCACAACCGCTATTTGAGTTTTCAGGCGCCTGTGCCGGCTGTGGCGAAACACCTTATATCAAGACGATTACACAGCTTTTTGGCGACCGCATGATGGTGGCCAATGCTACGGGTTGTTCTTCCATTTATGGTGGATCAGCGCCAAGCATGCCTTATTGTACAAACGAAAAAGGAGAAGGGCCGGCATGGGCAAACTCACTGTTTGAAGACAACGCAGAGTATGGCTATGGCATGGCCACTGCCGTTAACAAGATGCGCGAGCGCATAGCCGAACGGATGCAGGAAGCTATGAACTCGAAAATTAGTGCCGAGCGCAAAGCAGCTTTCCAAAACTGGATGGATACGGCTAACGATGCCGAAGCTTCACGCGAATCTTCAGCAAAATTAGTGGAGGTATTGACCGGCTGTGATGACGACCTGGCCAAAGAGCTGCTGGCTTTGAAACAGTTTTTTGTAAAGAAATCAATGTGGATCTTTGGTGGCGACGGCTGGGCTTATGACATCGGCTTCGGCGGATTGGATCATGTGTTGGCCAGTGGCGAAGACATCAACGTATTGGTTATGGACACCGAGGTTTATTCCAACACAGGTGGCCAGGCTTCAAAAGCTACGCCAATGGGCGCTGTAGCCAAATTTGCAACTTCAGGCAAGAAAGTTAAAAAGAAAGACTTAGGCGCCATGATGATGTCTTACGGCTATATTTATGTGGCACAGGTTGCTATGGGAGCCAGCCAGAGTCAGTTCTTCAAAGCACTGAAGGAAGCAGAAGCTTTCCCCGGTCCATCCATCATAATCGCCTACTCGCCCTGTATCAACCACGGTTTAAAAATTGGTATGGGAAAAAGCCAACAACAGACAAAACTAGCCGTTGAAAGTGGCTATTGGCAGATGTATCGCTTCAACCCCGCTTTGGAGGAAGAAGGCAAAAACCCCTTCCAGCTCGACTCTAAAGAACCGGATTGGGATAAATACAAGGACTTCATCTATAGCGAAGTAAGGTATTCTTCTTTGAAGAAAACATTCCCGCAGGAATCACTAAAGCTCGGTGAAATTGCCCTGGAAAATGCAAAATGGCGCTACAATTATTACAAACGTTTGGAAGCCATGGATTACGAAACGAAATAATTTTTCGTAAAACTTTTAAAGCCGAACCCTAAACAAGTTCGGCTTTTTTTTATCTTAGTAAAAAATTTACTAAAAATACAAATCAATGAAATACAGTACTTTAAGCTTTATTGTAGGCCTTAGTCTTTTGTTTTCGTCCTGCCAAGGCCCTGTGAATCACCATCACGCACCGGCACATGGCACGCATCCCGGCTTGTTTGCCACTTTATTTCAACAGCAATCAGCTGAGTACAAAGCACTTTGCTACCAAGCGTTTAATATCGCTGAATTGCGCTTAAACGAAAGGCTGAAAGATAAAATTGAAAAACCACTCGCCATCGTGGTTGACATTGACGAAACTGTGCTCGACAACAGTCCCTACCAGGCACAAGGAATTTTAGATCATTTTGATTATCCCGTGAAGTGGGATGTATGGATGAATTCAGCCTCAGCCGAAGTTGTGCCAGGCGCACTGGAGTTTTTAAAGGATGCCAGTGCCCGTGGCGTGAAGATTTTTTACATCTCAAACCGCAAGGAGATCTACAGAGATCCCACACTTAAAAACCTGAAAGACTTAGAATTCCCGGATGCCGTAAATGAAAACATTTTGCTTCTGAGCGATGAAAAGGACAAAGAGCCACGCCGCCAACAAGTGATGCAGAATTATGAAATACTGATGTTGATGGGTGACAATCTGGGAGATTTTCACAGCGTTTTTGATGCAACCGATGCACAGCTTAGGGAAGTTTTTATGCTCGAAAACCTCACAAATTTTGGCAAAAACTGGATAGTACTTCCCAACCCGGTTTATGGCACCTGGATGGAAGCGCTACCGGGAATGAAAGAAGCCCGCGAGCACAAGGACAACGCCTATTTAGAAAAAGGATTGAAGGGATTTTAAGTTAAAATATCACGAAAGATGATGCCCTATTAACCACAGAATCAGTGCGTCAAGGAGTTTTAACTTTTAAAAACCTACACCACGATAAAACCAGGATGAAATTAATCGTCCTGCTTTTTTTTAACTCTAAAACCATTCAACAATTACGCACAAACAGCAAGCGGAATTACTTATTCAATAGTAAATAGACGGGAATCCAAGCCAAACTGCTCACAAAGTTTGCAGACAGCAGCACCGAAACTACAAAGCTGGTGAAGTATTAACCGTGAAGCAGGCTATTTTGAAGGTTTCTAAATTACATTAATACATAACTTTTCCAGTATTACTTATCCTATTTAGGATTATATTTGTTTTTCAATTAGCTCAAAAACAAAGCAACAAAAATGTATATAACTGACAAACAGCAACTTACCCCCCCCATTTCAAAAGACCTGCGTATAGAGCAGATGTCAATCATGCCGGGGTTGCGGTTCTTGCAGTCAATTACAGTTTGTCAACTTTCAAAAACAAGCATATTTTTTTGTTGGGGAAGAATAAATTTGATAAACAATGGCTGTCTGTAACCCAATCAGACAGCCAAAGTAAAATGTGCTATTTCCTAAAGATTTGTTTAATTTAATTTAGTCAAAATGAAAAAATATAAGTTTTTAATAGTCTTACTGATCCCTGTAGCTATGCTCGCATTAAAACTATCTGCTTTTAGCCTTCAGAATGATGACGAGGAGCAGTTCCAGTGCTCTCAATATGGTACGGTTGAAGTGAATTACAATGGGAATCAAGGCTGTCCGTATGCTTTCGATTTCAACTCACTGGTTAGTAGCAGTTGTGAATTAGAGGATATAGATTTGGATAGAAATACCCCAGGAATACAACATTATTTTGAAGGGTTTACGAGCGTAACTTGGACAAATGGAGATGATGGTATCATACATATGCTGCCCAAAAGTGGATACGGAGGACAGGGTTTCACTGTTTCAAATGATGTAATTGTTCATTTCACGAACAATACTACTGAATCCCCAACATGGACGATGTATGTCAATTCCTTTGGCGGACCCTATCCGGCTCCGTGTTATTAGCTTTTTTACCAAGCTGTCAGGATTTAATTCTGACAGCTTGGATTTTTAATCTATTAATTAGAAGTATATGAAAAAAATACAATATTGCTTGCTGCTGTTTCAAATAATCATCTTGGGCAATAGCTTAAACGCACAACAAAACCTCGAGATAAGCTTCGAAGGGCATTATTACGGTCAGGCAGTTAAGCTGGATAGTGTGCTGATCAGAAACATTACCAAAGGCTGTGACACCATCCTTTACAGTCCGGATACGATTTTAGTATTGGATTATGCCGTTGGTTTGCCGACCACAGTACAGCAGGAGGAGGTTTTTAGTCTTTCGCAAAACTATCCCAATCCTGTTGCCGGAGGCAAAACAAAATTTGAGGTATTTATGCCCGAAGCTGGCAGGCTTAGTTTGACAGCCACACTGCTTAGTGGTCAAAGCTTTGCCCACTTTGATCAGGAAATTGGACAAGGCAGACACCTTTTTTCCTATTTCCCGCCTGCAAAAGGCATATCCATAATCCGGGCTTCTAACGGCATTTCAAGTCAATATATTAAAATCATTCAACCTTCTGTTCCGCTTGCAGTGGCTGAGAAGCTGGTTTATGAAAGCTCGCTGGGTAAACCGACCAACAAAGCAGTTGCAGCATCAGGCTTTGAATACAATTGGGGCGATACCCTTTGGTACGTGGCTTACAGCATAAGCCCTTTTGGTATTGTAGCCAGTGATGTGCTTGAAGGATCGCCCGACATCAACAGCCATATGAGCTTTGCGATGATTGAGGGATTGCCCTGCCCGGGAACCGAAGCAGTGAAGCATGCCGGAAAATTATATGCAACAGTAATGATCGAAGGGGGTTGCTGGCTTAAGGAAAACCTTAATATCGGCACTATGATACACAGCGATTCTACCATGACAGACAATGGGGTAATCGAAAAATATTGCTATGATAACGATCCGGGCAATTGCAGGGAATATGGTGGGTTGTATCAATGGGACGAGCTAATGAATTATACGCAGGGAGACGGTTCGCAAGGCATTTGTCCGCAGGGTTGGCATGTCACTTCCATTGAGGAATGGAATGACCTAACGGACATACATTCGGGCTATACCCTCAAGGAAAGAGGGCATTTGCATTGGATTGAAGGAAATATTGCAACTAATTCAACAGGTTTGACCATCTTTGGAAGTGGTTATAAATGGTGGAGTGATGGTTCTTTTGAGCAATTTAACACATATACTTCATTTTATACTTCCACTGAACTACCATCTCCACCATCATGGGGAGTTTGGTTCAAAGGTTTCTTTTATAACTCAGGTGGGTCAGAATCAGGTAATGCCTATACTACGCATGGTTGTTCAGTAAGGTGCATAAAAGACAACATAAAATAGCTGGTACAGTGTAATAAATTTTCTGTTTTAACCCAATATGCAATTTATTAGGAGTGATTCGAAAGCTGTTTTAAAGCTTCTGAATATCATTGACTCTTGTTTTGCAAGGCAATTTATTTCCATATGATATGAAATTGATCTCATTTCAATACGTAGAACTCCTGATCAATCAAATGAACTACGGTTTGTTAGCGGTTTTTGTTTGTGAAATACAATTGTTGTAGATTTTTAAAAGCCATAGGTTTTAAGAATACAGGGAGTATAATGATGAGCAAATGTGATTCTTTTTCCACGAAATTCACAGACTCTTCTTTCATATTCATCAGTGTTATATGCAGGAAACTCATTTATGCAACATTTTAGATCTTGGTATATCTAGAGTTCTGAAACTGTCAAGGCATAAAAAGAATAGCGCGCCACCAGCCCGCTCTGGATATCTTGCGTCTTTGCGCCGCAAACTGTAATCAAAAAAAGGCTAAAAAGTAAAAGATGTTTCATAATGATATAGTTTTGAGGTTTATAAAAATCAAAACTACACACAGAACAAGCTTTAGATAGTAAGGTGTTGATCGTAGTTTGGCTGGGTGAAAATGGGCAAACTACAAGAATTTATCCCTGAAAAAACAGATAGTAACGAAGAGCAAGCAGCATTTTTTTTATTCCAGTGTCAAATTAAGCAGCATCTCAAACAACCTGGGGGATAGGGTTTACGGCAGCACCGAAACTACAAAGCTGGTGAAGTATTAAGCATGAACGAAGTTGTTTTGAACGTTTCTAAATTACATCAAACACTACCTTTTCCAGCATTATTTATCCTATTTAGGATTATATTTGTTTTTCAATTAGCTCAAAAACAAAGCAACAAAAATATATATAACTGACAAACAGCAACTTACCCCCCTCCACCTTAAAAGACCTGCGTATAGAGCAGATGTCAATCATGCCGGGGTTGCGGTTCTTGCAGTCAATTACAGTTTAATAATTCTTAAAAGTTCTTGATGAAAAAACTAATTTTACTATTCGTTTTTGCACTTCATTTATTTTCACTTTATGCGCAAGATATATGGACTTCCTATATTTCAGATGATACAACCTGGACATCTGACACTATAAATGTCTATAACGATATCGTAGTTGAAAGCCAAGCTACATTATATATAAATCCAGGTGTTTTTGTGGAGTTTCAGGGAAATTATAGCCTGGATATATATGGTAAAATCAGAGCAATAGGAACCTGCAACGATTCAATAATTTTTACTATTAACGACCATACTTCTTTTGGTGATACAACAACTATAGATGGTGGATGGGGTGGTATCAGGTTTTTTGACAATAGTGCCGACACATCTATTTTCAACTATTGTAGGTTTTCTTATGGTAAAGCTGTTGTTCCCGGCACATTTTGGGGTGATCCCAACAACCAGGATAATAAGGGTGGTGCAATATCTGCTTTTGGCTATTCATTTTTGGAAATTAGTAATTCCAGTTTCTACAAGAATCGTGCAAATTATTCAGGAGGTGGTATTAATGTAAAAAATTGTCTATCTATTAAATTAATTAACAATACCTTTAAATATAATGAAGTATATTTCTCAGGTGGAGGGGCTTGTATAAAAAATACCAGTTCTTCATTAATTACTGGAAATAGATTTGTTCTAAATATTGCCTTTTATACGAGTAGCACTGGTTTTTCAGGTGGTGCAGGGGGTGGTTTGTCCGTTTATTGCAATTCCAATATTTATAATAATAAATTTTTTAATAATAGATCAGTTAATGGCGCATTATATGAAAGTTCAGCATATTCTTTAATTTATAATAATATTGTCGCAAACAACAGAGGCCCTGGATTTTTTGGCGGATCCACAAATAGCGTGTCTAAGCTCATTAATAATACTATCGTAAACAATTTGAACAGTGATCCTTTTGGATGCGGGATCTATTTTTTTAGCAAGTATATGATTATGAGAAACAATATTGTATATGGAAACAATTCGACATGGACTTCGCAAGACCCTATCCAAGCATACTCCCCTGACCCAATAACCGCAGATTTTGCCTATTCTTGTAACCCAGATGGCTACCCGGGAGAAGGTAATATTATTGACAACCCGCAATTTACAAACCCTACCGATGACACCGGGCCAGAATATGATGGAACTGCTGCCGATTGGTCACTGTTAGATGATTCACCTGCTATCAATAGTGGCACGCCGGATACCACCGGCCTCAACCTGCCCGAGACAGATATTCTTGGCAACCCACGTGTTTTTGGTGGGCGTGTGGATATTGGAGCTTATGAAAACCAAAACGTTTGGGTAAAGATCAATGATTCACCGGTATATAATACCGTAAAACTTTATCCTAATCCCGGAAACGAACGAATGGTTATCGAAATTCTTTCCGGCATGGAAGGTGCTGAAATAGAAATTGTTGATAGCCAGGGAAAAGTGTGTATGCACGAAGAAATTCAGCATAGCCCTATGGTGTTGTATCCCCATAATTTGGTTGCTGGTATTTATTTCTACCGCGTTTACAACGAAACTGGAATCCTGCAAAGTGGGAAGTGGGTGAAAAGGTGAGAATGGGAGACCCCGCTGGGGTCTTAGGTTTTAGTTTGCTGTTTTCCACCCGGATAAATCCGGGCGTTATGCACAGGGAAGCCTTACAGGCTTTTGCTGTGCAGAGCGTATAAGTTTAAAAAATAAAAAGGTTCTTCCAATTTTCTATTTATTCAAAAAAACTTTTTATATTTACCGAAAATTAACAACCAAGGTTCCACCTTTAGCACCTAACTTTTATGGCGTATATGATTGATAATAAGCGATTTACCCCCCCCTACTAAGGCTTGCTGTTTATTGCGTTTATCTTCTCACAGCCCTTTACAATCTTGTCCTCTTTTTTACTACCAAATACATCTTCAAACTTGGCAAAAATAAATTCGTAATATTTAGGCTACATGAGGGTTTCTTTATGTAGCTGACAACCAATGTATAAATTAAATAAAAACGAGTTTTTAACGATTAGGTTTATACTTTTCAATTCACCTATTATGAAAAAATATATAACACTACTTCTTTTCCTACCTTTCTTAACTATTGCTTCTCCGCTTCTCCAAGCTCAAACCGACACCATAATATGGTCAGGCAATATTGAACTAAATGCCGATCAGTTTTTCACTCAGCAACAAACCTTGAAAGTGCTTCCGGGAACGATAGTAACTGCCACAGGCCCCTATAAAATTGAAATCAGGGGAAATATTATTGTCGAAGGAACTTTCGAAAATCCAATTCTTTTCACTGCGGCAGATACAACAGGCTTGTACGATTCGGCATCCGTTGCCGGTGGTTGGCATGGCATTCATTTGCTTGATAACCCAAATGGAGAAGCTCATTTCAAATATTGTACTTTCGAATATGGTAAGGCAAATATACCTGGGTCGTGGTTTGAAGATCAGGGTGATATTGATAATTTGGAAGGTAATCAGGGAGGTGCTTTTAGAATTACCGAATATCAAAATATTACGTTTGACCATTGTAATTTTTACAATAATTATGCCCGAACAAAAGGAGGTGCCATGTATTGCAGAAATGCACATGACCTTATTTTCACTAACTGTGATTTTACGCATAACAAAGTTTTGGTTGATGGTGGTGCTATTTATTATTATGAATATATTTACAATTTACTGATTGAACATTGTGTTTTTAAACGCAATATGGCCTGGTCAGTAACTTCGACAGGTAGTATTTTTAGCAATGGGGCAACGTTGTATATATCATCACCGGGTCCTCCTGAAACTCAATTTTTGATAAAAAACAACTATTTTTACAACAATACTTCTTTATCTATATTATCACTTGCCAACAGAAAATCATTTGTTGTTAATAATTTATTTACAAATAATTTCAGTAGAATAGTGGTAATATTCAGTATGTTACAGAGTGAGCATTTTGCTTATAATAATATTATTGCAAACAATTATTACAATAATACTGGGATACCGGGGGTTGTTAGTTATTCGAGGCAATTACATTTCTATAATAATATTTTGTGGAATAATTTCAGTGAAGATATTGCGGAAGATGATTTAGCGCTTGTTTGGTTGTCATTGCCTCCTGATGTACAAAACTGTTTAGTGTGGGAAGGCCGTATTGATGGCGAAAATACAATTAAAAAAGACCCCTTATTTGCGAATCCTGCACCCGGTTATGGCCCTGATTATAATGGTTGGGAATACGACTGGTCCTTATTAGACGATTCGCCAGCCATCAATACCGGTACACCCGATACCACAGGCCTCAACCTGCCTGCTTTTGATTTGGCCGGTAACCCGCGTGTTTTTGGTGGGCGTGTGGATATAGGAGCTTATGAAAACCAAAACATTTGGGTAAAGATCAATGATTCACCGGTATATAATACCATCAAACTTTATCCCAACCCTGGAAACGAACGAATGGTTATCGAAATTCTACCCGGCATGGAAGGTGCTGAAATAGAGATTGTTGATAGCCAGGGAAAAGTGTGTATGCACGAAGAAATTCAGCATAGCCCAATGGTGTTGTATCCCCATAATTTGGTTGCTGGTATTTATTTCTACCGCGTTTACAACGAAACTGGAATCCTGCAAAGTGGGAAATGGGTGAAAAGATAAATGATGAACGATGGGTTTGTGCCATTCATTTACAATGTTTTCTGCAAGTCTGTGGCTTAATTTTTAAAAAATAAAAGTTTTTTTGAATTGCTTATTTATTCAAAAATCCTTTTTATATTTGGCAAAGAATTAACAATCAAAGTTCACCTTTAGCACTCAACTCTTTATGACGTATATTATTGATAATAAGCGACTTAGCCCCCCTCCCTATTAAGGATTTCCGTTTGTTACAGTTATCTTCTGATAGCCCTTTACAATCTTGTTCTCTATTTTACCACCAAATACATCTTCATACTTGGCAAGAATAAATTCGTAATACCTAGGCTACATGAGGTTTCCTTCATGTAGCCGACAACCAAACTTTTTAATAAAAACGAGTTTTTAACGATTAGGTTTATACTTTTCAATTCACCTATTATGAAAAAATATATAACACTACTTCTTTTCCTACCTTTCTTAACTATTGCTTCTCCGCTTCTCCAAGCTCAGACCGACACCATAATATGGTCAGGTAATATCGAATTGAATGCCGATCAGTTTTTCACCCAGCAACAAACCTTGAAAGTGCTTCCGGGAACGATAGTAACTGCCACAGGCCCCTATAAAATAGAAATCAGGGGAAATATTATCGCCGAAGGAACGTATGAAAATCCAATTCTTTTCACTGCGGCCGATACAACAGGCTTGTGCGATTCGGCCACTATTGCTGGCGGCTGGCACGGCTTTCATTTACTTGACAACCCCAATGGAGAAGCTCATTTTAAACATTGTACTTTCGAATACGGTAAGGCAAATGTGCCGGGTTCGTGGTTTGGCTCTGAGGGGAATTCTGATAACTTGGAAGGCAACCAGGGAGGGGCTTTTAGGATTACCGAATATCAAAATATTACGTTCGGCAATTGTAATTTTTACAATAATTATGCCCGAACAAGTGGAGGTGCCATATATTGCAGGAATGCTCATGATCTTATTATCACTAACTGTGATTTTACGCAGAATAAGGTCTTGGTTGAGGGAGGTGCCATTTACTATTACGATTATATATACAACTTACTGATTGAACATTGTGTTTTTAAGCGCAATATGGCCTGGTCAGTAACTTCGACAGGTAGTATTTTTAGCCATGGTGCAGCACTATATATAACCTCACCCGGCCCTCCTGAAACTCAATTTTCAATAAGAAACAACTATTTTTTCAACAATAAGTCCTTAACTACACTTGCACTTCACAACATAAAATCATCTGTTGTTAATAATGTATTTACAAATAACTTCAATATATCAACATTAAGTTTTGGTTTGTTACAGAGTGAACATTTTGCTTATAATAATACTATTGCAAACAATTATTACAATAATACCGGGATACCCGGGGTTAGTAGTTATTCAAGACAATTGCATTTCTATAATAATATTTTGTGGAATAATTTCAGTGAAAATATTGCCGAAGATGACTTAGCCCTTGTTTGGTTGTCATTGCCTCCGGATGTACAAAATTGTTTGGTATGGGAAGCTCGTATTGATGGGGAAAATATCATTAAGGAAGACCCCTTATTTGCTAATCCTGCACCCGGTTATGGCCTCGATTATAACGGCTGGGAATATGACTGGTCCTTATTAGACGATTCGCCGGCAATCAATAGCGGCACACCCGATACTACAGGCCTCAACCTGCCTGCTTTTGATTTGGCCGGTAACCCGCGTGTTTTTGGTGGTCGCGTGGATATTGGAGCTTATGAAAATCAAGTTATTTATGTAAAAATCAATGATTCACCGGTATATAATACCATAAAACTTTACCCCAACCCCGGAAACGAACGAATGGTTATTGAGATTTTACCTGGCATGGAAGGTGCTGAAATAGAAATTGTTGATGGCCAGGGAAAAGTGTGTATGCACGAAGAAATCCGACATAGCCCTATGGTTTTGTTCCCTGATAAATTGGCTGCAGGTATTTATTTCTATCGCGTTTTCAACGAAACTGGAATCCTGCAAAGCGGGAAGTGGGTGAAAAAATAAAACTTGACATTAAAACCACAACATAAAATAACATGCTGTGGCTATTTCTACAAAAAACGTCATGGTTCAGGATATTAAAAAAGCAGTGCGGAAACCCACACTGCTTTTTTATTTCAAGGTTTTTCAAAAACCTATTCAATCGTAAAATAGAATGGCAACCTGGCTTGAACGCCTTTCATATTAGCCATTTTCTCCATATATTCTAAGTAAGAATAATAAGTTCCAAGCTCTTGTTTGAGCATGGTTCTGGCGCGCGTTTGTCCTGACATTTCTTCAATAATTTGTTGGAAAGGATCTTTCTGCTCGGGCAGACCATACAAGCGGTAGTCATCGCCCAGGCTTGCTTTCTCGGCTGCCATTTGAATAGCATCTTCAATGCCGCCTAAGCCATCAACCAAACCAATTTCAAGCGCATCTTTTCCTGTCCACACGCGGCCCTGACCAATGCTATCCACATAAGTTTGGCGCAAGTTGCGGCTATCAGCAACCAATTTCGTAAAGTCGTTATAAATTTCTACTACGCCATCCTGAATTTTTTTACGCTGAAAGGAGCTAAGTGGTTCCATCACATCGATAAAGTCCGCATTATCATTGGTCATGGCTTTGTCAAAGGTTATTCCCAACTTATTTTCAAACATTTTTCCCATATAGGGAATCACGCCAAACACGCCAATAGAACCGGTTATGGTGTTAGGTTCGGCAAAAATATAATCGGCATTGGTCGAAATCCAATAACCACCAGAAGCAGCCACATCGCCCATAGAAACGATAAAAGGTTTTTCGGCTTTGGCCAATTCTACTTCGCGCCTGATGGTTTCGGAAGCCAACGCACTTCCGCCAGGTGAGTTAACACGCATCACGATGGCTTTCACTTTGTCGTCTTCGCGGGCTTTGCGAATGGCACGCGAGATACCTTCGGAACCAATGGCCGATTCTGAACCTTCGCCACCACTGATTTCGCCAATGGCATAAATAACAGCTAACTTATTGCGGCTGAGCGTTTTTCCTTCGCCCACTTTGGCGTTGGTGTATTTTGCAATGCTCACCGATTGGATTTTATCGTCTTCGGCAGTGCCAAGTTTTTCGCGCAAAATCGTCAACATCTCATCTTTATACACCAGCTTATCGACTATGCGATGTTCCAAAGCTTTTTCAGCATTCTCAAGCAGCAATTCATCGGCAATACGATTCAGCTCAAGCACCTCAATACCACGGCTTTGGCTAATGCCAGCAAGCATTTCGCTCCAGGCCGAATTGAGTAATGTTTCCATCTGTTCGCGGTTGGCTTCACTCATTTTGTCGTACATCAAAGGCTCAACCGCACTTTTAAATTTGTTGTCGGGGCCGCGAATAATCTGCGCTTCCACTTCCAGTTTTTCAAGGGTTCCTTTCAGGAAAGCAATTTGAGACATTAAGCCTTTGAACATCACTCCACCTTCGGGATTGAGGTAAACCTGATCGGCAACACTGGCCATATAATATGCACCCTGACTATATGCCTCGGAATAAGCAAAGACAAATTTTCCGGAAGCCTTAAACTGAATCAGTTTCTGGCGGATTTCCTGAATAGTAGCCATACCAGCGCCAATCTCAGACAGATCAAGGTAAATACCTTCAATATTCGGATCGGCTTCCGCTTTCTCGATATTCTTCAAAATATCGTCTAATCCTAACATTTGAATGGGTTTGAAGTTCGCAAAATCGAAATTTTCGAAGGGGTTTTTCGGACTGCGATCCAGGATAGGCTTGTCGAATTTCGCCACCAAAATAGTCTGCGGCTTTAGCTTTACCTGCTCGCTATCAGCCATTGAAACCAATGCACTGATAGTACCTACCAGTATAAATAACAGGAGCAAAAGGGTTAAAAGTGTGCCTACGAAAGAGGCAAACATAAACTTGAAAAATTGTTTCATAGTCGTACTGTTTAAATGTGTGTTTGTGGATAAAAACTTATTGTTATCATAAATTATGCTATAAATTGCAACAGGCTTATTTTAAACGTTTTAAAGCCGAAAACTTTTGCCATCAACCGTCAAAAACTGAACGAAACAGTACAACAATTGTTCACTATCGTACAAGTTCGCGGCTCAGTTAGTGGTTCAATGAGAAACATTTTTAACTGAATTAATTATCAACAAATTTATGTGAAAAAAAATCAGAAACAAATTCATTTTGCAACATACAATGTATCATCTTTGTAAACTTATTGGAATTCTTATAGAATTATGCAGTCACAAAATATACTACATCCACAAAAGTTCGTATTGCTATTGGTCTTGCTCAGTTTTTTAAGCCTGAACATTGGCACAGCGGGCAGACCCGAAGTGATTGCATTGGACAGTGCAAACAACTCCCTTGTGGAGCTTTCCTACAATGTTTCAAGTGATAATTTATCATTTTTTTATGCTGACGAGCTATTTCCGGTAGCAATGCCTGCACTTTTAAAAAACTTTTCCGAAAAAACACTTATCTCCAACTTCAGCGATTTCAGCATTCGTGAAAAAATTATGGATACCGGACAGCTAAGTATGGAGCGTATGCTAAGTTTTTTATGGCTACATAATCAAAAACTTGATCTACAAGAAGCCAGGCAGTTAACCCAATTATACCTGGAAGAATCCCTCGCTGAAGGCGTCAATCACGATATTGCCTTTGGCCAGATGTGTCTGGAAACAGGTTATTTAAAATATACCGGCGATGTAAGTCGGGAACAGTTTAACTATTGTGGCCTTGGTGCAACCGGCAATGCGGAGTCCGGCTTATTTTTCGCCAATCCGCAAGAAGGTGTGAGGGCACATATTCAGCATCTAAAAGCCTATGGATCAACAGATAGTCTAAACCATAAACTGGTCGACAGCCGTTTTCGTTTTGTTAAAAGAGGATCGGCACAAAGTCTTAATATGCTTACCGGAAATTGGGCCAGCGATCCTCTTTATTATCACAAAATTAACTCCATTTTAATGCGTCTATACGATGGCAGCTACGCACAGCCTCGATATAATTCAGCAGCTGTCTCTCACTGATAAACTACCATGCAAAAAAATATCTTTATCCTGCTTGGCTCCAATCTTGGAGACCGGAAAGCTTTTTTAGCACAGGCACGAAAAGCGATTAAACAACAATGCGGCAATATTTTATCGACTTCACAGCTTTATGAAACAGCGCCCTGGGGGTTTAAGTCTGACGATTGGTTTTTGAATCAAGTTCTCGAAATAGAAATCGATTACACAGCTGACCAACTACTCGACAGGCTACTTACCATAGAAACCCGCATGGGCAGAACCCGAACCACGGAGCATTATGGCTCAAGAATTATTGATATTGATTTGCTTTATTTCGGCCATCAGGTAATCACTACAACAAGGCTTGAGCTTCCACATCCACGCCTTCACTTGCGCAAGTTTACACTTATGCCCCTATGCGAAATTGCACCGGAATTTATTCATCCGGTATTGCAAAAATCACAGCTTGAATTACTTCAACAACTTACGGACGAATCTGTGGTAAGACGTCTCGATAATACTGCCGACTAATTAAATTCTGGTGTATCTTTGTTGGCTGTATGCGATACAATTTCATCACAATAGAAGGCACGATTGGCGCGGGGAAAACCTCGCTGGCACAGCGTATTTCCAATGAGTTTAACGGCAAATTAATCCTGGAGCAGTTTGAAGACAACGCCTTTCTACCCAAATTTTACGAAGATCAAGAAAAGTACGCCTTCCCACTGGAGATGTCGTTCATGGCCTCCCGTTTTCAACAATTGAAAGAGCAGCTCAGCAGTCCCGATTTGTTTAGTAATTTCACCATTTCAGACTATTTCTTTCCCAAATCGCTCATCTTTGCTCAAAAAACGCTGCCAATAGACGAGCTGGCATTGTTCACACGCTTCTTCAATTTCATCAGCGGCAGCCTGCCAAAACCGGACCTTTTCGTGTATTTATATTTAGATGTAAACCGCTTGCAACAAAACATTCGCCTGCGCGGACGCTCTTACGAACAAAAAATCAAAGATGAGTATTTAGAAAGTATTCAAGCAGGCTATTTTGACTATATCAAGCAACAGCGCGATATGCGGGTTTTGATTTTAGACACCAATGAGCTTGACTTTGTGCACACCGATCGAGATTACCAACGTATTATGGAAGTCATAGATGCTGACTATCCGGTTGGAATTCATCGGTTTACATTTTAAAATACCGTCAGTTTGCTTATACCCAAAATATCCATGAAATTTTCCAGTCATGGTCAACAAAAAAACAAGAGTTAGACAAAAGACTTCCAAGTTTTGGCATTATCGGCTTTTTACGCCGTAGGCGTATCCTGTGCTTAACCCTCGGATTTATCCAGGGGTTAGCGTGCAAAACTTTCTTCAAAACTCCGTAGGAGTTTCCCATCAGAAAAGTAATAAATTCAGATATCCTGACCCATTATCAGATAATCAGTTTGCTAACAGTTTTTGTTCGTAAAATACAATTGTCGTTGATAAAAAAGTTAGCAGGTCTTGCTGAAGATATTATTTCGCTTTTCCTTGATGAAAAGCTAGCAAAAATCAAGTGTGTGCGAAGCTATCCTCCCACGCGCTAAAAAACAGCGGAAAACTATGCAAGGTTGGGTATAACGCAATGCCTTTATATGCTGTG
>JALNZT010000025.1 GCA_023229135.1 Bacteroidales bacterium
GTTGTTTTTTTTTCATTTTATCACTTACCTTTGCACCCTGTTTAACTAAAAACATTTAGAGTTATGTCAGAAATTAAAGACAAAATCGTATCAATTATCGTTGATAAGCTGGGCGTTGAAGCAGCTGAAGTTACTAACGAAGCCAGCTTCACTAACGACTTGGGCGCTGATTCGCTCGACACTGTTGAGTTGATTATGGAATTTGAAAAAGAATTCAACATTGCTATCCCTGATGATCAGGCAGAGAAAATTGGTACAGTAGGTGATGCCGTCAAATACATTGAAGAAAACAAAGCCTAAAATCTCAACTTTATGGAGCTAAAACGAGTAGTAGTTACTGGTTTGGGTGCTATCACGCCTATTGGTAAAACTGTTCCGGAATACTGGGACAGCTTGCAAAAAGGTGTCAGTGGTGCTGCCGATATTACCCGCTTTGATCACTCCAGGTTTAAGACCCACTTTGCCTGCGAAGTAAAGGACTACGACTGGACGAACTATTTTGACCGCAAAGAAGTGCGCAAGTATGATTTATTTGCGCAGTTTGGTCTGATAGCCGCCGAAGAAGCCATTGCTGATTCAGGGATGAATGCAGAAAACACAGACCTCAATGAGGTCGGTGTTATCTGGTCGTCGGGCATTGGGGGGCTTGCTACTTTCTTTGATGAAGTAGTAGCTTTTGCCAAAGGAGACGGCACACCGCGGTTTAATCCGTTTTTCATACCAAAGATGATTGCCGACATCACAGCCGGTCATATTTCTATCAAACATGGATACCGTGGCCCCAACTTTGCAACGGTTTCTGCCTGTGCCTCTTCAGCTAATGCCCTAATTGACGCATTTAATTACATCAGATTAGGACAAGCTGTGGCCATTATAGCAGGCGGTAGCGAAGCTGCGGTAAACGAGTCAGGTGTTGGTGGCTTTAATGCCATGCACGCCATATCAACCCGAAACGACGATCCTGCAACAGCTTCACGGCCTTTTGATAAAGACCGCGACGGCTTTGTGATAGGTGAAGGCGGTGGCGGATTGATGCTCGAAGAACTGGAACACGCCAAAAAGCGGGGTGCAAAGATTTATGCCGAATTCGTCGGCGGTGGCCTTTCGGGTGATGCTAATCATATGACATCACCGCATCCGGAAGGACTCGGAGCTATGCTCAGCATGCAACGCGCCCTGAAAGATGCCGGAATGAAACCCGAGGATGTTGACCATGTTAATACCCACGGAACTTCAACCCCTTTGGGTGATATCTCTGAACCTAAAGCGATTGTTAGTCTTTTTGGTGATCACGCTTATAAGTTGAGTATCAACTCAACGAAATCAATGACAGGACATCTGCTTGGTGGTGCCGGCGTTATCGAAGCTATTGCAACGATACTGGCCGTGCAAAACGACCTGGTGCCCCCTACCATCAATCATTTTACCGATGACCCGGAAATTGATAACAGGCTTGATTTTACCTATGGTGAAGCACGCCAAAGAATCATTAATGTTGCATTAAGCAACACATTTGGATTTGGCGGACACAATGCTTCCATGATTTTAAAAAAATATGTCCCGTAATTAGTGCATTTTGTTACTCACAGACACCGTTAAGGCACTCTTTTCTTCGGATAAAGAATTATCGCAATCCTTAAAAAATATTTTCGGGTTTTATCCCGGAAATATTTTTTTATATCAGCTCGCCTTTAAACATAAATCAGCATCCGATGAAGTCATCAATGGCTATAAGCTGAGCAATGAAAGGCTCGAATACCTCGGCGATGCTATACTTGGAGCCGTCGTAGCTGATTTTCTTTTCAAAAAATTTCCTTACAAAAACGAAGGCTTTCTCACCGAGATGCGCTCAAAAATCGTAAGCCGTGCCTCGCTCAACAAGCTATCTCAAAAACTGGGGCTCGACAAACTGGTGAATTATTCCACCGATGGCCGAGCCAAGTTTCGCTCGGTGAATGGTGATGCCTTTGAGGCTTTTATCGGAGCACTATACCTGGATAAAGGTTTTGGATTTACAGCAAAAATAATCATCAGCAGAATTATCGAACTGCATATTGATATGGAGTTGCTGGAAAAAGTGGACGTAAACTTCAAAAGCAAACTCATTGAGTGGGTGCAGAAAGAAAAGCGCGAAATCAACTTCAATATGAAAGGCGAAGTGGGCGAAGGCTACGATAAGATGTACCTCGTAGAAGTTATTATCGATGAAGAGGCATACGCATCAGCCAAAGATTTTTCCATTAAAGGAGCCGAACAACTGGCCGCCGAACGCACCTGGAACAACCTACTCGAAAATGGACTGGCCAGTCAATTAGCCTAAAAAAAGTCGTAAAGTATTCTGCTGGTGGCCTTTCATAAAATATCTTCTCCTAAATTTCGCTTTTTTAACTGACAATACTATGCAATTCTGCTAACTTTGTGGAAAATCATTACCTATGTGTCCGCGCAAAAATACGCTAAAGCCAGTTCCTTTTATTGACGTCAATATTATCGGGATAACGACTACTATGCCCGATTATAAGCTGGCCTGGAACATCAATACCAAGCTTAATATTAACCTGGTGAAGCGAAAAGATATAGTGCCGGAGGGCTTGAACGGAGAATTTGCTTATGCTTATTACCTGTATGACGAGGGTGAGAACAGCAATGTTTACAACCTGGTTTCTATCAACGACAAAGGCGCGCTCTGGCTGAAGCTTCCGGTGAAAACAGACTATTTGCTGATCATCAGAAATAGTATTCACAGCGAAAAACTTACTGATATTTTAAAGACGATTCGCAAAACGGAACAACTCGTTCATGCCTTCCTGATAGAGCAGCAACGCATTAAAGGTATTGATCCGCTGCTCGAACAAATTGAGCTGCACGAAATGGAATTGATGAAAAACATTAACAAACGGCTGTCACGCAAATAAACTGACTGCTGAAATTAAAAGAAATATAGAGATGAAAACTAAAATAGTAGCCACTATAGGGCCTGCCTCTTCCAGCTATGAAACCTTGAAAACTATGGCCGCTTCCGGGATGGATGTCTGCCGCTTGAATTTCTCACACGGAAATTACGCTGATCATCAAGAGGTTATAAGTAATATTAACCGTTTAAACCAGGAAACAGGCAATTTCGTAGCCATGTTGGCAGACTTGCAGGGACCAAAAATCCGCCTTGGCGATTTTGAAGAAGAAGCGGTTGTGCTGCAAGCCGGTGAACGCATCTACTTCGTTTGCGAAGAGGTGCTGGGCAACAAAAGAAGAATCAGCATCCGTTATGATTCCTTCGCCCGCGATGTGAAACCCGGCGATCAGGTGCTGGTTGACGACGGAAAAATCACCCTCAAAGTGATCGAAAGCGATGGTATAGGCAGCGTCCTGCTCGAAGCACAAAGCTATGCCCGCCTGCTTCCACGCAAAGGTGTCAACTTGCCAGATACCATTATCAGCCTGCCTTCACTCACTCCAAAAGACCTTAGCGACCTGCAATTTATGCTCGATAAAAGCGTGCAATGGATCGCCCTTTCGTTTGTACGTTCGGCAGTCGATATCAACCACCTGCGCAAAATTATTGACGCCTATCCGGCTAAAGACAAACCCGGTATTATCGCCAAAATAGAGAAACCACAGGCACTTGAAAATATTGAAGCCATAATTGATGCTGCTGATGGCATTATGATTGCCCGTGGCGATCTGGGTGTGGAAATCCCGATGGAGCAGGTGCCTATGATTCAGAAAAAAATTACGACGCTTTGCCAACAAAAGGGAAAACCTGTGATTGTGGCTACCCAGATGATGGAAGCTATGATTACCTCCACACGTCCCACCCGGGCCGAGGTGAGCGATGTGGCTAATTCCGTATTGGATGGTGCCGATGCACTGATGCTTAGCGGCGAAACTTCTGTGGGAAATTATCCAATAGAAACCGTGCAAACGATGCAGCAAATCATCAACCAGATAGAAGATTACGACGGCATCTATTACCGCCACACCAAACCGAAAAATACTGATAATCCACGCTTTGTAAGTGATAGTGTGCTTTTTGCCGCCAGCAATATGGCCCAAAGCACCAGTGCCAAAGCCATTATTCTGGTAACACATTCGGGCTACTCGGCCGCCAAACTCGCCGCCCATAGGCCTAAGGCGAAGCTTTTTGTCTTCTCGGGAAATGATTTCATCCTCAAAAAGGTAAACTTGCTCTGGGGGGCGAACGGCTTTTACGACAACAGCTTGGAAGATACTGACAAGTTGATGGAGCACTTGAATGAGAAACTGAAAAATGCCGGCTTGCTGAAATCCGGCGATGAGATAATCCATGTATTAAGTACGCCCGTTTGGAGCCACGGACGAAGCAATACTGTGCGCTTGGGAAGCGTGGAATAGCTTATTCTACTGGAAATGAGGTTGCAAAACCAGTGTTTTTGCGCCCACTTCAATGTCGTGGTTTACTAATATCCGGCAGTCCAGATTAAGTTATTTCTGGCTATCTAATCAACGTTTTACAGTCGATATGTATGTTTAAAAATCAGCAATCAAATTGCATATAACTTTACATCGTCCGCAGCACAAGAACTTTTCAACCTTCAGAATAAAACAACAAATTCAATCCTGATTTGTTATTTATTACTTGTGATAAGCTACGTGTTCTGCATTTCAACGAATACTGCCATATCTCAAAAAACCTGTTAAACTTTTCATTTGCACATGAAGCAACTTTCCAATTCTGTTTTATACCTGATGAGTGTCTCATCAGGCCTTATCGTAGCAAACCTCTACTATAATCAACCACTGTTGAATCAAATCGCACTTAGTTTTAAAGTTACCGAATCGGCAGTAAGTCATGTGGCACTTTCAACGCAGTTGGGCTATGCTGCCGGCCTGCTGTTTATCATTCCGCTGGGCGATAAAATCTCCAATAAAACAATTCTAAAATTCGACTTCCTCTTGATGGTACTCTCCCTACTCGCTGCTGCCGCTTCGGGTACTTTAGCATTGCTTATAGCGAGTAGTTTTTTTGTCGGCTTTTCGTCGGCACTGCCACAGTTATTTGTGCCTATGGCAGCACAACTTTCTGACAACAAAGGCCGAGGACGAGCCATTGGTATTGTGATGAGCGGTTTACTGATCGGAATACTTGGAAGCCGCGTGGTGAGCGGTTTCGTTGGCGAACAGTTTGGCTGGCGATCCATGTATTATGCGGCGGCGGCTTTGATGGTTTTATTATTTGTACTGCTACAAATAAAACTCCCGGTAATAAAGCCGAAATACAGCGGAAGCTACCTGAGTTTATTACGGTCTATCGCGTTTTATTTCAAAACAGAGCCTTCGGTTAGGCTTGCTGCGCTGCGAGGTGGTCTTGCTTTTGCAGGCTTGAGTGCTTTTTGGACTACCCTGGTTTTTTTGATGGAAGACTCTTTTGGCTACGGAAGCGGTATTACGGGTGCTTTTGGTATATTGGGTATGGCCGGAGCTTTGGCTGCTATTATTGTTGGCAAGCTCAACGATAAATTCAGCAAGCATAAAATCATTTTGTATTCGGTTATCGTGATGGTAGTCTCCTGGCTTGTTTTCCTGTTTTCAGCACATTCTATTATTGGTTTAGTCATAGGTATAATTGCCGTAGATATGGGTTTGCAGGCCTTGCACATCACCAATCAGAATATTATTTTCTCAAAAAATCCAGAAGCACGTAACCGTGTAAATACAATTTATATGGTTGGATTCTTTATCGGCGGTGCTTTCGGAACGACTATGGGAGCTGTGGCCTGGACTAATTTCGGTTGGACAGGCGTTTCAGTTTTAGGTCTGGTATTGTCAATAAGTATTGCAATTGTACATCTGATTTTCAGAAAGAAAACCGTGTAAACTAATTGTTAAAATCCAGTGTTTTTTCTTCATCAGGATAGCAAAGTTCAACTTTATAAACACTGTTTATACAGCATTTAATCACCCTTTTAGAACAAAAAAAACCGGGCTAAAAACTTAACCCGGATTTGTATATCATTGGCTTTTAGAAGCCTGTAAATTGTTTAGCAGCAATATGCAAGCAACAAGGATTTATTTTATCATACGCAGCATGGCCAATTCTGTTTCGCTTAGGTGGCGCCAGCGGCCGCGGGGAAGGTTTACTTTTGTGAGGCTGGCGAATACTACACGATCAAGTTTGACTACTTCGTAGCCTAAACTTTCAAAGATGCGTCGCACAATCCTGTTTTTGCCAGAGTGTATCTCCAGACCCACTTCTTTTTTTGAATCCTCATCAGATACCCACGAAATACCTTCTACTTTCACAGGGCCATCTTCCAGCTCAAGGCCGTTGGCAATGGCGATCATATCGTTCTTGGTAAGTGCTTTATCGAGGGTAACATGGTAGAGTTTTTTTACGCCATGACTTGGATGGGTGAGCTTTTTGGCCAGCTCACCATCGTTGGTCAACAGCAACAGGCCGAGGGTGTTACGGTCCAGGCGACCTACAGGATAAATACGTTCGTCGCAGGCATTGGCCACCAACTCCATCACTGTGCGCCTTTTTTGCGGATCATCCGATGTAGTAATAAAACCTTTGGGCTTGTTGAGCAAAACATAACGCAATGTCTCACGTTTCAAGGTTTGGCCACCGTAATTAACTTTGTCCTTACGGTTTACCTTAGTTCCCAATTGTGTAACAACCTCGCCGTTTACGCTTACTACGCCGGCTTCGATTAGTTTGTCAGCTTCGCGGCGTGAGCACACACCCGAGTCAGCCAGGTATTTATTGAGCCGGATCATCCCGTCGCCGGTTTTTTCGGCGGCCTGCTGATTGGCTGATTTACCTCTGTAATTGCGGTGCCTCTCTTCTTTTTCAGGATAGGAAGGCTTGCCGGCATAAGGTTTTTTGCTTGCGCCGCTGCGGTATCCTGAATCGGACTGCTGCCTGCCGTCGCGTTTTACAAATAGCTTTTTCGGGTTATCAGAAGAGCCTCTTTCGCGTGGCGGATAACTTCTTCTTTCTCCGCCTGATGCGTCATCGCGACGTGGCTTAAACGGTCTGTCGCCTCCTCCACCTTCATCGCGGCGGCGTGAACTGTAAGGCCTGTCGCCTCTTGATGCGTCATCACGACGTGGTGTGAAGGTTCTTTCTCCGCCTGATGCGTCATCACGACGTGGCTTAAATGGTCTGTCGCCTCCTCCACCTTCATCTCGGCGGCGTGAACTGTAAGGCCTGTCGCCTCTTGATGCGTCATCACGACGTGGTGTGAAGGTTCTTTCTCCGCCTGATGCGTCATCACGACGTGGCTTAAATGATTGTCTATCACCTCCTGTGGCGTCATCGCGACGGCGGGAACTAAATGATTTTTCGCTGCCCGAGTCATAGCGTCTTTCGCTATCAGCTCTGCGAAACGGAGGTTTCTCTCCGGCATTTTTAAAAGGCTTCTTAGCGGCATCCCGTCCTTTTTCTGACTGATCTTCTTGGATGCGAGGCCGTTTGCCTGACTGATCTTTTTGATTCATTTCCAGTATTTTTGGGCGGCAAAGATAGTCTGAATTCACGACATAGCAAGTTGTTCTCAATTGAACAAAAACAGCTGGTTTTCCTAAACCACTCAAAGCATCGCCAGTTTCGCACGCACTCATAAGAACTATTTTTAAGCCTAAATTTGCTTTAAATACATTACTGTCGTAAATTAGTGGGCTAATTCAAATTCTGCTATGTTTGAACAACCAATACCTGTATTATGAAAGAACCTGAATTTATCACCATTGGTAATTACACCTATTCGCGGGCGCTGCTAATCAAAGTACGGCTCGAAGCTACCGGAATCCCTTGTATGCTGGGCGATAGTCACGGTGCATCCAATGAAGTAGCGCTGCGCATCAACGAGTCGGATCTGGCCGAAGCGCGCCAAATTATCGACGAAATGGCCGGAGCTTCCGGCGCGCAAAAGGAAGCTACTATAAAGCTTCTGCGCAGTGTACGTCGCATCCTGGTGCCTGTCGATTTCTCGGAGGAGAGCGAAAAAGCGGCACGTTACGCATTGATGCTCGCAGCCTATATGAAAGCCGATATCCGGCTGATGCACGCCTGGTTTCCGGTTCCTGCCGAGCATTTTGCCTGGGGCGAAATGTATGCGATGCAGTCAGACATTGAGGCGCAAATGAGAGCTGCAGAAGCCGAGGCGACCGAAAAACTTAGCTTTTTGCAAAGCACGCTAAAACGGCAAATAAAACAACAAAAGATACGTGGTGTTGACGTGGATTTCGACTTACTGCGTGGCAATCCTTCTGATGCCATTTCTGCCGTGGCGCACCACTACAAGCCCGGCCTTATTGTGATGGGCACCAAAGGCCGCAACCGCATTCAACGTGGGTTTTTTGGAAGTACCACGCAGCGTGCCATCTCAAAAGGTAAAATTCCGGTGTTGGCTATTCCGCCTGCTTATACCGAGAAAACCCTCGATAAAACGCAGCGTCTGTTGTATGTTACCAATTTTGACAATACCGACTACGACAGCCTGAGCCGGTTGATGGCTTTCGTAAGGCCATTTAACACCAAAATCTACTGTCTGCATATCCATAAAACAGGCAGCACCGTGGTTAACGAGACACGTATGCAAAATATGCGCCGCTATTTTAACGAGCAATATCAACGCTTTGAAATCGAATGTGGCCTGCTGCAAAGCGAGGATGCGCTTGAAGGCATCGAAACATTTATAGCAACAAATAATATTGATGTGCTGGCTATCACGGCCCGCAAACAAAATCTGCTAGAGCAACTTTTTGATCCCGGCCTCAGCCGGAAATTATTGTTGCGTTCCAGTATTCCGTTGCTGGTTTTTGGAGGTGTCTCCTGAAAATAGTACCTAATTTTTGTCATTAAGCCGCAACATAATTCTAAAGCTGGTGCCTTCATTTAGCACCGACGACTTCACAAAGATTTTGCCTTTGTGATAATCTTTGATGATACGCTTAGCCAAAGAAAGACCCAGTCCCCAGCCTCTTTTTTTGCTGGTATATCCAGGGTTAAACACAGTTGAAAAGGCAGATTTTGGCATGCCTTTACCGGTATCCGACAGGTCAATAATCAAATATTTTTCTTCTGTAAAGAGCCGGATAACAATTTCACCTTTCCCATTCATGGCATCAATGGCGTTTTTGCACAGGTTTTCAATAACCCAGCGAAAAAGTGAGGCATTCAACGGCAGGATAATAGATTCCTTGGGCGCTTGCAGCTTATAGGTAATTTTATGTGAAGTGCGTAGCCGCAGATAATCAATGGTTTCTTCCAGGATTTCGGTGATATTGGCAGGTTCCAACACCGGCGTGCTACCGATGCGCGAAAAACGTTGGGTAATGGTTTCGAGGCGTTGCACATCTTTTTCCATTTCTTCAACACCCTGGATAGGTGCCGGATTCATCTTTAACAACTCAATCCAAGCCATCAAAGACGAGAGCGGGGTGCCAATCTGATGCGCGGTTTCTTTGGCCATACCAGCCCACACCTGGTTTTGTTCGGAGCGGCGGGCATAGCTGAAAAGCAGGTAAGCCATTAACAAAAATAAGGCTATAATGGAAATTTGAAGTAGGGGGAAAAACCTCATCTGTAGTAGTAGATCAGAGCTACGGTAAAAAATATAGGTCTTGCCGATATTGGAAAACTCAATGGTTATCGGGTTGTTTTCTGAAGCCATTTCGGCTAGTTGAGCCTGCATAAAACTGCTGTCACTTGTTCGGTCGGAGTCCAGGTTTCCAAATTGCAGGATGTGGATTTTGCTGCTGTCGGTAATAATCACCGGAACACTCACCGCATTGAGGGCTACTTCGTCAAAAAAGGAACTGACCAAATCATCGAGAACTGTTTTTAACTCGGTAAATATCAGTGATTCTTTGTAATAAACCCACAGTCGTTTTTTTGGGCCAATCACAATAGGGATAGGCTCATAAACCGTGTATTCAGCTAATAATTCATCGGTAAGACGCTTGGCATTTTGCTGATGTACCGGCAGGTTGAGATTCATTTCTATCTGCCGATTTTCATCAGCGATAATAACCGGAATGCTGGTGTTGTTTGAAATTATTTCGAGGTAAAAGCTCAGGTTTTCATCGGGATCGGGTTTCAGCAGTTTGCGGTAAGCCGAGGCAAACAGCTCGATGCGTTTACGTTCTTGCTCGCGCACTTCACTAAAAAACTCCTCCGTAACCCGCATCAGGCCGGCACGGCGCTGCACCGACTCAGCCCATACACGAATTTGATTGCGTTCCTGTATGGCAAAACGATTCACCAATAAATTAGTGTAATAAATTGATGCAGTGATGATTATCAAAGCAATCAGCGAAAGGATAATTTTCCAACGTCTTTTTCGGGTGTAAAGGTTCACATGTAGAAGTTTAGTGGCCTGAAGTCTGTATTAATCTATGCTGTCATTAAAACTTAACGTGCAAGGCGGTATAAAAGTATAAAAATTGTGCTGATGTATATGCGATTTTGCTTTAAACCAGTTCTTTAGCAGTCCATTGGCCTTGCGAAAACTGCATCACTTCGCGGTAGCCGGCATTTTTTAACGCAGTGATAGCCGTATCAAAATGCAGTTGAAGTTCGCTGGCGTGATGGGCATCGGAGCTAATGATGGCGGGGATCTCAAGCTGCTTCATCTCTTCCAAAATCCAGTTGGATGGGAACAGGCTTTTCGAGCGTTTTTTATAGATGCCGCGTGTATTTACTTCAGCAATCACGCCTTTTTCCTTGATTAGTTGCAGGGTTTCAAGCACCAAATCCTTGTACCATTTTTCCGATTCCATAAAATAACGATCGCTGTTGTGCATCTTTATTTTATCGAAATGCCCAATGATATCGAAGCTTTCCTGCTGTATCATTTGGTTGGTTTGCGTATAAAAAGCCTTTACCGCCGCACGGATATCACCACCGAAAAACTGTTTTAGCCCGTCGTCATAAATTTCCCGCTTAGGGCCATCAATAAACCATAAATTCTCGGACTTATCTTTGCCTACCAGATGCACTGCACCAATGGTATAATCCAGTCCATAACTGGCAATGCGCGATTGGAAATCTTCCATCAGACCGGGAATAAAGTCAATTTCAAGGCTTAGATAAAGCTGAATCTGTTGGGCGTAAACTTGCTGCAAACGTTTGACTTCCGCCAGGTATTCGGTGGTTTTTCCGGCTTTTATCGCGAAATGGTTTTCAAAAGGAACTTCCGCATGATCCGACATGCCGAGCGTGTGCATGCCTTGATCTATGGCCGCTTTCACCATTTGCTCTATAGTGGATTTTCCATCCGAACAGAGGCTGTGGGTATGTAAGTTGTGCCCAATCATTGTGTTTGCTTTTTTGTAGTTTCGACCAGTTTATACACTTTATCGCCCCGGCGAACGAGCTCATCAACGGCGATGGAGCAAAGCTCTCCTTTAATGGTTTTTTCAACGGATTGTAAGTCAACCCTGAGATCCAAGGCTGTGCCTTCGTAAACGCCTGTTGTGGACCCAATAATCAAAAACTGATCACCAGTTTCCAGCTGTTGGGTTTCCATTTTTATTTCGGCCACGCCGATTTTCGTAAAATAATTACTCACCAAACCCACATACACCTTGCGCTGCGTGGCTTGTGAGCCATATTCTTGTGTCCATTCGCCGATTTTTCGGCCTAAGTAATAGCCATCCCAAAATCCGCGGTTGTAAACGCTTGCCAGTCGCGCATTCCAGGCTGCTACTTTCTCCTGATCAAAACTACCCTGTTGAACCGCTTCCACGGCTTCACGATATACTTTTGTAACCACTTTTACATATTCGGGCGAACGCCCGCGGCCTTCAATTTTAAGCACTTCCACACCGGCATCGAGCAATTTATCCAGAAATGGCAGGGTGTTCAAGTCTTTGGGCGACATGATATATTCATTGTCGATTTCCATTTCCAGCTCGCCGTCTTTGTCCTTCACATTGTAGCCTCGGCGACAGGGTTGCAAGCAGGCGCCGCGGTTGGCCGATGAATTGAGCAGATCAAGGCTGAGATAGCATTTGCCCGAAACGGCCATGCACAAAGCGCCATGCACAAACACTTCGATGCGTACCAGCTCTCCTGAAGGACCGGTGATTTGCTCTGCTTTGATTTGTTGTGTGATGGCTTTCACCTGATCGAGGTTGAGCTCGCGGGCGGTTACCATCACATCGGAAAACTGTGCATAAAAGCGCACGGCTTCGATATTGGTGATATTGGATTGAGTGGAAATATGCACTTCAACACCTTGCTTTACAGCGTATTGAATTACAGCCTGATCAGCGGCAATAATGGCTGTGATGCCGTTTTCTTTTACTGCATCAATGAGCGTGCGCATTTGAGGCAGCTCTTCGTCAAAGATTACGGTATTGATGGTTACGTAAGTTTTTACCTGCTTTTCGCGACAGGTATCGGCGATGGTTTTGAGGTCGTCGAGGCTAAAGTTTTTGGAAGATTTGGAGCGCATATTGAGTGAGCCAATGCCAAAATACACGGCATCGGCACCAGCCTGAATGGCAGCCATCAGCGACTCGAACGAGCCAACAGGAGACATAATTTCGATAGAAGGAAAGGGCGTAGATTTCATGGGACAAAAGTACGATTATGCGGGTAATGGGGGAATGGTGTGTAGATTTTAAAAAAGCCATGTTTGGTTTTATTGCTTTGACGGTTATTTTAAGGCCATTTCCCCGATTTAAAGCCAGATAGCTTATTTGATTTTTAATAAAAACTGTTTACTTTTATCCCGCAGAAAAAAGAAATCAGCGAGATCTGCGGGAAAAAGAAAGCAAGGAATATCTCATGCAGATGACGCAGATTGACGCAGAAAAGAAATCTGCGGTAGAAAAATAAATAATTATGACAGAAAATGATATTTCATACATTATAAGAGGAGCCATATTCAACATTTATAACACGCTTGGACCAGGCTTATTTGAAATTGTTTACGTAGCTGCATTGATATTCGAATTAGAAAAAGCAGGACTCAAAGTTCTAAAAGAAGTTCCAGTGCCAGTTTATTATGGAACTGAAAAATTAGAGATTGGTTTTAGGATGGATTTATTGATTGAAGACAAAGTGATAATTGAAGTAAAATCGATAGAAAATCTAGCAAAAGTGCATCACAAACAAGTTTTGACATATTTAAAATTGACTAAATTAAAACTTGGCATATTAGTAAATTTTAATGTGGACGACATAAAATTGGGAATATTTAGAAAAGTAAACGGCTTATAAGAGTTTCCCGCAGATGACGCTGTTTAGCGCAGAAAAGAAATCTGCGAAAATCTGCGGGAAAAAGAAATTAAGAAATATTTCCCGCAGACAACGCTGTTTAGCGCAGAAAAGAATCAGCGAAAATCAGCGAGATCTGTGGGAAAAAGAAATTTGAAGAGACTTAGCCTACAAGCCAAAAAACTCAAATGCCTGCGTATTCTCAAACATAGCCGAGGTTTCGCCTGAATAGATTTGTTCTTTATCAACAGCCAATTTTTTAACCGAAGCTTTCTCGCTGAAATCAAGCTTTTTCATATCAACCCAAAAAGTATTTGGTGTAAGTGCTGATTCATAATAGTAAACTAGATTTTTTTGGTCAGACACTGTTCTCCAGCGTGTTGAAGATATATTAGGTTCGTTAGGTGTTGAAATTCCAAATGGCACAGAGCAATTGCGAATTACACTAAAAACGGAAGCTACTGCCATGCGTGTGTTATCATTTTTCGGGATGGCATCAATATAATACGAAGCCCTGACAAAACGGTCAGCCGCACGATTCGTTCCAGGCAGCATTATCGATCCGGGAATACTTTTCCAATAGCTGTTTAGGGCCAGCTGCTGGTCGAAAGTTGGCGAATTGGTCATCACATTATACGATTTATCGTGATGAATCACCAGTTTTCCGTCAATATATTCAAAAATGGCATTGTCGCCACTAGGATCAGAAAGCGATAAATGCACGGTAGCATAAGTATCAGTGCCGGGAATATAATCGCTTACTATTGTTATATCATCTTTTTTAAAATAGTCAACAGCCTCTTTCACGCTCGCAAAGTTGTCCAGCGCAAATTGTCCCCACAAAGAAACAGCCATACCTTTTTTGTCACCTTTAGGATTAAATTCAGGATATTTAGTTTCAACAAGCCATAAAATATTCGCTACCAGGCCTTTTTCGTTCATTCCATCAGCTGTTGCAATATCCCATGCACTGGTTATTATGCTGCCGTATTTTGCTGTCCATGCAATAGAATTATCACCTGCTTGTCCATTTCGTTCAATGCCACGAGGCATAACCCACAGATTTGCAGGAATTTCTGTTTTCCAATCCATTGACCGTGCGGTCATGTAATTGCCATTAGTACCTTTGTAAACTACTCTGGTACAAGCTTTTGCCGGGTTTGCAAGTTGAATCAACACAAGTGTTGTAATACATACTGCTAAAGTTAAAAAATTTCCTTTTTTCATAATTCTATCGTTTAAGTTTTTTTCCTACTCAATATGGCTTTTCGGAAACGGCCTCTATTTTTTTCCTCAAATAGGAAAGGTGTTATTTGATTTGTACGTTTGATTTTTGACAAGCTAATTCGTTTACGAGTCACGTCTTAAATTTTCAATCCTATTATTACAAATAGAAAGCCAAAAAGTTGGAATCTTTTTTTAACCATCTTTAAGCGTATTCTTTAGGTTTTCCCATTCTTCTTTTATCGAGCGATCAGGATTTGTGTTTTTCCTTTTACCGGGTTTCACGGTTTTTAGCAAGCCATCTTCCAGTGTTTTCCAGTACAGATTAAAAAATCCTTTGTAAGGAATTCTTTCTGCCGACATTTGAACCCGCCTTACATTTTCATTTTCGGTAGGGTTATTACGCCTAATAATCATATTCAGTAGTTTGCTCAGCAGTTTGTTAGGTTCGTCGGTGCGTTTTTTGGTGAGTTCCATATCCAGATTTTTATAGCACATCTCAAATAGGCCAGTAGCTCCATATCGGTTTCCAGCACCCTGATAAACAAGAGAATCGATAAATCCACCGCGAAATAGTGCAGCTGCAGCAATTTTAGTCATATCGTTCACTTCGTCAAATTTCATAGCACCCAGTTTTCCTTCAAAACTAAAGCTGTCGTGCAGACTTTCGTGCCACTCGAACTTGGCCTCAGCAAGCCCTTTTCCCATCAGTTTGGCTTTAGCTTGGGCTACTACTTCAGCGCGATTTTCGTTGTGCCAGGCTTTGGAAATGCCGGTGATAAGAACATACAGGCTGTCGAAACTGATTTTTGCTTCATTGGCTTCTCGTCCAAGTAGCTCTGAATAGCTCAGCTTTCCGTTGATGATTTTTACGCTGTCGATACTCAGGGTTTTAGCTATTTTTTTAAATAG
Source organism: Bacteroidales bacterium (assembly GCA_023229135.1). Classification (GTDB taxonomy): domain Bacteria; phylum Bacteroidota; class Bacteroidia; order Bacteroidales; family F082; genus UBA5536. Next base: position 15,347 of record JALNZT010000025.1, read on the forward strand.
ATGTTGGGGCATTGGAGGCCTTTTTTCCAGGTCATCGGGCAATCGCTTGTCGCGCACCAGCGCTATCACCGGATTTTCTAAAAGTAAGGCTTTCAAATGTGGTCGCTCTCCATTGAAAACGGCTTGGCTGTTCAGGCCTATCGTTTGCAAATTCTCCAGACTTATTTCAAACACATCATCCTGCAAAGCTAATCCGGTGGCCTGTTTATACAATCCGCGAATTGGCTTCAGGCTCACGTCTTCCAGCAGCAGTTCGCCTTTGTCGCGATCAAGCGTGATAGCGGTTACGCCAAGGCGATAAAAGCTATCCGGAATTCTGAAGCTGAAAGATTTCAGTGTCATCTCAGGTGCTAAGGAAATCAGCACCGATTGATCGTGGCTCAGGCTATCAGCACGCAGGCTGATGTCACTTAGCCTCAAGTCGATACGCGGCAATTCTATCAGGTTTTGGGTTTCCTTAGGACGCCTGGAACTAAAATGTCCATCGGTGATATCAAAATGAGCCAGCTGCAAACCTTCCAGCTCGGCCGGAACGTCGGGTATGAGTTTTTTATCCTCAGAAGCTTGTCTCAGCTTTTTAGTTGCCGTCCAAACCACAATTGGGTGCAGCAGGTGCAGCCTTTGAAGCTGGATTTTTTGCTGCTCAATGGCAGCTTTCAGCGCAATGCCTTCCAGGCTGATCTTGTCAATAGATAGCTCGGCATAGGACTTTTTCGCGGCTTCAAGGCTGTCCGCATTGCGTGGATCGAGTGTAACTTTATGTAAATTAATTGTTCGTTTCAAAGGATGCAGGCTTATCCGCTTTACCTGAAAAGAGTATGTCTTGGCCATTTCAGACAATGCATAAGTGTCGTGCAGTTTTTGCCTGAGCCATAAGCCTGCAAGCCATAAGCTAGCCCAATAAAGCAGTAAAAGACTGATAAGAATTATAAGCGAAACCTTGATAAACCTCATAAAAATGTTGTTTGGGTAAAAATAGAACTTTTAAACCAAATAACTATTTATTGTGAAAAATTCACAAGAACTTATTTGCGATTCCCAGCCAGGGTGCGACTGTTTAGCGAGGCCTCAGAGTCGCACCCTGACTTTCAACGCCAATCAGCATTAAATACCTAATTTTGCTACAAAACATTTTTCAGGTTTTATTTTTCATTGAAAACAGATAAAAGCAGGGCTTTACCCATAAAAGACTAATTTGCCACCATGAACAAGCTTTCGGATAATACTTTGAATAACACCCCTTTGCGTAAGATCATCCATATCGACATGGATGCTTTTTATGCCTCGGTGGAGCAACGCGATAATCCGTCGCTTCGGGGAAAACCAATAGCAGTAGGCGGCAGCAAGCAGCGGGGCGTTGTGGCAGCTGCCAGCTATGAATCGCGCCGTTTTGGAGTGCATTCAGCCATGCCATCGGTTACGGCGGCCAGGAAATGCCCCGGATTGATTTTTGTTAAACCCCGTTTTGAGGTTTATCGCAAGGTGTCGGACCAGATACGCGAGATATTTTATCACTATACCGATCTGGTGGAACCGCTCTCCTTAGATGAAGCTTATCTTGATGTAACGCAAAACAAACAGGCTATTCCGTTGGCGACAGCAATTGCCGAAAATATAAGAACAGAAATCAGGCAACAGCTTAATTTAACTGCTTCTGCAGGAATATCTTACAATAAATTTCTGGCAAAGATTGCTTCCGACTTTAACAAGCCCAACGGACAATATCTTATCCATCCACAGCATGCGCTGGCCTTTATCGACCAGCTGCCCATTCATAAGTTTTTCGGCATTGGAAAGGTTACCGCTGGGCGTTTTCTTCAAATGGGCATTACCAATGGAGCTGATTTGCGCCGGCAGGAGCTGGCAGATTTGGTGAAATGGTTTGGCAAACAAGGTGCTTATTATTACCACATTGCACGCGGAAACGACGATCGTGAGGTAAACCCCAACCGGCAGCGCAAAAGTATCAGCACCGAGCGTACCTTCGAAAACGACCTGAGCAGTTCATCAGAAATACAACAGCAACTAAATCTGATTGCAGAAGAATTGCTGCAACGCATGCAAAAGAAAAACAGCTTCGGACGAACCCTCACCTTAAAGGTAAAATATACCGATTTCCACCAGATCACCCGCAGCCGCAGCAAGGCGTATTGCATAAATGACCGGGAAACATTGCTGGAATTGGTACAGGCACTCACTACAGAAATATTGCCAACCCCACTAAATATTCGTCTTTTGGGTCTGGGTATTTCCAATCTCGACACGGACGAAAATACTGGTGGTGTGCAACTTACACTGGGTTTTTGAACTGGTTTTTAGTCAGGGTGCGACTTATAGGCTTCGCCAAGCAGTCGCAGTCTGACTGGGAGTCAAAAAAAGACCGAATCACAAATAAACAATACGTTTTTTAGTGATTCGGCCTAAAATAATAGAAAAACGGCTGAATTTATCAGCACTGATTTCTCTGCCTTTACTCCATCAAATGTTTTTTCAGGAAAGCTTCCATAGCGCGGTAAAAGTCGAAGCGGTTTTCTTCGTTTCTAAAGCCGTGGCCTTCATTGTCTTTTACCATATATTCCACTTCAACGCCGCGGCTTGTCATGGCTTCCACAATTTGATCTGACTCGGCAATATTTACGCGCGGGTCGTTGGCACCTTGTGCTACAAATAGCGGAGCAATAATTTTATCGGCATTCATGGCGGGCGATGTAGCCTTAAACTGTGCAGAATCTGCCTCCGGATTTCCTACCATTTCATACATCATGTCCAACATAGGTTCCCAATAGGGTGGAATAGTTTTCATAAAGGAAAACAGGTTTGAAACACCAACATAATCTACGCCGGCAGCGTAAAGTGTGGGCGTAACCACCAGGCCTTGTAGCGTGGCATATCCGCCATAGCTGGCACCATAAATGGCGATGCGGTCTTTGTCGGCAATGCCTTCGCGGATAAGCCAATACACACCATCGGTGATGTCGTTTTGCATATCCAAACCCCATTCTTTAAAGCTGGCTTCCCAGAAAGCGCGTCCATAACCTGTTGAGCCTCTGAAGTTCATCTGTAGCACAGCAAAACCACGGTTGGCCAAAAACTGAATTTCTGGGTTAAAACCCCAGTTGTCGCGTGCCCAGGGACCGCCATGTGGGTTTACTACAACGGGCAGGTTTTTGGCTTCCACGCCTTTGGGTAGTGTAAGATAACCGTGTATGGTCAAGCCATCGCGGGTAGTGTATTGAATGGGTTTTACTTCGGCCATCAGCTTTTCATCAAGCCAGGGACTTACATCCTGAATTTTTTCCAGCTTAGCTTTCTTTTTGTCATACAGGTAGTAAGCACCCATTGAGCGATCGCTGTAGGTACGCACCACATAAGTTTCTTCGGCTTTGTCGCTGGCCGTAATGGCAAGCTCATAGCCCGGAAGTTCTGCTTCCAGTTTTTCTAAGAGCTGTTGGGTTTCAGCATCAAAGAAATGGCGCTCGCGTTTCCAGGAGGTATAGCTGGCCGATGTAATTACTTTACGCTTGCGTGAATAGCTGATGCCCGAAACATCATAATCTGCGTTTTCATACAGCATTTCCATGGTTTCGCCTGTGGCCGGATCAAAGATGACGGCAGCGGATTTATCACGTCCTAAATTGGAAGTGGCGTAGAGGTATTTATTGTCGAAAGTAAAAAACTGCGGGCTCAGCGATTCTTTGAAGCTGGTAGTTAAAACAGCTTCAAACTCCTGTGTTTCATCAGCGCGATAAAGCAGTTGGGTGTTCACGCCATCAACAATGGCAAGGGCTACACGCAATTTGCCGTCGTGGTCGGTCATCCATCCCTGGATATTTCCCGGGTTTTCGGCCAGCATTTCCATCTCACCGCTTTTGATATTGAGCCTGTAGGGATCAAAAACCATCGCATTGCGCTTGTTGAGGCCAATAATCACTTCGTCGGGCTGGTCTTCCAGTTCGTCGATAATCTGGGTGCGCACTTTATCAAAGCAAGTGAGGCATTTTTTGTTTTTACCGTTGTTATCTACGCCATAAAGCGCAAAATTTTCATCGCCACCGTTGTCTTTCAAAAAGAGCAGGCGCTTGTTGTTGGCCCAGTAATAACCGGAAATATCACGGTCTGTTCCGCTGGTAAGCCGCGTTGCTTTGTCGCTACCGACTTTCTGAACAAAAATATTCATCCGGCTTTCATAGGGCGCCATAAACGAGATATATTTCCCGTCAGGGCTAATCTGAAAAGCACTTCGCTCCGGATTTTTAAAGAAATCTTCTAATGGAATAGGTTCCTGCATAGCAGCATAAGTTTGTAAATGATTTGAAAATAAAACCGCTACGATTGCCAGCAGTTTCAGGCTTTTGTTAACAAATGTTGTCATAAATAGTTCGGTGGATTTAATGTTTAAATAAGTTTAAAAGGCGCTGTAATAGCATTAAAAAAGGTGTTTTTACATCCATCTTTTGCGTTTAAAATAGATGATCATCAGCACGCTGATAGATACCATGCCAATTAGCAAGAGCCAAAAAGCGGTGGTATTTTCGGCCAGCGGCAGCATCACATTCATGCCATAGAGGCTGGTGATGAAGGTAAGTGGCAGGATGATGGACGAAATCAGGGTAAGGATTTTCACGATTTCGTTGGTTTTGTTAGTCTGCATACTGTCGAAGGTTTTCGAGAGACCTTCAATCAGGTCTTCATAATCCTCGGTCATGTCCCACATCTTTTGGTAGTAGTCGAGGATGTTGCCCCAGTAGTCTTCCATATTATCGGCAAAGCCGCTCACCTGACCGGTTTCAAACTTGTGAAACAGCCGCAGTTGTGGCTTAAAAATGGTGTTGATCAGGATAATATTTTTACGTGTTACCGAGATGCGCTCGATAATTTTAACTTGCTTATTACCAAATAGTTCTCTATTTATCAGCTCCAGGTCGAGGCCTACTTTTCGTAATAGGTAAATAGCTTCGCGCATCAGCCGTTCGAGCATGCGGTAGAGCAGCGCGTCTGAAGTTCCCACATCCAGATCTTCGTCATTGTCGTCGCGCTCTTTGTATTCGCTAAAAAGCTGACCCGTGATCCAGGGCGATTTCTCAAGAGAGATAAGATAATCCTCTCCCCAGAACACCTTGATCTCCTTGGTCTTAATAAAAATATTCTGGCGGTCGAAGTTGGGAAAATGGAGAATCAAAAAGTAGTAGTCGTCATAGATGTCGATCTTAGGGCGCTGGTTCATCGAGCGACAATCTTCAATATCCAAGGGGTGAAAATGGTACTTATCTCTTAAAAAACTAAAATCCTCCTCATCTGGATTTAAGATATGGTGCCATTTTAGCCTGCCCATTTTCAGCGTATCCATCATAGGCCTTCCTCCTCTACTTTTATTGAACTGATTTTTACATCGGCATTTATACTTCTATTGAGTTGGCAAAAGTAGCCATTTTGCACTCAAACCCCTTACTGAATCACTACTTTTTTCCAGCTTGCCATGGCTCCATCGCTAATTTTTACCAAATAAATACCAGCCGGAATAGTGCTGCATTCCAGCGTAATTTTCTGCTGACCAATCGGCAGTTGGCTTTGCAAAATTTGCTTTCCCATCAGGTCGATAAGTGCTACCTCAACCGCTTGTGCTGACGTCTTACGCAACGTGATATGTAACTGATCTGTAGCCGGATTGGGGAAAATGCTAGCCTCAATTTTGTTTGCCGCCTGCGCGGAAGGGATACCAGTTTCTATATCCAGCACCAGCAGCTCAAAGTCGTCAAAATAGAAGCCGTCTTTATGCACATAGCTGTCGCTGCGCAGCACAAAGCGTAGCTCAATGCTTTGGCCGGCAAATTTGGTGAGGTCAACGCTTTCGGCTACCCAGTTGCTTTGGCCATCATAAACAGGATTTCCGGCTGACTGGTTTGAAGAACCGGTCCGGGTATGTTTTCCTTCGAGCGCCGTCCAAATACCTGTTCCGCCTGCGCGGAGCTGAAGCTGCACATAATCGTAGTCATATTCGATATCCCATTTGGCATAAAAGCGCAGCAAAGCCATGCTCGTAGCAGGTAGCTCAATGGGTTCTATCAGGCTGATTACATTAGTCTCGTTGGCACTGTAATTGCCAGAAGGCGAATCGGTGATAGAACCGGTGGGCGTATGGTATTCGTTTTCCGTTACATCCCATTTAGCTGAAGTCCATTTTGTTAAATCATTACACGAATCGGCAAAAATGGTAGTTGTGGTGCCGTATAGCTTGGTGATGGTATCGGTGTTAATAAATTCACCATTATCAAGCTGTAACAAAAACCGAAATTCATCGCCGCTCATCAAATCTGCCGAAAGGCTGATAGCAATAGAATCGGTGATGGTTTCGAGCATTTCAAGGCTGCCAAAACTCAGCGGATCGCCTACAGCCACAATATTTTCGTCTAATGGAATCAGGCTTACGGTCCAGCCGGTGGTTTCGCCAAACCCAAGGCGCTGCAAATCAAAAGGAATAAAGCTTTCGAGACTAGAAATAACTGGTTCAGCCTTTTCTTGAATCACACCGTAGCTACCTACAAACCAGGCTGCCAGCATATTCTGTATCATATTTTCCTGGCAAAGCGGTACAATGCGATTGGCGGCAGGCCAAAATCCATCACCATTATTGCCTACTTCAGGCGTATAAGCAAACACAGGATTTCGATTTTCGCTATCGCCATACATCCAGTCGTCGGAGCCGCCATTGGTAGGATAAATAGTAGAGCTGCCGGGGCCGTAGACGTAGTTGTTGTCGCGTGTCATCAACTTCGCGTGGGTATGAAAAATGGCGTCATCCGGGCAAGGATCATTCTGATAGCCCCAAGGATAGAGCAGCAGATTAGAATAAGAGTGATAATTGAGGGCAATTTTGAAGTCGTGCTCTTCCACAAATTGCTTGATGTTTTGTGTTTCCGGCTCACTAAAAGCCGATGGGCCGCGGTAGGTTTCGCTGCTCGGGCTGGGCGATGAACCATTGTTATCTAATCCCCACATATAACCGTAATTACGATTTACATCAACGCCATATGATCCGCTATTGTTACGGCGGTTTTTGCGCCACATGCCGCCCCCATTGGGATTGGTTTGCTCGTTGAAAAGGTAACCATCGGGATTGACGAAAGGCACGAAATAAAGCTCGCGGCTATTGACCAAGGTTTGAATTTCGTCATTTGTATCATAATTTTCGAGCAGGTGCAGCATAAAATACATCATCTGTTGCACACCAATTCCTTCACGAGCATGGTGAATCGCTGTATAAAGCACCTGAGGTTCTTCTTCCTGTTCATTGGGATTATCACTGATTTTTACCCAATAAATAGGATTACCATTATGGGTAAGCAAATTTTCATTGATGGGTGTGCGAACAGTAATCAAATCAGGCCATTGATCGGCCATAAAATCAAGTTTATCAAGTACTTGCTGGTAGGTATAGAATCCTCCCATTGTTCCCAACTCCCAGTTTTCCGGTACTGGAAATTCATCCGCCGGATCCAAAAGAATTTTCTGGTTTAGCGATTGGGTATAACGCTGCTGATAAAAAGCGGCCATATCAGCTTCTAAAATTTCATAGTGATATCCTGCTTCATCCAAGAGGGAAATTTCGTTTTCATTGAGTTGTAGCTCAGCAAAAAGGCCGGCTTTGACTTGTGCGTTATCTACTGAAATGCCCAGAGAGGCAATGGTCGAAAGTCTTTGCCCGTTCAAATCAACCCGCACTTTTGAGTAGCGAGTAGGCTGTGCTTGAAGCGAGATAAAAAGCGTTAGTAAAGTAAAAAGTAAGAAGTTTTTCATGGTAGAAAATCGGTTTTAAAATGAACTATTCATTTAGATTTCAGGCATCCCTTTGATTTTGGCCTGATTACATGGGGCGTAAAAGTATAAAAAATATTTGTCCAAACTTGATTAACGCTGATTTTTAGCAGGATTCAGTCTGATTTTATAACACTAGTTGAAGCCCAGGTAAACTGTTTTATAATTATTGGTATTTAAAAAGATATAGCAGTGTTTTCCCTAAGTTTGCAAATTCTTTTTAACAATTACACCAACTAAGTTATGAATGAGTTTACCACGATGAATCCCAACCCTTTAGTACAGTATTTGAACAAACCTGCCTCCGAATTTACGCGGGCGGATTTGATCCGTTATATTGAAGACAACGACATTGAAATGATCAATTTCAGGTATGCCGCCTGGGATGGCCGCCTGAAAGCCCTCAACTTTGTCATCAACAGCCGCGAGCATCTTGAAGGATTACTTTCGGCGGGTGAGCGTGTCGACGGAAGCAGTCTTTTCCCCTTTATCGAAGCGGGTTCCAGCGACCTTTACGTGATTCCAAAATACAAAACGGCTTTTTTAAATCCGATTTCCGAAGTGCCTACCCTCGACCTGCTTTGCTCTTTTTACGACCGTTTTGGGAATCCTTATGAAAGCTCTCCTGAGTTTATTCTTAAAAAAGCACACCGCGAGCTGAAAGCCGCCACCGGCCTCGAATTTGAGACTATGGGAGAGCTGGAGTTTTATATCATTGATCAGGAAGAAAAGCTGTATCCGGCAGTGGATCAAAAGGGCTATCACGAATCGTCGCCTTTTAACAAATCCAGTGCATTTCGGCAAGAGGCTATGCGGCTGATTGTGCAAAGTGGCGGCCAAATCAAATACGGCCATTCGGAAGTAGGAAATTTTTCGCATAACGGGCTTAGTTACGAACAAAATGAAATTGAGTTTTTGCCCACCAATGTGGAAGATGCTGCTGACCAGCTTGTGGTAGCCAAGTGGATTATGCGTAAGCTCGCATATCAATATGGTATAACGATTACTTTTGCACCAAAAATCACTATAGGCAAGGCAGGCAGCGGCATGCACGTGCATACGCGCCTGATGAAAAACGGCAGAAGCGTGATGATGAAGGATGGCAAACTCAGCGATGAAGCCCGCAAAGCCATTGCCGGCTACTTGAGTCTTGCCGCATCGCTCACCGCTTTTGGAAATGCTATTCCAACTTCTTATTTCCGTTTGGTTCCACACCAGGAAGCACCTACCAATATCTGCTGGGGCGACCGCAACCGCTCGGTGCTGGTGCGCGTGCCACTGGGCTGGACAGCCGAAGCCGATATGATAGCCGCCGTAAACCCACAGGAGAAACCGGTGAAACAGGATTTTAGCCAGATACAAACCGTTGAGTTTCGTTCGCCCGACGCCTCCGCAGATATTTACCTGCTGATGGCCGGCCTCACCGTGGCTGCACAACACGGACTGCAAATGGAAGACGCTCTTGCCTTTGCCGAGAAAACTTATGTGGATATAAACATCTTCGATGATGCCCACAAAGCCAAACAAGAACAGCTGGAGCAGCTACCAAAAAGCTGTGTGGAATCAGCCGCCGCACTTGAAAAACATATCGAGTTTTATAAGAAAAACAATGTATTCCCGGATAATATCCTGCAGTTTATCATCAAAAACCTGCGCGCCCACAAAGACGAAAACCTGCGTCAGGAAATAGGCAATGACGAAGAAAAAATTATGAAGCTGGTAAGTAAGTATTTCCACTGTGGATAAGTTTTACTACTCGTTCCGCGAAGTATTTACTTCGTGGAATTATCAGGTAGCATTCGCTACTTACCTGATCGGCAGCACCTGTCGAGTCTCCCACACGACCTCGGACGATAAAATGTTAAGCAAACCGTAAATGCAGACTTTGAAACGCCCGGCAGTACTTCAAAACGTTGATTAATAAATCGAGAATAATATTATAAATACCTGATAGAAAGCAGAATATGTCGAGTTACAAATCAAGGCCAATGTTGTTTTGCAGACGTAGAACGGGCAGGGCTAAAGCCCATTGCGCCAAGCGATGCATAAACCACCGGCCTAAAGGCCGGGGTTAATCAAGAGGCTTCGGCTGGCTTTTGAAAGTCCCCGTTCCGTTCCGCGAAGTATTTACTTCGTGGAATTATCAGGTAGCATTCGCTACTTACCTGATCGTCAGCACCTGCCGAGTCTCCCACACGACCTTGGACGATAAAATGTTAAGCAAACCCTGAATACAGACTTTTAAACGCCCGGCAGTACTTCAAAACGTTGATTAATAAATCGAGAATAATATTATAAATACCTGATAGAAAGCAGAATATGTCGAGTTACAAATTCAGGCCAATGTTGTTTTGCAGACGTAGAACGGGCAGGGCTAAAGCCCATTGCGCAAAGCGATGCATAAACCACCGGCCTAAAGGCCGGGGTTAATCAAGAGGCTTCGGCTGGCTTTTGAAAGTCCCCGGTCCGCGAAGCCCTAAGTGAACGGGGCTTCGTGGAATTATCAGGTAGCATTCGCTACTTACCTGATCGGCAGCACCTGTCGAGTCTCCCACACGACCTCGGACGATAAAATGTTAAGCAAACCGTAAATGCAGACTTTGAAACGCCCGGCAGTACTTCAAAACGTTGATTTGAGGAACGAGAATTGCGTTACTTGTTTCAACGTTTTCATGTCCTCGTGCCTCGGACGATGAAAAGTTGGATGACGTAATATTGACTTTTGAACGTCCGCAGTACTTCAAAACGTCGATTAATAAATCGAGAATAATATTATAAACACCTGATAGAAAGCAGAATATGTCGAGTTACAAATCAAGGCCAATGTTGTTTTGCAGACGTAGAACGGGCAGGGCTAAAGCCCATTGCGCCAAGCGATGCATAAACCACCGGCCTAAAGGCCGGGGTTAATCAAGAGGCTTCGGCTGGCTTTTGAAAGTCCCCGTTCCGTTCCGCGAAGTATTTACTTCGTGGAATTATCAGGTAGCATTCGCTACTTACCTGATCGTCAGCACCTGCCGAGTCTCCCACACGACCTTGGACGATAAAATGTTAAGCAAACCCTGAATACAGACTTTTAAACGCCCGGCAGTACTTCAAAACGTTGATTAATAAATCGAGAATAATATTATAAATACCTGATAGAAAGCAGAATATGTCGAGTTACAAATTCAGGCCAATGTTGTTTTGCAGACGTAGAACGGGCAGGGCTAAAGCCCATTGCGCCAAGCGATGCATAAACCACCGGCCTAAAGGCCGGGGTTAATCAAGAGGCTTCGGCTGGCTTTTGAAAGTCCCCGGTCCACGAAGCCCTAAGTGAACGGGGCTTCGTGGAATTATCAGGTAGCATTCGCTACTTACCTGATCGGCAGCACCTGTCGAGTCTCCCACACGACCTCGGACGATAAAATGTTAAGCAAACCGTGAATGCAGACTTTTAAACGCCCGGCAGTACTTCAAAACGTTGATTTGAGGAACGAGAATTGCGTTACTTGTTTCAACGTTTTCATGTCCTCGTGCCTCGGACGATGAAAAGTTGGATGACGTAATATTGACTTTTGAACGTCCGCAGTACTTCAAAACGTCGAATTAAAAATTTCTATATTATCAAAGGCAAGTAGCATTTCACAATCCCGTTCCGCGAAGTATTTACTTCGTGGAATTATCAGGTAGCATTCGCTACTTACCTGATCGTCAGCACCTGTCGAGTCTCCCACACGACCTCGAACGATAAAATGTTAAGCAAACCGTGAATGCAGACTTTTAAACGCCCGGCAGTACTTCAAAACGTCGATTTGAGGAACGAGAATTGCGTTACTTGTTTCAACGTTTTCATGTCCTCGTGCCTCGGACGATGAAAAGTTGGATGACGTAATATTGACTTTTGAACGTCCGCAGTACTTCAAAACGTCGAATTAAAAATTTCTATATTATCAAAGGCAAGTAGCATTTCACAATCCTTTTTCTGAGCTAATCAGCGAATAGTATAGACTACTTAATTTCACTAATTTTGCATCCAATATTGGATGATAGTGATGAAAGATAAAACAGACACGATAAAAAAATCGCATAGGCGAAGTCAGGAATTCGGTCTTGAGGCCTCGCATATATTTCCTCGACACCAACTGTCGGATTCCGAGCTTAAAATTCATCTAAAAAAGCATGATGGCTTTCTGGGCATTGCTGAGCCTTTTCTCCAACAACTGTATGAAATTGTTAGTGGCTCAGGTTTTTTTATTAATCTAACAGATTCAAATGGTTGCATCCTAAGTATTTATGGCGATAGAGAGGTATTGGATGAAGCCGAAAAATTAAAAATGATTCCTGGTGCCTACATGAATGAGTCTTCCATAGGAACAAATTCTATGGGACTCGTACTTAAAGAGATAAACCCCGTCCAAGTTACGTCAAAAGAGCACTTTATTTCGGCCTATTATAAATGGACCTGTTCAGCAGCTCCCATAAAGTATAACGAAGAAATACTGGGCTGTATTAATATGACTGGTCATGCTGAAAATGTTCATCCGCATAGTCTTGGAATGGTGGTTTCGGCGGCAAAGGCTATCGAAAACAAAATCAAAGCATTAGATAGCATACAGCAGTTGGAAACCAGCAACCAGTTTGCCTTCGCCATGATGAATAACCTTTCTTTTGGTGTGATGGCCATCACTATTGCCGACAAAATTGAATGGGTTAACGACACCGCCTGTCGGATGATAAATACCCGTCGCACCGATCTCCTCCAAAAAGACATTACCGACATTCTTCCCGATTGGAAACGCATTTGCCGGATTGTTTTAAATGAGTTATTATTTATCGACGAGCCTGCTATTTTTGATATCCCGCACATCAAAGAGCGCTTTTTATTCAACGCCTTTATTATTCGTGGCGAAAAAAACAAAATGCATGGATACCTGATTACTTTCAGACAGTTCAGCCGGGTTGTTAACTTGATAAAAAAATATTCAGGTTATCAAACAAGATTTACCTTCGACAGTATGTTTGCGCTTTCACCCTCAATGGTAAAACTCAAACAGCAAGCACAGAGAATCGCCAAAGAGTCATCCACCGTGCTGCTTACCGGCGAAAGTGGTACCGGCAAAGAAGTTGTTGCGCAGTCGATACACAATGCCTCTTTACGCAGAGACGCTCCTTTTATCGCCCTTAATTGTGGTGCTATGGCTGAATCTCTAATCGAGAGTGAGTTATTTGGTTATGAGGACGGTGCATTTACAGGAGCAAAAAGAGGCGGAGCGCCCGGTAAATTCGAGCTTGCCAACCACGGCACTTTATTTTTAGATGAAATAGGAGAAATGCCTCCCGATATGCAAGTACGACTTTTGCGCAGCATTCAGGAAGGCAGCGTAACACGTATTGGTGGCGAAAAGGAAATAAAACTTGATGTACGCATTATTGCCGCTACCAATAAAAATCTGGAAGAGGAAATCAAAAATGGAAAATTTCGGTTGGATCTTTATTATAGACTCAATGTTATTCATTTAAAAATTCCGCCATTAAGAAAACGTAAAGAAGATATTCTTCCAATGGCGCGATTTTTTGCATTGCAAAAAGCCGAAAAAACAAGGCGGCCAATGCCATTTATCTCCACTGAATTTGAAGATTTTCTCCTTAACAACAAATGGCTGGGAAATGTGCGCGAACTTGAAAATATTATAGAACGGTTTGTAGTGATGGAAGGCGATTATTCATTTATGGATGGAGCCAAAAGTAAGCTAAGCGTTAAAAATGAATCAGGAACTAATTTGGATTTGGTTGGAAAATCACTTGCTGAGATAGAAAATATAGCTATCCTCAATTGCCTAAAATTACATGATAATAATGTGTCAAAAGCAGCTAAAAATTTAGGCATCAGTAGAAATACCCTGTATCAGAAACTCAAGAAAATTCAGGAGTAAAAAAATTTAGCCTTTTAGAATTTACCTAAAATTCCTGCTTTCAGACTTATATATTCTATCTAAATTACTAACCCTAATAAAGGAAACACGAGAAATCTGTCCTGTTTCCTAACACTGTCCTGTTTCCTAACACCATTTTTTTGGCTTTCTGTCCTTATTCAGGACGGTTTCAAAAACTATGCTTGCAACGGCCTGCTAATATCTCTGTAATAGTCATATATACAGCTTGTTACAAGGCATGGCACATCTATTGATATGCTATTGACAGCATAACTATTTATTAAACTTTTAAATTTAGATACTATGAACAGATTCACCTTACCAAGAGACATATACTTCGGCAACGGAAGTATGGAAGTGCTTAAAACCCTCAAAGGATCACGTGCAAGCGTAGTAATTGGCGGAAGCTCCATGAAGCGATTTGGATTTCTCGACACCGTTACCGCTTATTTAGAAGAAGCAGGAATGGAAATTCAGTTAATTGATGGCGTCGAGCCCGATCCTTCTGTAGAAACTGTACTTAAAGGAGCTAAAATGATGCAATCTTTTAATCCAGATTGGATTGTTTCAATTGGAGGAGGTTCGGCCATTGATGCCGCTAAAGCTATGTGGGTTTTTTACGAACATCCTGAGGCAAAATTTGAAGATATTGCAAAACCCTTTAATATCCCTGCGCTACGCAATAAAGCACGTTTTGTCGCAATTCCTTCAACAAGTGGAACAGCAACTGAAGTAACCGCTTTCTCTGTTATTACTGATTACAAAGTGGGTATCAAATATCCTTTAGCAGATTTTGAAATCACACCCGATATCGCCATCCTGGATGCTGAAATTGCCTACAAAATGCCGCCACAGTTAACGGCATACACCGGTTTGGATGCGCTCACGCATGCTACAGAAGCTATGACAGCATGTTTGGCCTCAGATTTTTCGGATCCACTGGCCCTGAAAGCCATTAAAATGGTAAAAGAAAATCTTATCGCTTCCTATAATGGTGATGAAAAAGCAAGAGATGCCATGCACATCGCACAATGTTTGGCCGGGATGGCTTTTAGCAACGCTTTGTTAGGAATTTGCCATAGCATGGCCCACAAAACGGGTGCTATATTTGGTATTCCGCACGGATGTGCCAATGCAATTTATTTACCTTATGTAATTCAATGGAACCGCAAAAATGCCGAAGCAAAATATGCTGAAATTGCCAGATATATCGGTCTTGAAGGTGATTCAGATAAAGTTTTGTGCGATGCCTATATTCAATTTATTCGTGATTTAAGTCAACAATTGGGTATCCCATCAAACCTAAGGGATTATGGAATAGACGAGGCTGAGTTTAGATCAAAACTCTCCACAATCTGCGAGAACGCTGAAAAAGATGCCTGCACAGGAAGCAACCCCAGGGTAACAACTGCTGTGGATTTCGAAAACATATTCAACTGCATTTACGAAGGCAAAGAGATTGATTTTTAATACGAACCTGTGTTCAGTTAAAATCAATACAAAAAATTTGAAAGCTGTTCTAGTTGTCCATTGAAAAACCTTAAATCCGGAAATAATGAAGAATAAAACTGTAATTACTATTTGTTTAGGGAGCTCCTGTTATCGGCGAGGAAACCAAACTATCCTTGAGGTAATCAAAAATTATCTTGCAGAGCATGACTTAAGTAAAGAGGTAGAATTCAAAGGGCAGCTTTGTACCGACAAGTGTATAGAGGGGCCAAATTTAAGTATTGATGACGCAAAGTATTCGGGATTTGATACCAATTCGGTTATCAAAGTGTTGAACCATCACTTTTTCAATAAGTAAACAAAATGAATAAACTAGAAGCAATTTATACCGAAGAGACAAACTGCCAGGATTGCTACAAATGTATCCGGCATTGTCCTGTAAAAGCCATTAAGATTGAAAATCATTCTGCTTCAATTATTCATAGTCAATGTATATTTTGTGGCAAATGTGTTTCAGTATGCCCTTCGGGAGCAAAAAAATTGAGGAACGATGTTCAAACCGCTAAATTTTTGCTCAAGCAATCCAAACCTGTAATACTGTCATTGGCACCCAGTTATCCCGTCGATTTTGATAAATACACCAAAGCTCAACTTATTAATGTACTTAAGCAGCTTGGATTTGCCAGGATTTCGGAAACAGCGATTGGTGCTGAGATACTTTCAGCAAGCTTAAGCAACTGGCTGCCACAACAAAAACCTGGTGTATATTTATCTTCTTGCTGCCCGAGCTTGGTACATTTAATCCAAAAGTATTACCCCGATTTATCAGCTAAAATCACGCCATTTAAAAGTCCTGCGCAGGTTCATGCCGCCTATTTGCGCGAATTATATGGAGATGTTTGTGTCATTTTTGCCGGTCCATGTATTGCAAAGAAAACAGAACTTTCTTACCCGGATAACAATATTAACCTGGCTTTAAGCTTTCAGGAGTTGGATGAGCTTATACAAGAATCCGGTTTGCAGCCTGAGTTGACCAATAAAACTAACCACGAATCCTTTGAGCCTTTTGAAGCGCAAAATGGCAGGGCCTATCCTGTTGATGGAGGCATGCTAAATTCTATGAAACCGAATGTAGCCGGCATGGATGCAAGTTTTATGAGTTTTTCGGGAATTGAAAACGTAAAATCGATTTTGAGTAATTTGCCTGAAAAAAATAATGGCCGGCTATTTCTCGAATTGATGACCTGTACCGGTGGTTGCATAAATGGGCCTGGCCGGACAAATGATAAATCTATCGCCAAGAATCGACTTCAAATTATTGAGCATAGTGAAGATGTAAATCCTGACATCTACCAACTTGATTTCAATGGAGATATCCAGCAGAAATACAATTTTTTGAAAGCTGTAAATGGCACTAACTATCCAGAAAGACTAATTATAAAAACGCTCAATGACATTGGTAAAAATATTGAGTTAGACGAATTGAATTGTGGCGGTTGCGGCTATTACACCTGTCGGCAATTTGCAAAAGCCATTTTAGACGAAAAGGCAGAACCTCAAATGTGCGTCAGTTATATGCGCAGAATGGCCCAAAACAAAGCGTCAATATTACTTCAAAAAATGCCTTATGGATTTGTGATTGTGGATGAAGAGCTGAAAATTACCGAAGCCAACAGGCTGTTTGCAAGTATTTGCGGCCCGGATGTGGTGCTCGCTTACGATGCCAAACCAGGGCTTGAAGGGGCAAATATTAGCAAGGTCACAACATTCTCGCGTTTGTTTCAGAACTTATTAGAATCAGGGAACGACCGCATCGAAAAACAAATTCAGTTTGACAATACCGTTCTACATGTGTCGGTTTTTACCATCCAGAAACATAAAAAGGTATGCGCAATCGTGCAAAATCCTGATACCGGAACCATCAGCAGAGACCACCTTATTGAGCAAATGCAGCAGTTAATTCAGGAAAATATGCAAACCGCGCAAAAAGTGGCAGGCTTGCTTGGCGAAAATGCCTCAAAAACAGAATGTGCTATAAATAAAATTATTGACTCCTATAGCGGCGAAAGATATGAAGACAAATATGTTTATTGACGCTGATTATGGCCATAAGCCAAAGTTAGGACAAATTGTTTGTGGTGACGTTTTTATGAATGAAAAGATTAAAAATGAGAACCGCTTAGTAGCTGTTTTGTCTGATGGCCTTGGATCTGGGATAAAAGCCAACATCCTTGCAAAAATGACAGCTTCTATGGCCTTAAACTTCACGGTTAATAATCAACCACTGGAGCGAAGTGCCATATCCATCAAGCAGACCTTACCGATTTGTGAGGTACGCAAAATTGCTTTTGCTACTTTTACCATAGTTGATACCGAATTTGATGGCTTTACACGCATTATTGAATATGGAAATCCTCAATTTGTGGTCTTTCGTAGGAATCAACTATTAGCGCTGAAAACAGTCGTCAATGCTGAAAACGAACTTTCTGTTTCAGAATTCAATGCTGAAATTGAAGACCGCATAATACTTTTTAGCGATGGCGTTTCGCAATCGGGTATTGGCCGAAAGGATATGCCTTTTGGCTGGGGAAACTGCGAAATGATTAAATACATCCAAAATAAACTGACCCATAACCCGCATATCTCCGCAAAAGATTTGCAAAAAACAATCATAAGCCGTGCGTCATTAAATGATAATCTAAAACCGCAGGACGATACCAGTTGTGGTGTTTTATATTTCAGAACACCCCGTCAACTAATCCTTTGCTCAGGGCCGCCTTACGACAAAAACAAAGACGCGCAAATGGTAGAAATGGTTTCTAATTTCCCGGGTCATAAAGTGATAAGCGGAGGCACCACAGCTCAGATATTTGCCCGCGAACTGAAAAGACCAGTTGAAGTTGACTTAAGCAATGTGAGCCCCGAATTACCACCTATTGCAACAATTGAAGGGATTGATCTAGTTACAGAAGGGATTTTAACGCTTGGAAAATCAGCTGAAATTTTGAAAAACAAAGAGCATAATGGTGTTTCGTCCAACAACCCGGCGATGCTTTTGAGCGAAACATTTCTGAATCACGATAAAATTACATTTTTAATTGGTACCCGGATCAACGAGGCCCATCAAGATCCTAAAATGCCTGTGGAACTTGAAATCCGCAGAAATGTGATTAAAAAAATCGCCTATCTACTTGAGAAAAAATATTTAAAAGAAGTTGAAATCAAATACATCTAAAAAAAGTGAAAAAACATAAAGTAACGATCTGTACCGGAACACTATGCCATGTAATGGGTGGTTCAGAATTGCCTGCGCTTTCGCAATTTATTCCGCCACAGTATTTGAACCAGGTAGAGATAAAAGGCTCGCCCTGCATAAACCATTGTAAAAATCAGGATATGAAACCTCCGTTTGCCGAAATTGACGGTGATATTTTTTGCGAGGCGACGATTGATAAATTGGTGAAAGAATTGATAAAACGTATTGAAAATGACAGCTAACAATAACAATGCGACAATAATTAGGAGAGATTTGCTTGTTCGATTATGTACTGCTTTATTACAAGATAAAGCTGAGGAAACCGACAGAATCCCGCTCAATATAAAACCCAAAAAAAGAGGATCAGTAAGGTGTTGCGTTCACAAAGACCGAGCAGTTTTAAAATACAAACTAATGTCTATACTGGGCTACAAAGAATCGGAGGAAACCGATGAATTGCTCCCTATTTCACATTATGTTAAACACGCGAGGGGAATTCAGGATTTTATCATTGATGTGATTTCAGAAGTGTGCAGCAATTGTCCCTCTGCAAAATACAAGGTAAGCAATTTTTGTATGGCCTGTGAGGCAAGACCTTGCCAGGTTAATTGTCCGAAAAATGCCATAAGTTTTAAAAGCGGGAAGGCAGAAATTGATGACGACCTCTGTGTTAATTGCGGAAAATGTGCCAAGGAATGTCCTTATCACGCTATTCAATATCAAGCCAGACCATGCGAGGAATCGTGTGCCGTTGGCGCCATTTATCAAGACGAGCAAGGGTTTGAGCACATCGATAAATCCAAATGCATACTCTGTGGAAATTGCATGCAAGCCTGTCCTTTTGGTGCGATAACGCCTTCAAGTACCTTGCCACAGATTATTTCTGAGATAAAATCGGGCAATCAAATCATCGCGATGGTAGCGCCTTCCATTGCCGGACAGTTTCGACAAGATTTGCATCAAATCTATGGAAGTATTATTTCCCTTGGATTTACTGATCTTTATCCAGTAGCCATTGGGGCTGATCTCACTGCTGCTCACGAAACCATTGAGCTTCAAGAACATATAGAAAGTAAGGTTACTTCTCCGCTTACGAGTTCGTGTTGTCCGGCCTGGGTCAAATTTGTGAAAACACAGACATCGCTCGATGATGATATAATTTCAAACACGCCCAGCCCTTTGGCCTATACAGCCAAAATAGTAAAACAAGAAAACCCCAAGGCAAAAACAGTTTTTATTGCTCCGTGCATTGCAAAAAAAGCGGAAGCGCAAGCGCTGTCGGATTGCGATTATTGCATTAGTTTTGAAGAGTTGGGCGCCTGGTTTGTAGCAAGTGGTATTGAAATAAGTGATCAAATGGAATATAAACCAAAGGTGACAGCAAGTTTATTAGGACAAAATTTTGCCATGGCAGGTGGCGTTTCCCTCGCCATCAAGGAGTCCGTTGAAAACGATTGCCGAATTGAAAATATCCATGGACTGAACAAAGCCAATATCCGACTTATCAAGCAAAAGATAAAAAGCCATTCATGCGACTTTATGGAAGTAATGTCGTGTGAGGAAGGTTGTCTTGGCGGAAACCTGTCGCTGGTTTCTTCCAGAGAATCCATCAGGATTTATAATGCAAAGGCTGAAACCCATTGAGATCTAGCAAACCTAATCAACGGGATATTTTAAGCTTGCATAAATTTCCAGATTAGTACAACAAAAAAAACGGTGTTGACATCAGACAAGGGTTATGCCAACACCGTTTTCATAATTTTTCTTTGGTTTAGAATGCTACCGCTAGCAAATCTGCACCGGCTTCTAAAAACTAATTAAGCAAGCTTAAGGTAACAGTTAATCCGGCCATTACCACCGAAACCATGGTCATCAGCTTAATCAGGATATTCAAAGAGGGACCTGATGTATCCTTGAACGGGTCACCAACGGTATCGCCAACTACACCTGCTTTGTGAGCTTCGCTGCCTTTGCCGCCGTAATTTCCTTTTTCAATAAATTTTTTGGCATTGTCCCAAGCACCTCCGGAATTATTCATAAACACCGCCAAAGTAAATCCGGATGTAAGAACGCCGGCCAGCAAACCGACCACACCTGCTACACCCATGCTTGCGCCTACAATGATAGGTACGGCAATGGCTACCAAGGAAGGCAGCAACATTTCATGCTGTGCACCTTTGGTGGATATTTCAACACAGCGAGCATAATCCGGTTTTGCTGTACCTTCCATAATCCCTTTGATTTCGCGGAACTGCCTGCGCACTTCATCTACCATAGCACCGGCTGCACGGCCAACAGCTTTCATGGTCATCGCGCTGAAAAGAAATGCCATCATCGACCCAAGGAAAAGTCCACCAAGGAACAATGGGTTGAATAGCGTGATATCGTACGCTGCAGAAAAATCTTTTACAGAAGCCGTTGAAATTTTAATCACTTCAACACCTTCTTTTACTACCGGTGCCACATCATGATAAAAAACATAGCCACCTTTGGTAACAAATCCTTCACCGCCTTTGGCGATTTTATCAAACCACATCCGGATTTCTTCCATATAGGCTGAAATAAGTGCCATCGCGGTAAGCGCGGCTGAGCCAATAGCAAAACCTTTACCCGTAGCAGCTGTCGTATTTCCTAACATATCAAGGGCATCGGTACGTTCACGCACTTCGTGATCCAGGTGAGCCATTTCAGCATTACCGCCGGCATTGTCAGCAATCGGCCCAAAGGCATCAGTAGCAAGGGTTATTCCCAGCGTTGAAAGCATTCCTACGGCAGCAAAACCAATTCCATAAACACCCATAGCAAAATGTTGTGTGCCTCCGGCAGCCCAAAAAGCTCCCATAATACCCAGTACAATGGTTACAACCGGAATCCAGGTTGAATACATGCCCACTGCAAGTCCGTCAATAATTGTTGTTGCCGGCCCTTGTTGTGCGTTTCTCGCAATACCTTTTGTTGGTTTATACTCATCCGAGGTGAAATATTCTGTTGCCTGGCCAATAATAACACCAGCCGACAGGCCAATTACCACAGCCCAGAACACGCCCCAGGTTACCCAGCCTATCATTACCAGACCTACCATCGCCAGAAGAACCAGCAAGGAGCTGCCTCCTGTGCCGAGCAGCAATGCATTAAGCAGGTTTTTCTGGGTAGCTGTTTCTTTGGTGCGAACCATGAAAATGCCAACAATAGAGAGAATAATTCCGATAGCGGAAACAATCATTGGTGCCAGAACAGCCTGATAAGCAGTAAGCCCGGCATCTTTTATTACCAATGCAGGCAAGGCAGCTCCCAGCGCGGCAGTTGCCAAAATAGAACCGGCATAGGACTCATACAAGTCAGCTCCCATACCTGCAACATCGCCCACATTATCACCCACATTATCGGCAATTGTAGCGGGATTGCGCGGGTCATCTTCCGGGATACCAGCTTCCACTTTGCCTACCAGGTCGGCACCCACATCAGCAGCTTTAGTGAAAATACCTCCACCAACGCGTGCAAACAAGGCCTGCGTGGATGCACCCATTCCAAAAGTGAGCATAGTAATGGTAATTTCAATGAGTTTAAAGCGTTCGCCGGCAGCATTAATTACGCCGTTGGTGACGTATTCCGGATGGATATTTACCAGGTCCAGACCGGCAAATCTAAGGCCACTTACCATATTTTCAGGTGTGTAAACATATTCGTTGAGTATCCAGAACCAGGCTGCAATATCAAGAAGTGCAAAACCAACTACCACAAGACCCATAACAGCACCACTGCGAAAAGCAACCTGCAATCCTTTATTTAACGACTGCATTGCTCCCTGGGCGGTGCGTGCTGATGCATAGGTGGCGGTTTTCATCCCCAAGAAACCACATAAACCCGAGAAAAACCCACCAGTGATAAACGCAATAGGCACAAAAGGGTTTTGTACATTGAAGTATGCCATGATAGTCAGCAATACAAACAAAATAAAAAATACGATGGCCACCACTTTATACTGTCTTTTTAAATAGGCCATGGCGCCTTCTCTTACATACTGCGCTATCTCTTTCATGCGTGGCGTACCCTCTGAATTTTTCATCATCGATTTGAAAAATATCCAAGCAAAGGCTAATGCCAATAAGGAAGCCAAAGGAATTATAAAGAAAATGCTACTCATAAGAAAGTTGTTTTATGTAACAATTGTTACGGTTAAATGAATAATAATATTCTGTTTTAGCGGTCAAATTTAGAAAAATTTAATACATAATTGCAATGTTGTTATCAACAGCTCTAAAAAAAGTGAAGTTAGAGGTCTTCTCACTATGTAATTTTTGCCGTACACACGGGCCGATTTATGTGATTGAAGTCACGCAACCGAATCGAGATACTACGATAAGCAAGCAGCATCAGTTGGGGAAAAAGGGCAAGACTTGGGTCGGCTAAAATAGTGTTGGCAAGGCACTGGGGCTTCAAGACGTTTAGAACATGATGTTATCATTGGGTCTGAATCTTTATAAACGCTTCTTAAGCTATCAGATAGCTAAATCAAGCTAGCTGCGGCAATTCAAACTCTACATCTTTCAAAAAATCGAGATGCTGAAACAATAGCGGCGCCACACCTTTTACAGTTCCGTAAAAAAGTGAGCTTTCGCGGGTTTTTTCGCCGAGCATATTTCCTCCTCCCATATAGGTCAGCAGCATCAATAGCAAGCTGAGGATTAGCATGCCTTTCAGGATGCCAAAAACTGCTCCGGCGAGTTTGTTGAGGAAACCCAAAAGCAATATGTCGATAAATTTTTCCAGAATACGGCCTAGGGTAACCACAGCGATAACGACCAAAATAAAGGTGAGCACAAAGGCAATCAGCGAGAGGTACTTCTTGCCCATCTTAAAATAGGTTACTAAAAAATCTGCTGTAACGTCCGAGAAGTAGAGTGCGGCATAAATTCCCAGAATCAAAGCGACCAGTGATGCCAGCTCGATTATCAGACCTTTAGTAAAGCCTTTGTAGGCAAACCAAGCTAAAAAAAGTGCGATAATCAGGTCGATATAATTCATGATGTATTATTTTATGCGTCGGGTAAGCTCGGTCGAAAACACAAAATCGCGCAGCTCGGGGTTGTCGGTATCGAGAATGGTATGGTAGTCGCCCTGCCACCAAAGCTGACCTTTATGCAAAAAGTTAATCCGTTGTCCAATTTGCAATACCGAGTTCATATCGTGGGTGTTGATAACGGTCGTCATCTGATATTCTTCAGTAATTTCGCGGATGAGTGAATCAATCACTTCGGCAGTTTTTGGATCCAGCCCCGAGTTGGGTTCATCACAAAACAGGTATTGTGGATTATTGGAAATAGCCCTGGCGATGGCTACTCGTTTCATCATTCCACCACTGAGTTCGGCCGGCATGAGTTTGTTCACATTTTCTAAATTGACACGTTTCAGACAAAAATTTACCCGATCCCGCTTCTCTTCCTGGCTCATCTCGCTAAACATATTCAGCGGAAACATCACGTTTTGTTCTACCGTGAACGAATCGAAAAGTGCACCACCCTGAAACAAAACACCCATCTCCTGGCGGATATATTTCTTGTCTTTCTCTATAAGACGTGAAAAAGGCCGGTCATCAAAACGTATTTCACCTTCGTCGGGCTCCAGCAAACCGATGCAGTTTTTCATTAACACAGTTTTGCCTGATCCGCTTTGGCCAATAATGAGATTGGTTTTTCCCTTCTCGAAACTGGTATTCACGTCTTTAAGCACCATATTGTCGCCAAAGGATTTGTATAAGTTTTTTACTTCGATCATACCAATAAAAGTTGTGTGAGAATAAGGTCGAAGAATATGATCAGAATGCTGCTATAAACCACTGCTTTGGTGCTTGCTGCTCCTACTTCTACCGAGCCACCTTTGATATAATAGCCCAGGTAGCCCGAAACAGAGGCAATGATAAATGCAAAAACCAGCGTTTTGATTATGGCGTAAGTTACCGTATAAGGCTCGAACCAGCTGCGCAGACCAGCGATATAATCCGTTGAAGTAACGAGCCCGCTTATGACACAGGCTGCCCATCCACCGGCAATTCCCAGCACCATACTAAAAATGATAAGCACCGGATTGAATAACATGCTGGCCGTAATTTTGGGTAAAATCAGGTAATTGGCCGGATTTACACCCATCACGCGTAAGGCGTCAATTTGCTCCGTGACCCGCATGGTTCCTATCTCTGAGGCAATGCGCGAACCTACTTTTCCCGCCAGGATAAGGCTGATAATCGTAGGCGAAAATTCCAGAATCATCATTTGACGTGTGGTAAAACCTACCATCGTAAGTGGGATAAGTGGCGAATCGATGTTGTAAGCCGTTTGCAAGGCTACAATAGCACCTGTGAATACAGAAATTATAATCACAATTCCAAACGAATCAACACCTAAACCCATAAATTCGATCATCAATTGTCGCCTAAAAACAGGTCCTTTATCGGGCCGCTTAAAGGTCGCAAACATTAAAACCAGATATTCTCCCAGCATTCTTAACATAAGCACAAAAGTTCTGAATGAAGCGTTAAAAGTACAACTTTTTATACGAAACACGTCATTTGATAAAATGTAGAAAACCGAATTTTTCTATGTATTTGATTTTTCAACTTACTTTTGCAGCTATGAAACGTCTCGCCATTTTTGTCTCAGGAAGCGGTACCAATATGGAACGCATCGGACAGCATTTTAGTCGGCATACTGAAATAGAGGTAGCGCTGGTAGTTTGCAGCAATCCCAAAGCAGTAGCGCTGCAACGTGCTAAAACACTTGGAATAGAAGCTGTTGTCATTGATAAAAGCGATTTGCGCGAAGGCGGCAAACTGCTAAAACTTTTACAGGAAAAGCAAATCGACTGGCTGATTTTGGCCGGCTTTCTGTGGCTTGTCCCGACTGAGCTTGTTGGTGCTTATACTAACCGCATTCTCAATATTCATCCCGCGCTATTGCCCGCTTACAGCGGAAAAGGGATGTATGGCGAAAAAGTGCATCAGGCGGTAATTCAAAACCGGGAAAAGCAATCCGGCATCACCATTCATTATGTAAACAACAACTACGACGAAGGCAATATCGTTTTTCAGCAAAGCCTTGATATTGCTGCCGATGAAACACCCGAAAGCCTCGCCCAACGCATTCATCAGTTAGAGTATAAACATTATCCTGAGGTGATAGAGAGCTTGGTTTTGGAGGGGGATTGAGCAATGAAACAATTAAATAACTGGTTTTTATAAACAATAATTTAGCAAAAGAGGTTTTTGGTTTAAATTGGCCAATAAATCTTTATTCAATGGTTTTTCGGTATTTCTCAATTGTTTCATCAATGTGATTTAGCTCATCAATCCAATCTAACAATTCTTTATCAAGCCACAAAATTCCTTCAATTATCTCAAGTTTGTAGGAATTCAAAACACCCAAATTCCAAGTTATTGCCTCATGGTGAAAAATCCTATTTCTGAGTTTTCGAATACCGTTAAACTTGGAACTCATCGTTTTACGCTTTCTTATCTGTTTAGGACAATTAGGAAATGTAAGTCGCAAACTTTTCCATAAAGTCATTTCAAATTTTGTGTCAAACAAGGAGGTCCAGAATCCTAAAGACAATTCAGAAATTACACGACCAGAAGTAATTACCTTTTTATCTGACATAATATTTGTTCTTGCCTCAGAAATTCTATTAATTTGAAATCGGGATGCTATTTTTACAAACTCAATATTTTCATACCATTTGTCATCGTTAAATTGTTTTGATAATTGATAATCTATCGAGTTTCTTAATCCTATCTCCAAAACTGCAAGCAATGGATAAAATGCCTCAGAAATTAAAATATTGCTTTTGTAATGTGATATTGCTTTATCAAAATCATTCTTATGATGTCTCAAATAAGGTTCTAATCTTTCCTTTGAAATAATCCGTTCAATAATTGCGTTGTTATTCATAATTATATTATCTTTGCTTCGCAGTCCCGGTAATTCCTCTCCCAGATGCTATGCTGGTGATGAAGCCGGGTTCTTTGTTTTAAAAAGAAACTTTTTTCATCTATCAGCTGCTTCATTTTGAACACCTGCTAATAAACCAGACCCGCTATTTTATTGAGGTTTCAAAATCATATTTTAGCTTAAAAAAACCATAGCCCCAAATGCAATGAATGCTAATAAAGCAACAATAAAAGGAATCAGGAAGAAATAATATGTGCTTAAATAAGCTTGTTTTTTTACTGGATTCTTTTCGTTCTTTATTAAGGTTTTGAATTTTAATATATCTGATGGAAGCCACCATAAATAGGAAGCCCTGATTCCATTTGACCTTAATTCTCGCTTGATAATAAACAAATGGGGAATTGATATCATTCCTCCTAAAAAACCAAGTGCGAATAGTATTCCTAAAAACGTGTCCATTTCTTAGTTTAAAACCAACAAACCAATTAATTACATCAATTCAATAGCACTGCATTCAATACCTACCGCCTGGAAATCTTAACAAAAATCACACCCCAAACGGCTCCTCCGGAATCACTATCCAGCAGATGAGATAAGCCAAAATTCCGGCACCTCCCAGTATTGTAAAAAACACCCAAAGCAAGCGCATTATCGTAGCATCCATATTAAAATAGTTGGCCATTCCCTTGCATACACCACCGATAACACGGTTGAAGCGCGTCCGATATAAACGTTTTACATGATTCATAGTGTTAATTTTTTGATGCTAAAATACAAAATTCGCAAATGTAAATAGACCTCAATGCAAAATCTAAACCTTAACTTTTGTAATTTCGCCACATAAGAAAGCACAGCATGATACCGCAAAATACCGTCGCAAGCATATTAGAAGCTTCCCGCATCGAAGAGGTGGTGAGTGAGTTTGTGAGCCTCAAGCGGCGAGGCAGCAACCTGATTGGCTTGTGTCCGTTTCACCAGGAAAAAACGCCTTCCTTCACGGTATCGCCGGCTAAGGGAATTTTCAAATGCTTTGGCTGTGGCAAGGCTGGCGATTCGGCCAAATTTGTGATGGAACACGAGCATTATTCCTATCCCGAGGCACTGCGCTGGCTGGCCAAAAAATACCAGATAGAGATCGAAGAGCGCGAGCAAACAGCCGAAGAGCTGGTGGCTCAAAACGAGCGCGAAAGGATGTTTAACCTCAACACCTTTGCCCAACAATATTTCTCGGAAACGCTGTTTGGCAGCGACGAAGGTAGGGCCATCGGCTTGAGCTATTTCAAGGAGCGCGATTATAGGGAAGCCGCAGTCAAAAAGTTTCAGCTGGGTTATAATCCTGATGGACGCGACACCTTTAGCCGCCATGCCGTGAAACAGGGCTACAGCATTGATTTACTGCTGAAAATCGGCCTTTCTACGGGTAGTCCGGAGCGTTTTTACGACCGCTTCCAGGGCCGTGTCATCTTCCCGATTCACAACCTCACCGGCAAGGTGATTGGATTTGGCGGACGTATTTTGCAGTCGGACAAATCAAAGGCGAAATACCTCAACTCGCCTGAGTCGGATCTATATAACAAAAGCAAAACCCTTTACGGGATATACTTCGCCAAAAATGCCATCAGCCGACAAGACCTGTGCCTGCTGGTGGAAGGCTATACCGACGTGATCAGCATGCACCAGGCCGGCATCGAAAATGTGGTGGCCAGCTCCGGCACTTCGCTCACCACCGACCAAATCAGGCTGGTGAGGCGCTATACCAAAAATATCACCATGCTTTATGATGGTGATAAGGCGGGCATCGCGGCCTCCTTGCGCGGCACGGATATGATACTCGAAGAAGGCATGAACGTGCGTGTGGTGATTTTGCCGGATGGCGAAGACCCCGATTCTTTTGTGCGCAAAAACCGCACGGCAGAGGTAGAGGAGTTTATTGCTAACAATTCCAGCGATTTTATTAGCTTCAAAACCAAGTTGCTGCTCAAAGATTCTGAAAACGACCCCATAAAAAAGGCGGGATTGGTCAAAGAAATCGTACAAACTATTTCGCTAATCCCGGATGCGATTTACCGCAATGTATATATCAAAGAGTGTAGCCGACTGCTTGATGTAGAGGAACTTACCCTGATGAATGAGCTGAACAAGCTATTGCGTCAGCGGCTTAGAAAAGATCTGGCAAAAGACCTTCCGCAAGACCCGCCGCCGGAAATTCCAACCCAAAAACCTGCTGAACCTGAAGGCCCGGAAGCACAGGAAGGCTATTTTCAGGAACGTGACCTGCTGCGCATCTTGTTGAACCACGGACAGGAAGAGTTAAACCACGAAGAGCTGGATGAAGAAGGCTTTCCGGTGATTTACCGCGAGACAGTGGCACAGTTTATCATCGCTGATTTGCTCAACGACAAGCTTAGCTTTGAGTATGAAACCCATCAAAAAATGCTGGATACCTACGTGAAATCGCTGGATAATGGCATAGTGCCGCCTTCGCAGGTGTTTAGCTCCAATCCCGAACCGGATATTGCACTGCTGGCGGTGGATTTGTTGAGTACACCTTACGAATTGCACGACTGGAAGCGTAAAAATATCTTTGTGAAAACCGAGGTAGAAGTGTTGCAACCTTTGATTACAAGTACGTTGTACAGTTTTAAAGAAAAGGTAATTAAAAAGCGGCGCAATAAAATCAGTGAGCTGCTACGCGAAGAAACCGCCGAAGAAAATATACTGAGCCTTTTGCAGGAAAAAATAAAACTCGAGAAAATCCTTATCGCTATCAACAAAGAGCTGGGATCGGTGATTACGAAATGAGATTGTGTCGGCAACTTACATAAATACCTGTTGTTCGTTGGTTTTTTAGATCAAATGCGTTTTATAAAATTGTTTTCGCTTTTATGCCTCAATTAAAAACCAATCTTATCATGTTGCTGGCAGTGATAAGTAAGTTGGTATTAATTCTTCAAGGATTAACCGGAAACGTTGATTAATCTGAAACAATATCTGAATATTTAATATAGAATACCTTAGTATAATTTCACAGGATATAGATAAAACGGAATTATTAATCTTTGTTCTCATACCTATTTTGGTGGTACTTACTCAAATCTTTTTGATGGACTAAACTCGATTAGTAAGATTGAGTTGTTAGAAAAGCTTGCGAAATCGCTAAAAAAAGAACGGAAAAGCAGAGATAAAGATTTCTTTAAATCCTTTGGAGCTTTTGGTTCTGAAAAGTCAGCGGAAAAAATCGCTAAAGAAAAAATACATTTCAACGATAGCAAAACCAAAGAAAATTATTGAAGCAAATTCGGCATGCACCCTATTCAAACCGTCATACCCAATAACTCCACTTCATTTAATCCTTAAAATTCCAATTTATAAAAGGCAATGACCTTTTCTCGTTTTTATTCCAGATTCCGATTTGGAAACCTTTCAGTTTTAGGGTTTTATTAATAACCCCTATTTGCGTTCCTTTAGTTTCTACAGAGCTGTTAAAGAGACCAATAGATAAACCATTAATGCGGTAATAAAGATTCCAAAGCGGATTAATCGTGATTCCGTTAATCGTGTTGCCAAGACTCATCCAGCCAGAAATAGAAATGCCATTAACCTGATCGGAAAAAGTTCCTGTAAGTGATACTAATAGTCCATTATGGATCACTCTTTTCAATGCCGTATCAGCTTGGATTAGTGTATTTTCTGTTAGATTTGACTTGTATGCCTTTTTAAATGGAGAGTTGAAAATGTAAAATGATTGTATGAAGCCCTGACCTGGTATTTGAAAGTTCAGACCATGGGAATATTTGGTGTAGGGTTTATTGCAAATGATTTCGGAACCCAAAGGGCCGATGGCAATCCCGTAGATATTATCGGCTTTTGACGGCACGAAGCCCAAAACATATTTGTTAAGTTTCTTTGAAACAGTATCGTTTTCCATCGTAGCTCGCCCATAACAAAAGGTAATTTGCATCAAGGCTATACCGATTAGTATCCATTTTCTCATGATTAAATACTGATTAACAATATATTACATCATCCAACACCCAAAACAACACCAACAAAAAAACCGGAAACCTATTCTTGTCGAATCGACTTCCGGTTAAGTCTTCACCAACCGTAGTTGAATGAATCCTTGCGAATTTGAGTTGCAACGGACTGTTCATACTGACTTTCGTCTTCTGTGTTTGCCGCACTTTTTCTGACTTTCAACTGTTTGCCGTAGCACGGTGTTTACTCATCATTTAGCGTATTTGAAGCATTTCCTTTTCGGATGTATGTCCTCACGCATATTAGGTTTTTTTGACCTTTTCTTCTGAAAATTTCAGCTGAGTGAAACTTCTTCTGATTATTAAAACTGTCGAAGAACGCTTGCGCATTGATTTGCAGTCTAACTGGTCTTACCTACTTTACTCAATCGCTGTCACAAATATACGATATCAGTACACTTTTGTCAAGCAAAACGATAACATACTTATTAACAATAGATTAACAAAAGTTATCAACAATGGTTAATAACTCCTGAAAGCGTTTAAACCGGGGGGCTTCAAAACTTTGGTTCTACCAAAAAAATGCAGAGGGGCTTTGCAGAACCATCAATAAAAAAACCGGAAATCTATTCTTGTCGAATCCACTTCCGGTTAAGTTTTTATAAACCGTAGTTGAATGAATCCTTACGAATTTGAGTGGTATTATAAAAACTTAAACCTTATTCCAAGGTAATTTTGCCTGTTGCTGAAGAAAAAAACTTCTCTACTCCAGCCGAATTTCTAGCAAGTCCACTCATTGTACATTTTGTGCAATCATCTGAATTGCACCAAACAACTCCAGACCAATGCTTTTCTTTAGGACAACTTCCCGAAACATTGCATGAACAGCTAATGTCTTCACTTACAATCGAAACATTATCTCCACCAAGCTTTAATTCAATGGGAAGTATATATCCATGAGCATTTATAAAAACTATTTTTCTATCTGATTCTGGCATTTTACTTTGAGACAAACGTATTTCATTCAGAATATTTTCAAATTCTAAGTAATCTAAAAAACTGCCTGGAAGAAAATATTGATTTTCAATCTGAGAAAAATCAGAAATAAACAGACTACTTTCAGGATGCATTATAATAATATCTACCAAATCTTGATATACACCTATTATGCTAACACTGGATTTCGTGCATTTGCTGCAGCCGTCTTTCATGAGACAGCCAACATCATTCCCTTGCTTTATGGGATCACATCCGCTGCCTTCAGTACATTCGCATGTCACACTACCCGAACCCCCTGGTGCTGATCTGTGATAATTACCTTTTTCATCAAGACCAACTATATAATAAGCTTCTGGTAGTTTAAAGTAAAGTACTGATTCAACTATTTCAAAGTTTGTTCCTTTTGGAAATGGTAGGTTAAATGAACTAAATGATTGATTAGAGCTTCTTAATTGAACAATAGCATCATCAATATTAGCATCTAACTTAATCTCCTTTTCGCTACAACTGCATAGACTACTCAGGGCTATGATTAACACTAAAATACTTGTTTTCATGATACAAAGTTTTAATTAAGTTCGTATTTAGTCTCCATGCAACCGTAGTTGTATGAATCCTCGCGAGTTTGAGTAGCAACGGTCTGTTCATACTGACTTTCGTCTTCTGTGTTTGCCGCGCTTATTCTGACTTTCAACTGTTTACCGTAGCAAGGCGTTTACTCATCATTTCGCGCATTCGAGGCATTTCCTTATCGGGTTTATGTCCTCACGCGTTTCAGGCTTTCAGATGCTTATCTTCCGAAGCATTCACCTAAGTGAGGCTTTTTCCGATTATATAAACATATTGAAGAACGCTTTTGCAAGTAATCTTCTGCTTAATTCATTTTACTTGCTATACTCTATCGCTGACACAAATATATTATATAGGAACACTTTTGTCAAGCGAAAAGGCAACAGGCTTATCCACAGCAAATTAACAAAAGTTATCAACAATGGTTAATAACTCCTGAAAGCCTTTAAAACACTGGATATCATGCCTTTTGCTACAAAGCCTATTTACGTCTTTCCTTGAAGAAGTTCTGCAATAACACAAGACTCTCCTCTTGCCTGATCTCTCGTTTCACACTTGTTTTCGGGTGTAGCACATTACTCTTTGTACGGAAACCACCTTTGGGATCATCGGCTCCCCAAACTAATCCGCCAATATGCGCCAGCTGCAGGGCACCTGCACACATCGGGCAAGGTTCCAGGGTAACGTACAAAGTGCAGTTGTCCAGGTATTTATTACCGTAATGATTGGCTGCTGCTGTGATAGCAAGCATTTCGGCATGGGCCGTAACATCGTTCAGTTGTTCCGTTTGGTTGTGCGCCCGCGCGATGATCCTGTTTTCGCTCACCACAACAGCTCCCACCGGCACCTCGCCGGCCTCTGCTGCCTTTTGTGCCTCCTTCAAGGCTTCGCCCATAAAATGCTCATCCGAAAATATGTATAACATATCCTTTGTTTTTTAATTTAGTTTACTGCCTTTTTCTGTATCCTAATGCCAATCAGCAGCACCAAAGCGGCTACTATAAAAGCAGGAATAAATGACGATTTGGGTTCGAACTGTTCAGGCGAAATCACGCCCCAGAAAAAAAATCCCACGTTCACCACAAAAGCTAAACCCACGCTCCACAGCGCCGAAAGCTGAAACTGGCTTACTTCTTTTCGGTTGAGTGCCAATAGCGTAACGGGAACAAAAATCACAATGGTGCCAATGCCCACCACCATCAAATCCACAATATCGGGCAGCCAAAGCGCGATTAGCAATGCCACAAAACCAAGTATGAGTGTCATCACCCGTATTTTCACTTGGTTTTTTGCCGGATCATCGTGCTGGTTTTTGCCACCAAAGTCGCGTACCGCCGAGATAGCAATGATATTCAAAAAGCTATCGCCCGACGACATCAGCGCGGCCAGCAATCCCGTTACCGCGAAAGCCAGAAAAAAAGGCGTGCCGTGCAGCTCCAGAAAGTGATAGGTAACATCGTTGGGGTTTAATTCGCCTCCGGCCATCAGGCGTACGCTCATGCCCACCAGTGGAAAAATAATATAGAAAGGCAACATCCCAATGCCCGACCAAAAGCTTGCCTGCTTTGCCGTTCGGGCATCTGCGGCGGCCAGCATTCGCTGCCAGATATCCATGCGCACCAGCACCGAAGGCGAGAGAAACAACAGCAGGCCAATCAGAAAAATCCAGCCGTAATAGCTGCCGTTGAGCATTTCTTCAGGAAGCTCATTCAATCGGCTTAGTTGTTCAGTATCAGACCAAATTCCGGGTAAAAAGATAAAGAATAGCAGCAGCAGGATTACCACAAACTGAATCACATCGGTATAAATCACGCCTGAAAGTCCTGAAATGGCTGTGTAAACAATTACTACCACAGCAGAAATAATCGCAGCAGACTGATAACCCAAACCAAATCCAAACTTGAGCAAGCTGGCCATTCCTACAAATTGCGCTGCCAGCAAAAAGAAGAAAATGAAGCTGTTAACGCCACTTACTATGACCGGAAAAAGTCGGCCAAAATTCCGGTTTCCGCCGTTGACATTTTTGCCAAGAAAGCGTCCAATAAGGTATTGCGGAAAGGAATAAATCCAGTCGCGTGCTCCTTCATCCCTGATTTTCCCGGCATAGCGAAGCATCAGCATAAAACCTGCCACGTAAGCAATACCTATGCCGACAGCGGCAAATCCGGAAATATATCCCATCGCGATAAGGCCAATGGAAGTGCCGCCTCCCACGAAGGTGGCCAGCGTGGTAAAAACTAACGGAATCAGGCGGGTTTGGCGATTATTGACCAGATAAGTCTCCGGATTATTGCTACGCAAATGCCTCATTGCTAACACAATAACTACAATGAGATAAATCGTCATCCAGAACAACAACCAATTCATCAGCACATCTATTTTTTGATAAAGCTTTCCTGATAAAGTTTGTCGGCTTGCCTTAATTGCAGACTGTAAACACCCGGAACGAGCTGGTTAATTATCAATCGGTAAGGATTATTTTCCGACAGGTTGAGCTCTTTTTGAACAACCGTTTTTCCGGCGGCATCATGCACAAAAAGTTCGGCTTTTCCTGTAATTTCGTTTGGGCTTATATTGAGGTAATCGCCAGCCGGATTGGGATAAAGCAGTAGTGTGTTTTGTTTGGCTTCTGGTCTGTTTTCCAGCGAGGTATAAATATCTTTTTCCCAGTTTGTAGTAAACAGCCCTCTGCCATGCGAAGCGGCAATTACCGTATTATCACTCAGGCGCATACGCAACATATCGGTACGCACATTGCCCATTCCTTCTGTTGCCGGATACCAGTTTGGAAATTCTTCGTGCAGCATATTTGTTGTCCATACGCCCGTTTCGGTAGCAATCATGGCCTGATTAGAATTTTCAGGATGCAACAAAGCCCAGCGCACAGGCATATCTGGTAAATTGCCTTGTTTTTCAAACCATTCGTTGCCGCCATCGTAAGTCATCCAGATGCTCGACACCCCATAATTTGAAAAGCTCACCAGCAGCGTATCTTCGGAGCCACCAACAGAAACCGCTGAAACGCTTGCCAGTGGAAAGTTGGGGCTGCCAATTTCGGTAGTTTCGGGGAGAGCCTGTGCATTTTCTACTTTATACAAACGTCCTGCACCCGTACCAACAAATAGCGTGCTGCTGAGCGATGCGGAATGTTTAGACCACGCAATATGCGAAAAAGGAACCGAATTAAACGTAAATAAATCAATAAAACTGCCCGAAAGTGATCCGCCTACACCAGAAACTCGGAAAAGTTGGCCAGCATTATTTCCTAAAAAATCAACCGCATTAGCATACAGCGTATTGCTGCGGTAGTCATAATCGGCGGGCGACACAAAAGTGCCACACTGCCCGTCAATATATTCTAGCTGATTATTATTTCTATAGACATAGTAACGATTGTAATAGACTGAGGTGATAATGATATTGGATTCGTTTTGGTCCCAAAAGCAAGCTGCACCATCGCCACCGCTAAGCATATCATTGATATCGAGGGTACCGCCCGTATATTTTAGTGTGCCATTATCCTGTAGTCCGCCAACATATTGCCCACTACCGGCATTGGGATTGATGGCACAGGTGTAAAACTGTAGTGTATTGAAATTTTGATTTCTTTCAGTAAAAGTAGGGATGCTTAGCTGCGTATTTTCGGATAGGAAGATGCCGCCATCGCTACCAAAGATAGCTGCAGCAGGATCACCAGGTCTAAATTCAATGGCATGCTGATCGGCGTGAACATACTCATCGCCGCCACCATAATACATCAGAATCCAGTCAGATATTTTCGACCAATATTGACCGCCATTCGTGCTTTTCCAGAGGTCGAGGCCACCGGTAAATACATGATCGGGATTTGTTGGATGCACTTTTAAGATAAAAGCATGCCATGCCAAAGTGCTCCAATTATTGCTAGGTCTGTTGAGTGCTGTCCAGCTCTCACCGCCGTCTATAGATTTCACCATATAACGCCCTTCATAATGGTAGAAACCATTTTGATCATTAAGATAGCCTGCTGCAAATTGTGCATAAACCACATTTGGATCGCTGGGAGCGCTGGCTACGATTGTCCGCGCCGGGATGTTATAATAACCTTCAGCAGCGATGGAGCTGTTATAATCTGTGAAAGCCGTCCAGCTTCCTGGGGTTCCCTCATCCGACCAAAGAATTGTTGCTCCGCCTTTTTTGTCCAGGTTTTCGGTGGTTCCCACGAAGATGCGGCCATTGGCAGCCACCTCAATCATGGCAGGTGCATAGAAATCGCCGGGGCTGTCAGGAATTTCTGGCAACACCTGTTCCCAGCTCATTCCGCCATCTGCCGAACGATACAAACCATCAGAAGGTAAACTTTGGTGGTCTTCGCCCTGGTAGTTTCCGGAAGCCACAGCAGCATACAAAACACCTGTGCCATTTTCATTGCGTACGGCAACATCATTTACGTAAGCAAAATCGGCTGTAGAAGGCAACAGCTCCCAGTTGTCGCCGCCATCATCCGACTTAAAAACACCCATTCCTAAGCCTGTTGATTCACGGTAGATCATCCTGGCGGTCTGTGATTCGCCGGTACCGGCGTACATCACCAGCAAATCGGTAGGATCATAAGTGAGGCTACTGATGGCCATATTGGGATAAAAATCACCGATAGGTTCCCAGTCTTCGCTTAAGTCAAGAATATCATAGTTGACCCAAAGTCCGCCCGTTACGCCACCGGCGAAAACTTTTTTGCTTTGGTTGTCGTTAGGATCAAACATCAACGCACGGGTGCGACCACCCATATCGGCACGTGTTCCCTGCCAATTAATACCCGCATTGCGCGATGAATGTTGTTCCAGCTGAAGTGCCTGCTCATAAGCAGCATACTGGCGTTTTACAGGCACATAACCCAGTGCAGGATCAACTGTCTGAAAATAATTCTGCAAAGCAGCCACATCAGGGCGGTCAACCTTGTTTATGGTATCGAGCTCACGCGAATCAGTGGGCAACTGCTTCAAAACCTCATGCAATTGCTGCTCATAAGCGATGCGCGCTGCATCAGCAGGTGATTTTTCGGTCTTATTAAACCACAAAAACACGGCAGTTAACAGGAGCAAACTCACGGTAATTAGGGAAATCTTTTTCATAGGTCTAAAAATAATTTGGTTCTTAAATCTCAGCATTTGGCACCGGCCAAATTGATGAGCAATGAGGTAATATTGCCAAGATACGTATCAGCCAAAGCTGGAAACAAAAGTACACGATTTTTTTTATGATTTAATATGCTGAATTATAAGGTAAAGGAAATGACAGGTCGTTTTTTAGCCCTTGGGGTTTTAATAACCCCACAAGCTAAAAAACGCTGTCGGACTTCAAAATCTTGAATGTCAAAGCCGTGAAAGCAAAGTCAGGGCTAAAGCCCATTGTGCTATTCGATGCTGGAACCGCTGGACTATAGGCCGGGGTTAATCAAGAAGTTTCGAGATGACTTTTTTGTTTTGTGAGCATATCAACGTTTTTATGTCCTGGTGCCTCGGACAATGAAAAGCTGGGTTACGTAAAATTGACTTTTGACCGTCCGTAGGACTTCAAAACGCCGAAATAGGAGCTCGTGAGGATGTAATTACAAATACGCGATCTATCTGCCACACGCATCCTTTACTTTAATGCCTACATTTTTTGTAATTTCGCGCCCTAAAATTCATTGAATCAAACCCTATGTTCAGAACTCATACTTGTGGCGCATTGCGCCTTTCAGATATCAGTAAAGAAGTAATATTAAGTGGCTGGGTGCAGCGCATACGCGACAAAGGCAGCCTGCTGTGGATTGACCTGCGCGACCGATACGGTATCACACAAATATTTCTGGAAGAGGGTGTTAGCTCTCCTGAATTATTCAATGAGGCACGTGAACTGGGCCGCGAATATGTGATCCGAGTTAAAGGCACAGTGGTTGAGCGCGAGTCAAAAAACCCCAATCTGCCCACAGGCGATATAGAGCTGAGACCAGCTAGCCTGGAAGTGCTAAACGGCAGCAAAACACCTCCTTTTACTATCGAAGATAAATCGGATGGCGGCGACGAGTTGCGCATGAAATACCGCTACTTAGATTTGAGGCGCAACCCGCTAAAAGAAAACCTGAAGCTGCGCCATAAGCTGGCACTTGAAACCCGCTCATACCTTGACAGCCAAGGCTTTCTGGAAATTGAAACGCCTTATCTGATTAAATCTACTCCCGAAGGTGCACGCGATTTTGTGGTGCCTTCGCGTATGAATCCCAATGAGTTTTATGCCCTGCCGCAATCGCCTCAAACCTTCAAACAAATATTGATGGTGGCTGGCTACGACCGCTATTTTCAGGTGGTGCGCTGCTTCCGCGATGAAGATTTGCGCGCCGACCGTCAGCCCGAGTTTACGCAGATCGACTGCGAGATGGCTTTTGTGACCCAGGAAGAAGTGCTGAACACTTTTGAAGGCATGGCGCGACATCTTTTTAGCAAGGTGAAAGGTATTGATATCGGCGATTTTGAACGGATGGATTACGCCAGCGCAATGAAACTTTACGGTTCCGACAAGCCCGACCTACGTTTTGGAATGGCTTTTGAAGAGCTGAACGACCTGGCTAAAAATCATGGTTTCAAGGTGTTTGATGACGCAGAACTGGTTGTTGGCATAAAAGCTGAAGGCTGTGCCGAATATACCCGCAAGCAACTGGATGCCCTCACAGATTTTGTGAAACGGCCACAAGTTGGTGCTAAAGGATTAGTTTATGTGAAAATAAATGCCGACGGTAGCATCAAATCATCGGTAGATAAGTTTTATAGCGCTGAAGTATTGCAAAGTTGGGCCGATCGTTTTGATGCCAAAGCCGGTGATTTGCTGCTTATGCTTTCCGGCGATGCCAATCCTACTCGCAAGCAACTCAACGAACTGAGATTGGAGATGGGCAATCAATTGGGATTGCGCAAAGCTGATGTGTTTAAACCTATGTGGGTAACGGATTTTCCACTGCTGGAATGGGACGAGGATTCAAAGCGCTATTACGCTATGCATCATCCTTTTACCTCACCAAAACCAGAAGATATAGCCCTGCTGGAAGCCGATCCCGGGAAAGCACGTGCCAATGCTTATGATATGGTTATCAATGGTGTAGAAATTGGTGGCGGTTCCGTCCGAATTCACGATCGCGATTTACAGCGCAAGATGTTTAGCATACTCGGATTTACTGATGAGGAAGCCCAAAACCAATTCGGATTTTTGATGAACGCCTTTGAATATGGCGCTCCGCCTCACGGAGGTATTGCACTTGGATTTGACAGGCTTACGGCGATGTTTGCCGGCCTCGACAGCATCCGTGATGTGATTGCTTTCCCGAAAAATAATAGCGGACGTGATCTGATGATTGACGCACCTTCGCGAATTGCTGACGCACAATTAGAAGAGCTTTACCTGAGCTTAAAGCCAGCAAAGGCTGATAAAAGCTGAGGTTTTAAAAGTTTAGTTCGCGTTTCAGGTCTTTGATGCGGCTTTTGCTGAGGCTGACTTTGTTGTCGTTTGACAGTATGATCATATAACTTTCGCGCCCGTATTGTTCCATCTTTTTGATGTGTTTGATTTGCACGATATGCGAACGATGAATACGAATAAACTTGTCAGCAGGCAGGTGTTCTTCTAAAAATCCCATCGTTTCTTTTTTCATAAAACGGCCTTCTGCGGTGTGAATCATCACATAATCGTCCTGGGCTTCAAGTTGAATAATTTCCTCGATGGGAATTACATGAATTTGAGTACCATTTTTTACCACGATACGTTCGATAATGTCCTGTTGTTCGTGCAGGTTTTCTACCAGCTTTTTCAGGGGTGACTGCTCATGTTTTTTGTGACTAAAACGATCCATTACCTTGTCGATAGCCTGATGCAGCCTGTCTTTTGAGAAAGGTTTCATCAGATAATCTACCGCATTCATTTCAAAAGCTTTGATGGCATATTGGTCATAGGCGGTGGTAAAAATAATTTCAGGTGCATTTTCGTCAAGCAGCTCAAGCAGCTCAAATCCAGTAAGTTTTGGCATCTGAATATCGAGAATCAACAGGTCGGGCTTGTTGTCGTGTATGGCTTTGAGACCGCTAAATCCGTCGGCACATTCGCCTATCACTTCTATGGCCGGATGATCGGCCAGAAAGCGTTGCAACAGCATACGGGCGGGTGCTTCGTCTTCGATTATAAGGGTACGAATGGCAGCTTTCATTTGGTAGTTTTTGAGGAGCAAACTTAATTATTTTTAACTTTTTGTATCGGGATGCGCAGGATTACCTCGAATTCAATTTTCCCACGTCTGATTTCCAGTAAATCGGCACGTTGATAGGTGAGTTGTAGCCGTTTACGGATGTTTTTCAGGCCGATACCTTCGCCTTTTGGCTTGGCCGATTCCGGATCAAAATCGTTGAGGATATGCAGCTCCAGAAAGTCGCTGTTGGGTTCGCAGCGCAGCTCCACAAGCACTTCTTCGGTACTTTGATATACGCCGTGCTTGATGGCATTCTCGAAAAGCGGCTGCAAAATCATATTGGGAATAGTGGCTTGCAGACAGGCGTCGGGCACAAATTTTTGGTATTTAAGTCGGTGGCCAAAACGTACTTTTTCAATATCAAGATAGCGTTCAATATTTTCGAGCTCCTTTTTGAAGGTCGTTGTTTCGTTGCGGTCGTGGCTCAGCGAATAGCGTAAAAAGTCAGATAGCTTGATAACCATTTCCTGTGCTTTTTCAGGGCTGCTCATGGTGAGCGAGCTGATGGAGTTGAGGCTGTTAAACAAAAAATGCGGATTGATCTGTGATTTCAGCGCGCTTAGCTCAGCCTCGCGTACCAGGCTGTTGAGCTCTGCTTCCACATGTAATTTTTGCTGCAAATCTTCGTAATACAACATCATATAATAGATAAGCACGAAAATGAGGTAGAAGAATGAGCCGATAACAGCGCGCCAGGGCAAGGAATATTCAAGAAAGTTGAGGTATTCGACATTTTCTGACTCAAGGGCTTTGAGTAAAAAATAGCCGGCAGCCAACCAAATCGTGATGGTGATAATGGCAGCCAGTAGATGATTGACGATCAGGTCGAAGGTATTTTTTTGATCTTTCAGGTTAAACCTCAGCACATTCCAAAGATTGAGGCCAATTAGCGCAAGCAGACCATTAAAAACTACCGCATCGTTGATACTTGAGGTGAGCTTTAACGCCTGGTAATAGTTGAGGATGGCCGTCTGGATAAGCATAAGCATCGCCCAAACGGCCATATATATGATGAGGTATTTACGGTTTTTGGTGAAAGGATTCCACATGGCATAATTCTGTTAATCAGGATAAATGTGTTGGTTGTTACAGTTTCTGCGACGGCAGCCACAGCCAAAAAGTTACTTTAGTAGCTTTTAAGTTCGAGACCGCCAAACATAACGATGCCTTTCAGCACTAATGTTTTTTCGGGATCGTAGTCGAGCGAAGTGAGGCGTTTATCGCTATAGCCGCCTAAGATGGATACCACTTCCGATTTCACTTTCCAGTCTTCCGGAACAATAAGATTTGAGCCGCCAAAAAGCACGAAAGTATCAATTACGCAGCCTTCTGGAGCAGGTTTAGCTGACTTCATTTCAATGTCTGATCCACCAAAAATCGCGGTGATCTTACCTCCTCTAAAATTGTCGGAGGTAATGCGCGTGTTGCCACCACCAAAAATAGCCAGCTCGTCGATATAATCGCCAGGGTATTCGTTGGGATATTTGTTTCCACTAAAGATATGTTTGTTGCCTTTGTTTTCGCCTCTGTCGCGGCGTGTGAGGATAACCAGGCCTACGCCGATAAGTATGGCAGGCCAAAATATGGTGCTGAAACGCACGCGGTAGTCGAGCAGTTCGGGCAGCCAGAAAAGCAGTCCCAGACCGATAAGGATGAAACCGGTGGTGCGGTTGGTTCGGTTAGAGAGGGTGATAATTCCGATTCCGATAAGCAGTGTTTTCCAGGAGATGAGGTAATATCTGAGGTTGAACGAAAGCAGGTCGAGCTGATCCAGCAGCAAAAACCCTCCGGCTACTATAAGTAGTATTCCTGCAACTGCGCGTCTGTCGATTCCCTTTGGTGTATTTTCCATGATGTTAAAAATTTGAGTTTCTGTATTTATGATGCGAAAGTACAACCGATGTGAGCTGTAGAAAAGAGAAAATAGGCGAATGGGTGAAAATTGTCGGTGAAATGGGGATTTGAAGATTTGAAGGCCTGCCTGCTGCCTGCCTGGACGTCAGACAGAACCGCAAGAAGGCAGGTTTGAAGATTGACCCCACTCCGAAAAGTCCAGCTTCAAGCTTCAAGTTGTGATTTTAGTCTAAAATAAGAGGTTGTTAACAATTTAAATAAAGTTATATGCATTTGGCGGTCAATAATATAAAATTTTTTTAGAATAAAAGTGGTGCTTTGTCTTGTGAATTACAAAGACATAATCCATGTTTAAGAAATCAGAGAATAACCCTCAGCTTGATGCTTTCATGAATGTGCCAAATTAGCTTGGCAGCAATAAAGGTGGACAAAAAGTAAAAGGATATCGTGCCAATCTTACAGAAACATGTTCGGACGAAGGCTTTAACCTGATCACTGTAGTGACGTGATGGAGGAATTATCACCCCACTCCTCCAAAAAACCATCACTCCATTTCGCCATCAAACAACTGCCCCTTGCACTATTATTGTTTATTTTTGCCACAACAAACGAATATGAAACACATAACTATACTCTGTATACTATTTGCCGTGCTTATACTTACACAAAGCTGCTCAAGCCTGCGTAGTCCGCACAGGCCGGTTCAAAAACCGAGAAAGAAAAGGCCATGCAACGAGTGTCCTTCCTGGTCTTATCAGCACAAGCCACAAACTATTTTAAGCTTTTATGAAGCCTGATTATAAAGAAATACTTAGAGCTTTTCTCCCGGAAAAAGCACTTGAAAGTGTTTACAAAACCATCGTTGATGAACGTATTCAGCTGCGTATTACGGCGACCCGAAGCACCCGGCTGGGCGATTTCAGGCCGCCACGACAGCCTGGAGGTGCTTACCGCATCTCGCTCAATCACAACTTGAATCCTTACCAGTTTTTAATCACTTTTGTACACGAACTAGCTCACCTTCAAGTATATAAAATACACCAAAACAAAGTGCAGCCTCACGGTATAGAGTGGAAACAAAGTTTTAGCACATTGATGCAGCCTTATTTTGAGCTAAATTTATTTCCGCCAGAGCTGACGAAAGTCTTAAAAAAATACCTTCTAAATGCCAAAGCATCCAGCGGTACGGATTTGGAACTCAGTCGCTGCCTCAAACAGTATGATAAAAACCCGCAAAAAAACCCAACCCTGGAAGAAATACCCGATGGCAGCAATTTTGTGATTGCTGGAGGACGTGTTTTTATAAAAGGCGAACGACTGCGTAAACGCTATAAGTGCCAGTGTTATCATTCCAAAAAGTGGTATTTATTTAGCCCGCTGGCAGAAGTGATGGTGTTAAACACAGAATGATTTTTTGGTTGATGTGCTGATGTGATGATGTGTTGATGTGATGATGTGATGACCTGCCTTCCTGCAGTCCTGTCTGACGGCCAGGCAGCAGGCAGGCATGCTGAAAGGTTTAAAACTCTTGAACCCGTGAACCCGTGAACGCTTGAATCAAAAAATCCCGTACATTTGCCTTTCACTCAAATGCAATCCAATGCCACTTTTAGGAACTATCATAAAGAAGGCTTATGAATTACGAAATTTGCCAGTCGAAAAGAAAAAGCTTCGTCTACAACATGTTAAAGCACAGGTTTTAGAACTCAAAAAGCTGCTTCGTAAAGCACAGTTCACAGCTTTTGGCGAACATTACGATTTCGATCGCATCATCAATAGCCCAGACATCCCCGAAGCCTTCCGCAAACAAGTTCCCGTGTTTGATTACACCAGCATGTATAAGCAATGGTGGTACCGCGCCCTCAATGGCGAGTCGTATGTGGCCTGGCCGGGACGTATCAAATATTTTGCGCTCAGTTCGGGCACTTCTGATTCGTCGAGCAAACATATCCCTGTTACAGCCGAAATGCTTACGTCAATCAAAAAAGCCAGCGTCAGACAACTGGTTTCTACTTCAAAATATAATTTTCCGGTGCAGTTTTATGAAAAAGGCATGCTGATGATTGGAGGCAGCACCCACCTGCAATACAACGGAACATACTATGCCGGTGACCTGTCGGGCATCACCGCGGGAAGTTTGCCATTTTGGTTTCAGCACTTTTATAAACCAGGAAAGAGCATCTCGAAAACTACCGACTGGGCTACCAAAGTTAACGAGATGGTGCGCAAAGCTCCCAATTGGGATATTGGCGTTATTGTAGGCGTTCCAGCCTGGGTGCAGATTCTGCTGGAACGCATTATTGCTGAATACAATCTCAATACCATACACGATTTGTGGCCAAACCTCACTGTGTATGTGCATAGTGGCGTGTCGTTTGCGCCTTACGTCAAAA
The DNA here is from genome assembly GCA_023229135.1 of Bacteroidales bacterium. Classification (GTDB taxonomy): domain Bacteria; phylum Bacteroidota; class Bacteroidia; order Bacteroidales; family F082; genus UBA5536. The sequence goes on from JALNZT010000025.1 coordinate 59,763, forward strand.
GCTTTGAGAAACTGTTTGGAAAACCCATGATTTATTCTGAAAGTTATTTGGCCTCAGAAGGCTATATCGCCTACCAAAACAGTCTGCTCACCCGCACCATGGAGCTGATTGTGGACAACGGCATCTATTATGAATTTGTCCCTTTCAACGATACTAATTTTAATGATGAAGGCAATCTTATGGATGACCCTGAGACACTGCTGCTTAGCGAGGTGAGCAATAATGTAGAGTATGCGCTGCTGCTATCAACCAATGCTGGCGCTTGGCGTTATCTGGTTGGCGACACCATTAAGTTTACGGATAAAGATAAATGTGAAATCATCATCACCGGTCGCACCAAACATTACCTAAGCCTCTGCGGTGAACATCTTTCACAAGACAATATGAACCGTGCCATCGAGATGCTTCAGGACGAATTTAATATCGAAGTACGCGAATTCACAGTGGCCGGCATCCGTCACGGCTCGCTGTTTGCCCACCGCTGGTATTTAGGTACTGATGATGAGATTGATGCAGAGCTGGCCATCCAAAAAATTGATGAATACCTCAAGCAACTCAACGACGATTACATGGTTGAACGAACAGAAGCCATCCGTGAGCTGTTTATCGAGGTGCTTCCGACGCAAGTATTTTACGATTATATGAAAAAGCTGGGTAAAGAAGGCAGTGCCAATAAATTTCCACGCGTGTTAAAAGGAGAACGCCTGCAAGACTGGGAAAGCTACCTGAAAAACTATCAGCAAAAAGTTTGATTCTTGGATTTATGAGTTCGTTATTTATCGAAGGCGCATTATTAGGACTTACTTTGGCTACTTTTTTTGGCTTTGGACCAGCATTTTTTGCTTTGGTACAAACCAGCATACATCGGGGTTTTGGCCCTGCTGCATTGCTTGCGGTTGGTATTTTTTTTAATGATGTACTGATGGTAGTACTCTGCCTTATGGGAGCAGTACAAATTGTTACAGAGCCAAGTAACTACCTTTATTTTGGAATTAGCAGCGGTATTATTCTGATAATTTTTGGCCTGGTAACCTATACCCGAAAGGTGAAAGTGCCAGCCGAAGATACTAATGATACGGTAGAACTTCCCGTGCAAATTAGCAGCCCAAGATGGTTCACTTATATCGCAAAAGGCTTCTTTATGAATATCGTCAATCCTTTCGTCTGGATTTTTTGGGTTGGCGTAGTGGTAGGTATTTCGGCACGTATGGGTGGCGACGAAGTAAAACTAACCAGCTTTTTCAGCGGTACTTTAATTATAGTGCTGACCAGCGATTTGCTAAAAGCATACGGTGCATACACCATCAAAGGGTTTTTTACCTCCAAAATGATTAGAAAGCTGAATAAAATTGCCGGTATCGGGCTAATAATTTTTGGTGTTTTCTTGATGGGAAAGGTTATCTTTGAATCTTTATTTTAACGTATAAACCTAATTTTTAATATTTTCTACTGTAAAAAATGCACACTTATAGAATTAAAATCAAACCATAGATAAATTTTCAAACCGCTTATTTACAGCTAACAAGCTTAAAAATTATAAAAAATCGTCTTATGAAAACACATCTGTCCCGCAACTGGTGGTCCTTCGCTATCAATGGCGTTATCGCGCTGATTTATGGCATTCTGGCACTTACGCTGCCCGAAGGTACACTTATCATAATTGCACGCTATACGGGCATCATCGTCCTACTTACCGGACTAATTTTCGGCTTTATCAGCTTTAATCGCTCTAAGAAAAATTTGCCTTATGGCATGATGCTTTTCCAAACGATTGTGATGGCTATCCTTGGCATTTTAATCTTGTTTTATACCCAAGAAACCATCAACTTTTTCATTCTACTAATAGGTGCTTGGGCTATTCTAATGGGAGTAGTGCAATTGATTGTTCTTGTGAATGTTAGCCCTGGATTTGGCAATAAAAACTTTTTCGTAATCAATGCGGTGATCAGCCTTATCTTCGGATTACTGCTCGTCCTTGACCCTTTCAATGCTGCCAAAACCCTCATTGTTTTGAGTGGGATTTTAGCCTTGTTTTTTGGTTTCGTGATGATTTGGTTTGCCTATAACCTACGCAAATTACAGAAAATAAGCCCACACGAAGAGGTTTAGTTACCACAAAGAAGCTGTCATTCGTCTCCTTCAAACTTGATATCCTTCACATTGAGTTGCAGGCTCACTTTGCCTTGCCATTCATTTTCTTCTAATTGGTAGCAAATACTAAAAGCTTCGCCGCTGCGGATACGCTCATAATGGTGTGCCTGCTGAAATGCGATAGCAGAAACGGCCTTCGAACGACTTGTTTTTTGCATCAGGTCGAGTTTAAGATGTTTTTGTCCAACAATACGTGAACGACCCGTGTCAATAACCTGCTCGGATAGAAAAACTGGCGCCATATTACCCGGGCCAAAAGGTGCAAACTGCTTGAGGATACGGATAAACTTATCTGTGATATCGGCAAAGTTGATCTTTAAATCAATTTCTATTTCCGGTATAAGTAGCTCATCAGTAATATGTTGACGAACGTAGTTATTAAACTTATTTTGGAACAGCTTTAGATTTTCTGGTTTTAATGAAAGACCGGCAGCATATTTATGCCCTCCAAAATGCTCCAGCAAATCAGAACAATAGTCGATGGCGTCATACACATCAAAATTTTTGACCGATCGTGCCGAGCCCGTGATAAATTTGTCAGATCGGGTAAGAATAATCGTTGGCCGATAATAATTATCTGTAAGCCTTGATGCTACGATACCTATCACCCCTTTATGCCAGTTTTCGTTATACAGCACAGTGCTTTTGGCTGTTTTTAAAAGGCTGTCATCTTCTATCATAGCCAGTGCTTCTTCGGTAATTTGGTTGTCGAGGCTGCGGCGTTCAGTATTCATATCGTTGATGGCTTCAGCCAGTTTTTCGGCATGGCTCATCCTTTCTGATAGCAACAAACGCACTGAATCACTGGCTTTTTCGATACGGCCGGCGGCATTGATGCGCGGCCCGATCAAAAACACCAAATCGCTGATGGTAAGCACGCGCGTAAGCACATTGCCGGTTTTGACATCAGGAATTTCACGCCGAACCACCTTAGCGTAGTTCAAAACGGCTTCAAAACCTGGTCGTGGATTGGTATTAATCTGTCGCAAGCCAAAATAGGCTAACACCCGGTTTTCGCCTGTTATAGGCACAATATCAGCGGCAATGCTCACCGCTACCATATCAAGCAGTGGGATTAGGTCATTAAAATCTTCTCCCTGTTTCTTGGCTAAGGCCGAAACCAATTTAAAGCCTACTCCGGCTCCTGATAGCTCTTTAAAAGGATAGTTACAATCGGCACGTTTGGCATCTAAAACAGCAACTGCCGGTGGCAAAACATCGCCCGGGCGGTGGTGATCGCAGATAATAAAATCTACTTTTCGTTCGCTGGCATACTTAATCTTTTCTACCGCTTTTATGCCGCAATCCAGCGCTATCACCAAATTAATACCATGGTTGGCAGCATAATCTATGCCTTTGTAGGAAATGCCGTAGCCTTCGTCGTAACGATCTGGTATATAAAACTCTATACGTTTTTTAAAGAATTTTTTCAGGTAGGTGTACATCAAGGCCACTGCGGTGGTGCCATCGACATCATAATCGCCATAAATCATGATTTTTTCGTTGGTCTCGATGGCTTTTAAAACACGCTCCACCGCTTTGTCCATATCCTTCATCAGAAACGGATCGTGCAAATGAGTGATTAGCGGGCGGAAAAAATAACGGGCTTCCTCAAAAGTGGAAACACCCCGCTGCACCAATAAATTAGCCAGTAAAGTGTTAATCGACAGTTCATCACTCAGGCGTTTAACCACCTGCGATTCACCATCTTGTTTATATACCCACCTATATTCCATGAAGTCTGTTTTTATCTGGTAAAAATAACAATTATATCTGATCTTTTTCCAGATTTTAAAACCATTGGAATTAACTCATTGAGCAGCTTATTCTTATCAGCTTATAAGTTATATAATACAAACTTACGAATCATTAAAAATTGGCGCGCATGGCTTCAACAGGATCCAGGCGTGATGCCGACCAAGCCGGAATAAAGCCTGATAACAAGCCGATAAACCCCGAAACAACAAGCCCAAGGATGATGTTGCCCACCGAAAGGCTCATCTCGAAGCTTGTGCCACTACTGATGCCGACAGCCAGCAAAAACACGATAAGCAAGCCAACGATGCCGCCCATAATAGACAGGAAAATGGCTTCGAAGAGAAATTGCAGAAGCACAAAATAATTTTTAGCACCCAGCGATTTTTGGATACCGATTTGGTTAGTACGTTCTTTTACAGACACAAACATGATATTGGCAATTCCGAAGCCGCCAACCAGCAGTGAAAAGCCGCCAATAATCCAGCCTGCGATAGCAATTACACCAAAAAGCTGATCGAAACCCCGGTTGATGATGTCCATTTCATTGATGGCGAAATTGTCTTCGGCGGCAGGTTTTAGCTTGCGTAGAGAACGCATAATACCGGTGAGTTCGTCTTTTAATTCTTCGTTGGTGAGCCCGGGTTTGGTGCGCGCCATAATACTTGTTCCCATGTTGCGCAGGTCGATAACATCGCGGGCAAAATTGACGGTGATAAAGGCCGAATTGTCGTTTGAGTTTCCAAAAATACTGTTGCCGGCTTTTCTAAGCACGCCAATCACATCCATGCGCAGGCCAAAAACTTTTACAGATTTACCCACCGGATCTGTATTTGGAAACAAGGTTTCGGCCACATCAGCGCCAATAATAATAACGTTGCGCCCGGTTTGTGATTCAATGGGCGCAAAATACCTGCCCTGAGCAATATCCATTGTCATTACGCGGTCGTAATCATGCGAGACAGCAATGATGGACGTTTGCTCAATAGTGGTGTTGCGATAACTCAGGTTTCGCGAGGTAGATACCTGTAAAGCAAATGCTTGCGCTGCTTTGCTGCGATCCTGTAACATTTCCAGCTCGCGCAGGCTGGCTTCGGGTCGCTGCCAGTATTTCCACCAGGGATAATCGGCACCGCCCATCGCCCAGGGCCACTTTTGGATAAACAACACATTGTCGCCCAGCGAACTGATATCAGAGCGTATAGCTTTTTCCAGGCTATCGAAAACCGAGAAAACAGCGATAATAGAAAATATGCCAATGGTAATACCAAGTAAGGATAATATTGTGCGTACCTTATTGACTACCAGTGCCGAGATTGCAAAATGCAAACTTTCCAGAATCAGTCTAAAAACTATCATAAGGCTGTTTTAGGCTGTAAAAATAAGGATTCTTTACGGGTGTATCCCAAAAACTATAGTTTTAGTGTTGAAAAATATTGTTTTGATTGGTTTTGATAAAACTTTGCACGTTCCGCGAAGTATTTACTTCGTGGAATTATCCTGTAGCATTCGCTACAAACGAGATCGTCAGCAAATATCATGTCTGCCTCGTACCTAATAAAATGAAATGTTTAACAGACCGTGAACACAAACTTTTGAACGTCATGGGATATTTACTTTATGAACCTTTCACACAGCCTTAGTTCACAAGGAAGCAGCTTATGCTTCTTGGTCTGTGTTTATTCAACAATGAATTTTCCGGTGGTTTTTGATTCTCCGGTTATAACGGTGCAAAGGTAAATTCCGGAATTCCAGTCTTTAACAGGAATAATAACTTCCTTAGCTCCCTCCTTTTGAATTATTGTTTTATACTGCACACTTCCCATAACATCGGTAATTATTACAGCGCTTTGATTTTCAGATCCTTTGGATAATTGCAGAGATATGAATTCATTAGCAGGATTGGGATACATAACTGGATGTAGCACGTCATGCGTTTCATTAACAGCTGTAATCAACTCATCGGGTACGGGCGACCAGAAAACTCCTCCTACACCTTCATCTACTGAAAAGACAAAGTAATGCCTTATATTGAACCTGTTAATGATTTCATTTTGCTTATTGAAAGCATGATAAAGCGTTAATTATAAAATAGTAACAGCCAGATATCTTATCGCGTTAACCTATTTAAGATTT
>JALNZT010000065.1 GCA_023229135.1 Bacteroidales bacterium
GTTTGACCATTGTCAGATAATAAATCATAGAAGTTATTAGAACTTCAAAACAGAGAAGGAGCATCGGCAACGGTGCTCCTTTTTTCATTACAACCCCCAAAGTTTTTCGAAAAGCTTTGGGGGTTTTACCAAATACGATGATACTATCCGACGCTTCTTGTGCTGGTCAGGGTGTGATTAAAAGGCGACGTAAAACAGTTGCACCCTGACTTCACACTCAACTTGGGTCGCCATTTTGGTAGGCCGGATTTTTTTAATTATTATTTTATGCTTAGGCAGATTTGTTAACCTTCTAATTAGATGGACGTTCGCTTACATTTTTTTATCAATACCTTATGGAAGCATTGATTTTATTGGCTTTTTGACTAAACCTGAGTGGGGGTTTTTGGCTTCATCCTTGTCTTATGACCAACCAAGTGAGATAGTACAACTCCAATTTTATTGAAACAGCAGATTTCGGCAGTAGTCCGGTGGTAAGATTGTATTGATTTTTCCTGCCTGATTTTCCTGCCTTATTGTTTTTGTTGAAAATAGATTATGGAGTTTTTTTATACTTATATTTCTCCTTTTGTAAAACATAGCAACCGTGCTTCACAGGCTACCTGCCTTGCCTGTGGTACGGTTGTTTCTTTTTTTCAATTATTTTATTTATTCATTAAATCAATTTTAATTATGAACAGAAAAACTACCATCCAACGATGGTTTTTACTGTTTGCCGCAGCTTTTATGCTGTTAGGCACACAGGCCACTGCTCAAAGATTGGAAATTACGCCTGATCCACTGGACCTCGGCGAACGTCCGATCAACGCATGGATGCGTTCGGTAGCTTATACGCTTACCAACACATCGAGTGATGAAATTATCCTTAACAACGCTGAACTGGATGCGCCCGCCTTTTTTGGCCTCGACGCAACAAGTTTCCCGATGACCGTCGCTGCCGGCGAATCAGTTAAGGTATTTGTAAACACAAACGGAAGCGCACTGGGTGGCCTTTTAGAAGGTGAATTTGTAGCGCAATGGGGCTTTAACCGTAATGTTACTGTTGCTGGTCTTCGGGCTACTTCGTACGTACCGGTTCAGGGCGATGTTTACGAAAACCCTTTCGAAATCACTGCCTTACCTTTTACTGATGCTGCTGTTTCAACTGCTAGCCTGAAAGACAATTACTTGCTAACAGGTGTTGCTGCTGATGGGTTTGACGCTGTGTATTCATTTACACTGGCTACTGACCAACTAGTTTCAGTAAATCTGACTGGCGCTGATGCTAAAATGGCTATTTATGCTCCATTTGGCCTCAACGAAGGTCCTGCTGCTGGCAACGAAATTTATGCTGCAGAAGGTACTGCTACTGATTTGCAGCTTTTTGCTGGTGATTATTTCCTCGTAGTTAGCACAACTGCTGCAAGTTACGATCTTAATGTTACCGCTGTTACTATGCCTGATGCTGATGCTGCTTCAATAGTTGCTCCTCTTGATGGCGCTACTAATATCACCAATATTGATATGCTTGAGTGGGCTTTTGGTAATAACACGCTTGAATATCAAGTTGTTTTAGGAACTACTTATCCTCCTGCAAATATCGTTGTAGATTGGGCAGATGCAGTTACTACCACTTATCAATTGAGTAACCTACAACCTAATATTCAGTATTTCTGGCAGGTAAATACAAGGAATAACAACAATACAACTCCTACAATGGGAGATATCTGGGGGTTCACTACCACACTTACTCCTCCTTCTGCTTTAACAGCTGATGCTGAGATTTATGAGGGTGAAGACGTTGTTTTAACTTGGGAAAGCCCAGTTGACCGCGCATTCCTCGGATATAACATTTTCAAGGATGGTGTAAAGCTTAACACAACTGCTATGCTAACTGCAGCTACATACACTGACCTAGCTCCTGCATACAATATGACAGGATATGACTATACCGTTACTTCAATTTTTGACGAAGGCGAATCAGCTATGTCAACAGCTTTCACCGTACAAGTTACTGGCGAAGGCACATTGAGCGGAAACGTTAAAGATCAAATTACTGCATTGAACATTGCTGGTGCTGTAGTGAGCATCGCAGGTGAAGACGAATTTGGCGTAGCCCAGTCTTACGAAGCTACCACAACTGCTACAGGAAATTACACGCTTGATCTTTTAGCCGGTATTTATGACCTAACTGTTGTTAAAGATGGTTATATCACTGCCACTATGGAAAATGTTGTTGTAGCTTATGATGCTACAACTACTGAAGATTTCATCCTGCTCGAAACCGCTTATCCTGTTGCCGTTGTTACTGCCAGCGAATTTGGCGAAAACATTCTGATTGAATGGAGCTTCGACGCTACCACTTTTGCACCACAAGTTATGCCTTTTAATACAAAAGGAATGAGCGAAGAACTCGTTCAGAAAATGTGGAATAAATTCATGTTCGATAACAATTTCGATGCTACAGCACAAGGCAGCGACCGCGCTTTGGTTGAGTTTGAAATTTGGCGTATGCGCGAATATCTTCCAGGCACTATGGAAATGATCGGTACCACTTCACAATATCAATTCGTTGATTTTGATTGGAGTGTTCAGGATTGGGGCGTTTACCAATGGTATGTGAAAGCTGTTTATAGCCAAAGCGAAGCAGCTCTTGTTGCTTCAAACTCACAAGACAAAGACATGTTAACTGTGGTTGATCTAATCGTAGCATTGAACTCAGCAGATAGCCCGGGCGGAACTGTTGTTACCTTTACCAACACCAGTGAGCCAGACCTCAACTTGGAGTATGGTATCGTATTGGGATTAACTGGCGAACACGAATGGAATGCATTCCGTAAAGGTTCTTATAATATTGAAGTAGCAAAAACCGGATATGCTGTAATCACAGAAACTGCTGATATCTACGAAGCCACTTCATTTGAATGGCTGCTCGAAGAGCTTTTGGCTGTGCCTGCTGATCTGTATGTTACTCCTACAGCTTTTGCTAGCTGGGATGCCGGTGTTGCCGCTCCTTTTGAGCCGGTGATGCAGGATTTCAACAATGGCTTTGGCGAATGGACTGTTGAACAGACAAATGCCGTTAGAACATGGATTATTGAGGAAGATATTTATGATAACTTTGATGGAACTCCTTATGCATACGTTCGCTGGGATTCAAATTCACAAGACGAATTGCTTGTTTCTCCTGTAATGAATACCGCTTCAGCTTCTTCACTATTTGTGCAGTTTGATCAGGTATATCAAGATTATTCAGGAACTACCGACAGAGCTTCAGTTGAAGTATATGATGGTGCTAACTGGGTAGAAGTTGCTGTTTATGAAGGTGAAGACTATGGCTCGTGGTACACAACAACAGATTTTGAAAGTTTGGATGTCACAGCTTACAAAAACGCTAACTTCCAGGTACGTTTCCGTTATGTAGGAACTAATGATTTATATTGGGCTATTGATAACGTTACTGTTACCGATGTTCCTGTAGCAGGCCGTTCGTTTGCTACTTACAAAATCTTCCTTGATGAAGTACTCCTTGGCGAACTTACTGAAGAAGAATACCAACTTGGAACTACTTTTGGCGAAACTTTAACTGCTGGTGAAACTTACCTCGTTGAGGTTGCCGCTGTTTACACAACAGGCCAATCAGACAAAGCTGCTGCCAGCTTTATCTATGTTCCTTGTGAAGACTATGCTACTCCTGCTGATTTTGCAGCTACACAATTGGTTGGAACATTGGATATCGAACTCTCCTGGACTAACCTTGACGCTGCTGCCATGGATACAGTTGATGGCGTAGTTATTTCACGCAATGGCGAAGAATATGCCCTAATCGACTTTGAAGATGGTGTTGTTGCTTCTTTCATTGACGAAGATCTTGAGTTTGGAACTTACAACTATTGCATCACTTATGTTTATGACAGTGGCGCAGAAACCTGTCAAGGTGTTACTTGCACCGAAGATGTTGAAATCACAGGTGGTGGTTATGTAAACGGTACAGTTACCGCTTTTGACGGTGGTGCTGCTATCGAAGGTGCTTCAATTATAGTTTTCAACGAAGACTATAGCTTTGAATTTACTACCGATGCTAGCGGTTTCTATACAGGTGAAGTTGTTGATGGAACTTACGATTACCTCGTAGTTGCTGATACTTACGAATCACAAACTTTAGAAGGCGTTGTAATCACCTTTGGTGAAACCGTTACCAACGACTTCGTGCTGCTTGAGTTCCCTTATGCAGTTGATGAAGTTATTGCTACTGAGCTTTCCGACGCTGTAGTTCAGCTTGACTGGAGCGGCAACGGCGGCGGTGGCGGCGGCGGCGGAGATATAGCCGAATGGTTGTATTATGACGACGGTGTTAACATTGACGGAATCGGTGGCCCTCAAACCTTTACATGGGCTATCAAATTTGATCCAGATCAGTTAGTCGATTACGATGGTGCTTCACTTACCAAAATTGAAATCTTCAACAGAACTGCTGCTGCTGATGAGCTGCGAATTTACGAAGGTACAAACGCTGCTACCTTGCTTCATACACAAACGCTTAGTGGTTTAGGTGTTGAAGTGTGGGAAGAAGTAGAATTGACAGATGCCGTTATGCTTGATGTTACCAAAGAACTGTGGATTGCAGTTTACACCACCGATGGCACAAACTTTCCCGCAGCTATTAGTACATATAGCGGTAGCCCAAATAGTGACCTGATTACACTTGACGGTGCAGTATGGGATAACCTTAGTGTATTAGGATTAGATGGTACCTGGAACTTACGTGGTTATGTAACCGATATGGCTACAATGCGTTCTGCTGAGCTTCCAAAAGCCGAAGCTACAAGCAATTATAACGCCAATGAAACTGTTGCTTTTGCAAGAAGCGGACAACTAAATACGTCTGCAAATGCAGTGCATGCTTCAAGCCAAAGCAGCCGAGAACTCTTAGGATTCAACGTGTATCGCACAAGCTGCGTAACTGGCGAGCTGCAATTCCTTGGATTTACCTTGGATAGCCTATTTACTGACAACACTTGGGGCGCAGCCACAAGCGGCGTTTACAAATGGGGTGTTGTAGCTGAGTATAGCAACAATGAATCAGAGATCGTGTTCTCTAACTGTCTTGACAAAGACATGAATACAACTGTAAGCGTTACCGTTACTACCAACAGTGGTGATAGCCCAGAAGGGACTAATGTATCGTTTACTAATACATCAGAACCTGATTTGGATCTGACTTACACTACACAACTTGATGCAACAGGATATTTTGCATGGGATGATTTCCGCAAAGGCACCTACGACATCTACGCTGAAAAGCTTGGTTTCGGTGCTATTGAAATTTCAGACTATGTTATTGATAGCCCTGAAGCTTTCGTTTGGATGCTTGAAGAGTTATTGTTGCCTGTTTCTGACCTGTATGTATCACCAACCGGTTTTGCAACATGGAGCGCAGGTGGTGTGATTCCTTTTGAGCCATTTATCGAAGACTTCTCAGAGGGAATTGATGCGTGGACAAGAATACCCGAAACAAACAACTGGCAGATGAGCCAAACTAATCTTGCTGGTGGCACAGAACCCGAAGTACGTTTCTACTGGAGTCCGAATACCACCAACAGGTTCTACTTCATTTCGCCCATGATGAGTACGCTTTCTCAAACTGAGATTGAAATGAGTTTTGATCACATAATCGACGATTTTGGTGGTGGTTATACCATTCAGTTGGTAACAATCGCTGATGGCGTTGAATATGAGGTTATGAGTTGGCCTGCTGCCGATGCTCCTGCTGTTAACGAAGTGGTAACGCTTACTTCAGCACATGGTGTAGGTGCCACTGATTTCCAGGTTGCTTTTGTATTTGATGGTGCTGCCTTCGACATGAACTGGTGGAATATCGACAACATTATGCTTTATGCTCCCGGAACCCGCGAGCTTCAAGGCTATAAAGTTTGGTTGGATGGCATCTATAAAGCTGACACACCGAATACCTATTATCAATACGACGTTACAGACCTCGTAGATGGTGAAGAATACTTTGCCGAAGTAGCTGCTGTTTATAGCAATGGTATCTCAGAAAAAATGAACTATACCTGGACCTATTTAAGCTGCGACAACTATGCTGGACCAGAAGACCTTGCTGCTGAAGTTAATGGACAAGATGTTACCCTTACATGGGGCGGCACAACTCCTCCACCTCCACCTCCAGGTGATGGTTTCTCAGATGATTTTGAAGGTCATGCTGACTTTGCATTAGACTTCGCACCATGGACAAACGTGGATGTTGACGGAAGTACAACGTATGGTATGAGCGGTATTGACTGGCCAAACACCTATTTGGCACAAGCCTTTATCCTATTTAATCCTTCTGCAACTACGCCTGCACTTGGAGATACCCCTGCGCATTCAGGAGATAAATTCGCTGCATGTTTTGCTTCAGAAGTTGCTCCTAACAACGACTGGCTGATCGCTCCAATGACTGCCATCGGTGCCGGTTATAATGTTAATTTCTGGGCTAAATCTTATACAGCCGACTATGGTTTGGAAAGATTCAAAGTAGGTGTTTCTACCACAGGAACCAATCCGGCTGACTTTACCATTATCACGCCTGGTTCATTCGTTGAAGCTCCTGCAAATGCTTGGACAGAATTCTCTTATGACCTGAGTGCTTATGCCGGTCAAGAAGTTTATGTTGGAATCCAGTGTGTTTCTAACGATGCATTCTTCCTGATGGTTGACGACTTCTCGATTGGTACACAAGCTGCAAACTTTGCATTTAATGATGCCCCCGCAACAGTTGGTCAGGCTAACAGAGCTACACGTGCAATGAATAACAGCATTTATTCAGGTGATTTCGAATTTACTGCTCAATCTTCAAAAGCTGTTACAGGTACCGAACTTGGTTTCCAAAGTACACGCAGCCGCGAAGCCGTTGAGATTCACTATGATGGCGACTATGATAATAACGCTGTTGGAACAGGTGGTGCTGTAAGCTTTATGAGTGCCGTACGTTTCACCGCTGCTGAATTGGCTGCCTATTATGGTGAATACGAACTCACTGATGTGAAGTTTGTTATCCATGATAATTTCTTTACCAATGTTACCGTAAAAGTTTGGGAAGGTGGCTCTTATGGAACACCCGGAACCGAAGTATATTCACAAGATGTGACCGCAATGGTTACTGCGGCAACTTGGACAACTGTAAACTTAACCGAAGCTGTTAGCCTCACCGAAGGCAATGAGTATTGGATTGGTTATTCAGTTACTACCACCGGTGGTTATCCTGCAGGTGTTGATGCAGGCCCAATGGTGGCTGGAAAAGGTGCCTGGATGTACTTTAACGATGCATGGGACGAACTCACAACGATTGCCCCAACGCTTAACTACAACTGGAATATCCGCGGAATCGTAAATATCGCTGAAGGCGGCGGTGGCGGCGGCGGAGGTGAACTCCCCGAAGGCGTTGTTGGCGTTAATGTTTACCGTGATGGTATGCTGATTGCTGATGCCGTACAAGGTAACGTTTACGTTGACGAAAACGTTGACTTTGGTGCCTATACTTACTGTATCACTTACGTTTACGAAGACGGCGGCGAATCTTGCCTCACCGAATGTGTTGACGTTGACCTGAATATAGTTTGTGATGCTCCAAAAGCACTCACAGGCGAATACCTCTGGACAACAGATGCTTGGGGTGCCATGATCGAATGGAACTCACCAGTAAACGTTGTTGCTGATTGGTTATTCTATGACGATGGCGTAAACGTTGACGGTATCGGTGGTCCTGCAAGCTTTACATGGGCTATCAAATTTGACCCGGCACAGCTGGCAGAATATGATGGTGCTTCGTTGACCAAGATCATGCTCTATAACAGAACCGGTGCAACCGATGAGTTGCGTATCTACGAAGGTAACAATGCTGCTACATTACTGCATACCCAACCATTAGGTGGTTTAGGAATTGAAGTATATGAAGAGGTAACTTTGACCACGCCAGTATTGCTTGACGTAACTAAACAACTCTGGATTGCTGTTTACTCCACCGATGGTGTAAACTTCCCTGCTGCTTGCGGTAACTATACCGGTAGCCCAAATAGCGACTACATTACAATTGATGGAACTACATGGGAACATCTTAGTGATGTGCTTGCACCTTACAGCTGGAACTTACGTGGTTATGTAACTACTGTAGCCGGTGCCACTGCTGCCCTGCCAATGGATAAACCTGTTGATCAGATTTCAAACACTGGCGAAAGCTTTATTGTTACAGGAAAACCAAGTGCTCAGGCATTCTTCCCTGATGCAACATCAAGAGCAGGCCGCGAACTCGAACTGTTCAATGTTTACCGTTCAACAAGCAATAGCAACTATGAACTCATCGCAACTGTTCCATTTGAAGAAGGCGTTGCAAGCTTCGGTTATTTCGATACTGACGTAGCAGCACAAACTGATTATTACTATCAGGTTACTGCTTTCTATAACTTGGAAAACGCTACTTGCGAATCAGAACCTGCTATGGCACAAGCTAACCCGGAAAACGACTTTGTTGCCGTATTCGTTACCAACGTAAACGAATTGGGTACTGCTACAGCACGTTTGTATCCTAACCCTGCCACTGAAAACGTTACCATTGAAGCGGCCAATATGAACCGCATCACTGTAATTAACGCAATTGGTCAGGTTGTTTACGACCGCGAACTCAGTGCAGAAAGAACACAATTGAATATCGCTACTTATGAAGCCGGTATCTATATGGTTCGTATCAACACCGAAAACGGTTTGGTAACAAAACGTATGAGCATCGTACGCTAAGCTTTAATACTGGAATAGACATCTATTCCTGACTATATCTACCCTGGCCTCCAAAATTTGGTGGCCGGGGTTTTTTTATGTGTTTTTCTCAAAAAGTTTTTTGAATAGCCACTAATTCGTCAAACTGTTAGCTGAGTGGTTGTTGGGCTTGTTTTTTTCTACTATCTTATGAAAGCCTTGTTTTTATTGGAGTCTCAACAGCCGAAGAGTAGGGGTAAACCTTTGCAACTTTGTCTATAAAATGTGGGACATAGATCAACAACCTGATGTCCGCACGTTTTATTGGCCAATTTTGAATCACTTAACAAGCTTTTTTTTGTTTAAAATGCTTTATTGTCAGACGTTTTTTTGTCGAGATATAACTCTACAATAGTCTGATTTCAGAATAATTTTTTAAAAAAGAATAGGGCTTTGTTAGTTTATTAAAAGTAAATACATGAATTGTTTTACACAGCGAACTTATCAACCACGCTTCTTACCTTTGGAATTATTGTGTGCTGTTTCCTACAGAGGCAGCCATTCTCAATTAATAGTTCAATCAAATCATTTTTATTTATTAACCAATTTATTATCATTATGAAAAGTTATCTTACTTTTTCACGATGGCTTCTGTTACTGACAATGGGGTTATTCCTGTTCGGTAGTTCAGGCAACTTGTTTGCGCAAAATGACGCAAGCAAGCAAGCTGAAATAGAAGCCCTTCATGGTCCAACAGTTGAAGTGCCGCAATCGGACGGACGCGCTGTTGGCGACAACTGTACAACGCCTATCGTTGTGAATATTCCCGCTGATCTGCCCTATGCAGATATGGGGAATACTACCTGCGGCAGAGGCAACACCTACCAAGATAGTGACCTTGGTTGGTATGACGGAGGTGAGGACATTATTTATGAACTAAATGTTACTGCGGAAACCGAAGTAACCATAACAATGGATCCCAAAACTACTACCTATTCCGGGCTTGGTTTGTTTACTTCCTGCCCAACAGGGCCTTTGGGTGCCGGTAATTTTTGGATTTCAACAGGTAGTTCAGCATCTCCGCGTAGCCTTCAAAGAACACTAGCTCCCGGTACCTATTATGTTATGGCTGATACCTGGGCATCACCAGACTGTATTCCCGTGCTGGATATGACTATTGCTGAGGTACTACCTCCAGCAACTGTTACTGTTTTTCCTTTCATCGAGTCGTTTGAAGTTGCTTCAACAACCGTTGCTGATTGGAGACAGATTCAAGAGGCAGGATCCGCTTTGTGGACTTTTGCTGCCGGATCAAGTGGTGGTGCTATTACAACTGCTTTTGATGGAACACGTAACGCCAGATTTGTTAGCAGTGGTAGTACTCCTAAAACTAAGCTTGTTTCTCCTCCGCTTGATTTATCAGCTACTCCTGTAGCTCGAGTATCTTTTTATCTAGGACAGGAAGATTGGTTTGGTGATCAAAATACTACTGCAGTATATTATAGGATTAGTGAAGCAGACCCATGGGTTCTTATACAAAACTTTACCAATAATATTAATGCCTGGACAATGTTTGACCTTGAACTTCCTAATCCATCAGCAACCTATCAAGTGGCTTTTGAAGGGCTAGATAATTTTGGTCGTGCCAATGTTATCGATTTGGTTACGGTTTATGAAGTGCTGACACCTCCTGGCCTCGAAATCCTTAACGCCAATTTGGATATGGGCGATCGCCCCATTGGTGCCTGGATGAAACCAGCTGCTTTCGAGATAATTAATAACCCTGGCGGTGGCGACTTCGAAATTACCCAAGCCGATATCGACAATAACGTTGGTGGATTTCTTCAGGTAGTTACCCCTCAGTTGCCATACGTTCTGGCTTCAGGAGCAACAACCACCGAGTTTGGTATCACTAATAGTGCAGCAGCAGTTGCCGATGGCCTATTTAATGGTTCATTTGCCATGTTCTTTGGTAGTCGCGCTGTTCTTACAGCCGATTATACCGGAAACGCTTATACACCGGTTGCCGGTGATGTTTGGGAAATGGCTTTTGATGCAGATGCTGTTGCCTTCCCTGATAATGTGGCCATGGGCAGCTTCGTAAATAACTACGATCTCCCTGGTGCAACCGCTGATGGCTGGGACGCCGTATATAAGATAGATGTTGATGCTGGGGATATTATCGTTGATATTGATCTTACAGGTACTGATGCTAAAATGGCCCTTTACCCAGCTGACTTTGACGGTGTAGGTGGTCCTGATACAGATAATGCTTTAGTATCAGCTACCACAACAGCTACCGGCCTTGAGCTTTTTGAAGGTGTGTATTACCTGGTTGTTAGTACTACTGGTGCTGATTTTATCCTTGACTATACACCAACGGCTATGCCAGCGTCTGATGCAGTAACTAACCTTACTCCAGCTGATGGCGCTGTTAACATTATAAATGGTAGCAACCTAACCTGGTCATGGGGTGCAAACACCATGGATTACCGTGTAGTACTGGGTACAACTTACCCACCTGCAACGGTTGTTAAGGATTGGGCAACAGCAAATACTGCTGTAAACGGTTCTTACACCTTATCAGGTTTAAATCCTAACCTACAGTACTTCTGGCGTATTGACACCAGAAACAACAATGGCACAACAAGCGGCGAAGTTTGGGGTTTCACGACCACCATCACGCCTCCTTCTGCCCTTGCTGCAACCGTGAATGATCCCGGTGAAAGCTCAACAACTGTAAGTGCTTCATTAACATGGACAGGCCCTACAAACCGCGCTTTTGTTGGCTATAATGTTTACCGCGATGGTGTTAAGATTACATCCACACCTGTTGCAAACGCTAGCTTTACCGATCTTGGTTTAGCCCGCAACACAGCCTATTCTTATTATGTAACGTCTGTTTATGACGAAGGAGAATCTGCTGCTTCCAATACAGCTAATATCGCCACCAAAGGTGTAGGTACAGCTAATGGATTTGTATATGATGCCCTGAGCAATGAGCCACTTGAAGGCGCAAGCGTTCGCATACAAGGCACTAATGGAACTTATGCTTTAGTTACTGACGAAACCGGTGCTTATGCAAGCCAGGTTTATGCAGGATTATATAACTACACTGTGAGTGCTGCTGATTTTAATAGTCAGACCTTATCCGGACAAACAGTTCTTCATGGTGGAACCTTAACGAATGATTTTTATCTAACAGAATCACCTTATCCGGTAGCGGATGTAGTTGCTTTTGAATTAGATGAAGATAAAGTTCAGGTATCTTGGGGTGGCTCAACACCTCCTCCTCCTCCTCCATTGATTGAAGAATGGCTGGCTTATGATAATAATGGTATTCCTACTCAATATTGGTGGGCTGGTGCCGGAGCACCATTCTCCTGGGCAATTAGCTTTGATCCGACAGATCTGGAAGACCTGGCAGGCGCATCATTAACAAAAATTGCCATATTTAACACTGCCGCACCAGACGTAAATACACTAAATATTTATGAAGGTGATTTAGAAGCCGGAACAGCAACTGTAGTTCATACACAAGATCTAACTGGTCTAACGTTGGAAGACTGGAACGAAGTAGAGCTCACTGTTCCAGTGCCAATTGATGTTACTAAACAGCTTTGGGTTTCTATGTATAGTGCAAGCCCTACTGGTGGTACAGCTGCTTCAACACCTGGCCTTAATATGAAAGGTGATTGGATTAACTTTTCCGGTTCTTGGATACACATGAGCACAGGTACAGGTAATAATGTTACTTGGAGTCTTAGGGCATTTGCAACCAACGCTTCCAACAGAAGTGTTACTCAACTGGTTAGTAAATACACTGAACCCCGCTATAACACCAATGCAAGTGCTGCATTAGCATCAACTCAGATTGAGAATGCCAAAGCTTTCCGTCCGGAATATAGCAGCAGAGGAATAGCTGACTATACAGTATGGCGCGAGAAAGTTTATCAAGCAGGAACTTTAGAAGAAATTGGCAACACAAGTCAGCTTGACTTCGTTGATTTCGACTGGGGCACTATGGATTGGGGTGTTTACCGTTGGGCAGTTACTGCCAATTACGATGGTGGACAAGTCTCAATTCCAACCTTCTCTAACGTTTTAGACAAAGACATGGAAGTAGCCGTTGACGTGGCCGTAACACTCAACTCAGCTGAGGCTCCCGGTGGCACATCAGTTACTTTTGCTAATATGTCAGAACCAGATCTAGAACTTGTTTACAATACTATATTAGACAACTCAGGTACTTTTGCTTGGGATGCCTTCCGTCGTGGTACTTACGATATTGAAGTAATGCTACCAGGATATGGTATAGTAGAGGAATTAGGTGTTGACATCTTTGATGATGCTTCATTTACCTGGTTGCTCGAAGAATTGCTGAGCAGTCCATCTAACCTTTATGTTACCCCAACAGCTTTTGCTACCTGGGATATAGGTGGTGGCGGTGGTGGAGGGGCTTTCACACCGTTCTTGGAATCATTTGACGGATTGTTAAATGGCGAACTTCCTGTAGGCTGGACAAGTTCTCCTGTTACAACGAACTGGGGTGTTAGAGAAACCACCAATAATGCCGGAGGTACTGCTCCCGAGATGAGATTCAACTGGAGTCCTTCAGGAACGGATGCGTTTTACCTGATGACCCCGATGATGAGTACTGAAGGTCAATCTTCACTTCAGCTTACATTTAAACAATATATCAACGATTTTAATAGCAATTATACCATGCGTGTTGTTGCTATTGCTGATGGCGTTGAATATATCATTGAAGAATGGTTGGATCCATCAATTTTACCTGATATAACACCTATGGATATGTCCTACGTGCTCAACGCA